>NZ_JALXOZ010000013.1 GCF_025147465.1 Dermabacter sp. p3-SID358
CACCGGCGGTACCCCAGGGCTTCGCGATTGATGCTGTGAGTGTTGATGATGCCTCTGTTGAGCGTGCCGAGAATGGTTCGTTCACTGTGACGGATGGCGTGGAGCTTGCTCCTGGTGAGTCGAAGAGCTTCACGGTTGTGATCTCGGGTTCGTTCGATCCTGCGAAGGTTGTGGAGTCTGAGGTCTCAGCGTGCGCCGGTGAGGGTGCTGTTGAGGGTGCTCATGGTTTCGTCAACGAGGTCACGATGAACGGTGATAGTGATGGCGATGGCAACAACACTGCGTGTACCACGGTTGAGGATGATCCGAAGTTTGCGGTGAAGAAGGAAGCCTCCGGTGAGGTGACTGCCGTGAATGGCAAGTGGTCGTCTTCTTACACGGTGACGGTGTCGAATACCGGTGTGCTTTCGGGTACGTCGCAAACGGTGACGGACACGCCTGCGCTGCCGAAGGGCTTCACGGTCTCCAACGCGGCTGTTGAGGGTAAGGATGTTGCTCTTAGGGATGGCGTGTTCACTGTGACCGATGGCGTGGAGCTTGCTCCTGGTGAGTCGAAGACGTTCACGGTTGTGATCTCGGGTTCGTTCGATCCGAGCCTGGTTGTGGAGTCTGAGGTTTCTGAGTGCGCCGGTGAGGGTGCTTCTGAGGGTGCTCATGGTTTCGTCAACGAGGTCGCGATGGATGGTGATTCTGACGGTGCCGAGAACAACACTGCGTGTGCCACGGTTGAGGATGATCCGAAGTTTGCGGTGAAGAAGGAGCCTGGTGAGGCAAGCGCTGATCAGGGTTCATGGTCCTCGACCTACACGGTGACGGTGTCGAACACTGGCGTGCTGAAGGGTATGTCGCAGCTGGTGACGGATATGCCTTCTGCGCCGAAGGGCTTCGAGATCCAGAAGGCCACTGTTGAAGGCACGGAGGTTGTGCTCAAGGACGGTGCCTTCACTGTGACGGATGGCGTGGAGCTTGCTCCGGGTGAGTCGAAGTCGTTCGCGGTTGTGGTGTCTGGTTCGTATGAGCCGGCTGGGGCTGATTGGGCTTCTGCCGCGAAGTGTGCTGGTGAGGGTGAGGACTCGACCGGCGGTGGTTTCGTCAATCAGGTCACGATGAACGGTGATAGTGACGGCGATGTGAATAACACTGCGTGTAATGCGGTGGTGAAGGATCCGTTGTTTGCGGTGAAGAAGGAGCCTGGTGAGGCGAGCGCCGAGAACGGAACATGGTCGTCGACGTACAGGGTGACGGTGTCGAACACTGGTGAGGTGAAGGGCACCTCGCAAGCGGTGACGGATACGCCTCGTGTTCCTGCTGGTTTCACGGTGACGAGCGCGATGGTTGATGGCAAGAAGGTTGCCCTCACAGATGGCGCGTTCACGGTGACGGACGGCGTGGAGCTTGCCTTTGGTGGTTCGAAGTCGTTCGAGGTTGTGGTCTCAGGCTCGTACGACGCGAAGGCTGATTGGGCTGCGGCCGCGGCGTGTGACACGAACAGTGGCACGGCGTCGACGGGTGGTTTGTTCAACGAAGTGTCGATGCCAGGCGATAGCGATGGCGAGGGCAATAACTCGGCGTGTAATGCGGTAGATAAGCCCGATACGCCTGCCGCGCCTGCAAAGCCGGCGAAGCCGGTGAAGCCGCAGTCTGGTTTGCCTTTGCCGCGTACTGGTGCCCCGATTGGGTTGAGTGCTGCAGCCGGCCTCTTCACGATTGTTGCGGGGTGCACGATCCTGGTAGCGGGCCGCCGCAACAGGCGATCCTAAGGCGGGCCGGTGGTCCTAGGTGATGGCCTAGGGCGAGGCTGATCCCAAGGACGTGCCCTAAGAGCACGCACGAGGGGTGGTGTTTACAGTCGACTACGACTGCAAACACCACCCCCCATCTTTTTCCCCGTAGCGAAGCACGCACAAGCCAGAGACCTCTCGCGTGAGGCGTTTGGTACGTTGGACAGCCAGGGAATGAAAGGCGGGTTCGACGAACCGCGTATGTGAGAAAGAGACGATCTGGATGCGGAGCTCATGGATGAAAGGCGGGTTCGACGTACCGCGTATGTGACCTGATGCGGCAGGAGTCACCCGGTCCTGATCGTGCCCGTAAGGGAGCTGCTACGTATCCTAGGAAGACCATGAGCGAACTAGCGATCCTCAACGAGAATGACGCCCCGGCGCGCGGCACCTACCAGGTACGCACGTTTGGTTGCCAGATGAACGTCCACGACTCCGAGCGCCTCACGGGCCTCCTCGAGCAGGCGGGATACACCCCAGCCGCCGAGGGTGCTGACCCGCTGAACGGCGATGTCGATGTCATCGTCTTCAACACGTGCGCCGTGCGCGAAAACGCCGACAACCGCCTTTACGGCAACCTCGGCCAGTTGCGCCCCGCAAAAGACGCGAACCCAAACCTTCAGATCGCCGTGGGCGGCTGCCTCGCGCAAAAAGACCGCTCGACGATCACCGATCGCGCGCCATGGGTGGACGTCGTGTTCGGCACCCACAACATTGGCTCGCTCCCCGTGCTCCTCGATCGCGCACGCGTCCAAAAAGAAGCACAGGTCGAAATTCTCGAGTCACTCGAGGTATTCCCCTCCACTCTTCCCACGAAGCGCGAAAGCGCGTATGCAGGGTGGGTATCGATTTCTGTGGGCTGCAACAACACGTGCACGTTCTGCATCGTTCCCTCTTTGAGAGGAAAGGAAAAGGATCGCCGCCCCGGCGAGATTCTCGCCGAAGTCAAGGAGCTCGTAAACCAGGGAGCTCTTGAAGTGACCCTGCTTGGGCAGAACGTCAACTCGTACGGGGTTGAGTTCGGCGACCGCGGGGCATTCGCGAAGCTTTTGCGCGCGTGCGGTGACATCGAAGGCCTCGAGCGTGTGCGATTCACCTCGCCGCACCCAGCGATGTTTACCGACGACGTGATCGAGGCGATGGCGGAAACCCCGAACGTCATGCCGCAGCTGCACATGCCGCTGCAATCCGGGAGCGATGCCGTGCTCAAGGCGATGCGGCGCTCCTACCGCTCGAAGAAGTTCCTCGGAATCCTTGAGAAGGTCCGCGAGAAGATCCCGCACGCCGCGATCACGACCGACATTATCGTGGGCTTCCCCGGTGAAACCGAGGAAGACTTCCAAAAAACCCTCGATGTCGTCGAAGCCTCGCGCTTCTCAAGCGCCTTCATGTTCCAGTACTCGCCGCGCCCCGGAACCCCCGCGGCGGAGATGGAAGAGCAGATTCCGAAGGAAGTCGTCCAGGAGCGGTTCGAGCGCCTCGTGGCACTACAGGATCGCATCGCCGCCGAAGAAAACGCGAAAAAGGTTGGAGCCGAGGTGAGCGTGCTCATCGCCGAAGGCGAAGGTGACCGCGACGCCGAGACCCACCGTATTTCGGGCAGAGCTGAAGACGGTCGCCTCGTGCACGTCGCCCTCCCCGCGGGATACCCGGCGGATGAGCGGCCACGCCCCGGCGACGTCGTGCGTGCGCGCGTGACCAAGGCCGCGCCTTTCTACCTCATCGCTGACTCGGGCGCCGAGGGCGGCGAATTTGAGGTGCGTCGCACTCGCGCGGGCGATGCGTGGGAGCGCCGAGAACATGGCGAGGACGAGCCGGATGCCTGTGGCACCGGCGGTTCGGGCGGCCCCGTGAGCCTCGGCCTTCCGAGCCTCAGGCGCCCCGGCAGTTAAAGGGCCCAGCGAGAATGTCGCGCCTCGCTCAGGCTTCGGCCTCGTCGTGGTCGCTCACATGCGCGGCGAGATTCGAGAAGAACGCGACCGTCGTCGAGAGCGCGCACGTGATCGCGCGGTCGATCGCCTCATCGCTCACGCCGTAGAAATAGTCGAAAACGAGCTCGCCGTACACGCCAAGGGCCGTGTCATTTTCGCGGCGCACGTACGCCTTTGGCCACATTCGCTCCATGTTCCAGTGGTTGCACAGCCGCGTAGCCTCGAGCTTCTGCTGAGCAGCGAGAAGCTCATTCCACCGACCGCGGATCACGAGGATGTGCGAGTGCTCGCCCGCGACAGCGAACGTGAAAGGATAGTGATCGAAGCGTGCGCGCAGCACGTTCGGCGTGTCGTCATCTTCGACGAAGGCATAGCCAAGCCGCTCGAGAGAATCCTCGAGGCGCTCGATGGTGAATTTTTCGCCGGCGGGTGCGGCATCGTGCGAGGGGCCGTTCGACATCGGCTGCCTTTCTACGGTGTCCGGCCCGGGGCCGGTAAACGACGGGTCGCAACTACGCTACCGATTTTCGGCGCACCACGCGAAACATCGGGACACGATCGAAAGGAGGGCGCGTGCCACACTCCGCCCAGAGCTGTAAACCACACGCTGATCCAGGCGAGCAGGCACTGCCTCTCGTGGTGATTGCGGGGGCGACGGCGACAGGTAAAAGCGCCCTCGCGATCGACACCGCCGAGCGGATCGGCGGCGAAGTGATCAACGCCGATGCCCTCCAGTTCTACCGCGGCATGGACGTGGGGACGGCGAAGGTCACGCGCCGAGAGCGCCGCGGAATTCCGCACCACCTCCTCGACATCCTCGACGTCACCGAAGAGGCAAGCGTCGCGACGTTTCAACGGGAGGCGAGACGTCTTGCGGATGAGATCCGCGAAAGGGGCAAACTTCCCGTCGTCGTCGGTGGCTCGGGGCTCTACGTGCGGGCCTTTACCGACGTGATGGCCTTTCCACCGTCGGATCCCGCCGTGCGCACGGAGATCGAAGCTCACGTGCGGGAGGTGGGGACGGGTGCCGCCCACGCCGAGCTTGCCAAGGCCGATCCCGCCGCAGCGAAGAAGATCGCCCCGCGTGATGAACGCAGGATCGTCCGCGCGCTCGAGGTGCACCGCCTGACCGGGAAGCCATTTTCGGCGTTTTTGCCGACCTACACGTTTCACGATCCCGCGATCGCGTACGTGGCCGTGAGCCTCGAACGGGAGAGGCTCCACGAACGCGTCGAAGCGCGCGTGCACCGCATGATCGAGGAGGGTTTTCGCGAGGAGGTGGAGGAGCTGCTGGACATCGGCATCGAACGCGGCGTGACGGCGCGCCAGGCGATTGGATACGCCCAAATGATCGCCCACGTGCGCGGGAAAATGAGTCTCGACGAAGCCATCGATTCGACGATCACCAACACGCGGCGCCTCGTGCGCAAGCAGGACACGTGGTTCCGCCGCGATACGCGCCTTACGTGGGTGCCGGGGGAGGATTCCGACGCTGCCCTCGCAATGATTGAGCGCGAGATTGCGCACGCAGCTGAGAGCAGCTCGCGGCTGAAGCATGAAGAATGACCTCGCCGTGCCTATGATCGGGCCATGGACTCTGCACCCTCACGTCCCGAAGCTCGCAAAGCCCTCAGCTACGCGAGTGCAACCAAGAATGACTTCGTGATGATCGATGACCCGGCGGGCCGCGGCGAACTAAACGTCGCACGGGTGCGCGAACTCGCTGGTCCCGCGGGAACCGACGGCGTCATTCGCGCGATCCGAACTCGATGCCTTGGAGATCCTTCGAGTAAAAACCTCGAGAACCCGCCCACATGGTTCATGGATTACCGCAACGCCGATGGAACGATCGCGCAGATGTGCGGCAACGGTGTTCGCGCCTACGCTGCTTTCCTCGTCGACCGCGGTTACGTCGAAGAGAGGGTCTTCGACGTGATGACCCGTGCGGGCGTGCGCACGGTCGAGGTTCTCGAGGAGGGCCCTCAGTGGCGAGTGCGTGTGGGCATGGGACCCGTCACGGTCGAGGAGACGAAGCGCATCGTGCGCATCGGCGATCAGCTTGTCGAGGGAACGGACGTGAACGTCGGCAACCCCCACACGGTTGTTGAGTTGCCCGAGGCCCTCGCGCTTGAGGATCTTGACCTCAGCGAGCGCCCCGATCTCGACCCCGACCCCGAACACGGTACGAATATCGAGTTCGTTGAGACGCGCGGAGAACGGCACGTTGCCATGCGAGTTTTCGAACGAGGTGTGGGGGAGACCCTCTCGTGTGGAACGGGGGCGACGGCCGTTGCCGCCGCGCTTGCGGCGGCGCGCAACGACGACACGCGCGAGCCGTGGCGCGTCGACGTGCGTGGCGGGCGCCTTGAGATCGGTTGGGATGCTTACGGTGACATGACACTTACGGGTCCCGCCGAGCTCGGCGAACTTAAAGCAGGCAGCCCCGCGAACACGCGCGGAAAGTCGGAAGGCTAGGCAGCCGTCGGAATTCCGACGCTACCCGTGCCTTTCGAACGACCTTAGCTTTCCGAACGCTCCGGGCCCACGCCGAGCAAGCGGAATCCCTTCGAGGAATGAACCTTCTCGACCCGGCGCGCGGGGAACTGCCTGGCCATCCAGGTTGCGAGAGAGTCGGCGCCGAGGTTCTTGCCGACGACCATCGCCGCGCTTCCCGTGCCGTGAAGCTGCCCGATCCACCGTGCGAGAAGGGCATGAAGCTCGCTCTTGCCGATGCGGATCGGCGGATTCGACCAGAGCGCGTCGAAGCGTGCGCTCTCGGGGATGTCTTCGGGGGCGGCGACCGTGACATTCGTGAGGCCGAGCCGCGCGGCATTCTCGCGCGTGACGGTTCGCGCATGCGGATTGATGTCGATAGCTGTGACGCGGCACTCGGGTTGTTCGAGCGCGAGGCTCAAGGCGATGGGCCCCCAGCCGCATCCGATATCGAGCACGTCGCTGCCAGGTGCGATCGGCGCAAAGAGATCCGCGTGCGCGAGGAGAATCGCCGTAGCCTTATCGAGCCCATCGAAGCTGAAGAGCCCTTTCGCGGTCACGAGGTTACGCTCGGCGCCCGCGAGGTGGACACGGAGTTCTCGGCGCTCGAGGTCGCTTCCGGGCCTGGGGGAGAAGTAGTGGGCGTCGCTTGTCACAGTGAGGAGTGTAGTGGCGCAGCACGCGAAAAGCTCCCCTCCGAGGGATGGACGTGACACACTTATACGCATGCCTCACGTGAGGCCCCACCGAGAGAACCCGGAGTAAAGACGCACTTGACGCCCTTCATTCCCGATCCCGAATTCGAGACCACCGACATAGCGCCGCAAGATGCCGACCACGATGGCGCGGAGAGCGGCCCGCGCGAAGCCTCGATCATGCAGCGCGTGCTCTCGCGGGGCGACGCGTCGATCTCAGCGACCACGTATGAAAGCGACGCCGACGGAGACCAGCTCGATCTGGCCGAACGTCACTCGCTTCGCCGAGTCGACCAGCTGCGCACCGACCTTGAAGACGTCACCGAAGTCGAATATCGCGAGCTCCGCCTCGAAAACGTGGTACTTGCGGGGTTATTTACGACCGGCAACGTCGAAGACGCCGAGAACTCCATGCGCGAACTTGCCGCCCTCGCGGAGACGGCTGGTTCTCGCGTGCTCGATGGCGTTATGCAGCGCCGCGCGCACCCCGACCCCGCGACATTCCTTGGTTCCGGTAAGGCGAAAGAGCTCGCCGAAATCGTCGCCGACCTTCACGCCGACACCGTGATCTGCGACGGTCAGCTCGCCCCCTCGCAGCGTCGAGCGCTTGAAGACATCATCAAGGTCAAGGTCATCGATCGCACGGCGCTCATCCTCGACATCTTTGCGCAGCACGCGAAGTCCCGCGAGGGTAAGGCCCAGGTTGAACTCGCGCAGCTCGAATACCTTCTTCCTCGCCTTCGCGGTTGGGGCGAATCGATGTCCCGGCAGGCGGGCGGACGCGTCGCGGGCGGCGCAGGAATCGGCTCACGCGGCCCCGGCGAAACAAAGATCGAACTTGATCGCCGCCGCATTCGCACACGCATGGCGAAACTTAGGCGCGATATCAAGGCGATGGAACCCTCGCGCGAAGCAAAACGCGCCGACCGCAAGCGCAACAACATCCCCTCCGTCGCGATCGCCGGATACACGAACGCCGGGAAGTCTTCCCTTCTCAATCGCCTCACGGGAGCCGGGGTGCTCGTGGAGAACGCCCTGTTCGCGACACTCGACCCGACCGTGCGCCGGTCGGTAACGCCCGACGGTCGCGAGTTTACCTTCGCGGATACCGTCGGATTCGTGCGCTCCCTTCCCACCGAGCTTGTGGAGGCCTTCCGTTCCACGCTCGAAGAGGTGTCCGGGGCGGACCTACTCCTGCACGTTGTCGACGCCTCCCACCCCGATCCCGAAGGGCAGATTCGCGCCGTGAGGGCCGTGCTCTCCGACATCGAGGGGTTCGACGTGCCCGAAATCGTCGCCCTCAACAAGGCCGATCTCGCGAGCCCGGAGACTCTCGCGCGGCTCCGCTCGCAAGTGGAGCACTCGGCCGTTGTTTCCGCACGTACGGGCGAGGGGATCGAGGAGCTTCGCGAGCTGATCGCCGACATGCTTCCGCGTCCTGCGGTCGAAATCGACATCGTCGTGCCCTACACGCGAGGTGACCTTGTGTCGCGCGTGCACACTCAAGGTGAACTCGTGCGCGAGGAGTTTCTCGCCGAGGGGACGCGCCTTGTCGCACGGGTCGACGAATCCCTCGCCTCCGACCTCGCTGCGGCGCGTCAGTGAACGCTTCCGACACGGGTCTCGAGAACCTGCTCACCTCGGCTGTTGCTGCGGTTGGCGGGGCCGATAGACCGGGGCAGCGTGCCATGGCAAGCGCGATTGAGCGCAGCATCGATCTTCGCCGCCACCTCATTGCTCAGGCTGGCACAGGAACGGGCAAGTCTCTCGCGTATCTCGTGCCAGCGCTTAAGCGCGCGGTCGAGAGGGAGACACCAGTCGTCATCACAACCGCGACGCTCGCCCTGCAAAGCCAAATCGTGGAGAAGGATCTCCCTCGGATCGTTGAGGCGCTCGGAACCGAACTCGGGCGGGTGCCGAGCTACAGCCTCCTCAAAGGGCGGGGGAACTACGTGTGCCTCCATAAGCTCGAAGGTGGCTATCCCGATGACCTCGATCCCGGCGCGCTCTTCGCGGAAGCCTCCGTGACGGGCGTGAAGAACGACTCCGAGCGCCTCGGAGCCCAAGTCCAGAGGCTCCGCGAATGGGCGCAGGTCACCGACACCGGCGATCGCGACGAGCTCGACACTCCTGTCTCTGATCGCGCTTGGCGGCAGGTCTCCGTCACCGGGTCCCAGTGCATTGGCACCTCGTGTCCGTTCCACGACGAATGCTTTGCGGAGCGCAATCGGGCGCTCGCGCGCGAGGCAGACCTGGTGGTCACGAACCACGCCCTCTACGCGATTGACGCGTTCGACGGGCACGGGATCATCCCCGAACACGACGTCGTGATCGTTGATGAAGCCCATGAGTTCGTGGACCGCGTGACCTCGTCGGTTACGCAATCGCTTCACCAGGGCGCGATTCGCGGGGCCGTGCGTGAACTTCGCGGGCTCGGGATTACAGCTCTCGATCTCGATGATGCGGGGGCTGCCCTCGAAGAGGCGCTCGCGCCTCTTCCCGATGTACGCGTGAGGGGTGAGCTCGAACCGCGCTTGCGTGACACGCTCACGAGCATCCGTTCTGAGGCGGAATCCGCGCGCGACGAGGCAAAGAACGCGGGCGACACTTCCGACACGTCGACGATGGGGGCCCGCACGTCGGTTCGCGCGAAACTCGCCGAAATCATTAATGTGTGCGACCGCTTCCTCGCACCGCACGAAGACGACGTCATCTATCTCAACCGCAGTGAAGCACTCGGCCGCACCTTTATCGACGTCGCTCCTTTGAGCGTCGCGGGCCTCGTGAAGAACCGCATCCTCGACGAGCGCACCGCGATCTTTACCTCGGCAACGCTGGCCTTCAACGGGCGATTCGAGAGCGCTGCCTTCTCGTTCGGGCTCCGGGGCGAAAAACGGGCAGAGCTCGACAGTGACGTCGGCGCGAGCAGCGGGGAGGGACCTCGCGAGTGGTGGTCGGCGCTCGATGTTGGATCCCCCTTTGCCTATGCGCGTCAGGGGATTCTTTACGTCGCGTCTCACTTGCCGGCGCCGGGCCGCGACGGCACCTCGAGTGCGATGCTCGAGCACATTGTTGAACTCATCGAGGCCTCCGGAGGCGGGGCGCTCGGGCTCTTTTCGTCCCGTCGCGCAGCTGAGGAGGCTGCGGAGCATGTCCGACGGATGACGGGCCGCACGGTGCTCCTCCAGGGTGAAGATTCGAACGCGGCGCTCGCGGGAAGGTTTCGGGACAACCGCGACGCGTGCCTCTTCGGAACGCGCACGTTCTGGCAGGGCATTGATGTTGCGGGGGAGGCGTGCCGCCTAGTGCTCATTGACCGAATCCCGTTCCCGCGGCCGGATGACCCGCTTGCCTCGGCGCGTCAGGAGCGGCACGAGCGACTTGGGCACAATGGTTTCTACGAAGTCGCCGTCAGAGCTGCGGCGCTCAGCATGGCGCAGGGCGCGGGGCGCCTCATTCGCACGGAAACCGATCGCGGTATGGTCGCGGTGCTCGATTCACGGCTCGCAACGAAATCCTACGGGTCGGTGATTCGTCAAGCGATTCCACCGCTATGGCCAACCCGTGATCCGGAGGCGGCCCTTGCCGCGCTCACGCGGTTGCGCTCCGAGCTCGCCGAGTAGCGATGCTTGCGATCGGTGCCTAGACGGCGCGGAGAACGGCGACGACCTTGCCGAGAATTTCGGCCTCGTCGCCGAGGATCGGTGTGAAGGCGGGGTTGTGGGGCATAAGCCACACGTGGCCATCGCTGCGCGCGAAAGTTTTCACCGTTGCTTCGCCATCAATCATGGCGGCCACAATCTCACCTTTTTCAGCCACCTTTTGCTGGCGGACGACGACCCAGTCCCCATCGCAAATAGCGGCGTCGATCATCGAATCTCCCTGGACCTTGAGGAGGAAAAGTTCGCCGTCGCCCACGAGCTGGGAAGGCAGCGCGAAGACGTCTTCGACCTGTTCCTCGGCCGTAATGGGAATTCCCGCCGCGATCGTACCTACGAGCGGAACGTTGACCGCGGGCGAGCCGGGCGCCTCGAAGTCGCTCGGGAGCGGATCGCCCTCATCGTCCATGTCCACGAGCCAAAGCGTGCGCGGGCGCTTCGGATCCTTGCGGATATAACCCTTGCGTTCGAGCTCGGAGAGCTGGTGCGAGACCGAGGACGGTGACTGGAGGCCGACAGCTTCTCCAATTTCGCGCATCGTGGGCGCATAACCATTCGCGCGGATCGAGCGTTCGATCGTGTCGAGGATGCGCTTTTGACGTTCGGTGAGCGCCGGGGCACTGGCTGACGCGCCGGGTCCTGAGGTGGCCATGTGCCGATCCTTTCGGTGGGCGAGTTTAAATGTCTCACCCCCGTTGTTGAGTGGAGGCGTACCTCAAAGGTACCGGAACAGAACGCTTGTTCCAAACGTGTGTTCGAAAGTGTCTTGACTTTTTCGAACGCGTGATCGTACGCTCGTCATGTAGTCAATCGAACAAGGATTCTAAAAATGAGCACTTCCACTTGTAGCGCCCAATCGGTTCGAAAAAATGTTCGCCTCCGCCTTACTCGGCGCGGCCGCCTTGTTGTGGCATCGCTTATTGCCGTCGCTCTCGCTTTGATCATCGTCGTCGCCGGCGTCGTGTTGCTCTCGCCCTCGGCGGTTGCGGGCGCCGATGGCGCGGTCGCCTACACCACGGTCCGCGTTGAAGAGGGGCAGAGCCTCTGGAGCATCGTGTCGAACAACGCGCCTGCAGGCACCGACGTTCGTGACTACCTCATGCTTGTTCAGGACGTCAACGACCTCGAGGGGTCTGTTGTTCATCCGGGCCAGGAGCTTGCTCTTCCGAAGCTCTAGCCCCAGTCCCGTGGCGGATGCTGGCGTGTGCCCTGGTAGAATCGCGGGGTGCATTGCCCATTTTGCAGGAATGAAGATTCGCGCGTCGTGGACTCGCGAACCGCTGACGACGGCATGACGATCCGCCGCCGCCGGCAATGCCCTGCGTGCAATAAGCGTTTCTCCACCACGGAGTCGGCCTCCCTTGCGGTCCACAAGCGCTCGGGCGTGAGCGAGCCTTTTTCCCGCTCGAAAGTCATTTCAGGTGTGCGCAAGGCTTGTCAGGGCAGGCCCGTCACCGACGATCAACTCGCTGTACTCGCCCAGCGAGTCGAGGAGGCGATCCGCCTCAAGGGCGTATCTGAGGTCGATGCCCATGATGTGGGCCTCGCGATTCTTCAACCGCTCAAGGAACTGGACCTCGTGGCCTATCTGCGTTTCGCGAGCGTCTACCGCGGCTTTGACTGCCTTGACGACTTTGAGTCGGCCATTCAGGAGCTCCGTGCGGAGAGCGAAGAGCCATCATCACGCTGAACGTGCATTTTCGGCGCCCGAGATTTCTGTGAAAAGTGGTCGGAGTCGCCCTGAAAACCCTGTATGATTTTCTTGGCCGATGGTCGCGGAGGGGAAGCCGCGGCCATCGGTTCACTTATACGCGTCTGTTTTGCTGTTTCGCGGCGGAGCCTGCTACGCCCGAAGCCCGATGGGCAAATCTCCCGTAAAGACCACGCTGAGCGCCTGGGTTGGGCGGGTAAGTGCCACGTAGAGGTCATTGGCGCCGCGCGCGTGACTTTCAAGAATGTCACGGGGCTGCACGATCACGACCGCATCAAATTCGAGGCCCTTGGCATCCGTCGGAGTCATGATCGACACTTCCCGAGCAACACCCACGGAACCGCGCCCCACGGATGACTCGCCAAACACTGCAGAGGCGCCCGCCAACACTGCGTCAAGGTGCGCCTCGAGGCAGAGGATCGCAACGCGGCCACGTGTGAGGTCGGCGAGGGAGCGGGCCTCGGCGATCGTCTTCTCTACGAGGTGATCGGCGGAGCTCTCAACAAAGCGGACGTCGTGTTCCCCCTCGCGCACGCTCTTCACCTCTGTCACGCTTAGCCCGTGGGCCGCAGCGAGCGAGGATGCATGGCGCATGATTCGAGAGGGAGTGCGGTAATTGACCGTGAGCTCCTCGATGCTCGCGCGGTCGTCGATGAAGGGCGAAAGCGCGGCGTCCCACGAATCCGCCCCCGAGATCGAGGATGTCTGCGCGACGTCGCCCACGATCGTGAACGATTTCGTGGGATTCCTGCGCATAAGCGCGCGCCACATCATGGGAGAGAGCTCCTGCGCTTCATCGACGACGACGTGACCGTAGGTCCACGTGCGGTCCGCCGCGGCCCGCTCGGCGAGAGAGCGGCCATCGCGGCGCGCCCCGACCTGGGCGGCGAGCTCGGCAGCACTCACGATTCCCTCGGAATCGATCATGCTCAAGACCTTTTCGGCGTACTCGAGGTTTGAGCGTTCCGCCGCTCGGGCTTTCTTCTGCTCTCGTTGAGCGGCAGTGTCGTCATCGCCGAGGAGCTCGGCGATCTCGTCGAGAAGGGCGACATCTTCGATGGTCCACTCGGCGTCCTTCGCGCGATGAAGAAGTTTCGCTTCGCGTGCACTCACGTGGTCGCCTGCGGCGTGAACGAGCCTCTCTTTACTCGCAAAAAATGACCGGGCAAAAGATTGCGGGGTGTAGGGCAGCCAGCATCGGTTAAGGGCGACCTTGACGTCGTGGCTTGTGCGCAAGTCGTGGATGAGGTCGGCGCGGTCCTCTTCAGCCCACGCTCGCTCGAGGCGCGTGAGCTCGGCGGTATAGGCCTCGACGAGGCGCTCGAGGGCAGCGCGCACGAACGTTGTCCGCGCGAGGTTGTGTGGCCTTCCGGTTGCCCTGGCTTCGGCGCGGGCGGCACGGACGTCCTCGGGGGTGAGCGTGATGTGCACGCCGTCGATATTGAGATCGATGGGAGCCTTGGGAACTTGCTGGCGGGCCTTGACCGCGCGTCGCAGCACCTTGGCCATCGCGAGCGAGCCCTTCACGCGAGCGACGTCCTCGCGATCGTGGCTCTCGGCACGCACGCCCGGAACCAGTTCGCCCGGCGTGAGCGTCACTACCCCCGTTTCGCCGAGGCTCGGCAGCACGCGCTCGATGTAGCGGAGGAATCCGCGAGTGGGAGCGACGATGAGCACACCAGAGTGTTCGAGCCTCTTGCGGTGCGTGTAGAGCTGGTAGGCGGCGCGGTGGAGAGCAACTGCAGTTTTACCGGTACCGGGGCCGCCCTGCACGACGAGAGCCCCGCGCGTCTCGTGGCGGATGATGCGATCCTGTTCGGCCTGAATTGTGGCGACGATGTCGCCCATGCGCCCCGTGCGCTTCGCGGAAACCGCGGCGAGGAGCGCGCCTTCGCCCTGAAGGCTCGAGTGGTGCTCGTCGGAATCGAGCAGTGAACCGTCGAGAACATCATCTTCGATATCCACGACGGTACGCCCCGAGGTGACGAGGTGGCGCCGGAGGCGCACCCCGCCCGGGCACTTGGGGGTCGCCTGGTAGAAGGCGGCCGCGGCGGGAGCGCGCCAATCGACGAGAAGCTGGGTGCCCTCAGCGGTGAAAACGCCGATGCGGCCGATGTAGTGGCGGGTGGCGTCGGACCTATCCAGCCGACCAAAAATGGCATTCGACGAGACGGATCTGAGCAGTCCAATGCGATCCTCATAGAAGGTCGCGAAAGAGTCGCGCTCGCTGCGGTTTTGGTGGGTGCTCGCTGTTTGAGCGCCGATCACGCCCGAAAGCTGTGTTTCGAGGCGGGCAATTTGTTCGTCGATGCGTGCGTAGACTCGATCGGCGTAGCGCTGTTCGAGGGCGATTTGCTCGTCAGAGGAGGCCACGTGGGGTCCTTCCAGGATGGGACATGATCCGCTTGTGCGCTCCGCGTGAAGAGCATAAGCGACATTCCATTATGGTCGCTTTCCATGAGCGTTCCAACCCGGGTTTGACTGCTCCTTCGCGAGAGCGATTGTGCTCGACACGCTGTGTGGAAACTGGGGGCGTGTGCGCGCGACGTGGAATGATGGCGTGTGCGCGTGTTTACGCGCACATTGGTACGAGAAGTAAGGGGAGTCCACGCATGGCACAGGGCTCAGTTAAATGGTTCAACGCCGAAAAGGGTTTCGGCTTTATCGAGGTTGATGGTGGCGGCGCCGACGTGTTCGTCCACCACACGAGCATCGAGATGGATGGCTTCCGCACGCTCGACGAGGGCCAGCGCGTTGAGTTCGAGGTCGTCGACGGCGACAAGGGTCCGCAGGCCGCGCACGTGCGTTCGCTCGCGTAAATTCGCCTCACGAGGCTTTTGTTCCGCACCTTTTGGGTGCGGAACTTTTTTTAATGTCCGACGGTTGCTGCGCCAGCACCGCTGCCGAGTTCGACGATGCTTCCACCGCTTGCGAGCCTATCGACGGTCTTCTCATCCAGCGTGCGCACCGTGACGGCGTCGGTACGGATCGCGCGGCGCGCGGCGTCGCTCAGTCCTCCGGGCGTGTAGATCGCGATGCAGTTGGAGCGGCGGCGCTTCTTGAGGGCACTCGGTTCGGCGATGAGCTCGATGTCGCCGAAAGCCTCGCGAAGCGTGATGATTTCGTCGGCGAGCTCCCTCTGATCCCGGTCCATGGCGATGTTCGCGAGAAACATGCCGTCCTCCTTAAGGATGCGCCGCTGCTCGCGCGCTGCTTCGAGGCTGCGCATGGGAAGGGGCGTTCGGGAATTGGAAAAGACGTCGCGGATCACGATGTCGAAACGTGCCGTGCGTAGCGTGGGGAGAACCGTGAAGGCATCGCCCTCGCGGATAGCGACGCGGGGTGCGGCGGGAAGGTCGACCCATTCTCTTACGAGGCTGATGAGCTTCGCGTCGAGCTCGACCACGGAATTGCGTGAGGTGGGGAAGTGGTGGGCGAGTGCGCGGGGGAGCGAGGCGGCGCCGCCACCAAGGTGGGCGATGTTCAGTGCACTTTCGCGTGGGTAGGTCGCCGTGATGACCGAGGCGATCCACCTCATGTACTCAAATACGAGGTGTTCGGGATCGGGGTGAATGTGAGAGCTCTCCATGCCGTCGATGATCACGGTGTAGGAACCGTCCGTTTCAGGTTCGAGGCGCACTACTCCGTGGCTCGTTTCGATGTCTTCGAAGAAGGGCAGGTGGAGAGGGAGTCGGTTCGATCGACGGTTGCGTGCCATGGCTCGAGTTTAAATGTCTCACCCCTTTCCTATCGTCGTGGGTGTCGAGAAAGGGGAAGCGCAATGACATCGACACCACAACTCACATTGACATCCGCGGCGCCTTCGGCGCTCAGGGAAATTCGGCAGCTTAACGCGGATCTGGATCGGCTCGAGGATCTCGAAGTCGTGATCCGCGGGAGTCTTGGAGAAGGGGACATGTGTGCGGCCGAGCGCTTTGAGCATGTTCACCGCGCGGCGCTCAAGGTTGCTGGGCTCGCGATTGAGCGCGCGAACGCGCAAAGGAAGCGCAAGCTTCCGCTGAACGTGTGGAAGGCGCTTGAACGCATGGGAGGAAAACATCGCGAACGTGCACGCGAGGCGGCGCGGTTCGTGGAGCTCCGCCGCGCCGCGGGAAACTACTGGGAACCAACGGGCGCGATCGGTGAGCGCGACGTCCTCGAGCACGCCGAGCACACGCTCGCCTATCTCCACGAGGTGAAGGAGGAGCTTCTCGGTCTCGAAGCCCTCGCCGCCTGAGTGCATAGGATTACTGTTCGAGCGTGAGGAGGTGAGAGTGTGCCCGTAGAGCCGTGGCCGCGTGCCATTGCCCATGTCGATATGGATGCGTTCTTTGCCTCCGTCGAGGTGCGCGATGATCCACGCCTTCGGGGCAGGCCCCTGGCTGTAGGAGGAGACGGCCCTCGGGGAGTCGTCGCAACGGCGAGCTACGAGGCCCGCCGGTACGGCGTGCACTCCGCGATGCCCATGTCTCGCGCGCGCACGCTTTGTCCAGACCTCATCGTTCTGCCCGGCCGCCACGCGCACTACCGCGAGGTATCGGCACAAATCATGGCGGTGCTCGATCGCTTCACGCCGCTACGCGAGGCCGTGAGCGTTGATGAAGCCTACCTCGACATCTCTGGCGTGCAGCGGCTCCTTGGCCCTCCTGAAACGATTGCGAGGGGCATCCGCCAGGCTGTGTGGGATGAAGTGCGCCTGACCTGTTCCGTCGGCGTTGGTATATCGAAGTCAGTCGCGAAGATTGCCTCGTCGCGGGCGAAGCCTCACGGAATTGACGTGGTCGAGCCCGAACGCACGGCCGCGTTTCTCGCGCCGCTTCCGCTTTCGGCAATCGGGGGCGTGGGCCCCGTCGCGCAGAAGAAATTTAAGAACCTGGGCGTTGCAACCGTCGGCGAACTTGCCTCGCTTCCACCTAGTGTCGTGCACAGAGCCGTTGGCTCAGGTGCCCCCGCGTTGCTCGCGCTCGCGCGCGGAGAGGATTCTCGCCCCGTCGGCGGGAGTGCGAAGGATAAGAGCATCGGCAAGGAGCGCACGTTCTCGACCGATATCGCCGATGTGGAGCGACTTCGCTCGATCGCGACGAGCATGGCTGACGAAGTGTCATATCGCTTGCGTGCTCGCGGGCTCGCCGCGAAAAGCGTATCGATTAAGGTACGCCGGCCCGACTGGTCGACCCTGACGCGCACGGGCAGCTTCCCCGCTCCGGTGCAGGAGAGTGAGGAGTTTCGCGAGCGCGCCCTCGTCGTATGCGAGCGAGCGCTTGCCGAAGTGGGGGCGGTGCGCTTGCTCGGGGTGCGCGCCGAGCACCTCGTGCCCGCTTCGAGCGTGCACGCGCAAGGCGACCTCGAGGGGCGTTCTGTGACGTGGGGCGAAGTAGATCGCGCAATGGATCGAGCCCGCGACCGCTTTGGGGTGGGGGCTCTCGCCCGCGCTTCGGGCCTCGAAAAACGCGATCTCGAGGCGAAGGACGGCACCGATTCGGGTAGCGAGGGCGTTTGAAGTGGCGTGCTGCGGCTTCACTGCGGTTTCGAAAAACTCAGGTTTGCTGCCTACACTGACATCACGACGATTCGCCGAGAAGTGCCCTCATCCTCGCGGTGTCGTAGGGCCCGCTGTATCTCGGTGTAAGGAGGCACCAATGCCACTCTCCGAAAAAGAGCAGAGGATCCTCGACGAGCTTGAAAAGCAGCTCTCGAGCGATGATCCCACGCTCGCGCATCAGTTCGGTGAGCCCGAAAACGCGTCGTCTTTCAATACCCGTCGCATCGCCCTCGGGGGCGGTGTGATCATTGCGGGCCTCGCGCTCCTCATTTTCGCGGTGTCGCTTCCCGCGGTGTGGCTCGGTGTTCTCGCCTTCATCGTGATGGTTGGCGGCGCATTTGTGTGTCTTTCTTCCCAGCCGCCGAAGGAGATTCCCCTCGACGATCCGCGCCGCATGCACCCCTCCTTCACCCCCGGCGCATCGGGGCGGGGCGCTAAGGGGTCGAAAGAGAAGTCGAGCTTCATGAAGAAGCTTGAGCAACGTTGGGATGAGCGCGGGCGCGAGCGCTAGAACCGCCACGAGCCTTCATTGCCCCGCATATCTTCTTTGCCCGTGCACAAAACTGACGCGTTGGGACTCCATTTCGAGCGCGCCCGTGCGCTTTTCTGCAGCCTGACTTAGGCGCCCCATTCTCCTCCACTCACCCGAGCAATTCCAAGCACTCCACTGTGCTCCACCTCCCTCGCCGGGGTTCAGGTACTCCGCGGGCAGCCGTACACCCTACTCTCCTCCACCACCTCCACTTTGCTCCACCTCTTCGCCTCGCTTCGGATCTTGCGGTCGGTGTGCGGGGCGATACTTTTCCCAAAAAATCGCTTTGACCTGAGCTTTTGCTAGTCATTGTGCTTCCCCTTCGCGAGTTGATGCATGCCTCTTTTCGGTAAGGGTGTCCCTGGGAAATCCCTCCATTTAGCCCCTTTACGGGGATTGTGCGGCGAATCTCCTCCACTTGCCTCCACCTCGCTAGCCTGCGTTTTTATATCGATTTCGTGACAAAGTGGGGGATGGGGTGTTGTGTGTGGTGGGAAGTGGGGTAAAGTGGAGGCGCAAGGAGAGGTTCGCCCGGATCGAGACGGGGAATGGAGGTGCCCATGTTCCTTGGCACCTTCACGCCCAAGCTCGACGACAAGGGTCGACTCATCTTTCCGGCAAAGTTTCGCGACCAGCTCGCGGCAGGGCTCGTGATGACCCGAGGTCAGGAACACTGCGTGACGGTGTACCCGATGCGGGAATTCGAGAACCTCCATGAGCAGTTGCGGCAAGCGCCCGTGACGAGCAAGGACGCGCGCGATTACCTCCGCGTGCTTCTCTCGGGAGCGGAGGACGTTGTGCCGGATAAGCAGGGTCGCGTGACCATTCCTTCGCACCTTCGCTCGTACGCGGGGCTCGATCGCGAATGCACGGTTATTGGTGCCGGCAACCGCATCGAAATCTGGTCGAGTGAGGCGTGGGAGACATATCTGGGAGAGACCGAGGAGGCCTTCGCTCAAACGGCAACCGAGATCGTTCCAGGTCTGTTCTAGACGACGTGCCGCGAGGCATCTCTTCGCTTGCGCCCCGACGCATCTTCCCCGGTGGCGGGACGCAAGCGAGGAGATGTCTGACGGTGTGACGTCACCCGCGATTCGACCAGGAAACCGGCGCCACAAGGGCGAAACGAGCAGAGCGCAAAGGGAGGCATGATGGACGCATCCCAGCTTCACGCACCCGTGATGCGCGATGAGTGCCTCGAGCTCCTGCGCCCCGCACTCGAGCATGAGGATTCCACCTACGTCGACTGCACCCTCGGCATGGCTGGGCACGCGTGTGCCGTGCTCGCGGCGTTTCCCAAAGCGCATCTCGTGGGCATTGACCGCGACCGTGCGGCACTCGAGCTCGCGCGCGAACGATTGATGCGGGAGGGCTTCGAGGGGCGCTTCACACTCGTGCATACCACGTACGACCAGATCGAAGGTGCACTAGCGCAAGCACGTCGGGGGAAGGCCGACGGCATCCTCATGGACCTCGGCCTCTCCAGTTTTCAGATCGATACTCGTGAGCGCGGGTTCGCCTACAGTGCTGACGCCCCGCTGGACATGCGCATGAATCCCGACGGCGACTCGCTCACTGCTGCGGACATCCTCAACACGTGGAGTGAACAGGACATCGCGAACATCCTCTACCGCTATGGCGAGGAGAAATTCTCGAGACGCATCGCGCGCACGATCGTGAGCGAGCGAGCGTCGGACCCCTTCGAACGTTCCCCTCAGCTCGTGAGTGCAATCGAACGGTCTTTGCCCGCGAAGTCCCGCCACTCGGGTGGCCACCCGGCCAAACGAACGTTCCAGGCGCTCCGAATCGCCGTGAACGAAGAACTCGACATTCTGCGCAGCGCACTGGACAACGCTCTTGAGGCTCTCACCCCCGGCGGCCGACTCGTGATCGAGTCATACCACTCGCTCGAAGACCGCATGGTCAAGGAAGCCTTCGTTGAGGCGAGCTCGTCGAAAGCTCCCGAAGGGCTTCCCGTAGACCTCGCTCAGTTTGCCCCTGATTTTTCGCTCGTGAAGCGAGGAGCCTTCAAGGCTTCCGCCCGCGAGCAAGAGACAAACCCGCGTTCAGCGAGCGTGCGCTTGCGCGCGATTGAACGCACGACACCACCGGAGATTTCGTAGCCATGGCACAGCTCGCAGCCTTCCCCGCCTCTCGCAGGCGTGCCAGTACCGCCCCCGCGCACGCGCGTTCGGCGAATCTCGCGCTCGTGGCGCGCCCAAACATCCAACGCAGCTCGATCCCGTTCACGGTTCTGTGCACGCTCGTGCTGCTCGGTGCCGTTGTTGCGACCCTCTTGTTGAATATTTCGATGACGAACATGAGCTATGAGGTGACGAAGCTTCAGCGGGAGTCGCGAGAGCTGAGCGAACAGGCCCAGTTGCTCGAGGAAAAGACAGATCTTCTCGGCACGCCCCAGGAACTTGAGCGACAAGCGCGGGAGCTTGGGATGGTGCCCGCCGGCAAGGTCGCCTACATTGATCTCGCAAACGGAAAAATTATCGGGGAGCCCGCCGCTGCGACGCAGGGGCAGACAGCCCTCGTCCCAATCGTTTCGAAAGCGCCCAAGAATCTTTACGATTACGGCATGGGCAATGAGAGGGCGCGCTAGACGTGCCGGAGCCACATACGCCGCGAAATTCTCGCAGCCGCCCGCCGCGCACCGTGCGTGACGGGCGTTCTCACGCGCCCCTACCCGGCACGAAGAAGCAGTCTCGAAACGGCTACGAGCCATTTCGGCGCCACCGCGTGATCGTCGCGCTCATGCTCATTGCTGCCCTCGCGATCAGCGGGCGCCTCGTGTGGATCCAGGGTCTCAATTCAGCCGAGCTCGCTGCGGAAGCGCGAGCGAATCGCTTGCACACAGAACGAGTGCCCGCGCTGCGCGGTGACATTCTCGACTCGGACGGTCAAGTACTCGCGACGAGCACCGAACGCTACCGGATCATCGCCGACCAGCGACAGATGCCGAACTATCGGGAGAAATCTCAAGGCGCGGAGGTTAAGGGCGTCAAGGCCGTCGCGATGGAGCTTTCGCCTCTGCTGTCCATGAGTGTTGACGAGCTCGAGCAAAAACTCACCGGAAAGTCTGGCTACACGGTCGTCGCGAAGGATGTGAGCCCCGAGGTCGAGGCCGCGGTCAAGCAACTCCGCATCGGCGGCGTTACCTCCGAGCGGGTCTCCGAGCGTCTCTACCCGGCCGGTGAGGTTGCGGGCAACATCGTCGGCTTCACGGGAGGCGACGGTACGGCACTCGCGGGTGCCGAGCTTTCGTTTGATAAGGACCTGCGCGGAATCGATGGTGAGCGCCAGTACGAGCGGGGCGCTGGTGGCCAATTGATCCCCTCGGCGCACGTGAGCGAGAAGGAAGCGGTGGATGGTGAAAGCATTGAGCTGACGATTGACCGCGACCTTCAATATCGCGCCCAGGAAATCCTCGCGCAGCGGGTGAACGACTTCGGTGGCAGCGGCGGCTCAGCCGTGGTGATCGACCCGAAAACGGGCCACGTACTCGCCCTTGCCGACTACCCTACTTACGATCCGAACGATCCGGGTGCTGCCGATGCCCAGTACCGAGGAAACCAGTCAATCTCGAATGTTTTTGAGCCGGGCTCGACAGGCAAGCTTTTCACCGTGGCTTCGGTGATTAACGAGGGTAAAGCCAAGGTCGACGATAAGTTCACGATTCCGTATCGCAAAGAGTTCGGTGGAGAGAGCATCAAAGACTCGCACGAGCACCCAGTTCTCCACTACACGCTCGCAGGCGTGCTCAAGCACAGCTCAAACGTGGGAACAGTCGAGGTCTCGCGGCGAATTTCAAATGAGAAGCGTGAGGAATACCTGCGGGGGTTTGGTTTCGGAGCGAAAACGAATATCAACCTCCCGGGCGAGTCCGCGGGCATCCTGCACGCGGCGAAGGACTGGCGCGGGCGCACGCAGTACGCCGTAGCCTTCGGTCAGGGCTACGCAGTTACGCCGCTTCAGGTCACCTCGGCCGTGGGAACGTTTGGCAATGATGGCGTGCACATCGAGCCTCGAATTGTGAAGGGGCGCGTGTCGAAGGACGGGTCATTCACACCCGAACCGAAAGGGAATCACACGCGAGTGATTTCGAGCGAGACCGCCGCGACAATGCGCGACCTCATGGATAACGACGTGGACGATGACGGAAAGGCCGCGGGCAGTGTCGAAGGCTACCCGGTGGGCGGAAAGTCGGGCACGGCCCAGGTTCCCGGGGGAACCTACACGTCCTCGTTTATTTCGATGGCACCGATGAATGATCCGCAACTCGTCGTAGGAGTCTTCGTGTACGGAGTGAGGGGCTTCAAATCGGGCTCAGTCGTGGCGGGCCCCGCTGTTTCGGAGCTTCTTGGCTATGCACTTCAACGGCGCGGCATTGCTCCCTCGGGTACGCCGGGCACCCAACTTGACAATGAATGGAAGTGAAAGTCGTGAGTGATCGCACCGAACTCATGCTGGGAGACCTTGCCCGGCGACTCGTGGGCGCCCCGGGAGCGGCTGGCCTCGAGGTGCGAGGAGAAAGCGTGCCGATCTCGACTGTCACGATCGACTCCCGCAAAGCGGGTGAAAAAACGCTTTTTGTCGCGGTGCAGGGGGAAAATGCCCACGGCGCGAGCTACGCTTCCGCAACCCTAGAGCAGGGATGCACCGCGATTCTCACGGACGAGGCTGGTGCAGCGATCCTGAGATCCGCGCATCCGGCAGCGCAATACTCCACTCTCGTGTGCGAAGATCCACGCGCGCTCGCGGGCTTCGCCGCGAACCTTGTCTACGAAGAACCGTCGCGCGAAATCCCACTCGTGGGCGTGACAGGCACCAACGGTAAAACCTCCGTGACAACGATGTGCGCGCGTACTCTTCAAGCACTCGGCGAAAGCACAGGGATCGTCGGCACCAATGGCACCTTCCTTGCCTGGGCGGGCGGGCGCGAAGAAAAGATCCCAACGGAGCGTACGACCCCCGAAGCGACTGACGTGCACGCGCTCTTGCGCCACATGGTGGAGGAGGGCATGACGTCCGCCGCACTCGAGGTTTCGAGCCACGCCATGGTGCTGCACAGGGTCGCGGGCGTGACCTTCGACATCGCGGTCTTCACGAATCTCAGCCAGGATCACCTCGATTTCCACAAGGATATGGAGGACTACTTCGAGGCGAAGGCTTCCCTTTTCACTCCCGAGCATGCGAAACGAGGCATCGTGTGCGTTGACGATGAGTGGGGTCGCCGACTTGCGAAACTTGCCACCATTCCGGTCACCACATACTCAGTGCACGGCCACGATGCCGATTTCATGGTGGAGGAAATCACGCGGGGAGAATACGGAACGATGTTCGCGGTGCAACCGTCGGAAGGCGCCTCCTTCACGCTCGAAAGCGCGCTCCCCGGCACCCACTATGTCGCCAACACCCTCGCGGTCGCGCTCGTGTTGCGTGCACTCGGCTTCGAGGGCGGGAAGGTCCGTAAAGCCCTCGCGGCCGCGGGCACAGTTCCTGGCCGAATGGAAAGGGTGGGGGAGTCCGACGCTTGCCCACGCGTCGTTGTGGACTATTCCCACACCCCCGACGCGCTCGAACAGGCCCTCGAGACCCTTCGTACCCTCGAGAACGTGAGGCAGATCGTGACGGTTTTCGGCGCGGGCGGGCACCGGGATGCACTCAAGCGTCCGATTATGGGGGAAGTTGCCGCTCGGCTTTCGGATCGCGTGATTGTCACGGACGACAACCCACGCGATGAGGATCCCGACTCGATTAGAAGCGACGTACTCGCGGGAATACCCGAAGGTTCTCGCGTGAAAGTCGAAAATGTTGGAGACCGTGCGGCGGCAATCGCGCGGGCAATCGGCGAAGCAGTAGCCGACGACGTCGTGCTTATCGCAGGCAAAGGCGCTGAAACCGGGCAGGTGCTCGCGGATCGAACGGTCGAGTTCGACGACCGCGTGCACGCGAGGGCCGCATTGCAGGCCTGGGCGAAGGCGCACGGTGTCGAGATGGCGAAGGAGGAGCGCAATGCGTAAGACGACGACGGGTGCGATCGCACGCCTTCTCGGTGGCCGTCTCGTGGGCACTACGACGGGCGAGGAGCACGTGCACGGTAAGGCAAGCGTCGACTCGCGTGCCATTGGCGCCGGTGATCTGTTTGTGGCGTTCGAGGGAGAGCACGTTGACGGCCACGACTTCATAGAAGCCGCAGCTAAGGCTGGCGCTGCCGCGGCGCTCGTGACAAGAGAGGATCGCGAACTTGCACTGCCAGCGATCCAGGTTGAAGACCCACTCGCTGCGATCGAAACTCTCGCGCGTCACGAACTCGCGGATGCGCGTGCAAGTGTGAACCCACCAACCGTGATTGCGCTGACGGGCTCGAACGGGAAAACGAGTACGAAGGACCTGCTGCACGCGATTCTCGCCCCCGTCGGTGAAACAATCGCGCCCGTGGGAAGCCGCAACAATGAGCTGGGCCTGCCACTCACCGTGCTCGAACTCACCGAAACGACGCGCTTTCTCGTTCTCGAGATGGGAGCGAGGGGTATCGGGCATATTCGCCACCTGACAAACATCGCGCGCCCAGACATCTCCCTCGTACTCAATGTTGGCTCGGCTCACCTGGGCGAGTTCGGTGGAGTCGAGAACATCGCTCTGGCCAAAGGCGAACTCGTCGAGGCGCTCGACGAGAACGGGGTAGCGGTTCTCAATGCCGATGACGCGCGAGTGGCAGCGATGGCGAGCCGTACCGGCGCTCACGCTGCGTTCTTTTCCCGTATGGACGACTCTGCTGAGGCATACGCGAGTGATGTGCGCCTCGACGCTTTGGCGCGCGCGAGCTTTACGCTTCACATGGGCGCCCACGCGGCTCCCATCGCGCTCACGCTCACGGGCGAGCATCACGTCAGCAACGCCCTTGCGGCAGCCGCAGCTGCGTCGGCGGCAGGGTTGAGTTTTGACGCCATCGTTTCGGGCCTCAATGCGGCGGAACAGCGATCCCCCGGGCGAATGCAGGTGAGCGAGTTGCCTGGCGGGGTGACACTCATCAACGATGCCTACAACGCAAACCCCGACTCGATGCGCGCGGGTCTTTCGGCGCTCGCGATCCTCGGGAAGGAGCGCTACACGGTCGCGGTCCTGGGCGAAATGCTCGAACTCGGTGACGGCAGCGCCGAGGCGCATCGCAGCATGGGGCAATTTGCGGCTGAGAACGGCATCGACGTGGTCGTCGCGATCGGTGAGGAGGCCCGCGGCATTTACGAAGGTGTGACCGAAACCCGTGGCGATGGTGACGGAGCCGTGTATGTCGAAAGCCTCGACGACGCCCCCGCTGTGCTAGAAACAGTCAGGAGGCCCAAGAGCACATTTTTGCTCAAGTCATCCAACGGCGCGGGCCTTTCGAAGCTCGGCGAATCCCTCGTCCATGCGTGGGGCGCCGAGCCCACGATGGCGGAGAACGCAGGAGAGAAAGCATGATCGGAATTTTGGTCGCCGGGGCTATAGCCGCGGTATTTTCGTTCTCTCTCACTCCGCTATACATTCGCTTTCTCGTCAAGAAGCAGTACGGCCAATTCGTGCGAGACGACGGCCCTACGACGCATGCGACGAAGCGCGGGACGCCCACGATGGGCGGCGTCATGATGATCCTCGCGACTCTCATCGGGTACGCGGTCGGCCACCTGAGTATCCTTCGCGCGCCCTCGGCTTCGGGTTTGCTCGCGCTGCTGCTCATGGTGGGCCTCGGCGTCCTCGGGTTTATGGACGATTACGCGAAAATCGCGAAGAAACAGTCCCTCGGCCTTTCACCGCGCGCGAAGCTCGTGGGGCAGGGGCTCATCGGAACGGTCTTTGCTGTACTCGCGCTGCAGTTCCCCGACCGGTGGGGGCACACGCCCGCATCGATGCACATCTCCTTTGTTCGGGATATTCCCTGGCTCAATCTCGCCTTCGCCGGCACGGCCCTCGGCATCGTTCTGTTTGCGGTCTGGGCGAACTTCCTCGTCGCGGCGTGGTCGAACGGCGTGAACCTCACCGATGGTCTCGACGGTCTCGCCTCGGGCGCGACGATTCTTTTTGCGGGAGCCTACGTCCTCATCTCGTTTTGGCAGTGGCGCCAGCAGTGCGGCATTGAAGAGTTGCGCTCGTGCTATGCCGCGCGAGATCCCCTCGATCTCGCCATTGTCGCCGCCGCGGTTCTTGGCGCGTGCGTCGGCTTCCTCTGGTGGAACACGTCCCCTGCGCGCATCTTTATGGGCGACACGGGCTCGCTCGCCCTCGGTGGCGTGCTCGCGGCCCTCACGATCCTCTCGCGCACCCAACTCGTGGGCGGCATCATCGGCGGCCTTTTCGTGATCATCTCGCTTTCGGTGATCATTCAGGTCACGAGCTTCAAGCTCACACGCAAGCGCGTGTTCCGTATGGCGCCCCTCCAGCATCACTTCGAGCTCAAGGGATGGAACGAGGTGACGATCGTTGTGCGCTTCTGGATCATCGCGGGCGTTTTCGCAGCATTCGGCCTCGGTCTGTTCTACCTCGACGCATTACGTTTCATCTAAACCATTCGTTCCCAATCCAACGCCAGGTGGCATCGCGTGACTGCTTCTGAAAACTCCGTGCGACTTCCCGAGCGCCCCTTCCCGGGCCTCGACGTCTCAGGCGCCCGCATCCTTGTGACGGGATTCGGAATTTCGGGGTACGCGATTGTGGATCAGACTCTTCAGCGGGGCGCTCACGTCACGGCGGTAGACGCGTCGCGCTCGGAGGCGAACCTTGAGAAGGCGAAGATTCTCGAGACCCTCGGCGCTCGAATCCTGCTCGGCGAGGAGCACACTCGCGCGCTCCCGAAGAATTCCGACGGTTGCCCCTTCGACGTCGTTGTTACCTCTCCGGGGTGGCGCCCAGACCACCCTCTTCTCGTTGCGGCGAAGGACGCGGGCATCGAAATCTGGTCGGAGATTGAGCTTGCGCGCCGTATGCAAAAGGCTGATGGCCCGGCTTGGCTTGCCGTTACGGGCACGAACGGGAAAACAACCGTCGTGACGATGCTCGAATCGATCTTGCAGAGCGCAGGTCTGCGCGCTGTCGCCGCAGGCAACGTAGGGCTCCCGCTGATCGAGGCGGTTCTCGATCCCGAAGGGTTCGAGGCGATTGCCCTTGAACTTTCGAGTTTCCAGCTTCATTGGACGGAGAACCTCGGGGCGCACTCGAGCGCGATTCTCAACATCGGCGCTGATCATCTCGATTGGCACGGTGGGATGGAGCAGTATGCGCGGGCGAAGGCGAAGGTATATGCCGGGACGTGTCACGCGTGCCTGTACAACAAGGCTGATGAGCGTACGCTTCGCGCCCTTGAAGAAGCCGATGTGGTCGAGGGATGTCGTGCGATCGGCGTAGATCTTTCTGCTCCCGGGCCGAGTGAACTGGGTGTTGTCGAGGATCTTCTTGTCGACCGTGCGTTTTGCGAGAATCGTCATTCCCAGGCGGCAGAGATTGCGAGCCTCGGCACCGTCGCGCATCTCGGTCCGCACGGAGCCCCGCCACATGTCGTGCTCAATGCGCTTTTCGCTGCCGGGCTCGCACGGTCGTTTGGAGTCGAGCCGATCCACGTGCGCGAAGGGCTTGCTGCCTACCGCGCAGGCGAGCACCGAAGTGAAATTGTGTACGTCGAGGGTGGTGTCGCGTTCGTCGATGATTCGAAGGCAACGAATCCGGATTCCGCAGCGGCGGCTCTGAGCGCCGCGAAGTCCGCTGTGTGGATCGCCGGTGGAGATGCGAAAGGGGCGGATCTCCACAGCCTTGTTGCAGCGCACGCCGAGCGTCTCAAAGCGGTCGTGCTCATCGGCCGCGATCCCGCACCCTTCATCGCTGCGCTCGATGATCACGCCCCGGATGTCCCGCGAGTGTGGATCGACCCGGACGACTGCGCCGACAATCGCGCGCTCATGGGAAAAGCGGTGGCTGAGGCAGCGTCGCGAGCGAATGACGGAGATGTCGTGCTGCTCGCCCCCGCTGCCGCAAGCATTGACCAGTTCGCGGGCTACGGCGAACGCGGCGACCTCTTTGCCGAGGCGGCGAGGAAACTTGGGAGCGGCGCGTGAGCGAGCGTGCAAGGAAGTCTCCGAGCGAGCAGCGCCCGCTCGGAGACGTGAGTGGGGAAGTGAAATCGACTCTCGGTCGCTGGCTCCAGTCGCCCGCTCTCGATTTCTACGCCATAGCTGTGATAGGCGGGATCCTCATTACGATCGGTCTCGTCATGGTGCTCTCGAGCTCCTCGGTGACCAACATTGCGAAGGGACACTCGCCCTATGCGTCATTCATGACTCAGGGGGTTTTCGCGGTGATCGGCCTCGTTATGCTCGTCGTCGCGGCGCTCACCCCCGTGAGGTGGTATAAGAATCTCGCTGTCGCGACGGTGCTTCTGTTTCTCGGGCTCCTGCTTCAGTCCCTCGTGTTCACTCCACTCGGGCTCGGCAAGGGTGGTAACAGGAACTGGATTCAGCTCGGGCCGATCCGCGGCCAGCCATCAGAATTTCTCAAGCTCGCACTTGCCGTGTGGCTCGGTGCATTTCTTTCAAAGAACCGCGATCGCCTTCGGGAGATTCCCGTGCTGTGCACCGCACTCTTGGGCACCGCAGCAGCCCTCGGCCTCATCATTCTGGGTCGCGACCTCGGCACCATGATGATGGTTGGCATTCTGGCCGCGGGTGCCTTCTGGGTCGCAGGCGTGCCAAAGCGATGGTTTCTTGTCGCGGGCGGCGGTGCCTCGGTCGTCGTCCTCGGTCTCGTGCTCGCGAGCCCGAACCGCATGGCGCGCGCGCTGAACTGGCTCCATGGCGAGTGTGCGGGTGATTCGTGCTACCAGGCCGATAACGGCTTGATGGCGCTTGCAACCGGTGGCTGGTGGGGCGTAGGCATTGGGCAGTCACGCCAAAAATGGGGGCGTGTTCCCGAGGCAGATAACGACTTCATTTTCTCGATCATTGGCGAGGAGCTTGGCCTCTTCGGCACGCTCCTCATCGTCTTTCTCTTCACGCTCCTCGCCATCGTGCTCTACCGCATGATGCTTCGAATCCGTGACCCGTTCGTGCAAATCACGATCGCTGGAATTACCTCGTGGATCCTCGCTCAGGCCTTTGTCAACATGGCTGTCGTCACGGGGCTTCTCCCCGTTCTCGGTGTACCCCTGCCATTCGTTTCAGCGGGTGGTTCGGCGCTTATCGCCTCGATGCTCGCGCTGGGGGTCCTTCTTGCCTTTGCGAAATCTGAACCAGGCGCGGCAGAGGCGCTTCGAGCGCATGCGCGCTACTCGAAGAAGTCAGCCACGGTTGTCGCGAAGCCGGCGTCGGAACAATTGACCAGGAAGGGACAGCGCTCATGACAGTCAATCCCAGCAACCAGGCGCATCGCGAGGCGACTGTTCTCGTCGCGGGGGCCGGAAGCGCAGGCCACGTGTCGCCCATGCTCGCGGTCGCTCGTGCGCTGAGGGAACGCTACGAAGGGGTGCGGGTCGTCGCTCTCGGTACGCAGGTGGGTCTCGAAGCAGATCTCGTACCGGCCGCAGGATTCGAGCTTTTCACGATCGAGAAGGTGCCCTTTCCCCGCCGCCCCAACGCTGCAGCGCTGCGATTCCCTCGGGAATTCGGCCGCGGCCTTGGTGATGTTCGCCGGTTTATCCGCAACGAAGGAGTCGATGCTGTTGCCGGATTCGGCGGCTACGTGTGCCCGCCGGCCTACATTGCGGGGCGGCACGCGAAGCTTCCGCTTGTCATTCACGAAGCAAACAAACGCCCGGGTATGGCCAACAAGCTCGGAGCGAGGCTTGGCGCGCAGGTGATGACCGCGTTCGACATGAGCGACTCATCGGGGCCGCTTTCCAAGGCCGAGTGGGTCGGGATGCCCATGAGGCCGGAGATCGCGAGCCTCGATCGCAAGGCGCACCGTGCAGCGGCACGCGAGTCCTTCGGTCTTGATCCCGATCGCCCCACCCTCCTCGTGACGGGCGGGTCACTCGGTGCGCAACGTCTGAACGAAGTGCTCGCCTCGGCAATCGCTCCACTCGAGGGGCTCGGGGTGCAAATCCTGCACGTCACGGGCAAGGGTAAGAAGATCGCGGCGAGCGGGAAGCACTACGTGCAAGTCGAGTACGTGAATGGAATGGAAGACGCGTACGCGGCAGCTGATTTCGCGATCACACGATCGGGGGCCGGGACCGTGTGCGAGCTTGCCGCCGTGGGCCTTCCGGCACTTTTCGTGCCCCTTCCGATCGGCAACGGCGAGCAGGCTCTCAACGGCGCCGACATGGTGGAAGCGGGCGGAGCTCGCATGATCAAGGATGCTCTTCTCACACCGGAGCTCCTTATCGAAACAGTCGCCGAATGCCTGCTTGATCCCGAGGTACGCACGCGTATGGAAACCTCGGCGCTCGCACTCGGTAAGCGCGATGCTGCCGAGAAGGTCGCCGACCGCATCGCGGCGTCGATTCCGGCCCTTGCCTCGCAACGTCCACAAGGGGGAGCTCGATGACCCGCACGAATGATGTCGTCGACAACCTCCAACCGTTTTCCCCGGGGGAAATTCGCACGATGCTGATGCCGGGCGCGGTTGTGAGCGCTTGCGCGTGGCCCGAGACCCCGGTGCGAAAGGTGCATGTCATCCGTATTGGCGGCGCTGGTATGAGCGCAGTGGCGCGTCTTGCTCTCGAAGCGGGGCTGGAGGTCACGGGCTCGGAGTCACAAGAGGGGCGTTTTCTTCCTCCCCTTCGCGAGCTCGGTGCGCGCATCACGGTTGGCTTCGACGCGGTGAACATCGAAGAGGATACGGATCTCGTGATCGTGTCGACAGCTGTGCGGGCCGACAACCCCGAAGTGCGCCGCGCACACGAGCTTTCCATCCCTGTCATTCACAGGGCTGCGGGTCTCGCGGGGCTCTTGAGCGATCACGCCCTGATCGCCGTCGCTGGTACACATGGAAAGACGACGACGAGCGCGATGGCGACCCTTGCCCTGCGGGCAGCGGGGGCTGAGCCGGCCTGGGCTGTCGGCGCGGCAGTTGCGCAACTTGGGGCGAATGCGGGCCAAGGGGCAGGTGAGTATGCGGTCGTGGAGGCGGATGAATCCGACGGCTCCTTTGTGGCGTTCGCGCCCTCGGTTCTCGTGCTGACCAACTTTGAGGCCGATCACCTTGACTTCCACGGTACCGAGGAGAACCTCCGCGCGGTGCTTTCGGCGTTTGCGGCAAGGTTGAAGGAAACGAACGGCACCCTTGTTGCGTGCGCGGACGACCTCGGTGCGCTCGCGTTTGCGCGCGATGCTCGCGAAGCCGGTATCCGTGTGGTGACGTACGGCGAGCACCCTGATGCGTCGTGGCGCATCACCGCGGATCACTCGAGTGCCGCCGGTGCCCACGTCGAGGTCGAGTCGCCTAATGGTGAGCGCGTCAACCTTTCGTTGCGCGTTCCCGGTCGTCACAATGTTCTCAACGCGCTTGGGGTACTCGCTGCCCTCGAGGTGCTTGACATTGAGCGTGGGGGAGTTCTGGCAGGGCTCGCCGAGTTCGCGGGCGCTGATCGACGCTTTCAGATAGCCGGTGAAGTGCGTGGTCTCGCCGTGATCGATGACTACGCCCACCATCCCCGCGAGGTTGCTGCGGCTCTTGCCGCGGGCCGGGAACGCGCGGAGGGTGGAAAGCTGGTCGCGGTTTTCCAGCCGCATTTGTTCTCCCGCACGAAAGCTTTCGCTAGGGAGTTCGCCGAAGCGCTCAGCGTCGCCGACGAAACGATCCTGCTTCCGATCTACCCCGCGCGCGAAGACTTCGACCCGAGCATCCGCAGTGAGGATGTCGCCTTGCTCATTGATGGCGCGAGGGTGCTCGAGCCACACGACGTTCCAGGCTATCTTGCTTCGCACGCGCACGATGCGCGCGTGATCCTCATGATGGGCGCGGGCGACATCGTTGACGTGAGCCCTCGCATCCTCGAGGCTCTCGAGGCGCGCGGCGCATGAGTACCTCGAAGCGCCCGCAGCGACCCGCACGCCCAAGAGGAGCGTCCGCGCGGTCGGCGCACAACGTTCCTGACAACGCGAAGGCGCAAGGTGAAGCTGCCCGCCGAGCAAGGAGATCGGCGAGCGAGGCTCTCGGTTCGATTGATGCTCCGAGGAAATCGCGGCCGTCAACGATGCGAGCGAAACCTGCGAAGCCTGAAAAGCCTGCGCAGTCGGGAAAGGGCTCGATAGTGCATGCGGGGGAGCGATTCGCGAATCGAGTGAAGAAAAAGCCCTGGCAAAGAGGTCGGCGGTGGCTCCCCACGACGATTGGCACCCTCATCGCGCTCGTCGTACTTGCGGCGCTTGCCTTTGCTTTCCTCCCGCAGCTCAAGGTTTCCGAAGTACGCGTGATGGGTGCGACGTATGTCGATGAGAGCTCTCTCGAGCGCATTGCGAGTGCGCGCGAGGGCCAATCGCTCGCCTTTAGCGATCTCGGAGCTCTCGAAAGCGAACTCGCCGCGGTCCCGGGCGTGAAAGCCGCCAAGGCGACACGTCATTGGCCGAATACTATTCGCGTGGTCGTGACTGAGCGCACGGCGATCGCTCAGCTCGAGTCGGGTGGGAGTACCTCTCTCGTGGATGCCGCAGGTGCGAAGCTCCCCGCGAATGCCGCCGACGCTTCGATCCTCCCGCACCTCGTTGTTGACCCTTCCGCCTCGAATGTCAAGGCAACAGAGGCGGCGCTCGTAGAAATTACGCGAGAACTCCCGCCGAATCTCCGTGCCGCCCTCACGAAAGCCACCGCGGCCGCCCCCTCTGGTATCACCCTCGAGGTTGCCACGGAGGCCGGGCCTCGCACCGTCGTGTGGGGAGGAGCAGAGGATTCGGAACTCAAGGCTCAGGTTCTCGCGGCGCTTCTCAGCCAACCTGGCGCGGTGATCGACGTCTCTTCTCCCGAAGCCCCCACGATCCGGTAGTGGCAACGAACGCAAGAGGTGGCATGCGTCGTTCCCACGTTCCGTGGAGGCTGTGACGAGAAAATGACATTCGTGTAAGACACGCGCTCGACAATGTTGCTCTAGGCACCTGTCAGGCAATAGCGTCGAGTACGAGATAAATGTGCTTACTCCCCATGTCTCTTCTGTCCTATCCGCGCCGGTCGCGGGAGGCGCACTAGGCAGTGTGATGGGGTGGAGCTGGAGCAACGAAAGCAAGGACATCCACGTGGACGGATCGCAGAACTACCTCGCAGTCATTAAGGTCGTCGGTGTCGGCGGCGGCGGCGTCAACGCCGTGAATCGGATGATCGAGTCCGGGCTCAAGGGCGTCGAGTTCATTGCCATTAACACCGATGCCCAGGCACTGCTCATGTCTGATGCCGATGTAAAGCTCGATGTCGGCAAGGAGCTTACTCGCGGGCTCGGCGCTGGCGCCGATCCGGAAGTTGGCCGTAAGGCTGCTGAAGACCACAACGACGAGATTGCCGAGGCTCTCGAAGGCGCGGACATGGTGTTCGTGACCGCGGGCGAAGGTGGTGGCACAGGCACGGGCGGTGCACCCGTTGTTGCGAAGATCGCTCGCTCGCTCGGCGCGTTGACCATCGGCGTCGTCACCCGCCCATTCACCTTCGAGGGGCGTCGCCGCTCGACCCAGGCCGATTCGGGCATCGATGCCCTCCAAGCCGAAGTCGACACGCTCATCACGATTCCCAACGACAAGCTTCTCCAGCTTGCCGATGTCAAGGTTTCGATGATCGATGCCTTCAAGCTCGCGGATCAGGTGCTCCTTCAGGGCGTTCAGGGCATCACCGACCTCATCACGACCCCCGGACTCATTAACCTCGATTTCGCGGATGTCAAGAGTGTCATGAAAGACGCGGGCACGGCCCTCATGGGTATCGGCACGGCAAGTGGCGATGACCGTGCACTTCAGGCTGCTGAGCTCGCTGTTTCGAGCCCGCTTCTCGAGGCTTCGATCGACGGCGCATACGGGGTTCTCCTTTCGGTGCAGGGCGGTAGCGACCTTGGCCTCGTAGAGGTGTCGGATGCCGCGCGACTCATCCAAGAAGCTGCCCACCCGAGCGCGAACATCATCTTCGGTACCGCGATTGACGATGCTCTCGGCGATGAGGTGCGCGTGACTGTGATCGCCGCCGGTTTCGACCCGAAGAGTGAGCGAGACGAGGAGACCGCGCAGAAGCAGGAGAGGGGTACCCAACAGTCCCCGAGTGCCTCGCCCGCTCAGCAGGAACAACAGTCCTCGAGCCGTGACTGGGTCTCGGCTCCAGCGCAGGGCCAGGGTTACATTCCCGCGCGCTCGCCGCAGACGCAAAACGAGGAAACGCCCGCTTCGCAGCCGGACCCGGCCGAAGCAGAAGAGGCCGTTCAGGTTGAGCGCCCCCAGGTGCCGAACGTTCCTACCATCAAGCAGGATTCGAACCCGGACGACGATCTGGACATTCCCCAGTTCCTGCGCTGAGCTATGAGAAGTGGTCGCGCGCGGGTCTTCGAGTTTTCGGGGGCCCGCGCCCTTTTCACGGGGATTGCCGAGGGGAATTTGGCGCTCCACGTGGGGGATGATCCTCGAGATGTGCGAAAGCGCCGCGAGCGACTCGAGCGAGAGCTCGGCGCGCCGCTTGTCTTCGTTGAGCAAGTGCACGGCGCGGATGTCGCCGTTGTTCGCGCCGCGGGGGATGTACGCCGGATGCGCGAGAGCACGTGCGTTGCCGATGCGCTCGTGACGGACAGGCCCGACGTTGCCCTCGCCATCATGGTGGCCGACTGCGTTCCGGTGCTGTTTGCCGATCACTCGACCGGTGTGATCGGAGTGGCTCATGCAGGACGGCGAGGCCTGCTTGGCGGCGTTCTTGGTGCAACCGTCGAGGCGATGGTGGACCTCGGTGCCGCGGCGACAGACATTCACGCGGTCGTTGGGCCTTCGGTGTGCGGGCGGTGCTATGAAGTGCCCGAGCAGATGTTTCACGAATCGGTTGAGAAGCAGCCAGCGCTTGCCTCACGCACCACCTGGGACACCCCAGCGCTCGATCTTCCGGCGGGTGCAGTCGCTGAATTGCAGGCCGTGGGGCTAGAGGGCAAATCCATCAACGTGCTTGGACAATGCACGCTTGAAAGTGAGAGTCTTTTTTCCTATCGGCGCGATCCCCAAACGGGACGGTTCGCAGGTGTCATTACGCGACATGCGACCGCTGCGTAAGAATCAGCAGCAGCTCACCGCGCGACACGCGTCGAAATTACCCGCCGCTCAGGTTGACTGCGGTATTTTCGAGGAAGACCCCGCACTCCCGTGCTTCCCCAGGGGCGAACAACCGGCTTCTTTATAGGGAGAACTTCGATGGGCGCAATGCGCAATTTTATGGTGAGAGTTGGTCTCGCCGAAGAACAAGACCTTTACTACGACGACCCTCAGGGCTTTGCAGCCGAGGACACGCAGGTTGCGCGCGTCCCGGAGCGCACCGCAGAGCCCAAGGCCCAGGAGGCAAACGTGACCCCGCTTCGCCCGCACCAGAACGGCGTCTCGCTTGCGCCGGCTGCTCCGGAGACCATGCAGCGCATTACGACGATCCACCCTCGCTCGTACAACGATGCCAAGAGCATCGGTGAATCGTTCCGTGACGGTGTCCCCGTCATCCTCAATCTCTCCGACATGAGCGAAGCTGATGCCAAGCGCATGGTGGACTTCTCGGCTGGTCTCGTGTTCGGCCTTCGCGGCACCATCGAACGCGTGACCACCAAGGTGTTCCTCCTGTCGCCGGAGTTCATCGAAGTCGAGGGCGAGTCTCGAACCGACGAGGGCACCTTCTACAACCAGAGCTGAACATGGCGATTCTCGCCTCGCTCGTGTACCTCGCAGCGTACATCTTCTCGATTCTTCTGCTAGTGCGGATCGGTCTCGAGATGATCCAGTCCTATGCGCGGTCATTCTCGCCGCGTGGAATCGTGCTCGTGGCGTGCGAAGCAATATATACGGTCACGGATCCGCCGGTGAAGGCGCTCAGATCCGTAATTCCGCCACTCAACCTCGGTGGTGTGGTACTCGACGTGAGCGTGCTCATTATCTTTTTTGCGTGTTCACTTATCTCGATGCTCGTCGCTCCCTTTGTGCTGTGAGTACACGCCCAAGGCGCGGTCCCACGGGACCGCGCCTTGCAGCTGGTCAAAGCGGGCCTGCTTTCAGGGTGCGCCTGTGATCTCAGGTAGAGTTAAATAGTCATCATCTGTTCAAACGACAAGAGGTGGAACCCATGGCTCTTATGCCAAAGGATCTCGAAGACAAGCGCTTCACCCCCGTGCGCTTTACCGAGGGCTACGATATGGACGAGGTCGACAAGTACCTCGACGACGATGTCATTCCCCGCCTTCGTGAGCTCATCGAGGAGAACGACCGCCTGAAGCGTGAGCTTGAAGAAGCTCAGAGCCGCGTTGCCGAACTCGAGGCCCGTGTGGGTCAGGAGGGCGAAGGCAATGCCGCCGCGGCAACCGTCGAGACCGAGGCTCCTGCCGAACAGGCTGAGGCCACCGAGAGCGAGCCTGAGGGCGGGACTGCCGTCACCGCATTGGCCCCTGCTTCTGCCGGTGCCACCCGTGTTGGCGAAACCGACTCCGCCTCCGAACTCATCGCGCTCGCGCAGCGCCTCCACGATGAACACATCGCCAATGGCCAGGCCGAGCGCGATCGTCTCATCAGTGAGGGTACTGCTGAGCACGAGCGCATCATCAAGGAAGCTAACGAGACCTCGCGCACCACGCTCGAGCGCCTTGAGAGCACGAAGAGCGAGCTTGAGAAGGAAATCGAGTCGCTGCGCACCTTTGAGCGTGACTACCGCACTCGCCTGCGCAACTACCTCGAGAACCAGCTTCGCGATCTTGACACTGGCGAAAGCCAGGAGAAGGCCGCTAACTACGGCCTGTGAGCGATAGCAGCATCATGAACGGAAGCGCCGAAACCGCACGGGCGGTCGGCGCTTCCGTCCGTTCCGTGCTCGTCGGTGCTTGTGTCATCGCGGCGCTTGTTTTCGTGCTCGACCAGCTCTCGAAGATGTGGGCTGAGAATACTCTCGACCACAATGTGCCGAAGCCGTTGCTCGGGGAGATCCTTCAGCTACGCCTCATCTACAACTCGGGCGCGGCCTTCGGCATGGGCGGTTCAATTACGCCGATCATCACGGGCGTGCAAATCGGCATCGCGATTGGCATCACCGTCGTGCTTGTGCGCTCCGTGCGCTCATATGCGTGGATGGTTTCACTTTCGCTTCTTCTCGGAGGAGCTCTCGGGAACATCGTCGACCGCTTGTTTCGCGCCCCAGGTCCCCTCACGGGCCACGTCGTGGACTTTCTTGAGCTCCCGCACTGGCCGGTCTTCAACGTCGCTGACATGGCCGTGACGACCGGCGCCGTGGTGCTCATTGTGCTGACCCTCGCCAACGTCCCTCTCGACCCGAGCGAAAAGCGAGAGGCTCGCGCGTGAATAGCGAGCGGCTCTTCTTCGTCCCCGAGGGACTCGAGGGAGAGAGGGTCGATGTCGCGCTCTCGCGCCTCCTCGGGCTTTCACGCACCAAGGCCGCCGAGCTCGTGCAAGCGGGCAACGCCCTCGTTGACGGTGAGGTCCCCGCTCGCTCCGAGCGTGTAAGCGAAGGGCAGCAGCTAGCCGTGACGCTTCCTGTCGTGCGCGATGTGGCCGATGTTGCCCCCGAAGTCGTCGACGGTATGGATATCGTCTTTGAAGACGCCGACATCGTGGTTGTCAACAAACCCGTTGGCGTCGCGGCGCACCCCAGCGTCGGCTGGGAAGGTCCCACGGTGCTTGGTGGGCTGCTCGGCGCAGGCGTCGCGATTGCCACGAGCGGAGCCCAAGAGCGTCGTGGCATTGTGTCGCGGCTCGATGTGGGAACGAGCGGTCTCATGGTGGTCGCGAAAAGCGAAGTCGCGTACTCGGTCCTCAAGAACGCCTTCCGCAACCGGCTCGTAGATAAGCGCTATCATGCGCTCGCCCAGGGCCATTTTCAGAATATGAAGGGCACGATCGACGCTCCCATCGGCCGAAGCCAGAAGCATGACTACAAGTTCGCCATCATGGCAAGCGGGAAACCGTCGGTTACCCACTACGACGTCATCGAGATGTTTCCCGGGGCCTCTCTCCTCGACATCAAGCTCGAAACGGGCCGTACCCACCAGATTCGAGTGCACATGAGTGCCGCGGGCCACCCGCTTGTGGGGGATCCGCAGTACGGCTCCGATCCAACGCTCGCGGAGCGGCTCGGCCTCGTGCGGCAGTGGCTCCACGCGCGCGCCCTCGGTTTCGAGCATCCCACGCGCCACACGCGTGTCGCGTTTGAGGCACCGTATCCCGCGGATCTTGAGCACGCGCTCGACGTGCTTCGCGCGGGATGAGCACGTCCCTCACCGTTCCTCTCATGCACCTCGTTTCTGAAGCCCTCTTTTCCCGCACGGCCCACTAAAATCGTAGGCATGGCTTCAGAGGATTTCGTTCACCTGCACGTCCACACCGATTACTCGATGCTCGATGGGGCCTCGAAGATCAGCAAGCTTGTGAACGCCGCCGCTGAGGCTGGTCAAAAGGCCGTGGCGATTACCGATCACGGCTATGTGTTCGGTGCTTACGAGTTTTACAAGAACGCGGTCGCCGCGGGTGTGAAGCCAATTATTGGCGTCGAAGCATACGTGACGCCGGGGACGAGCCGCCACGATCGCTCGCGCGTGCAGTGGGGAACGAAGGCGCAGCAGGATGCTGGCGACGACGTCTCTGCACGCGGCGCCTACACGCATCTCACGCTCTTGAGCCGAACGACGGCCGGCATGCACAACCTCTTTCGGCTCGCGAGCTTCGCCTCGCTCGATGGGCAAATGGGAAAGTGGCCGCGTATGGACCGCGAGATCCTCTCGAAGTACTCCGATGGCCTGATCGCCTCGACCGGCTGCCCCTCCGGGGAGATCCAGACCCGCATTCGCCTTGGGCAGTGGGACGAAGCGGTCAAGGCCGCGGGCGAATACCAGGACATGTTCGGCAAGGAAAACTACTTCGTCGAGCTCATGGATCACGGGCTTGAGCTCGAACGGCGCGTGACGAAGGACCTCATCGAACTCTCGAAGAAGATCGGCGCTCCTCTTCTCGCAACGAACGACCTCCACTACGTATATGAAGACGATGCAAAAATTCAGGATGCGCTCCTGTGCATCAACTCGGGCTCAACTTTTGATACACCGGGGCGGTTCAAATTTGACGGTTCCGGTTACTACTTGAAGAGCGCGCAAGAAATGCGCGAACTCTTCCGCGAGCTACCCGAGGCGTGCGACAACACGCTTCGCGTCGCCGAAATGTGCGATGTGCAGTTCACGACAACTGCGGAGGGCGCGAATTACATGCCGCGCTTCCCCGTTCCGGCGGGAGAAGACGAACATTCGTGGTTCATCAAGGAAGTCCAGAGGGGTCTGCACGAACGCTATCCGAGCGGAATTCCCGACGAGGTGCAAGAGAGGGCCGACTACGAGGTCGGGATCATCACCCGCATGGGCTTTCCCGGCTACTTCCTCGTCGTCTCCGACTTCATCCGTTGGGCGAAAGAGCATGGTATTCGCGTGGGCCCGGGCCGTGGATCGGGTGCGGGCTCGATGGTTGCGTATGCGATGCGCATTACCGATCTGGACCCGCTTCCGCACGGCCTTCTGTTCGAGCGATTCCTCAACCCGGATCGCGTGTCGATGCCGGACTTCGATGTGGACTTCGACGATCGCCGCCGCGGCGAAGTGCTCGAGTACGTCACGGAACGATATGGCGACGACAAGGTTGCGCAGGTCATCACGTACGGCGTGATGAAGACCAAAAATTCGATCAAGGATTCGGCGCGCGTGCTTGGCGAGCCGTATGCGCTCGGCGATCAGATGACGAAAGCCCTCCCGCCTGCGGTGATGGGCAAAGACATCACCCTGAAAGGCATTTTCGACGAGAACGATAAGCGATATGCAGAGGCGGAGGATTTCCGCCGTCAGTATCGCGAGAATCCTTCGTGGCAACGTGTCATGGATATCGCGCAGGGCGTCGAAGGCCTTACGCGTGGCTGGGGCGTGCACGCGTGCGCCGTCATCATGTCGAGCGAGACCCTCACCGACATCATCCCGATGATGCGCCGCCCCTCCGATGGCCAAATCATTACGCAGTTCGATTACCCGACATGCGAAACTCTCGGTCTGCTCAAAATGGACTTCCTGGGTCTTCGCAACCTCACGGTGATTTCCGATGCGATCGAGAACATCGAAGCCAACGGCAAGGAGGTCCCGGACCTCGATCATCTTGGATTTGACGACCCGGCGACGTTCGAGCTTCTCCAACGTGGCGATACCCTCGGCGTGTTCCAGCTCGATGGTGCGGGCATGCGGTCTCTTCTTCGCCAGATGAAGCCCGATAAGTTCGGCGATATTAGCGCCGTATCGGCACTGTACCGCCCGGGTCCGATGGGCATGAACTCCCACACGAACTACGCGCTTAGGAAGAACGGGCTTCAGGAGATCACCCCGATCCATCCCGAGCTCGAAGAGCCACTTCACGAGATTCTTTCTGAGACCTATGGCGTGATCGTGTACCAGGAGCAGGTCATGCAGACCGCGCAGAAGGTCGCGGGCTTCACGCTTGGCCAGGCGGATATTTTGCGCCGTGCAATGGGCAAGAAGAAGAAGGCCGAGCTCGATAAGCAGTACGTGGGCTTTCGCCAAGGCATGCTCGATCATGGCTATAGCGATGCGGCCGTGCAGGCGCTGTGGGACGTGCTCCTCCCGTTCGCCGACTACGCGTTTAACAAGTCGCACTCGGCGGCATACGGCGTCGTGTCGTACTGGACGGCCTTCCTCAAGGCAAACTATCCAACCGAGTACATGGCGGCGCTTCTCACCTCCACGCAGAATAACCGTGATCGTCTCGGCCTGTACCTGGGCGATTGCCGCCACCGGCACATCACGGTCCTTCCTCCCGATGTGAACTCCTCCCTCATGAACTTCGCGGCCGTGGGTGAAGACATCCGCTTCGGTCTTTCCGCGATCCAGAACGTTGGCGCGCATGTCGTCGAAGAGATCATCAAGACGCGCGAAGAAAAGGGCGAGTTTACGTCATTCACAGACTTCCTCGACAAGGTCCCGCTCTCGGTGTGCAATAAGCGCACGATCGATTCGCTCATCAAAGGCGGCGCGTTTGATTCGCTCGGCCACAACCGACGCTCGCTTGTTCTCGTGCACGAGGATGCGGTCGACGGAATCGTGGACGTCAAGCGCAAGGAAGCCCAGGGTCAGGACGATCTTTTTGGCGGAGGCATCTTCGGCGACGACTACGCCTCGGGTAGCGCCGCGACGATTCAGGTACCCGAGCTTCCTGAATGGGATCGTAAGCAAAAGCTCGCTTTTGAGCGCGAGATGCTCGGTCTCTACGTGAGCGATCACCCGCTTCAGGGCCTCGAGCACGTGATTGCACAGGCGAGCTCACATTCGATCACGGGGCTCGCGGAAGCTGAGGACACGGAATCACTCGGCATGGTGACCGTCGCGGGGCTCATCACGAGCATCCAGCGCAAGATCACGAAGAAGGGTGATACGTGGGCGATTGTCACGGTCGAAGATCTCGAGGGCGCGATCGATTGCCTCATGTTCCCGCAGTCCTATCAGCAAGTTGCCACGGAGCTCGCGGGTGATCTCGTGGTATCGATGCGAGGTCGCGTGGATAACTCGAAGGGCTCGCCCGAAATGCGAGTACAGGAGATGCGCGTTCTCGATACTTCTGGCGCCATGGCCGACGGGCCCCTCATGATCACGATTCCTGACACGCGGATGACGAGTGAGGTTGCGCAGCAGCTTCGGGGCATTCTCGAAGATAATCCTGGTGGGAGCGAGGTGCGTTTGCGGCTCACGGAGCCGGGCCGTGCGACTCTCATGCGCGTGGATAGGCGTCTGTCTGTTGCCCCCTCGCCCGCGCTTTTTGCTTCGCTTAAGACCCTGCTCGGGGCTCAGTGCCTGCACTAGGGTGCGGGGCGCGGCTCTAGTGAGAGTTTTCTGTTCCGACGCTTGCCTTTTTTCGTCGCACGATAATCCCGGCAATGATGCGCCAGCCCAGCAGGAAAAGGGCGTTCACGGCGAAGGACACCAGAACGAACGGTAGTGCCGTGCCAGCGCCCGTGAGGGTGCGAAGGAGCATTGCGGTGACGACGGTGATCGCGACGATGAAGACGCCGTGAGGCCAAAACCGCCAAGGCTCGACCCGCCACGCGCGCAGCACGAGGTGCGCGAGCACAAGCCCCGCGAGGAATGGCCACGCGACACGCGCGAGGTTCACGATCGTGAGGGCGCCGTTGTGGCTCAGCGTGCCGAGCACGGAAAAGACAATGACAAGTAGAGCGTCGGCCCCGAGGGCCCGGTAGTAGTTTCTCACCCCGCCACCCTAGCCCCTTTTCGGGGCGTAAAATCATGTGAGGGTCCGTGAAGGTGACGGACCCGTGCACCGACGTCGACGAAAGGCCCGCACGATGACCGCGACCCCCAGCCGAGGCGACAACGGCGAGAATGACCCGGAGAAGGCGAAGATCGACGCCGAGTTCGAGGCGATGATGCAGGGGATCGACTTTGACGATTCGGTTCTTGATTCTGGGGAGGAACCGCCCACGGGGTACGCCGTTCCCGGGAGCTTGCGGAAACCAACGGGACCGAATAGCCCGGGAAGCGCGGGCTCGCTTACGGGCCCGACGCCCGGTCACCCCGGGCATAACCACGACGATTTTGATGTTCCCGATGATCTTTCGAGCTTGAACGATACCGCTCCAGCTGACGACCCTGATTCGCCTACGCCCATCGCGATTGTGGCGACACCACTTGCCTCCGCGAAGGCTCTCGCGGGCGTTGTGCGCCTTGCGCTCGCCGCCGAGGACGACCGCACGCCGTTCCCCGAGGGGGCTGTGACTGCCGAAGCGGAATCTGGCGCGATCCTCACGGGACATGTAAGCGAAGAGGAAGCGCATACCCTCGCGCGTCTCGCCTCCCTCGGACTCCAGCGCCAAGGCGTGGTGCTGTTCTGGCGTCGCGGCGACCGCATGATTGCGTGCCGTTACCGCTACGGGCGCAACGAGGGCGAGACCTCCCCAGCTCTCGTGCTTGGCGCGCTTTCGGGCGAGGTTGAGGATCTCCTCCTCGGGGTGGATGCCCTCGAGGATTTCGACGACACGTACGATCCTTCGAGTATTAGTCGCCTCGAAGCGATCAAGTGGATCGCAGGCGGTCGACGCAAGTGATCCTCGCTTTCGTCATGCTCGCCGCTGGAGGCATACTCCTCGGCGGCGCCTACTCGTTTGCCAAGCAGAAAAAGCCGATGCTCGCCATCATTGCTCTCACGGTGACAGGACTCGGCTGTGTGCTCGTCGCGTATTGGCGTATCCGGATGGGCTAGGCCGCGAGCATGCCCCAAATTGAGCTACTTCCCGCGCTCGATATCGCGGATGGCGCGCTTGCGCGCGCACCGTACGGGAACGAGAGCGCACGCCCACTCGACGTTGCGAGGTCCTTCGCGCACGACGGCGCGACGTGGCTCCACCTCGCCGATCTCGATCGAGCCTTTGGGAGCGGCACAAACGATCACCAGCTTGCCGCACTTGTGCGCGAGGCCCACGTACTCGGGATGCGTACCCAGTACTCGGGCGGTATCGATAATGCGGCAGCTTTGACTACCGCTCTCGACAGTGGTTGCTCCCGCGCGAACATTTCCGCTGCTGCGCTCGCGGATCGCCACTTCGTGCACCGCGCGATCAAGGCTCACGGCGAGCGCATTGCCGTGTGCGTCGATGTTCGCGGAGATTGCGTTCACCCCCGAGGGCGAAAGAGCCCGGTCGGGGACCTCGACGAGATCCTCGCTTTTCTTACCGACGCTGGCTGCGTGCGGCTCATTGTCACAGAGATTGAGCGAGACGGCGCTCTTGTGGGGCCCCCGCTCGCGCTCCTCGAGCGGATCTCGAGCGTGACTCCCGCCGACATCATCGCGTCGGGAGGAATTGCAAGCCTTGACGACATAGGCTCTCTCGCGCAGCTCGCCGCGCGCACACGCGTTCGGGGGGCGGTCGTTGGGCGCGCTCTCCTCGAAGCTCGCTTTTCTTTCTCGCAAGCGCTCGCACGCGTGCGGGACGTCGAGGCAACGGACGCCGGGCAACCGTCGGAAAGGACGACATGAGCCTGCGAAAACAGGATCCAAAGGTTGGGCGCACCCTGCCCGCCCACTTTGCGGCGAAAGGGAAGCACGCCGATACCGCAGGAACGCCGTGGCACGGGCGTGATCTTACGCCCTCCCACTTTCCGGGCGACATGGGGGAGCGAAACGAGGCGGTCGCCACAGCACTTGAAGCTCTCGACGCGGGCGAGGATCCCACGCGAGAGAGGCTCGTGGCAGCCCTCGCCGGCACGCGCATCCTCATTCCCATTCAGGCGATCGCGACCGAGACGGCCGAGACAGAAAACGGACTTCACGCCGACAACGCCTCTGACATGTCAATGGTCAAGCTCAGGATGCGTGACGGCCAGGTCGCGCTTCCCATCTTCACAAGCGTTGAGGCGCTTGCCGCGTGGAGCCCCGAAGCGCGCCCCGTTCCCATGGTGCTTGAGAAAGCCGCGCAATCCGCCGTCGCCGAGGGGTGCACATGTCTCGCGGTTGATCTTGGCCGCGAAGGGACTCCGCTCGTGCTGCGCCGCTCGGCGCTGTGGGCCCTCGCACAGGGACGGCCCTGGCGCGCACCGCACAACGACGACCTTGTGCGAAGTGAAATCGCGGCGCTCGTCCACGCGGTTGACGGCCTCGAGGGCGCCGAACCGCTTCCGGGGGAGGAGCGTGAGCTCGAATTGAGGCTCGCCCTGACCCCCGGGCTCGATCGACAAGCGCTCGATGCCCTCATGAGTCGAGTGCAGACTTTTCTCGCCCACTCCCGGGTCATCGCGGAGCGCGTGAGCTCGCTGAAGATCACCGTGACGCCCACTCGGCGGTAGGATCTCAAGGTGGCTCTTTCCGTCTATCGCGATGTGCTCCAGATCCCCAAGGCGCCGTCGATCTACCTTTTGGGATTTCTCGCGCGGTTCCCGTTCTCTGCAACGGGGCTTGTGCTCACCTTGCACACCGTCATGAGCCTCGGCCAAAACTACATGATGGCTGGTTTCGTCGTGACGTCCTCGACTCTCGGCGCGGCGATCTCCGCTCCGTGGCGCGGGCGGCTTATGGATACGAAGGGCCTCACTCGCACGCTCGTCCCGCCGATCGTGGTCAATCTCGTTTTTTGGGCCATCGCACCGTTCTTGCCGTTCGCGCTTCTCCTACCAGCGGTATTCGTCGCGGGGCTCTTTTCAATCCCCGTGTTCTCGATCGTGCGCACGTCGCTTTCGGTTGTCACCCCCGCGAAGATGCGCAAGTCCGCCTTCGCCCTCGACTCCGTCATTACAGAGTTCGTCTTCATGCTCGGCCCAGCTGCGGGCACGCTCCTCGTGTTCACGTGGGGTTCGCACATCGCGATGTGGGTCATCGGTGCCGCCGTCGTCATCGCGGGAATAGGCCTCATGATCGTCGGCCCGCCCCTCTCAAGCGACGACATTGTGCTTCCCGCCCGTATTCCGGAGCCTCTTGAGGTCGCCGAAAGTGGCCTTGAGCGTTCACCCGCTGCCGTCGCCGAGCGGATCGCTTATGAAAACACCCAGACTGGTCAAATGATGGCTCTCACGACGGCTGATCTTGACGAAAGCGACGCTCAGTCCCAGCGAGAACTCGACGAGGCCCGTTCGCTCGCGAGGAAGCAGTTGCTTTCGCTCGGCGGCATCGCCATTCTCATCGCGACCGCCGTTGGCAGCATCATCCTTGTCGCGGGAGATCTCGGCATCGTCGCGCTCATGGAGGGAATCGGGCACAAGGACTTCATCGGTCCCGTCATCGCGATCTGGTGCCTCGGGAGCGCCATGGGCGGCCTCGCCTATGGCGCGATGAACAGCGACGTTCACCCGCTGTGGGTGTTGTTCGGTCTTTCGGTCGTGACGATGCCGATCGCGCTCGTCACGAACCTGCCCACCGCCTTCATCCTCTGCTTCATTTCGGGTCTGGGCATCGCCCCGAGCATCGCCTCGACGGGCGAAGCGATCTCTCGTCGCGTCCCCGAAATAGCCCGCGGCGAAGCCATGGGCTGGCACGGAAGCGCCATGACGATCGGCTCGAGTCTCGGCAGCCCACTCGTGGGCATCGTGATCGACGTGGGCGGTGCCGGCGCAGCCTTTCTTTCTGCGGGCCTGATCGGCCTCGTCGTTGCCGTCGGCGGGCTCGTGGCGATGCGGGTGCACCGCTCACGCGTGAGGGCGCACGCTGCGCAAAGGCTCGGGATAGAGTCGGCCTAGGGGAGCGCTGATGCGCTCCTAGAAGTACACGGCGAGTGGGCCCCGGGGGCCATCGACCACCTCGACATCGGTCTTGAAAACGCGTGAGAGCGTCTCACCGCACACGATCTCGGCGGGGGAGCCTTGAACCGTCACCTTGCCATCGTTCATCGCGATGATGTGATCGGCGTAGTGCGCCGCAAAATTGATGTCGTGCACGACGATTACGATCGTGCGTCCGAGCTCGTCGCTTGCACGGCGAAGCTGCTTCATCATTTGCACGCTGTGCTGCATGTCGAGGTTGTTGAGCGGCTCATCGAGCAAGAGGTATTCGGTGTCCTGCGCGAGGACCATCGCGACATACGCGCGCTGGCGCTGACCGCCCGAAAGCTCGTCGAGGAATCGGTTCTCGAGCGGGGTGAGGTTCACGAAGTCGATGGCCTCGGAGACGATGCGCTCGTCCTTCTCGGTGAGTCGACCGCGCGAGTAGGGGAAGCGGCCAAAGGCCACGAGCTGGCGCACGGTGAGGCGCGTGACGAAATGGTTTTCCTGGCGGAGAATCGCGAGCATCGTTGCGACCTCGCGAGAGGGCATCGAGGCCATATCCCGCCCGTCGATCGTGATCGTGCCCGTATCGGGTTCAAGCAGCCTGCCCATCATCGTGAGAAGGGTCGACTTCCCCGCGCCGTTCGGTCCCACGAGCGCCGTGAGACCACTCGGAATCTCGGCGCTTACGGGGCCGATTTGCACTCCTTGGCCGTAGCGTTTCGTGAGGTTCTCGATGCGAATCACAAGCGCCCCTTTCGGAGAATAAACAGGAGGAAGGCGAGCCCGCCGATGAGCTCAATGATCACGGTAACCGCGCCTTGCGCGTCGAAGACGTGGCGCAGGATGAAGTACGCGAGCGTCATGACGTCGTAGCCAATAAGGCACGCAGCAGGAAAGAGGAGACGGTGGTCGTACGTGTCGGTGAGCTGGTACGTGAGGGCCGCAATGAGGAAGCCAAGGAAGGTCATCGGTCCCACGAGCGAGGTCGTCATCGCCATAAGCACGGAGACGAGAAGCAGAACGAGGATGGTCGCACGCCTGTGGTGGAGCCCGAGGTTGGTCGCCGTTTCGCGCCCGAGCGCGAGCACGTTGAGGCGGGTTGACGACACGTACAAAAGGCCCGCGGTAACGGCGACGATCGGGATCACGAAGGGCAGGTAGTCGAGATCGGCGTTGGAGATGTTGCCGAACATGCGCGAGGTGAGGATGTCGAACTCACTGGGGTCGAGTAGGCGCTGCATGAATGTCGAGAGCGAACCGAGACCACCACCGAGAATGATGCCCACGAGGAGCATCACGTGAATGCTGCCGTTTTTCGAGTTGAGCAGCCAACCATACAGGAGCCCCGCGAACGCGACCATAAGAGCGGCCTGGAGAAAGAATTGGGCAGTGCCCGTGAAGTGGGTGATGCCCGCGGCGCCGAGGAAGAATACGGCGGCCGTCTGCACGAGCACGTAGAGGGACTCAAAGCCCATGATCGAGGGCGTGATGATGCGGTTTGCAGTCGCGGTTTGAAAAGCGATGGTCGCAAACGCCTGACATGTCACGACGACTGCGATCACGACGATGGAGCCCGCGCGCATCGAGGCGATACGCCAAAAGCCCTCGGTTCCGAAGGGGAGTGGGTTGTTCCACGCCATGATGCCGACGGTCGTGAGCGCACCGATCGCGGTGAGAGTGGCGAGGAGAAGGAGGTATCGGGTGCGTGCGCGGGCCGTGACGAAGGCGCCAGAATGCCGCTCTGGAGCGCACGCGCTCACGCGCGCGGGTCCGACGGTTGCCAACAAATTGGGCAGGCCGCCTTCTTCGCGGTGTTCCTGTGCTTTCTCGACCTCGCGAATATCGGTCACGGTCGCGAGCGAGGGGTCCTTGAGGGTTGCCGGGCTCGGCCGGAGTTCGGGGGTAGACGGTTTATCGGCCACGGCGGTTCCTCCTCACGACGAGAACGAGGAAGACGGCGGCGCCGACGATGCCGAGGACGACACTGACGGGCATCTCGAACGGCGCAATGATCGTGCGCGCGATGAGGTCGCAGATGGTCACGACCCAGACGCCAAGAAGCATGACCCACGGAAGATTCGAGCGAAGGTCATCGCCGCGGACCATCGACACGATGTTCGGCACGATGAGGCCGAGGAAGGGGAGGCGCCCGACGATTACGGTGACGATGCCGGTTGCGATGGCCACGAGGAAAACTCCAAGGAAGACGACTGCGCGATAGTTGAGGCCGACGTTGGTCGCGACGTCCTTGCCTAGGCCTGCAACCGTGAAGCGGTCAGCGACGACAAACGCTGCGATGAGCACGAGGAGAACGAGGAATAAGAGCTCGTAGCGGCCGCGTACAAGGCCCGTAAAGCTGCCGGTGAACCAGATTCCGAGGTTCTGAAGCATGTCGGTTTCGAGTGCGATGAAGGTCGTAAAAGAGCCCACGACGGCGCCGAGCATGATGCCGACAATAGGCACGATCAGGGAACTCTTGAGGCTGACGCGCTCAAGAAACGCAAAGAACACGAGGGTGCCGATAAGGGCGAAAATGATCGCCCCAATCATGCGGGGGACGAGTCCCGCAGTGGGGAAGAGAATCATCACCGCTATGAGGCCGAGGCTCGCCCACTCCGTTGTGCCCGTCGTGGATGGCTCAACGAACTTGTTCTGTGTGAGCAGCTGCATGATGAGGCCACACATCGCCATCGCGCTCCCGGCAAGAACGAGGGCGAGCGTGCGCGGGACGCGAGTGATGAGGAAGATGTCCCAACCGCGTTCGCCCCCGGTAATGTCATAAACACCGACGGTGAGGGACAGGGCGAGCAGCGCAAGGGTGGCGAGACTCGCGAGTGCGAGCGTGATGCGGTTACGGCGGGCACCCGTGAGCGAGGTGCTCACGGGTGCCGCGGTGTTCGTGGAGGAACGAGGTGTGCTCATAGGGAGCGGGATCAACTCTTTTTCGCCTCGAGCGCCTTCGCGAAGGTCTCGAGGAACTCGGTGTAGGCCTGGATGTCCTCGGTAACGTAGAAGTTTGCCGGCATGTACACAACGTTTCCTTCGGTGATTGCGGTGACGTGCGAGAGAGCTTCGGCTTTGTCAATAAGCTCTGCGGCAGGCTTGTAGCCTTCCTCATCGGCGGCAACGGCCGCGTCGCGGTCCATGACGATGATCCAGTCCGGATTCGCCGAAGCGATCGCCTCGAGAGACACGTCGTCGCCTTTGTGGTCACCGGTGCCTTCAACCTCGAGCGCTGGTGTGAGGCCCAGAACGGGGAACAGCGGACCCACAGCCCTGCCCGTTTTGGGAGCCGCATAGTTGATCGTTCCGCCCGAGGTGATGAGCCCCATGACCTTGTCCTCGGAATTATAAGCCGCCTTGACGCGTTCGATCGCTTTCTCGAACGAGGCGATGAGGTCCTTCGCTTCGGCCTCGTGCCCGAGGGTCTCGCCAAGAAGCGTCATCTGCCTCTTGAGTTCTTCGTCGATCGGCTTGGTCTCGGTGTCGATGTCGGTGTCGACGAGCGCGGCGTTCGGCACGAGAGCCTTGATGTCGTCATAGTGCTGCGCGTAGCGTTGGCCGTTGAGAACGAGATCGGGATCTGCTGCGACGAACTGCTCGAGGTTCGGTTCGCGGTGTGATCCTGAATCAAGGATGCTCTCGTCGTTCTTGTAGGAGATGTCCTTCGGCATGAGCTGGCGCGGGGCGACGACGAGGTCGATTCCCCATGCCTCCAGTGAGCGGAAGATTCGGTTGTCGGTCGCGCCGATGCGCTTCGGTGATGCGGGAACCTCCACTTTGCCGCGCGCATCGGTGACGGTGCGAGTACCGCCCGCGTCACTTGCGGAGCTAGCACTTTGCTTCTTCGAATCGCCACCACACGAGGCGAGGGCGCCCGTGGAACACGCGGCAAGGGCAAAAAGGCCGAGCTGTCGGCGCGTCATGGACATCATGAAGTCTCTTTTCTGTGTCATCCCCGGTCGCTCGTCGACTGAGGTAAGGCTGACCTATCCTTACAGACACTAACCCGATTATGCAAAAAGAGGGTTTCGTAATTGGTGTCGCGTGGCATGTCTGCGCCTTGGTGTGAAAGTGGAGCCGCCTACGAAAGGGCCGCCCCGGCCCTGTAAGGCCCACCACACGCAGCTGTCTTTCTCTTCCCGTGGTGCTCCTTCCTTGCTAGAGTGATCGCTTGGAACATTCGCGTTCCCTTACAAGTGGAGCCCACTCCCACCCGAGCGGCTACGGCTACCGGGTCAGTACAACGTTCGCACCCTGCGCGAACTGGGCCTCCGCATGCACGGGGGCCTTTTTGATGTTCCAGGCATTTCTACTGTGTGAGGAGCAGTCATCAGCGAACAGCGAATCAACGGGCAGATCCGCTCGCCCAAGGTCCTTCTCGTGGGCCCCAATGGCGAACAGGTCGGGGAAGTCCGTATCGAAGACGCGTTGCGTCTTGCAAACGAAGCCGATCTCGACCTTGTCGAGGTTGCTCCGGGCGCGAAGCCGCCGGTCGCACGCCTCATGGACTACGGAAAGTTCAAGTACGAAGCGAAGCTCAAAGCTCGCGAGGCGCGCAAGAACCAGGTCAATGCCCAGCAGAAGGAAATTCGCATGGGCCTCAAAATTGACACGCACGACTACGAGACCAAGAAGCGCAACGTCGAGAAGTTCCTCAACGGTGGCGACAAGGTCAAGGTCATGATTCGATTCCGTGGCCGCGAGCAGTCGCGGCCCGAGATGGGCATGAAGCTTATGCAGCGCATGGCTGAAGACGTCGCCGAATCAGGCTTCGTTGAATCGCATCCGCGCGTTGATGGCCGCACGATGGTCATGGTGCTCGGTCCCCACAAGAAGAAGTCCCAGGCTCGCGCCGAAGCCCGCAAGCGTAAGAGCGACGCGGAAAAGGCCGCAGCGAAGGAAGCCAGCGCCAAGTAAGGCGCGTCAACCAGAAGGAGAACAGGCACTATGCCGAAGAACAAGACGCACTCCGGTGCTAAGAAGCGTATCCGCATCACCGGCTCCGGCAAGCTGCAGCGCCAGCGCGCAAACGCCTACCACAAGGCGGAGGCCAAGACCTCGCGCCACCAGCGCCGCCTCGCCGGCGTGACCGACGTTGCCAAGAGCGACGTCAAGAACCTCAAGCGCATGCTTGGCCGCTGAGTATTCAGCATCCACATAAGACTTTTCATTTCGACCAAAGGAGAATCACGTGGCACGCGTGAAGAGGGCGGTCAACGCCAAGAAGAAGCGCAGAGAGATCCTCGATCAGGCCTCGGGCTACGGTGGCCAGCGCTCGCGCCTTTACCGCAAGGCGAAAGAGCAGGTGCTCCACTCGGGCACCTACAGCTACCGCGACCGCAAGGTTCGCAAGAGTGACTTCCGTCGCCTCTGGATCCAGCGCATCAACGCCGCGGCTCGCGCCAACGGCATGACCTACAACCGTTTCATCCAGGGCCTCGGCCTTGCCGGTATTGAGGTCGATCGCCGCATGCTCGCCGAGCTCGCCGTGAACGATTCGGCTGCTTTCGCGCAGCTCGTGGACATCGCGAAGAACGCCCTCCCGAAGGACGTTAACGCCCCGGCAGCCTGATCTGCCCCATGACATATTCTGAGCGCCCGGAGGGTGCGATACTGACGCCGCGCAGCGCGCGAGTCGTGAGGATCGCCGCCCTTTCCGGGCGCTCAGTGCGTCAGCGCGAGGGGCGCTTTCGCGTTGAAGGCCCGCAAGCGGTGCGCGCCCTTCTCGAACGCGAGCTTCGCGAAAGCGCTGAGGGCCTATGCGGACACCTTGAGGAGCTCTACCTCACCGACAAGGCAAGAGCCGCACACCCCGAGCTCGAACAGCTCGCCGAGCGCGCGTGTATACGCCCCCGCACCGTGACGCCCGACGTGATCGAGGCTATGGTCCGCGAGCAAGGACATCAGAGTGTCGCGCACCCACAGGGGGTGATCGCGGTCGCAAAAAGCATTGAGAAGGACTGGCGCGATCTGCTCGACGGCCTCGACGGGGGGCCCTGCACCATCGTCGTGTGCGAACGTCTCCAGGATCCGGGGAACGCGGGGCTCGTGATGCGCACGGCCGACGCCTCCGGGGCCAACGCCGTGTTCTTTTCTGAAGGATCCGCAGACCCGCTCGCCCCCAAGGTCGTGCGGGCGAGCGCCGGAAGTCTCTTTCAGGTGCCGATCGCCCGCAAGGTTCCCATGGAGGAGCTTCTCGGTGAACTTCGCGCGCGAGGCATCTCGACAGCGGCGACGAGCCCTCGCGGTACCGAGAGCCTCTTTGCATGGACTCCTCCCACGCGCCTCGCGTGGCTCATGGGAAACGAAGCGCACGGACTTGACGACGAGACCATCGCCGCCGCCGATTCCCGCGTGGCGATCCCGATCTTCGGAAGTGCAGAATCGCTCAACCTTGCGACCGCGGCGACCCTGTGCCTCTTCGAATCGGCGCGCACACGAGCGGGTGCGAGGTGAAAGTTCTTTCGCGTACGCTTCTCCCGCTCAGCGCCCTGGTGGTGATTGCCGGAGGGATCGCTGGCGTTGTTGGGCTTGTAGTGACGGGGGAAGGAAGCGGTCCCCTCGCGAGTAGCTTCGGGACTCTCACGAACAACCTCATCGTCGTCGTAAAAGTAGGCGAGTATCTTGCCCTTTCCCTCGCGTTCGGTTACGCGCTCACGCTAAGTCTGTTCCAGCCCGGGAGCGGTCGCACGCGAGGGCACAGGAGTCCGCCGCTCACCGATGAGCAGGACCGCCAAAGGTGCCTTGCCACCCGTTTCACTTTCTCCTACGCGTGTCTCCTCGCCCTTGGCACCTACCTCACGTATGCGAATGCGCGAGCCTCGTTTTCACCCGCGCAGCTCGGCTATTTCGTGTGGAAAACCGATCTTGGCCGGGCCACGGTGTGGGCGCTCGTTTTTGCTTTCTTGGCGGCAGGTATCGGCCTGTTCACGAGGCATCTTCGCGGGGCGGGCTGGCTCACCGCGATGCTCGCGCTGAGCGTCGTTGCCCTCGGTTTCCTCGGCCACGCTGGTAATTCAACCGATCACCTCAACGCTGTGAACGCCATGATCGCTCACCTCCTCGGCGTTCTCACGTGGCTAGGCCCGCTCCTTGTGTTCCTCGCCGAGGCGCATCGCACCGAGACGGCAACCCTCAAAACTTGGCTCGAACGCTATTCGCCGTGGGCACTTTTTGCGATCCTTGCCCTCGCCTACTCAGGCATCATCAACGCTGCGATTCGCCTCGAGACCCCCGCGCAACTCGTGACGACCCGCTACGGGTGGCTGGTTCTCCTCAAGGCCGTGCTGACGGTTGCGATCGCTGCCTTCGGTTACGTGCAAAGACGCCGGGTTCTCGAACCGCTCGCGCGTGCCCGGGCCGCCGCACAGCGCGGCAGTAAGGCGCAGGGAACCGTCGGAAATGAAGACGCCCAAGCGGGCTGCGCCGATCATTGTGCCCACCTCAACCAAGCCTCTCGCGAGGCGTTCCGGCGCCTTGCCAGCCTCGAGGTGCTCATTGCCGCGGTCGTTATTGGCGCCTCGAGCGCGCTCGGGCGCTCCCAGCCGCCGGTTCCTCAATACGTTCCGCGTGAGGCCTACCGCGTGCTCTCCCTCGTGGGGTACGAGCCCCCGCATGGCGAGTACACGCTCCTGAGCCTTGTGACCGTGTGGCAAATGGACTGGATGTTCACCGCAGTCGCCGCGCTTTTCGCGGTGCTCTACCTCATGGGGCTGCATCGCTTACGTGTACGCGGCGATGAGTGGCCGCTTTCGCGCACCCTTTTTTGGCTCGCCGGTTGTCTCGCCCTCTTCTGGGTCATGAGTGGGGGCGCAGCCGCGTTCGGGCGCGTGCGCTTTGACGCCCACATGACCCAGCACATGGCACTCATGGTCATCGTTCCGCCGCTTCTCGTGCTCGGTGCGCCCGTGACGATGCTCAGCCGTGCAGCGAAACCCCGCACCGACGGTTCTCGTGGAATGCGTGAATGGATTCTCGCGATCCTTCATACACGCTACTCTGCAGTCGTTTCGAGCCCACCGATCGCGGGCTTCCTCTTTGCGGGTTCGCTCGTACTGTTCTACTTCACGCCCTTTTTCACGTGGGCGATGTTCGAGCACGTTGGGCACCTGCTCATGACCGTGCACTTCCTGCTCGCGGGCTACCTGTTCGCGTGGGTCATCATTGGCATCGATCCGGCTCAAAAGCCGATCAGCCCCGTGCTCAAGCTCGTTACGCTCCTCGTCACCCTCACCTTCCACGCCTTCTTCGGTATCGCGGTTGTGAGTGCGACCTGGCTCATTGGCGGGGAGTGGTACACGCTTCTCAATCTCTTTGAGCGCGCCGAACTCGAACGCCAACAGTTCGCGGGTGGCTCAATCATGTGGGGCATTAGCGAGGTCCCCACGGCGTTCTACGCCCTCATTGCGGGGATTCAGTGGTCACGCAGCGAAGAGCGCGCCGCCCGCAACTATGACCGCAAGGCCGAGCGCGATGGCGGAGCGGAACTCGAAAGCTACAACGCGTACCTGCGCTCCCTCCAACAAGGGGAGGAAACCCAGGCAGGCGCTCAGGAGGCTACCGCTCAGCGGAGGTAGGCGAGGTCCTCGGGGAAGCTCTCCTTGGCCTTCGCAAAGAGTTCGCGCGCGACTCCCACCCCGTCCACGAGAGGGTGAGCGAAGAATGCCTCGACCGCGAGGGCCGCGCTTCCTTCACGCGATGCAGCGATCACGGTTCGCTCAGCGTTCTTGACTTCGGTCACGAGCGCGAGTTCGTGGCCTGAAAGAGGCGTGACGTCAAGCGGAGTGGCGCCGTTCGCGTCGATGCGGCAGGGGGCTTCGACGACGGCGTCGTCCGGGAGGGACGGGATGCGCCCCCTGTTTGGCGTGTTGACGATGAGCTCGGTCGTCGCATCGAACGCGAGAGCCTTCATGACGGCGAGAGCCACGCGGTCGTAGCCGCCCGATTCGATGTCCGCGGCTTCGCGTTCGATGCCGCCCGCGGCTTCGCGATTCGTGGCCATGTACGTTTCCTCGCGCTCCTCGCGCGTGCGGTTCCACGCCTCGAACGCCGCGTGCCCATCGAGTGTCGCGGCCTCGCGGTAGAACTCCGCCTGCTGGCTCGCGAGGAAAATGCCTCGAGTGGCCTCCGCGCGGTCATCGGCGAGCCTCGCTTCGCGCGCGTAGTAATAGTAGTGCAGGTACTCGTTCGGGAGGGCCCCGATGTGCTGGACCCATGAGGAACCGAAAAGCTTGCCCTCTTCGAAAGATTCGATGAGCTCAGCTCGCTCGAGAACGGTGGGGAGAACGTCGCGACCATCGACGAGGATGCGGTGCACCCATCCGAGGTGATTGAGGCCAAGGTAGTCGATGTGCACGGGACCGCCGGTCTCGAAAATGCGTGCGCTCATTCCACGTTCGACCTCCCCGGCTTCCTCGAGAGCGGTGAGGGCGTGGCGAGCGAGGCCCACGGGGGAGTCGCAAATGCCGATCACGCGGTCGCCGAGGATCTCGCTCGAGACTTCCGTGATGATGCCCGCGGGGTTCGTGAAATTAATGAGGTAGGCGTTTGGGGCTTCATCGCGGATTGCCTCGGCGATTGTGCGCGCCACCGGGATTCCGCGAAGTGCATAGCTGAGCCCGCCGAAGCCGGTTGTCTCTTGGCCAAGGACCCCGCACGCATGAGCGATGCGTTCGTCCTCGGCACGCCCGTCGGTGCCTCCCACGCGGATTGCGCTGAAAACGAAATCGGCGCCTCGCACCGCGTCGCGCAGATCAGTCGCAACGCGAACGTTCGGGGCGTGGGGAACGGATTCGACCATGGCACGGACGATGCTCTCCATGGTGCGAAGGCGCTCATGGTTGGAATCCCATAGCGTGAGCGCACGCACTCGCTGTTCGGAGCTGTCCTTGAGGAGCGTGCGCACCATGAGGGGGACGCGGAAGCCCCCACCACCGAGCAGCGTAAGTTTCATGAGAGGGCCTCCTCGAAAAGTTGGTTGAGCGCGCGAACGGATGTTCCGTGCTTTTGACGGGCGCCACCGCGCGCCCTAGCCTTTTTTACGTGACGAACCTGAACCAAGGCATAACCTGCAAAGATGCGGAATCTTCAAGCAATCTACTTCACGATCTCGCATGTGTGGGGCCCGTGTTTCTCGATGTGCTTTTCACCCCGTTCCAGCACCTTCCTGATCTCGGCGAGGAGTGCCACACGGATTCGGTTGCGCTCGCGGTTGGAGGGGCGGCCAACGTGGCACGTGCGGCCGCAGCACTTGGTATGGCGGTGACGCTCGCGACCGAGCTTGGCGAGGGGGATATCTCGAGGCTCGTTCGGCCCATGCTCGAAGCAGATGGGGTGGGACTCGGGGCAAGCGTGACGCGCGCGGGGTGGGATGTCCCGTGCACGGCGGCGATCCCACACGAGGGCGACCGCATGTTCTACACGGGGGGTCTCCCAAGCACCCCGCTTGCCACGACCGAGCAAGTGCTCGCCGAGCAGGCTCGCCACCTCACCGTTTCCCTCGAGCGCGAGGATATGCCGCTGCTTGCGGGGGAGCGGGCGCGCGACACGCGGATCTGGGCCGACGTTGGCCACGACGACTCGGGCGCATGGGATCCAATGATCCTTCGCCACCTCGAGCACTGCTACGCCTTCTGCCCCAACGACGAGGAGGCCACGCGTTACACGCGCACGGATTCGGCGCTCGATGCAGCCCGAGTACTTGCCGAGAAGGTCGAGCTCGTTGTCGTGTCGCGCGGGCGCGAGGGACTCGTCGCGATCGACTCGGGTCGGGGCGAGGTTCTCGAGAGGCGCGGTTTCATCGTCGAACACGCGAACGCCACGGGAGCGGGGGATACTCTCGTGGCGGCGCTCGTGACCGCTTTTGCTGCGGGACGCGGGCTCGGCGATGCGCTCGATTTTGCGCAACTCGTGGCGGCGGCGCGCGTGGCGGGTGCGGCCGCGCATGGCATGCCGCCCGGGCGCGAGGCGCTCAGCGCATTCGCGAGTCGATATGGAAAGCGAGAAACGGAGCTGGTCGAGGAAACCCTCGACGCGCTCGCATCAGGCTAGGTGTGGCTCTCGCTTAGAGCCAGTCTCCCTTTGCTCGCTCACGCTCCGCGCCGATCGTCGTGTCTGGGCCGTGTCCAGTGTGCACGATTGTCGCGGCGTCGAGCGTAAAAAGCCTCTCGCGGATGCTGTCCTCGATTTGTCCGCGGTCGCTATAGGAGCGGCCGGTGGCACCTGGCCCGCCCTCGAAGAGCGTGTCGCCCGAGAAAAGCTGATCGGGCTGGCCCTCCTCGGTGCTGCGTAGGAGGTAGCACACCGAGCCGGGGGAGTGGCCCGGCGTGTGGATCACCTCGAGTTCGCGATCCGCGATGCTGAAAGCGTCGCCATCCGCGAGATCCGCGTCCCACTCGAGATCGCCGTGTGTGAGTGCCCAGAGCTTCTTATCGTCGGGATGCAAGAGCATGGGGGCCTCAAAGCGTTCGGCGAGTTCGGGTGCGAAGCGTGAGTGGTCGTCGTGTGCGTGAGTGAGGAGAATGGCGAGGAGCGTGCGGTCTCCCACGAGCTTTTCGATGGTGTCGATGCTGTGAGGGGCGTCGATGATGACGCAGTCGTCGTTGTTGCCGATCACCCACACGTTGTTCTCGACGTCGAAAGTCTCGCCGTCGAGAGTAAACGTTCCTTCAGTGACAGCGTGGTCGATGCGGAGGTTCATGGTGCGAAGTCCTTTTCTTATATTTAGCGTGCCGGTGGGATCAGGCCTGAGGGAGTTCGACGACACTGCGAAGAATGTCGCCGCCCTTCATGCGCTCGAACGCTTCTTCGACGTCACCGAGAGCGATGCGCTCGGACACGAACTCGTCGAGTGGGAGTCGCCCCTGTGCGAAGAGGTCTGCGAGGTAGGGGAAGTCGCGCTCGGGCAGGCAGTCGCCGTACCACGAGCTCTTGAGGGCGCCACCGCGACTGAAGATGTCGATAAGCGGGAGCGTGACCTCGGCGGTCGGGTTCGGCACGCCCACGAGAACAACGCGGCCGGCAAGATCGCGGCCGTAGAACGCGGCGGTGTAGGTCGCGGGAATGCCGACGGCATCGACGACGACGTCTGCACCGAAACCACCGGTGAACTCCCGGATCTTTTCGGCGACCTCGTTGGGTTCGAGGCCCTCGGTGGTGATGGTATGCGTTGCCCCGAGAGCGCGGGCCTTCTCAAATTTTTTATCGTTGAGGTCGAGGGCGATGATCGTGGTCGCGCCGCCGAGCTTGGCACCGGCTACTGCTGCGAGGCCGACACCACCCGCGCCGATCACCGCGACGGATTCCCCGCGCTGAACCCCGCCCGTGTTGAGCGCAGCCCCAATCCCGGCCATAACGCCGCAGCCGAGAAGGCCGATAGCTGCCGCATCAGCGTTCGGGTCCACCTTCGTGCACTGAAGCTCATGGACGAGAGTCTTTTCGGCGAAGGCACCGATGCCGAGAGCGGCAGTGAGCTCGGTGCCGTCGACGAGGGTCATGGGCTTCGAGGCGTTAAACGTGTCGAAGCAGTACTTCGGTTCCCCCTTTTTACACGCGCGACACTGCCCACAGACGGCGCGCCAGTTGAGGATCACAGTATCGCCGACTTCGACGTGAGTGACGCTCTCGCCGATTTCGCTTACGACCGCGGTTGCTTCGTGGCCGAGGAGGAACGGATAGTCGTCGTTGATGTCTCCGTTACGGTACGCGAGGTCGGTATGGCACACACCGCACGTCTTGATGTCAACGATGACGTCGCGCGGGCCCGGATCGGGGAGCGTGATGTCGACGAGCTTTGCGGGATCGTTTGCGGTGAAGGATACGAGGCCTTGGACTGTCGTGGTCATGTCAGGAGCCTTTCTGTTGAGTCGCTGGACCCGTGTGAGCGCAGCGGCGCCGGGGCCCTGCGGTCCTTACGCATGGGCGTGGAGCACCGGGCGCGTACGACCCCAACCGTATCCTGCACGTATCATTGCTAGTGCAAAGAGCATGCACCCACGCGAGGGCCCCTCGATGGCAGAAATGATCATGTGGTCGAGCGCGAGCGCGCGTGACGTGTCAACGTGAGGATGTGGTGAATTCGTGTCAGATGTGACGAACAGTGTGGATATGAGCGAGGAGGCGATCGCGCGCGCGGTCGATTCCGCGCTCGCCGCGATTGCGGAGGCCACGACGTCGGCGGAAATCAAGCAGGTGCGCATTGCCCATGTCGGCGACGACTCGCCGCTTTCGCGCGCGAATCGCGGCATCAAGGACCTTCCGAAGGAGCAAAAAGCCGCTGCCGGCAAACTCATTGGAGGGTCGAAGGGGCGCGTACAGCAAGCGCTTGCTGCACGCTCGAAGGAAATCGCGGAGAAGGAAGAAGCCGAAGCTCTCGCGAAGGATCGCGTCGATGTCACGACTGCCGTTGATCGACTTCCACGCGGGGCACGCCATCCCCTCGGCATCCTCCAGGACCGCATTGCCGACGTGTTCGTGGGCCTCGGCTGGGAGATCGCCGAAGGGCCTGAAATTGAGGCCGAGTGGTTCAACTTCGACGCGCTCAATTTCGATGAGGACCACCCCGCGCGCCAGATGCAGGACACGTTCTACGTCGCCCCCGAGGGCAGCGGCCAGGTGCTGCGTACACACACGTCCCCCGTTCAGGCGCGTACCTTGCTTGAGCGCGGCGTCCCGCTTTACATCGCGTGCCCCGGCAAGGTGTTCCGCACCGATGAGCTTGATGCGACGCACGCACCCGTATTCAACCAGGTTGAGGGCCTTGCCATTGATCGCGATCTCACGATGGCGGACCTCGTAGGCACACTCGACAAGGTCGCCGAAGCACTCTTCGGTGGCAAGCCGATCACGCGTCTTCGCCCCTCGTACTTCCCGTTCACCGAGCCGAGCGCTGAAATGGACTTCCGCTGCTTCAAGTGCGAGGCCAAGAATGGGCTCGACGCCGATGCTGATCCCACGTGCCGTGTGTGTAGCGGAACCGGCTGGATCGAAATGGGCGGTTGCGGCATGGTCAACCCCGCCGTTCTGCGTGCGTGCGGCGTTGATCCGAATGAGTACCGCGGCTTCGCGTTTGGGCTCGGTATCGAGCGCATCCTCATGCTTCGCAACTCGGTAACCGATATGCACGACATCGTGGAGGGCGACGTGCGCTTCTCCCAGCACTACGGAACGGAGATCTGAGCAATGCCACGCATTCCCCTTTCATGGATCGGCGAGCACGTCGAGCTTGTCGAGGGCGCAAACGCCGAGGCCGTCGCGGCCTCGCTCGTCTCCGTCGGACTCGAGGAAGAAGCGATCTTCGGCGCTCAAGTCACGGGCCCGCTGGTCGTGGGCCGCGTGCTGAACCTCGTCAAGGAGACTCATAAGAACGGCAAGACCGTCAACTGGTGCCGCGTCGATGTGGGCCCCGAACACAATGAGGAAAAGGACAATCCGAAGGACCCGCAGCCGGGCGAGGAAGTCCCGAGTCGCGGCATCATTTGTGGCGCGCATAACTTTGTCGAGGGTGATCTGGTTGTCGTCTCGCTTCCAGGCACAGTTCTTCCGGGAAACTTCGCGATCGCGGCACGCAAGACCTACGGGCACCTTTCCGACGGCATGATCTGCTCAACCGAGGAACTGGGTCTCGGCGAAGATACCGAGGACGGCATCATCGTTCTCGGTAAGGGCATCGCCGAGGGGATCGAGGCGAAGCCCGGTGACGATGCGATCGCACTGTTCGGTCTCGACGAGGAGGTCGTGGAGATCAACGTGACTCCCGACCGCGGCTACTGCTTCTCCATGCGAGGCGTTGCGCGCGAGTACTCGCACGCAACCGGTCAGGCATATACGGATCCGGCGTTCTCGATCGAGGTGCCCGAGGCAACGGGCGAGGGCTTCGAGGTTGTCCTCGAAGACGACGCGCCGATCCGCGGCAACGTGGGTGCCACGTCCTACGTTGCGCAACGCGTGAGGGGGGTCGATACCTCGGTCCCGAGCCCTCGCTGGATGCAACAGCGACTCACGCTCGCGGGCATGCGCCCGATCTCGCTCATCGTCGATGTCGGCAACTACGTCATGCTCGACCTTGGTCAGCCGCTGCACATGTTCGATGCCGCGAAGCTCACCGAGCCAATTGTCGTGCGTCGCGCGAAGGAAGGCGAGAAGCTCACGACCCTCGATGACAAGACTCGAAACCTTCACGTCGAAGACCTCGTGGTCGCGGATTCGACAGGCGGCCACGGCGCACGCGCGGTCGCGCTCGCGGGCGTCATGGGCGGAAGCGAAACCGAAGTCGACGAGACCACGGCAGATGTTGTGATTGAAGCAGCACACTTCGACCCAACGACCCAGGCTCGCACCGCGCGCCGCCACAAACTTGTGTCAGAGGCGGGCAAGCGCGGCGAACGCGGAGTCGACCCCGAACTCGTGGAGGTTGCCGCGTATCGGGCCGCACAACTCCTCGTCGAATACGGCGGAGGGACGCTCGATTCCGCGCGCACTCATGCGCGCGCGGGCGGAAGCTCACCGGTGGAGATCACTCTTCCGCTCAATTACGCCGAGCGCGTCGTCGGGATTGCCTACACGCGAGATCAGGTCGTGGGGTCGCTCGAGAAGATCGGCTGTACCGTGTCGCCCTCGGGCAGCGGCGAAAACGGCGCCGAAACGCTCGCGGTCAATCCTCCGACCTGGCGCCCTGATCTGCGCATTCCCGAGGATCTCGTTGAGGAAATCGCCCGACTCGAAGGCTATGACTCGATCCCGTCAAGGCTGCCGTCGGCACCTGGCGGGCGGGGCCTTACCCGCGCCCAGCGTGTGAGGCGCGCCGTTGCGAACGCTCTCGCCGAGGCGGGCGCAACGGAGGTTGTGAGCTTTCCCTTCACGAATGAGAAGACCTTCGAAAAGCTCCGCTTCCCGGAGGACTCTCCGCTGCGTGAGGCAGTGCGTTTGCTCAACCCGCTCGCGGACGATGAGCCGCTTATGCGCACGGCGATTCTTGAAACACTTCTGCCCGTTGCGCAGCGAAATCGCGCCCGTGGCGAGGATTCGGTCGCGGTGTTCGAGACGGGCCTTGTGTTCGAAAAGCGCGGCGAGCGAGTTCCGGTTCCGAGCGCTGCTTCACGCCCGAGCGATGCCGAGCTTGAGGAGATTGCTACCTCTCTCGCGAAGCAGGATCGTCACGTCGCTCTCGTGGCGGGCGGACCGATCACCCCGGCCGGCCCCCTCACCGAGGCGCGCGCGTGGGATTGGGCCGACGCGATCTCCTTCGCGCGTCGCATTGCCGCGGCGGCGGGTGTCGAGCTCGTGCTCGAGCAGGGTGAGTCGAGTGCGTTCCACCCGGGGCGCACGGCGATCCTTTCGACCACCGAGGGGGAGCGCGTAGGCGTTGCCGGCGAGCTGCACCCCGCGGTGATCAAGGCGTTCAGCCTCCCGAAGCACGCGGCAGCCCTCGAGCTCGATCTCGAAGCGGTCATTGAGTCCGCGCCTTCCGTTGTGCCGTCCGAGCCGATCTCGACCTTCCCGATCGCGAAGGAAGACTTCGCGTTTGTCGTTGACGGGGACACGCCTGCCGAGGCCGTGCGCGCGGCGCTCATCGTGGGCATTGGCGATGTTGCGGAGGCCGTGCGTCTCTTCGACGAATACCGCGGCGATCAGGTCGCGGAAGGCAAGAAGTCACTCGCGTTTGCCGTGCGGCTTCGACCCCACGAGAAGACACTCAAGGGTGCCGAGATCGATGAGCTTCGTGCGCGCGCGATCAAGGCCGTTGAATCGGCGGTTGGCGGTGAGCTGCGCGCATAATCCGCTTTTTAGTCGCTCAGCGCCTTAGGGCCTGGCTTTTTCCTGCTGCGTACAGGGAGGGGCCAGGCCCCTTTTGTATGATCATGCACGTGATTGCAAATCGATGCTTTTATGGGAGTGGCGCTCAACGGTGGGAGGGCGCCCCTTCGACGGTGTGTAAATGTCCGACGGTTGTCGGGGCATGAGGGATATTGATGAGTGAACAACCGCAGCAGCCCCAAACCAAGATCTCGCGCCAGCGCAAGATCGTCGACATTCTGAGCCGTACCGAGGTGACGTCGCAGACGGCCCTTCTCGCGCTCCTCGAGAAAGACGGTGTGAGCGTCACGCAAGCCACCCTCTCTCGTGATCTCGTGGAGTTGCGTGCCGAGAAGGTGCGCTCGGCCTCGGGAGCTCTCGTGTACATGCTCCCTCCCGAGGGCGGTGAACGTGTTCATAGCCTCCGGCGCCCGCCCTCGCAGGAGCACTACGCGGCGAGGCTTCAGCGACTCGCCGAAGAATTGCTCGTAAGTGCAGAGGCGAGCGGCAACCTCGTCGTCGTGCGCACCCCGCCCGGAGCCGCGCAATACCTCGCGAGCGCCCTTGATCACTCGGTATTGCCCTCGATCCTCGGCACGATCGCCGGGGACGACACGATCCTCGTTGTCGCGCGCGGCGGGGATGAAGGCCGCGAGCTTGCGGCAACGCTACTCGACCTTGCCGACGGCCGCCGGGTCGGCATCGACGAGTAGGTCTCGACCATTCGCGCGAGCCCTGCCTCGCGCCACGCGACCCCTAGGAGAAGAAGAAAAATGACCGAACGCATCGTTCTTGCCTATTCGGGAGGCCTCGACACTTCCGTCGCGATCGGCTGGATTCACGAGGCCACGGGCGCTGACGTGATCGCTTGCGCCGTGGACGTGGGCCAGGGCGGGGAAGATCTCGAGGTGATCCGCCAGCGAGCCCTCGATTGCGGCGCAGTCGAGGCGTACGTTGCCGACGCGCGCGACGAGTTCGCGAGCGAGTATTGCATGCCTGCGCTCAAGGCGAATGCCCTTTACATGGATGCGTACCCGGTCGTTTCCGCACTTTCGCGCCCGGTCATCGCGAAGCACCTCGTGAAGGCGGCGAAGAAGTACGGCGCGAGCGCGGTCGCCCACGGCTGTACGGGTAAGGGCAACGACCAGGTGCGCTTCGAGGTCTCGATTACCTCGCTTGCCCCCAACCTTCAGTGCATCGCCCCCGTTCGGGATCTCGCCCTTACGCGCGATAAAGCGATTGACTATGCCGAAAAGAATAACCTCCCCATCACCACGACAAAACACAACCCGTTCTCGATTGATCAAAACGTGTGGGGACGGGCGATTGAGACGGGCTTTCTCGAAGATATCTGGAACGAGCCTACGAAGGATGTCTACAACTACACGGACGATCCGGCATTCCCGCCAGTTGCTGACGAGGTCGTGCTTACCTTTGACCACGGTATCCCCGTCGCGATCGACGGCCGCGCAGTGAGCCCGCTCGAGGCAATTCAGGAGATGAACCGTCGCGCGGGGGCACAGGGGATCGGCCGCATCGACATCGTCGAGGACCGTCTCGTGGGCATCAAGTCCCGCGAGATCTACGAGGCTCCGGGAGCGATGGCCCTCATCGAGGCGCACCGCGAGCTCGAACGCGTGACTCTCGAGCGCGAGCAGGGACGCTTCAAACGTGAGGTCCAGGATCGCTGGACCGACCTCGTGTACGACGGCCAGTGGTTTAGCCACCTCAAGCGCTCCCTCGAGGCTTTTATCGAGGATACGCAGCGATACGTGAGTGGCGATGTGCGCATGCGGCTGCATGGCGGCCGCGCGACCGTGACGGGGCGCCGTAGCGACGCGAGCCTCTACGATTTCAACCTTGCGACCTATGACGAGGGCGATACGTTCGACCAGTCGCACGCGAAAGGCTTTATCGAGATCTACGGCCTCGCGTCGAAGCAAGCGACCGCACGCGACGAGAAATTCGGCAACGGACCCTCGCTCGAGCCAGACGAGGCGAGTGCGTTCGGCAAGGAGTGAGGCGCATGGGTGACATGCACGAGAACAGCGAGAACGGTGGCCAGGGCGACAGTGCCGTTGAGCGCGTAGCGCTGTGGGGTGGACGTTTTGCCTCGGGTCCAGCCGACGTCATGGCCGCGCTCTCGAAGTCGACCGACTTCGATTGGCGCCTCGCGCCCTATGACCTGCGGGGCTCCAAGGCTCACGCGCGTGTTCTTCACCGCGCCGGCCTCTTGAGCGCTAGCGAACTGCGCGACATGCTCGCCGCTCTCGAGGAACTCGGGCGGCAGGTGGCGAGCGGCGAGTTTACACCGCACGTGAGCGACGAAGACGTGCACTCGGCGCTCGAGCGCGGCCTTCTTGAGATTGCCGGCCCAGATCTCGGTGGGAAGCTCCGTGCTGGGCGCTCACGCAACGATCAAGTCGCGACTCTCGGACGAATGTATATCCGCGACCACGCCCGCGTTATCGCGGCCCTCGTGCTCGATGTTGTCGACGCGCTCATCCAGCAAGCGTCGGACCATCCCGAAGCCCCTATGCCGGGCCGAACCCACCTGCAGCACGCTCAGCCCGTGCTGCTCGCGCACCACCTTCTGGCCCACGCATGGCCGCTCATGCGCGACGTGGAACGGCTGCGTGACCTCGATGCGCGTGCGGCGATCTCGCCCTACGGTTCCGGCGCGCTCGCGGGCTCCTCACTCGGGCTTGACCCCGAGGCCGTTGCCGAGGAACTCGGATTCGCGGCGGCAAGTGAAAACTCGATCGATGGCACGGCTTCGCGCGATGTGTACGCCGAATACTCCTGGTGCCTCACCATGCTCGGCGTAGATCTCTCGCGGTTTTCCGAGGAAATCATCGTGTGGAACACGAAGGAGTTCGACTTCGTGACGCTCGATGATGCCTTCTCGACCGGATCTTCAATCATGCCGCAAAAGAAGAACCCTGACGTGGCCGAGTTGACGCGCGGCAAGGCCGGGCGCTTCATTGGCGATCTCGCGGGACTCCTCGCAACCCTCAAGGCAATGCCGCTTGCGTACAACCGCGACCTGCAAGAAGACAAAGAGCCAATGTTCGATCAGACCGATCAGCTCGAGCTCCTTCTGCCAGCCTTCGCAGGCATGGTTCGCACCCTGACGTTTAACACCGAGCGCATGGCTTTTCTTGCACCGCGCGGCTTTGCTCTCGCGACTGACATCGCCGAATGGCTTGTGCGTCAAGGTGTTCCGTTCCGCGAGGCGCATGAGATTTCTGGCGGATGCGTGCAGGTGGCCGAGTCGCGCGGCGAGGAGCTGTGGGATCTGAGCGATGCCGATCTCGCATCCGTGTCGCCGTATCTCACGCCAGACGTGCGCGGAGTGCTGACGACTCTCGGCTCGATTGATTCTCGCTCCTCGAAGGGTGGGACCGGGCGCGCGAGTGTCGCGGCCCAGCTCGACAATGCAAAAGTGACCTCTGCCAGCCTGCGGGAGTTCGCGAAGGCGCTTTAGTGCGTTTGCGCTACTGTGGTTTCGATGAGCGGCGCACCGTAGCCGCCCCGACGAAAGGAATGGAGACGCACGATGGTCAACATCGTTGACGAGCTTGAATGGCGTGGCCTGTTGGTGAACTCGACCGGTATCGAGGCGATCCGCACCGCAGCAAACGAAGGCCCGATCAAGCTCTATTGCGGCTTCGATCCCACGGCGTCTTCGCTCCACGTTGGCCATCTCACTCAGATTCTCACGATGCGCCGTTTCCAGCTCGCTGGAAACAAGCCGTTTGCCCTCGTAGGCGGCGCCACCGGCCTCGTGGGGGATCCCCGCATGTCAGGCGAGCGCAAAATGAACTCGGCCGACATCGTGGCGACGTGGGTGGAATCGCTTCGCGGCCAGATCGAGCGCTTTCTCGATCCCGAGGGCGAGTTTGGCGTCACGATGGTCAATAACTACGACTGGACCAAGGACCTCAATGTTCTGAGCTTCCTTCGCGACTACGGCGCGCACTTCCGCATGGGCACGATGCTTTCGAAAGAGATCGTTGCCACGCGTCTCAACTCGGAAGAGGGCCTCAGCTACCTTGAGTTTTCGTACCAGATCCTCCAGGCAATGGACTTTCTCGAGCTCTACCGGCGCCATGGAGTCACGCTGCAATACGGCGGCAACGATCAGTGGGGCAACATCGTGGGCGGTGCCGAGTTGATTCGCAAGATCGAGGGCGCCCAGACTCATGCTCTTACAACGCCCCTCGTGACGAAGGCCGATGGCACGAAGTTCGGCAAGAGTGAGGGCGGGGCCGTGTGGCTTGATCCCGAGCTCACGAGCCCGTACGCGTTCCACCAGTTCTGGCTCGGCGCCGACGATCGCGACGTGCTCAAATACCTGCGTTTCTTTACGTTCCGTCCGAAGGAGGAACTCGCTGAGATCGAGTCGGTCACGGCGGAGCGCCCGCACGAACGTGCGGCGCAGAAGCTTCTCGCCGACGATATGACGACACTTGTGCATGGCGAGAGGGCTACTGCGCAAGCGAAGGCGGCCGCCTCCGTTCTGTTCGGGCGCGGGGATGTGCGCGAGCTTGATGGTCCGACGGTTGCCGTGATCGCGGGAGAGCTGCCTTGCGTGGAGCTTCCTCGTACGGCAAGTCTTGTTGAGGCGTACACGGCAACTGAGCTACTCAACTCCAACGGCGCCGTCCGCAGGGCACTTAAAGAGGGCGGTCTCTCGATTAATGGGGAAAAGGTTGTCGGAGACGTCGATGTTCTCGAGACCGAGCTTGGCAGTTACGACGCCTTGGCCGGTGGCTACGTGCTCCTCCGCCGCGGCAAAAAGAATGCTGCGATGGTGAAGATCGCGAGTTGAGCGCTCGGTGAACAAGAGCTGAACTCAAGCAACGAGCACCCGCCGTCCCACGACCAGGGGCGGCGGGTGCTTCGCATTGTGGCGGTGCGCACGCGCGGGGCTCGAGGGCTTGACCAGCGGTGCTGCCTCGCGTACTGTCGTTGTCCGTTGGTTCAAGGAGCCGAAGAGATTCGCCTTGAATCGCTGCCGTAAGTGACCGCCGTCGAGAGCCACACGAACCCCGGGTGATGATCCGGTGAAGAGTGGCGCGGAACACGGTGAGTCGGTTTGACCAGTGCGGCGAGGGTTGCTAAACTAGTGACTTGCGCCGGGAGGTCAAGAAGAACTTCCGGTGAACATCAGCTCCTTGCAAGCCCCTTAAAAAGGGGCGAGTGGGGT
>NZ_JALXOZ010000014.1 GCF_025147465.1 Dermabacter sp. p3-SID358
CCGGGGTGTTCTCATCCGTAACGGGATTAGCTCCGGAGTCAGCCTTAGATATCGTGATCTTTGCCGTGGCAATGTCGGACGAGTCGTCTTTGTAGGTCACCTTGATTGGCAGCGTGTAGGTGCCAGGAGTGGCGGTCTTATCGACCTTGATCTCACCAGTCTTCGGATCGAGAGTGAAACCTCTGGGAAGCTCCCCTTCATTAAGAGTGAAGCTCTTCTTCGTGGGAGCATCTGCCGCCGGGACATACTCGTCCAAGTCCTCGCGACTAAAGTCATCCTCATCAGCAAAAACGGGTTTTACCGAACCGCCTTCGCCTTCGACGAAATCGACTTGCGGGTAGGTTTCAGTGAAGTAGGTCGCGAGCTTACGCCCGAAATCAATATAAGTGCCGGAGTACTGGCCACTGGCTTTGTATGTGTCCCCGGTAGCGAGGTAAGGCACTTCGTGTGCGTAATCGCCGTCTTCAAACCACATTTCAGTGGGCTTTTCGTAATAACGGTCGGTGTAGCCAAGAACCTCAACGCCGTAGGTTCCCTCTAGTGGCTTGTCATCGAAATCCAGGTAGTAGGCATTAAGATCTTCGTCAAACTTCCAGCCCTTATTGGATGTGTAGACCTGAGATTCATCTTCCGTGCTGGTGAGCTTCACATACACATTTTGAAGATCGTCGGGTACCGACCGGGGAGTCTCAACGCCGCCGAAGTGCGGTTCCAAACCGTAGAAAATCGTTACGTCGACCGTGCCCTGTGCAACAGTGATGCTCGCAGTAGCAGTGTTGTATGTGCCGTCAGAGTAGGTCACCTTGACCTGCGGTTGGTATTCGCCGGCAGGGGTGCCAGGAGTGACTGTGATGGCGCCGGTGTTTTCGTCGACGGTGATGCCTTTAGGGAGATCCTGGCCCTCGACGAGGGAGTACTTGGCGGTTTCCTTCTCGCCCTGAAGGTCGGAAAACTCCTGCTGGCTCACATCGTCTTGAGTGAATTTGTCGTTTAGCGTCGGGCCAGAAATCGAGCCCTTCCCATTGAACTTAACTTCCAGATCAGTCTCGTAGCTTGCTTCGAAGTAGGAAGAAATCTTCCGCTCGAAGTTGATGTAAGACCCATGGACGTGGGATTCCCCCACCTCTACGATGCCGCCGTCGTCAATGAACCTTGTGTACCACTGATCGTCGTCGTCTTGACTGTGGCTCCCCGCGTCTGGGCGGTAGAGATCCGAATTGTACCCAACGATGCGGGCCTTGTATTTCCCTACAGGGAGTGGCTGCCCGCCGAAATCTTGATAGTAGTTGCCGTCGGGGTCTGTCTGCCACGTGCCGTTCTTTGCAGGGTCGGAATAATATACACGCGTCGGATCTTCTACGCTTGTGAGCTCGACGTAAACCGAGCCGAGATCTTGGGGCGGAGAGACCGACTCCACGTTCGTGTAGTACGCATTACCAGGGCCGTATTGGATGTGCATGGATCCTTCGGCGGGGTTTTCTGCAGTGCCCGAATCTACGGCATGCGCGGTCGGCAGCGTGACCGAGGGCAGGGTGCTGAGGCCAGCGACGCCCGTGGTGCCGAGCATGGCGCCGAGGGCGAGAGAGGCAGCGCCGCGGCGCCACAGGGGCGTGACGGCAGGGGATGCGTCAGTGGAGGGCTGCTTACGGAAAGCATCGAAAACCATGGCGGCTCCTAATGAGAAAAGGGGATCAGGGCGTCCATAACGCCTGAAATGGGAGTATAGGCAGGCCGGATGAACGGCAAGAGTTGCCGGTGGTGTGGATGCTTCGGCGAGGTAGAGGTGCGGCCTCGCGGGGCTTGGATGTCAAAGGTGAGCGCTAGGGAAGTCGCGTAAAGATGCAGGTCATGCTGGCATTTGGGAAGTGTTGGCGCGCGAACGCGGCAGGTTTTGGTCGCGAAAATGAGCTCTGCGAAGCCGGAAATTTGAGGCCCACGATGGCCAAAATCTGCGGTGAGCGCTCGGTTTTTCGGGCGCTTGAGTCGATTCTCGTGACCATATTGTTATGGGAAATTCACTTATCGGCCACCGAGCGTGCGGTCAGCGGAGGGCGCGGTAACGAAGCCCCTTGCGCTCGAGGATCTCGAGGTGTGCCGGGATGTGCTTGAGGAAGTCCTCGAAAGCAGGAGGGTTGGCGTTCCAGTTGCGCTCGGCGAGGGCGAACAGGCGTGGGAAGAGCATGTACTGAAGGTGCTCGGCATTCGGGATGAATTCTGACCACGTTTGCGCCTGGAGGCCCAGAATGTGGGCGGATTCTTTGCTCGTGAGGTCGGTGGGGAGGAGCGGGTCTGTGTACGCGTTTTGGAGGGTCGACACGTGCCCGCCCCAGCGGGCGGCGAGGGGCTCGCTCTCGCGGTCCGCGGACTGCGGGAAGTCGAAGTAGAGCGTGGGCGCGGTCGAGACGACGACGTCGTGCCCGCGGCGCGCTGCGTCCGCGACCGTCTCCGCGGAGCGCCAATTCATGATGACCGTGCCTTCGGGGAGCTCGCCCTCGAGGAGCTCATCCCAGCCGACCATGGCTCGGCCGCGTTCGGTAAGGAGCGCATGAACGAACTGCGTGTATTTCTGCTGCACATCTCCGGGTTCGCTCATGCCCCATTCGCGAAGCTTCGCTTCAACGGCAGGGTTGTTCTCCCATTCGACGCGAGGAACCTCGTCCCCGCCGATGTGCACGTAGGGCGCATCGAAGATGTCGCACACTTGCGTGAGCACGTCTTTCACGAACCGGAAGGCCTCATCGCTCACGCCAAGCACGTGCTCGCTTACGCCCCACGTGTCGCGAACCTTGTGCTGCACCTTCGGCCAAGCGCCGAATTCGGGATAGGCAGCGATCGCGGCCTGCATGTGGCCGGGAAGATCGATTTCGGGCACAACGGTGATGCCGCGCTCGCGCGCAAACGCCACGAGGTCCCGCAGCTCGGCTTGCGTGTAGTAGCCGCCGTGACGCTCCTCGAGGTACTGGTCGGCGCTCGGGTCTTTCACGTTGTGATGTCCGATCACGGTGCGCTCGCGCCATGCGGCAACCTCGGTGAGGCGCGGGTAGCCGTCGATCTCGATGCGCCAACCCTGATCGTCCGTGAGGTGAAGGTGCAAAATATTGAGGCGGTAAAGCCCCATGACGTCGACGATGCGCCGCAGCTCCTCCATGGGGAGGAAGTGGCGGCAGGGGTCGATGTGAAGGCCGCGCCACGAAAACCGCGGGTGGTCCCGAAGAATCAAAGCGGGGATCCGTACGTGCTCCTCCTCGCCGTTACGGCACAGCTCGGCGATCTGCTCAAGTGTGAGCCGCGCGTTGACGAGGGCCTCGTCGCTTCCGGCACGCGCGGTTATTGTGCTTTCGCCGATCTCGAGCTCAAACTCCCCGGCGTCGAACCCTTCCGCAATAGCGCACGTGAGCGTCGCGAGAGGAGCGGTGCCCTCCCACGCGCCGTCACGCTCGTCGAGGTGTGCGGGGGAGGGGATGAGGGGAATATCGAGGGCGGTTTTCACGGCGCGGGCCTTTCGTTCAGTTTCTTTTTCCGACGGTGCCTAGCGAACCTGGACGCTACCCGCGGGCGTATCCTCGCTCGCCGCCACAATTTCACCGATGACGGGGTATCCGGGAATCTCCCCAACAATGAGCAAACCGCCCGAGGTCTGCGCATCGGCGAGGAACAGCAGGTCCTCTTCCGTGATGCCCGAGCCCACGCGAAGCGAGGGCCGCACCCAGTCGAGGTTGCGCCGCGTGCCACCCGAAATGAAGCCGCCCGCGAGTGCGTCGAGTGCATCGCCCATCGCCGGCACCGCCGTGCGCTCAACGACAGCGCTCACACCCGAGGCGCGCGCCATCTTGTGCAGGTGTCCAAGCAGGCCGAATCCGGTCACGTCGGTCGCGGCTTTTGCGCCCGCGTCGAGGGCCTTCTTCGAGGCCTCGGCGTTGAGCGTCGTCATCCATTTCACGGCTTCCTCGATGCTCGAGCCGGTCGCCTTGTGCCGGTTGTTCAAGAGCCCCACGCCGATTGGTTTCGTGAGCGTAAGAGGGAGGCCAGCCTCGGCCGCATCGTTGCGCAGGAGAGCGTCGGGCTTCGCAATGCCCGTGACGGCCTGGCCGTACTTCGGTTCGGGATCATCCACGCTGTGTCCCCCGATCACGGGAACACCCGCTTCGCGGCCCACGTCGAGCCCGCCGCGCAGCACTTCCGAGAGCATCTCCATGGGAAGCTTTTCGCGCGGCCAACCGACGAGATTGATTGCGACGACGGGCTCGCCGCCCATCGCGTAAATATCCGAAAGCGCGTTCGCGGCGGCGATGCGGCCCCAGTCGTACGGATCATCGACGACGGGCGTGAAGAAGTCAGCGGTCGAAAGCACCGCGAGATCCCCGCGCACGCGCACCGCGGCGGCATCGTCGCCATCATCGAGCCCTACGATGACCGAGTCGAACGTCTGGCCCGTGAGCGCCTTGACGGCGTCCTCGAGCTCGCCCGGCGGGATCTTGCACGCGCAGCCACCGCCGTGCGCCATCGTTGTGAGGCGCGGGTAGTTGCTGAAGTCTGGTTTCGCGGTGGGGAGATCCTCGTTGACGTTCATGCGTTCCACTTTAGGTGTTTTCACTGGTAGATTCGTGCGCGGAGGCGTACGTGTCCTGGTGGGCGCCCCGGTCTTCAAAACCGGTGATATCGAGTAGCTCGGTATGGTGGGTTCGATTCCCATCCGCCTCCGCCAAGCTTTCGCGCCTCACTCGTTCGGGTGGGGCGCGCGTGGCACGTGGGGATTGATTCCGACGCTTGCCACACCACCCGCGATCCCGAGTTTTGAGCGAAGGTGCCCGCGACATGTCACGAACCGCGTCCCCGGCAGTAGGCGACGATCCGCGGCGGCGGATTCCGCGCACCGATGCCCTGCTCGCGCTTGAAGAAGTCGAAGCGGCGAAGTCACGCCTTGGAGAAGAGCGCGTGCGCGAGGTTGTGCGCGAGGCGCAGGGCCGCGCAAGGGCGGGAGAAATTGCGCCGGAAGAGGTCGAGGGCGCCGTGATTGCCGCGGTCGAAAAAGGGCGCGCGAGTTCATTTGTCCCCGTACTCAACGCGACCGGTGTCATCGTCCACACGAATCTTGGGCGCGCTCCGCTCTCGCCCCAGGCCATCGAGGCTCTCGAGGCAGCGGCCGGTTATGTGGACGTCGAATTTGATCTCGAAACGGGACTGCGCGGCAAGCGAGGCACCGCTACGCGCGAGGCACTCCTCAAGGCGTGCCCCGCAGCGGAAGACGCACTGGCAGTCAACAACGGTGCCGCGGCGCTCTCGCTCATCGCTACAGCCCTTGCGGGCCCCGCAGTGGGGGAGCGGCGCGAGATCGTGCTGAGCCGCGGCGAGATGATCGAGATCGGCGCGGGGTTCCGCCTGACCGAACTCATCGAATCTACGGGCCCCTACATTCGCGAGGTCGGCACGACGAACCGCACGCACCTCGCCGACTACGAATCCGCCCTCGGTGACAACACCGCGGCGATCCTCAAAATCCACGCGAGCAACTACGTCATCAAGGGCTTCACGTGTTCCGCAAGCGTTGCGGACCTCGCCGAGCTCGCGCATGCGAGCGGCCTCCCGCTCATCGTCGATATCGGTTCGGGCCTCTTCGCACCAGAGCCGCTGCTTCCTGATGAGCCAACACTCTCCGAGGCTCTCGAGAGCGGCGCGGACCTCGTGCTCGCAAGCGGCGACAAGCTCGTGGGCGGCCCCCAAGCGGGGCTCATCCTCGGGAAGAAGGAGTGGGTCGAGCGCGTGGCCCGCCACCCCCTCGCGCGGGCGATGCGCGCGGACAAACTCCTGCTCGCTGCGCTCGAGGCAACCGTCGGAGGGCCCACGCCGCCCGTGCTCGAAGCACTCCACACAGACCCCGACGCGCTCAAAGCCCGCACCGAAAAACTCGCGCACGCGATTCGGGAGCGCACGAATGAGCCGTGCGAGGTTGTGTCGCACGATGGCCGCGTGGGTGGAGGCGGCGGCGCCGAAGTCCCGATCCCCGGATGGGCGCTCAGCGTTCCAGAGCGCCTCGCGAAAGAGCTTCGCAGCCTCGAGCGGCCGATCGTCGCGACGACGCACGATGGCGCTTGCCTCGTGGACCTGCGCTGCATTCCCGAATCGGAGGACGACTCCCTCGCGAGCGCGATCGCTGCGCTCCTCACGCGCTAGGAAGGATGCCATGCACGTCATCGCAACAGCCGGACACGTGGACCACGGCAAAAGCACCCTTATTCGCGCCCTCACGGGCATCGAGACGGACCGCTGGGAAGAAGAGCAGCGCCGCGGGCTCACGATCGACCTCGGTTTCGCGTGGTGCACGCTTCCTTCGGGGCGCGGCGTGAGTTTCGTGGACGTTCCCGGACACGAGCGCTTCATCGGCAATATGCTCGCAGGGCTCGGGCCCGTGCCCATTGTGCTGTTCGTCGTTGCCGCCGATGAGGGCTGGAGCGCGCAATCGAGCGACCACCGCGACGCCGTGAAGGCCCTCGGTATTTCCCACGGCATTATCGTCGTGACGCGCGCCGACCGCGCCCCCGAACGGGTTGACACCGTGATCGCTGAAGCGCGGCGCGAACTTGCCGACACGGGGCTCGCGGATGCACCGGCATGCGGCGTCTCGGGCGTGACGGGCGAAGGCATCGACGAACTGCGGCGCGAGCTCGATGAACTCGTGGCAACCGTCGGAACCCCCTCGCCGCACGACAACGTGCGACTGTGGATTGATCGGTCCTTCACGATCGACGGAGCAGGCACGGTCGTGACGGGAACCCTCGGTTCCGGGAGCGTGGGCGCGGGCGATGAGCTCGAGCTCGTGAGCACCCGCTACGGCGGAAACGAGCCGCGAGAAGTGAGCGTGCGCGGCGTGCAGTCTCGCGGCGCGAGCGAAGAGGCCGTCGAGCCCGTGAGTCGCGCGGCCCTCAACCTTCGCCAAGTTGCCGCGAGCGAGATCCACCGCGGCGACGTGCTCCTTACGCCCGGCGCGTTCCACCTCACGCGTGTCGTGGACGTGCGCAGCGTGAGCGGCGACAGTCTCGATGACGTCCCGCGCGAAACCACGATCCACGTGGGCAGCGCGGCTGTGACCGCGCGCGTGCGCCCCCTCGGCGCTGACCACGCGCGCCTCACGTTCGATGTTCCCCTGCCGCTCGTGATCGGCGATCGCCTCGTCATGCGCGGCACGGGGGAGCGGGCTGTCCTTGGGGGCGTGCGCGTTCTCGACGTGGACCCACCGGAGCTGCGCAGGCGCGGCGCGGGGAGCGCGCGTGAAAGCGAGCTCGAGCACATGAGTGAGCGCGGGGACGTACGAGGGGAAATCGAGCGGCGCGGCGCCATGCGCGAAACAGACCTCAGGAAAATGGGCTTTGAGGTTTCTGATGAGCTCGAGGGGTGTGTGTCCGACGGCGGCTGGCTCGTGAGCGTCGCCTTCCTCGACCGCAGTGCCCGTGCGCTTCACGAGCGCGTTGCGGCTGCCGCGAAGGCAAATCCCCTTCGTCCGGGGCTTTCTCGAAAAGAAGCGGTCGAAGCCCTCGCGCTTCCCGCCCTCGAACTTTTGCCGATGGTCGTGAAGAAGTCGGAGCTCATCGAGCGCGATGGGCTCATTGTCGATCCGGCGATCGAAGTGGGCCTCGGCGAAGCAGAAGCGAGCGTTGCCGCGCTCGAAGCGAAGCTCAAGAACGACCCGTTCAACGCCCCCGAACTCGGCGATCTCGCAGCTCTTGGTCTTGGTGCGAAAGAGCTCGCGGCCGCGGCGAAACAAGGGCGGCTCCTGAGGATCGGCCAGCCGAATGACAACCTCGTGCTGCTGCCCACCGCGCCCGCGCTCGCGATGCGTGAGCTCGCAGCGTTGCCGCAGCCGTTTACGACCTCGGAGGCGCGCCGGGCGCTCGGCACGACGAGGCGCACCGTGATTCCGCTCCTCGAGCACCTCGACAAAAAAGGGTGGACGCGCCGCATCGACGCGGGGCATCGCGAGATCGTGCGCTAAAAGCGCTCTCCCCGCACCGAGACGGGCTCGGACGGGGAGTGCGTTGTTGATGAAGAGCGCGTGCTTAGACGAACTCGATTGTCGAATCCGCGTGGCCGAGGATCACGACCGGCGTGATCGCCTTGTAGCCCGCGGCTTCGATCTTCGCGCGATCGAAGTCCACAAGCGGCTGGCCCGCGACGACTCGATCGCCGTTCTTCACGTGGAGCGTGAAGCCTTCGCCGTTCATCTTCACGGTGTCGAGGCCCACGTGGATCAGAACCTCGGCGCCATCATCAAGCGTGAGCGCCACGGCATGGCCCGTCGGGAATGCCTGCGAGACCACACCGGCAGCGGGGGCCACGACCTGGTTACCGCTCGGATCGATCGCGGAGCCGCCGCCGAGGAGGCGATCGGCAAACGTCGAATCGGGAACGTCCTCGAGTGGAACGACCGTACCCTCGAGGGGCTGGCGCATGCGCACGAGCGCGAACTCGGGCTTTTCCGCAACGGCAGTCGCGGTGGAAGCCTCCGCTGGCTGGGCGGTAGCGGCTGTCGAGCCATCGGCAGTTCCGACGGTAGCCGGCTCAGCAATGTTTTCCTCATCCGCGGGCGCGGGAGGCTCGATCGAGCCGTCCATGAGGCCATCCATCGCGTCTTTCACGAACTGCACGTTGAGGCCGTAGATCACCTGGTAGAGGTTTCCTCCAGGCTTCATGACGCCTGTCGCACCGGCGGCCTTGAGGGCTTCCTCGTCGGCGAGAGAAACGTCGTTGAGGCTAAGGCGAAGGCGGGTTGCGCAGTTCTCGACCTCGTCGATGTTTCCCTTGCCGCCAAGAGCCTCGATAAAGCGGTCGGCAGTGACGATGTACTTGTCCGCACCCGTGGCTCGAGAGGAGCCTTCTTCGTCATCCTCATCTTCGTCGGCGCCGCGGCCCGGGGTCTTGAGATCCCACTTGAGGATCACGAAACGGAACACGAGGAAGTAGATGACGAACCAGATGGCGCCCATGATGAAGATCGCCCACGGGTTCATCGCGAGAGGATTCACCCACTGGAGTACGAGGTCGATGAAACCGCCCGAGAATCCGAAGCCCGAACGAACCGGCAGGGCGGCGGTGATGCCCATCGAGATGCCCATGAAGATCGCGTGGATGAGGTAGAGACCTGGCGCGAGGAACATGAAGAGGAACTCGAGAGGCTCGGTGATGCCGACGAGGAACGCGGCGAAAGCGGCGCCGATGAGGATGCCGCCCGTGGCCTTCTTCTTCGACGGCTTTGAGGTGACATACATCGCGAGCGCAGCGCCCGGAAGGCCCATCATCATGATCGGGAAGAAGCCCGTCATGTACTGGCCGGTCACGCCGCGCGTTCCGTTGCCGGCAAGGAAGTTGTTGAGGTCGTTCACGCCCGCAATATCGAACCAGAACACAGCATTGAGGGCGTGGTGCAGGCCGAGTGGGATGAGAAGGCGGTTGAAGAAGCCGTAGAGCCCGGCACCAACCGGGCCGAGCGTAAGCATCCACTCGCCGAAAGCGACGAGTCCACCGAACACGAGGGGCCACACGAACATGAGCACAAGCGCTGCGGCAAGCGACAAGAGCGCCGACATGATCGCGACCGAGCGCTTGCCCGAGAAGAACGCAAGGAAGTCGGGGAGCTCAGTATCTTTGAATTTCTCGTAGCTCCATGCGGCGATGAGGCCGCAAATGAGAGCGACGAACACGTTGTTGACCTTGTCGAACGCGGGATCGACCTGGGCAACGTCGTTGAGGCCCTGGAACTTCATGATCGTCTCGGGCTTGAGCAGGGAGGTCACCGTAAGCCACGAGGTGAGACCAGCGAGGGCGGCAACGCCGTCCGCCTTCTTCGGCATGCCGATCGCGACACCGATCGCAAAAAGGAGAGGAATGTTGTCGACGAGAGCGCCGCCCGCCGCCGCGAGGAACGCACCGATAACGTTGTTGGGGTCGCCCGTGGCGCCCGCAATCCAGTAGCCAAGCCCCGAAAAGATCGAGGCAACGGGGAGCACTGCGACCGGCAGCATGAGGGACCTGCCGAGCCGCTGGAAGAATTTCATCAAGAGACATCACTCCAAGGGGGAAAGTACGCGCATCCTCGCGCGGCTGAAAGCGGGCGTGGTTACGCCCGGGTGAGGAATATACTACGGGGCTTCGCCAGATGAGGCGATCAGCGGCGGCGTGCGTGAGTAAGGTCCATGTCCCACGAATAGTGCTCGGGGAGCTTAGGCAGGTCCCACGCGGGGTTCGGGAAGAAATACTCAAAGCCCGCGTTGAAGGGGTAGCCCCAGGCTTCGATGTCGCGTTCGGCCTCGCGTCCCCACGCCCGAATTTGCTCCGCCATGTCCCGGCTAAAGTAACCGATTCGCTCGGCACCCTCGAGTTCGTCCTCATCCTTGTAGTGATAGTCGTGGCGGGGGAGTACCACGAGATCGAGAACGAGATCGCGCGAACGCACCCCTTCCTCCGTGCGCTCAAGCGAGGTCTCGAGGTTCACGTAATAGCAGCCGAGAGTGCCGTCATCCTTGTAGAACAGCCACACGGAATACGGTTTATCGGGAAGCCCAATCATGAGGATGCCGTTGCCGGTCCACAGCTGTTTTGATTGCGTTCGAGGAGCGGTGAACATGCCCTCGTCGCCCGCGCGCCTGAGCGGGGCGCCTGATTCGAGTACGGGAAGGAGAACCTCCGTGCCCGGGGCGATCCACACGACGATGCCGCGGCCGTCATCAATGACGACGGTTCCCGGCCGCACTGTGATGGTTTCGTGTGCGTGCGTGTAGTACGTCCAGGTCACGTGGTCCCCAGCGGACCAACGCTTCTGGGTATTCATGACTCTTCCGTGGCCCATAAGCCTCCCGGATGCTCCACGGCGGGCCGTTTTCGCGAAGTCATATGTGCCCCGGGAGGGGAACGAGTATGCCCCGAGCCTACCGGAGTGCGGGCGACTTACGCGAGTGCCGTCCTTCACGGTGCGTCAAAGAACGCCAGAAGCCGACGATGAGGTGGAGGGTGGTCTCAGCCTTGAAATGTGGAGCGTCCTTAGCGTGACCAGGCGCTCCACAGCTCGGCGTACCGTCCGTCGAGCGCCACGAGCTCGTCGTGGCTTCCCGATTCCACGACCTTGCCATCGTCCATGACAAAAATCCGGTCGGCTTCCCTCGCCTGAGAGAGGCGGTGCGCGACGATGACCGTCGTGCGCCCGCGCGCAACCTCGAGGGCCGCACGTTCGAGCACTCGCGCGCCTGAACTGCCTTCATCGGCCGTCGCCTCATCCATGATGAGGATCGCCGGGTCTTGGAGCACGATGCGTGCGAGCGCGAGCTGTTGGCCCTGTTCAGCAGAAAGTTTCGCGCCTTTCTCCCCGACCTCGGTATCGAGACCTTTGGGGAGGAGTCGTGCCCATTCCTCCGCGCCGACGCGCGCGAGGGCGCTCCACAGCTCGTCATCGCTTGCTTCGTCGATCGCAAGGCTCAGATCCTCACGGAGCGTTCCGTGGAACACGTGCACGTCCTGCGACACGATTGACGCGTGCGAGCGCACGGCTTCGAGGTTGGCGTGTGCGAGATCGGCGCCGCCGTGGAACACGCGACCCCAGCGCGGGGTGAGCGTTCCCGCAAGGATCGACGCGAGGGTCGATTTGCCCGCACCGGATGCTCCAACGAGTGCGACCGTCTCGCCTTCCGGAATCGTCAGGTCGATCGGCGCGAGCACAATGCGACCGTTATCGCTATAGGCGTGCGAGACGCCTTCGATTCGAATCGACCCATCCACGGGTGTTTCCTCTCCAGGCGAAGCGGCGGGGTCGATCGAGGTGATGACCCCCACCATGCGCGTAAGGCTCGCCGCGGCCGACTGAACGTCGTCAAGGGAGAAGATGAGCGACTGAAGGGGCCAAAAGAGCGTCACAATGTAGATGCACGCCGAGGCCACGAGCCCCACGGGCATGAGCCCCGCTTGGACGGTCGCGTACCCGATGAGCAGCACAAGAATGACGGCGAGGGTTTCGGGGATCATCATGATCCACACGACCTGGACGATGAGCCGGAAAAATTTCAACACGAGGGCGTAGGCGGCGGCGCTGAGCGCACCAACGTGCCGCGTCTCGCGCTCTTCGATGCCGTAGGCGTGCACGGTCGGGGCGCCATTGATTGCGGCAAGGAGACCCTGTGCACGCGCGCCCTTTGCAATGCGTTCGACGCGATAAATGCGGTTCGTACGCGGCAGGTAAAAACGCAGTGCCCACACGTAAAAGGGAATGATCGCGACAACGAGAATGAGAAGCCACGGGCTGATCATGACGAGCGCGATGAACGTCACCGTGATTTGGAAGATCACCGTGACGAGCCACGGCACGATGTTGTTGACGGCTTTCGCGGTCACATCGACATCATCGGCGACTCTCGAGAGTGCGTCGCCGATGCCCGCCTGCTCCATCGTTTGCGTGGGCAGATCGAGGGCGCGGTCGATCACATCCTCGCGCATTCCCGCTAGGAGGCGCTGGCCGAGTCCCGAGATGAGGGCGCGTGAAAGAGCCGAGGCGAGCGCTTGGACGGCGCCCGCTGCGACGAGCATTCCGGCGATGGTCCAGAGCGCCTGAGTAGTTCCTCCGGTCGTGACCACGTCTACCGCGCGCCCCATGAAGTACGGGCCGAGTGCACCTGCAAGCGCGGCCATGATGGTTGCCGCAAGCATCCCGAGGGCGAGAGGAGTGAAGTCGCGAAGCCGGCCGAGTACGAATCGGCCGGTCTCACCGAAGGAAGCAATCGGAAGGAGCTCCGCGTGGCGCGAAAGCTGGCGCGCCACGTCGCCTTCGGCCTCCATCGAGGCGATCAGGTCGCGTTCGGCTTCGCTCGCAGTGTTTGCTGTGCGCGTGCTGTTTTCGCTCATCGTTGCACCACCTTCCGGTATGCCTCGGCGTGCATGAGCTCGTGGTGGGGGCCTTCGGCGCTTACCTCGCCGCCTCGCACGAAGAGCACGCGGTCGGCCTGATCGAGAAACGCCGGAGCCTTCGCGATGAGCACCGTGATGCGGTCCTCGACCTTGCGCGCCTCGCGCACCCCTTGGGCGATTTTGTGTTCCGTCACGGCGTCGACCGCGGTCGTCGGGTCGTTGAGCACAAGCACGGGAACATCCGCCGCGAGTGCGCGTGCGAGAGCCAGGCGCTGGCGCTGGCCACCAGAGAGGTTCGCGCCGCGGTCAAGGATGCGCGTGTCGAGCCCCTCGGGCAGGATCCTCAAAAGATCATCTGCACCTGCGGATTCGAGAGCCGCGTGCGCCCAGGTATCGGGATCGTTCGTCGTGCCGGGTGAATTGCCTGGAGCGGGGCGCTTTGTGTCGAGTTGCTCGCGCAGCGTGCCATCGAAAAGGTCGACCGCGTGCGGCTCGATAAGGAGGCTTTCGCGCGGAATGTCGAGCGAAGAAAGTTCGCTGAGGGCGAGGCGGGCGTCGGAAGCGGATTCCGGAACGAGTGCGACGATCTGAGAATCGCGCACGGTGCCGAGAAGAGGGGTGGAGATTTCACCGAGGCCCGGAAGGCGTGGGGGAGCAGTGGGCTCCGTGCGTGCCGAAAGGGCCTCGGGCGAGCCGGCCTTGACGAGAGAATTGAGCGCGGGTTCGGTGATGCTTCGCCCCATTTCACTCAGGAGGTGGCGGATGCGGCGCGCCGAGGTCGAGAAGCTCGCCCACCACACGGGCACCCCGGCGAGGCCCGCCATCATGCCCGAAAGGTTGCGCACGAGACCCGCAATCGAGATGAACACGCCTACCGACATCGCGCCCTCGAGCGTGAGCGTACCCGAGGCGACGACGACCGCGGCAATCATGATCGAAGAGGTAAAGAGCATGAGGCCGTCGGAAAGACCTGAAAAGCGAGCGTTGGTGAGCGCGGCATCGAGGGCGGTGCGTGACCGAGTGCGATACGTGGTGCGGGCGCGAGTCTGCACGCCGAGGCCCTGAAGCACGCGAAGTCCGTGGACGAGGTCTGTCGCGGTCGCGGCAGCGTCGGCAGCGCGTGACTGCTGGTTGTCGTACTTTTCGGAGAGGATCGGCGTGACGACTCGCAAGATCACCACCTGCAGGGCGAGGCTCGCAAAAACGATGAGCCCCACGAGGGGATTCATGACCGTGAGCCACACACCTGCCCCCACGACGGCGATCGACGCGGGCACGGCCTCCGTCATCATGTCGAAGACATCGGGAGCGCGATCAGCATCCGAGGTCGCGATTGAAAGGATTTCCCCTGCGGGGCGATCGATCTGTCGGGACGCGGGGTCTAGGGCAGCCGCGGTGACGGCGAGGCGCAGATTGTGCTGCTCGCGCGCTCGGATCTCCATGATCGGTTCGAAAAATCGCGCCCAGCACCAGTTGGAGAGAAGCAGGAGTCCTGCAAGACCCGCGGCACCGCCCACGGTGAGCCACAGATTGGCTTTAAAGATGCCGTGATCGATCACGAGGCCGATCCCGATGGGGATGACCATATTGATCGCTTCGCTCGCCATCGCGAGCACCATGAACCACGTGAGTGGGCGGGAATTGCGCCGCAGAATCGCGCGCATGACGGACCGCTCGCGCAGCTCGCTTTTGCTGAGGTGCGCTTCCGCGGCATGGCGCTTCGCGCGCTTCTTTGCGCGGATGTTTTCGGTGCTCACGGGCGCTTCACTCATTCCCATTAGTTAACCAAGAAATACGAGGTGTCGCAATTGCTTCTCGGAAAACGCCCCGTGGCGTCTGCCACAATAGGGCGGTATGACATCGCCACGAAAGGACAGCACCGTGAGCGCGACGAACCGCGACGTTCTCCTCTACATCGACCCCACGTGCCCGTTCGCGTGGGTGACGAGCCGCTGGCTCCTCCACGCCGTGAAAGAGCGCCCCGAATACACCCCGTGCTTTTCGATCATGTCGCTTTACGTGCTCAACGAGGGCCGCGATCTCGACCCGAATTACCGCGCCCTCATTGACCAGACCCTGAGCCCCGCACACCTTTTCATGGCCGTGCAGCGTGAACTCGGCCAGGAGGCGTTCTCGAAGCTTTACACGGCGTGGGGCGAGCGCTTCCACGTGCAGGACCGCAAGGACGACTACCTTGAGATCGCGCGTGAATCGCTCGAAGAAGCGGGGATCGATGCTTCCTACCTCGAGCACTGGGAAGGTCGCACCTACGAGGCCGAGCTGCGCGAGGAACAGGCGAAAGTCCAGAAGATGGTTGGTGACGACGTGGGCACGCCCGTGATCTCTTTCGGTTCCGGCACCGCATACTTCGGTCCCGTTTTAACGCGCGCTCCGCGAGGCGAGGAAGCCGGCGCCTTGCTCGATGGTCTCGCCGCGATGACGACCGTGCGTGGCTTCTCCGAACTCAAACGTGCCCGCACCGGCGGTCTCGACTTCTCCTGAAGCTTCCTCTATTTCGATCACAGAAGAAAGGGCCGCTCATGCGCCTTCACATCGCCACCGACCACGCCGGCTATGACCTCAAAAACCGGCTCATCACCGTCTTTGAGGAGAAGGGCCATGAGGTCATCGATCACGGCGCGTTCGAGGTTGATCCGCTCGATGACTACCCGCCCTTCTGCTCGGACTGTGGGGAGGCCGTCGTTGCGGACCCGGGGAGCCTCGGCATCGTGATCGGCGGTTCGGGCAATGGCGAGCAGATCGCCGCAAACAAGGTCAAGGGCGTGCGCGCGGCCCTCGTGTGGAATGAGGCCACCGCGAAGCTTGCACGTGAGCACAACGACGCGAATGTGATCGCCGTTGGTGCGCGTCAGCACAGCGAGGACGAGCTCATCGGCCTCATCGAGACGTTTGTACACGAGCCCTTCTCGGGCGACGAACGCCACGTGCGACGCATCGGCAAGATCGCCGAATACGAGAAGACGGGCACATACGCCAAGCGCTAACGAAAGGGCGGTGAGTGATGCCCGAGGGGCACACAATTCACCGGCTCGCACGCGCGATGAACGCCGCATTCGGGAAAACCCGGGTGCGGCTTTCCTCACCGCAGGGCCGGTTTGAGCAAGGAGCCGCGGAACTCGATGGCTGGGTCATGGCGCGTGCCGAGGCGGCCGGCAAGCACCTCTTTTTGGGCTTCGCTCCTCACGGCGACGCCGACCCGGTGCGATTCATTCACATTCACCTCGGGCTGTATGGCTCATGGACTTTCGCGGGTAGCGAGAGTTTTCATCAGGTGCGCGCGATCGGGGCGCCCCGCAGGGGGCTTGAGGTGGGGTCCGACGGTTCCTGGGCCTCGATTGTGCCCGGGGCAAACGTCCGACTCCGCATTCGCGGAACGGAGGGGCTTGCTGACTTGACGGGGCCGAACCAGTGCCGCGTGATCGATGGGGCCGAACGCGAGGCAGTGCTCGCGCGGCTTGGGCCCGATCCGCTTCGCGATGACGCGGACCCGGGCGAGTTCGTTCGGCGCATAAAAAAATCCCGCCAGAGCATAGGCCAGCTTCTCATGGACCAGCGCGTATGCGCGGGCATCGGCAACATTTACCGCGCCGAGCTGCTATTTCGCGCCAGGCTCGACCCGTATGTACCCGGTAGTGAGCTCACGGCACCGCTGATCGAGGCGCTGTGGGAGGATCTCGTGCCGCTCATGACCTACGGCGAGCGCACGGGTCGCATCGTCACGACCCAGCCCGAGCATCGCAAGATCCACCGCGAGCTCAACGAGCGCACCGTGCCCGTGTATCAAAACGGGGACGATGACCCCGCGGCCGTTCCGCGAGAGGAATCGTTTTACGTGTACCACCGCCAGGGTTTCCCGTGCCGCGTGTGCGAAGCGCACATTCGCGATGCCGACCTCGCGGGGCGCGCGCTCTACTGGTGCCCCCGCTGCCAGCGGCGCCGCGTGCGCAAAGCGGGGTGGACGGACGTGAACAGTGCAGCGAGCTGGGCCTACACTCGGGAAGGTGAATGAGATGAACCGGCACCCCAAGTATGAGATGCGGACCCTTGAAACACGGCCCGACGGCGCCCAGCTCAAGGCGTCCCACCTCAGCTTCATGGATCCCGAAATCGTGTACTCGCTGTGCATGCTGCGCCAAGACGTGTTCATCCTCGAACAGCAGGTGACGAGCGAGCAGGAGCTTGACGGGCTCGATCGCGAGGATTCGACGATCACGCTCTGGTGGGAAAAAGACGGCGATGTGATTGGCACGATTCGTGTGTTCCCCGGCGACGGCTGCATGAGAATCGGGCGCCTCGCGTGCGCGAAGAGCGCGCGCCGCGGCGGCTTTGGCGGCGCTCTCATGGCCGCGGCGATCGACCTGTGCAAGGAACGTGAGAGCACACAGAAAATCGTGATCCACGGGCAGTCGTACCTCAAGGGCTGGTACGAGTCGCTCGGATACGTGACCGTGAGCGACGAATTCGAGGAAGCCGGCATTGCGCACTACACGATGGAGTACCGGCATCCGTAAACAATCTCGAGGAGGAGCCACATGAGCACAAACGTCTCCGCCGCGCGCACAGTCGGCGAGGAGAACGTCCAGCCACCAGCCACCCTTACGCTTCACCGGGCGAGCGCCGAGCCGTGGGCGCTCGCGATTCACGGCGGCGCCGGTGGGCGCATCCTCGAGCTCGGTGAACAGGCTGACTACGCGAGTGGCCTGCGCGAGGCACACGCGGCCGGTGAAGCGGTACTGTCGGGCGGCGGAAACGCGCTCGAGGCGTGCTGCGCTGCTGTGCAATCGCTCGAGGAGAACCCGCTGTTCAATGCCGGACGTGGCGCGGCGCTCGCGAAAGACGGCCGTGCCGAACTCGATGCCTCGGTCATGGACGGGGCTAGCGGTCTTGCCGGGGCCGTTCTCGCGAGTCAGCACGCCAAGAGCCCGGTGCGTGCGGCGCGCGCCGTCATGGAACACACCGATCACGTCATGATCGTCGATCCGCCAGCGCAGCTCGTGCGTGAGTGGAGCCTCGAGGTCGCAAACCCCGAGTGGTTCGTCACCGAGCGGCGCCTCGCACAGCTGCGACGGCTGCTCGACAAGAGTGAGAGCGGCCCGAGGCACGGCACCGTCGGAGCCGTGGCCCTTGATGCGAACGGCCACCTCGCCGCCGCAACCTCGACCGGAGGAATCAGCGCGCAGGATGTCGGTCGGATCGGGGACACCCCCGTGATCGGGGCGGGCACGTACGCGCGCGATGGACTCGCGGCGCTGTCATGTACGGGGGACGGCGAGGCCTTCCTCCGCGGCGTTGTGGCCTACGACGTTGCTGCACGCATGAGGTATGCGGGCTGCGACCTTCCCTCTGCCGTTGCGGCCACCATCGAGGAGACCCTCACCGAAAAGGGCTCGAGCGGAGGCCTCATCGCAGTGCTGCCCACCGGGGAAATGGTCATCGCTCATAACTCTCCCATGATGTTTTCGGCGTACCGTGACGGGTCCGAGGTGCGCGTCCACCTCTAGTGAACAATCGCGCCCTTCGTCGCACGCCCCAAACGGTGAGGGTGCAGAAAACGAAGCGATGTGCCCGTTTTCTGCACCCTCATCCAGATGCATAGAAGCCCCGGTCAGCGTGCGCGGGTTGGCTTCGAGGGATCAGACTCGTTCCACAGACGATCGAGCGCCGTCACGACGATCCAGTCACCGCCCGCGACCCCCTCAACGTGAACGCTCTGGCGCACGACCTGCTCATCGGCGCGCACACACGCGAGAAGGTTGCGGCCAACTGCGAGTTCGGCGGGATTGAATCGCGCACCCGAGACCCGGTAGAGCGCGAAACTCGTCGCCTCAGAATGAGGGTGGCGATTGAACTCGACCACGGCATTACCGCGCGAGCAACGCACCTTGAGGCCTTTTGGCGTGCGCGGCGCGGCTCCTCCCATGTGAGCGATGACAGGCACGATCGCGGGATGGGCGTAGTGGCGGCGAACGACCTCGCCCATCGCACCGTCTCGCTCATCACGCACTGACTTCGCCGAGAAGTACACATCGCCCTCGACACGCGGGTAGTCGCGATTGAAGTCGAGGTGGCGTGCCATCTCTTCCGGATCCTCGATTGCGCCCGAGGCCTGCTTGTACATCGCTTGGCCGATGTAGAGTGCGACGTCTGTGCCCTCGACGACATCGTTCCACCAGGGAACGAGTGCCGCGTAGTCGGCGACCTCGAGCCCGATCGGCCAGTAGATCTGCGGATTGATGTAGTCGACGAGGCCATCCTTGACCCAAGCGCGCGAATCCGCGCAAATGATCTCGTAGCTCTCCGACCCGCTCGTGGCAGAACCGGCGGGATCGCTCGTGTTGTTGCGCCAAATGCCGAACGGGCTGATACCGAACTTCACCCACGGCTTGCACGCGCGAATACGATCGCGCATCTCGCGGATGAAGAGCGTGATGTTTTCTCGGCGCCAGTCGTCGAGGGCACGCGTGCCATCCGAGTAGCGCTCATAGGTCGCCTGGTCCGGGTAGTCCTTACCTTCAACCTTGTACGGATAGAAGTAGTCGTCGAAGTGGACCGCATCGATGTCGTAGTGCTCGACCGAGTGCATGATCGCGCGTAGCGAGTGCTCGCGAACCTCTGGGATGCCCGGATCGAAATAGGTCTTCGTGCCGTACGCCCATGCCCACTCCTCGTTCACGAGCGCTGGATGGTCGGGGACGAGGTGTTCGACGGATTCGGTCATCGACACCCGGAAGGGGTTGTACCACGCGTGGAATTCGAGGTTGCGCTTGTGGGCCTCCTCGATCTGGAATGCGAGGGGATCAAATCCCGGGTCCTTGCCCTGTTCGCCCGTGAGGAACTGCGACCACGGTTCATACGGCGAGGGCCAGAAGGCATCGGCAGCCGGGCGAATTTGCGAAATCACCGCGTTGAGGTTGAGTTCTTTCGCCAGGTCAAGCCAGGCGAGGAATTCCGCTTTGGAGTCCTCGACGCTGAGGCCGGTGCGGCTCGGGTAGTCGATATTGTCGGTGGAGGCGATCCACATCGCGCGAAACTCGCGTGCGCGTGGGGCCACGGCTGCGTCGGAGGCGCTCGGCTCCTGCGGTGAAGGCGATGCGACGGCCGGGACCGCACCGATCGCGACGGCGAAGGCGCCCGCGCTGGCGGCGCCGGAGAGGGTCACGAATGAACGGCGTGAAAGATGAGTCATGAAGGTCTCCTCGTTGAGATGCTCGTGACGGTGGAGAAACGACGTTAAGTGCCGAATGCGGGCCCTGACCTGCAGTATTCCCCACCCTGAAAGTGGAAGGGATGAAGCGCCGGTGGTGTGGGTTACCGCCTCCTTGCCGAGACCGCGGAATACGTGCGCGCGAGCGCCTCGTGAGCCTCGTCCATGCGCATTTGCGCAATGGCGACAAAGAGGAAATCTACGACGGTAAGCTGCGCAATCCTTGAAGCCGTCGCTCCCGAGCGCAGCTCCGACTCGTGGGCGTGAGTCAGCAGCGTGATATCGGCAAGGCGGGCGATCTCACTCGACGGTGCATTCGTAATCGCGATCGTGGCTGCGCCCGCATCCTGCGCAATCGCGAGCGAATCAAGAATGTCGAGCGTTTCGCCGGAGTGCGAAATACCGACCGCGACATCACCGTCGCCCATGAGCGACGCCGCAGGCAAAGCCTGGTGGGCATCCACGTAGCTCGTGGCGCGCATCCCAATCCGCGCGAGTTTTTGTTCGAGGTCCATCGCCGCAAACGCGGAAGCTCCCACACCGAACGTCACCACCTGGCGGGCTCTCGTGCACAACGTGCGCGCACGCTCGAGTTCGCTGATGCTCACGGCATCGGCGGTATCGGCAACCGCGCGCGAATCGGCAAACGCCACCTTCTTGACGACCGCCTCGAGGGAGTCCTGCGGGTCGATGTCGGCGGCAAGCGCGCTCGCGGCACGCTCATCGCCTCCCGCGATGGTTGTCGCGCGCCCGCGCGAAAACGCCAGGTCTTCACGGAACGCGGCCCTCAACTCCCTAAAGCCGCTGAAGCCGAGGCTCGTGGCGAGCCGCACGATGCTCGCGGGCGACGTGCGAGAGGCCGCGGCGATCTCGGCAATGGGCCGAGCGAGGGCCTCGTCGGGGTGATCCAAGAGGTAGCGGCTCGCGCGCGCGAGGGTGCGCGACTCGCTCTTAGCGGCATCCTCGAGAGCATCGAGGACACGTGCCGGTGGGCGCTGGAAGTCTTCGGCGGTCATGGTGGGGTGCCTATCGTTCCTCGGCGACCGTCGGAGAGCCCACGCGGGCGCGCAAGGCTTCGCTTGCCGAACGAATCCCCGAGGCGTCCCCCGGGCGCTTGGCAGAAGGCGGGAACTGCGCGAGCACCTCGAGGGCCTCCGGAGCGTGCTCGAGCGAGGCTCCAGCGAGGAGGAGCACGAGGGCGGCGCGCAGGTTGTTCTCGGTCGCGCCAAGTGCCGCGCGCGCGTCGTTTTCACTCGCACCCGTTGCTTCGCGCACGATGCGCACCGTGCGCGCCACGAGCTTCTCATTCGTCGCGCGAACATCGATCATGAGGTTCTCGAAGGTCTTGCCGAGACGCACCATCACCGACGTCGACAGGGCGTTGAGGAGCACCTTTTGCGCGGTCGCAGCTTTCATGCGGGTCGATCCCGTGACAACCTCGGGGCCCGTGTTCACGAGAAGCGGCACATCGGCAAGCGCCGCGAGCGGCGCATTCGGGTTCGCGCTTACGAGCGCTGTCGCGAGTCCGCGCTCGCGGGCCGCCGCAAGGGCGCCCTTCACGTACGGGGTGCGGCCGCTCGCGGCAAGGCCCACGATGACGTCGTGCTCACCCGCGTGGTCCGCAATGACACTCGCGCCGAGCTCTTCGCTGTCTTCGGCGCCCTCGACAGCCTTCATCATCGCAACGTCCCCGCCCGCGAGATGCGCGACGAACATGTCGGAGTCAGCGTTATACGTGGGCAGAAGCTCGACTGCGTCGAGAACCCCGAGCCTGCCCGAGGTGCCCGCGCCAACGTAGTGCACGCGGCCCCCGTTCGTGAGGGCGTCCACGCACAGGTCGGTCAAGCGCGCGATCTCGTGGGTCAGTGCTTGCACGGCCGCGACGACCGTGGCATCTTCCGCGAGGATGCGCGAGACAACCTGCTCGGATGCGAGCGTATCGATGTCGCGCGAGCGGGGATTGCGCTCTTCGGTAGGCGAGTGCACCTGGACGAGCGGAGTGAGCGGGCCTTGTGAATCAGTCACGGGAATCCTTCACGAGAAGTTGGCGGGGTGCGGTTGTCGAAAGCGGGACGGTGCGCAGGGCGTGCGGCGGGGTAAGCTGACCGAGGACAGCGGGCTCTGTCGCGCCGGTGGCATCGATCAGAGCACCGGGCAGGCCGTGCGCGGAGTAGTAGCCGATGAGGGCCATGAGGAACGCCTCTTTGATGTCGGGGTCGAGGCCGCCAAGCGGCCCCGTAGTCACCGTACATCCGGGTAGGAGGGCTTCGATGCGGGCCATGAGGGTCGGGTTGTGGGCGCCGCCGCCGGTCACGTGAAGGCGCGTGCGAGGCTCGCGCCCCACTTCGGCCTTGAGCGCATCGGCGAGAGCGCGGGCAGTGAGTTCCGTGAGCGTCGCGAGCAGGTTTTCCGTGCTAAGCACGTCCAGGTCGATGCCCGCTTCGCGTGCGCGAGCATCGAGCCACGCCGGCGAAAAATACTCCCTGCCCGTGGACTTCGGAAAGGGAAGTGCGAAGTAAGGGTCGGCGAGCAGCGCTGAAAGAAGGGTGTCGTCCACACGTCCGGCGGCGGCTCGGGCGCCATCCGTATCGCACGCCGTTCCAGTGCGAAGGGCGGCGGCCGCGTCGATGAGCCCGTTACCGGGGCCCGTGTCGCCCGCGCGCACGAGCGGGGGAGCGGTTGGTCCGACGGCTGCCGGGGTGCACAGCGTCGCATTGACTATGCCACCGATGTTCACCGCGCATCCGCCGTCGGGGCCGAGCAGGAGTTGGTCGAGGAGAGGGGCGAGTGGCGCGCCGGTCCCGCCACGGGCGATGTCGGCGCTGCGCACGGTGCTCAGCGCCGCAATCCCGGTTGCGGCGTGGATACGGGAGGCGTCCCCAATGGCGAGGGTCGCGAGGGTGCGCCCGCCCTCGACGTTGTGAAAGAGCGTTTGCCCGGGCGAGACGACAAGATCGAGTGGTGTGTCGGATCCGAGTTCGCGCGCATCTTCGCGCACGCTTGTGACGACGCCAGCGAGGAACTCGCCAACGTGCGCATCGAGCAGTGTGAGTTCCGCGAGCGAGGGAACACTCGCGCTGGTCACGGCCTCGAGGACGCGGCCGCGAAGCGCTTCGGGCCACGGGCGCTCACCCGAGCTCTTCACGCGTGCGTGAAGCACGTCGCCGTCGCGGGAGAAATCGACGAGGGCGAAATCCGCCGAATCAACCGACGTGCCCGTCATGAGACCGAGGATCCTCATCGCGCGACCTCTCCCAAAGCGAGATCGGCTGCGGCGTTCATGACGCCCCGACTCGCACCATAGGTGAGAAGAACGGTGGCGGGCGATGAGAGCGTGTGGGGGAGCGGTGCCGTTTCCGGAACACCCGTGTGAAGGACGATCAGGCGCGAGCCCAACTCGTGTGCATTCGCGGCGGCCTGCTCGAGACGAGCCGTTTCCGCGTCACTCGCCGAGCCAAGCCGAGTGAGCACGAACGTCACCTGCGGGCTTTCGTAGCCCGGCGGCGGGTCTGCGGGTAGAAGACGAATATCTCGATGCTCGAGTACCGGCGCGAGGAAGGTGCGCCCTTTACCCGCCGCGTAATCGTGCGCGAAACGCGCATCGACGATGGCTGCGGTGGAAACTTGGTCCGCGACAGGCGACGACTCGAGTGCCCACCGCACCGCACGTCGAGAGGCACGCTCGCCAACTGCCTCGAGATGAGCCTCCGCACTCTCGAGTGCCTCCGCGGTGCACGCAGACGCGCTCGCGCGGCCCGCGAATGTCGTGCGCACGCGCTCGGCGCGCGAGCGCAGCTCACCGCGATCGAGCCGCCCCGAACGAAGAGCCTCAGCGATCGCGTCGTGGGCCTCGACAAGCATGTTCTCGCCATCGCGGCGGATCGACGTCCCAAGACACAGCAGGTGCGCACCTGCCTCAAGCGCCCGCACGGTTGCCTCCGCGTAGCCCACCGATTCGGTAATCGCCCCCATGTCGAGAGCATCGGTGACGACGAGCGCATCGGGATTGGTCTGCGCAGCGAGAGAATACGACCACGGGGCAATCGTTGCGGGCCCATCACCGAGCGACGGCACACACACGTGGCCCGTCATGAGGGCATCGGGCGCGCTGCCGAGCTCGCGGAAGGCCGCGACATGCTGGGCGAGGGCGTCCTCGCGCGACAGGGCGACCGTCGGAACCCCCAGGTGCGAATCCACCGCAGTGTCCCCGTGCCCGGGAAAATGCTTCGCGCAGCTCAGCACTCCCGCGCGCGAAAGCCCCTCGCACACCGCCCGCGCATGCCGCGCGACCAGCCCCGGCGACGTGCCGAAACTGCGGGCACCGATCACGGGATTTGCAGGGTTCGTGTTGACGTCTGCGACGGGGGCGAAGTTCATGCGTACGCCAATCGCGGCAAGCACCCGTCCGATGGCCTCGCCGTATTCGCGCGAAAGCTCGGGATCGTTGATGTCGCCGAAACCACGGGCTGCTGGAAACGCGCCGCCGCGCGCCGCATAGAGCCGGGTGACGTCGCCGCCCTCCTCGTCGATCGTGACGATCGGCTCTGTGCAACTCGCCTCGCGCACCTGGGTGATGAGCCTTTGGGCCTCGCGCGTATTCGGCGTGTTGTACCCGAACAGGCACACACCGCCGAGTCCGGCCTCGAGCGCCTTCGCGAGCCATTCAGGGACGTCCGTGCCGGGAAAAGACGCGAGAAGCGGGGCGAGAGCATCGGCATCAAAACGAGACTGAGACATGGTCACCTTCTAACCTTTGACCGCGCCTGCCGTGAGCCCCGACGACAGCTGGCGCTGGACCAGGACGAAGAAGATCACAACGGGAAGCGCGATGATGGTCGAGGCGGCCATGATCGGCCCCCAGTCGGCCGTGTTCTGGGTGAAGAACGTCCGCAGGCCAACACCTACCGTGTACTTCGAAGAGTCCGTCATAAACGTGAGGGCAAAAATGAATTCGTTCCACGCGGTGATGAACGCGAACACGCTCGTGGCGACGAGACCGGGGGCGACGAGCGGCAGGAGAATCGAGAAGAACATCCTGAACCATCCGGCGCCATCGATGTAGGCGGCTTCCTCAAGTTCCTTCGGGACCGCGGCGACGAAACCCTTGAGGTTCCAAATCGCGAACGGAAGCGAGAAGGCGAGATAGACGATCACGAGCCCGAGGAGCGAGTTGAGCATGTTGAGGGTGCGCGCCTGGAGGAACAGCGGGATCACGAGAGCCTCGAGCGGCACCATCTGCACCATGAGCACGAGAACGAGCACGACGGTGCGAAGGCGGAAGCGGTAGCGAGCGACGCCAATCGCGGCGAACAGCGCGATTGCACCCGACAGGAGCACGGTGCCGGCCGCGACGATGAGGGAGACCTTGATGTACTCGAAGAAGTTCGCGTCGATCAGGACAGTTTTAAAGTGATCGAGGGTGAAGCCCGAAGGCAAAATGCCCGCGCCGCGAGAGTTTGCGTGCGTGTCCACAGCGGTCGTGAGCATCCAGTAAAACGGGAAGAGCGCGTAGAGGAGAAGAAGGGCGATGCCGAACGCCTTCGCGATATTTGCGGGGCGAAGCGGGTTCTTCTTATTGGCGGGTGTGGCGCCTGTCGAAGCGGTGGTGCTCACAGTTCATCCTCCTTCATGAGTGCGCGCATGTAGACCACGGAGATCGCGAGAAGGACGAGAGTGAGAAGTACCGCGATAGCAGAGCCCATGCCGTACTTTCCCTGCCCAAACGACTCGGTGTAGGACCACACGCCGAGGTTCATCATGTGCCTGTTCGACCCATCGCCGCCGGGCATGAGATAGATCTGCGTGAAGACCTTGAAGTCCCAAATCGTCGACAAGATGATGCACACGGCGAGGATCGGGCGGATCATCGGGATGGTGACGTTCGTGAAGCGCTTGAACGCACTCGCGCCATCGACTTTCGCGGCCTCATACAGGGACTCCGGGATCGTGAGGAGCCCGGCGAGGGTCGTCACGGCGATAAAGGGAAAGCCGTGGTACACGACATTGAGTGCGGCAATTCCGTAAAACGCGAGGCGAGAATCCCACCAGTTGGCGCTGCCCGGAGTGAACAGCCCGAGTGATTCAAGGACGCTCGCCACGAACCCGCTCGTGGGGTCGAAAAGCCACACAAACACGTACGTGCCGGTCAGCGCGGGAACGGCCCACGCGACCATGATCGCGCCGATGCAGATGTTGCGCCACGTGAGCGAGAGCGTATTGAGAAACAGCGCAACGGCAACACCCACGAGCATCGTCAGCACCACGCACACGGCCGCAAATCCGACGGTGTTGGGAAGCACGGTTGTCCACAGATGCGGGTCGCTGAGAATCGCCGAATAGTTGGCGAAGCCCACGTAGTTGGTGGTGCCCTTCAGCAGGTTACGCAGGCCGTAGTCCTGAAGCGAGAGGTCGAATACGCGAAACAGGGGGAAGATCAACAGGACCGCGAGCGTGAGGAGCCCGGGCGCAAGGAGCAGCCACGGCGGCAAGTGTCGGCGCGCCCACATCGACAGTCGTGACGAGCGGCTCGTGTCAGCCGGGGGCAGCGCACTCTCGTGAGTGTCGTTCATGGTGGTCATCGAGGAAGCTTTCGGACGTGAGCTGGGGGCTCGGGACCCAGCCCTCAGCGAGTGGGTCCCGAGCGATGGTCGGTGAACAAAAATGCGGCTTAGGCGCCGAAGATTCCGTCCATTTCCTTAGCGGCAGCATCAGCGGCAGCCTGCGGAGCCTGGCCACCGGCGAGCACGTTGCTCAGGAGGTTCGGGAGGGTCTTCTTGCCCTCGATCTGGCCCCACATTGGAGTAACGGGTACGGACTTGCCGGCCTCGGTCATTTGCGAAGCAAAGACCTTTGTGAGGTCGGTGCCGTTCTCGATGGTCTCGTCGAGCGCTGACTTCGTGCCGGGGAAGAAGTTCGTCTCTTCGCTCCACCGGGTCGCGAATTCGCCGGTTGTCATGAGCTTGATGAGTTCGAAGGCGAGCTCGGGCTCCTCGGAGTCCAGGAACCGGCACAGGTGGGAACCGCCCACGAAGCTGGCGGCGATCGCCGAGTCCTTGGCGGGGATGGTGAAAGCCGTGAGCTTGTTGAACAGTTCTTCGTCGCTTGCCTTCACGGTTGCGGGCACCCACGAACCGGTGATGAACATGGCGACCTTGCCCTCCTGGAACTGCTTGAGGGAGTCGGTCTCCTTCCAGGTCGAGGCGGCCTCGGTCGACGAGCCATGCTTGAGGGCGAGGTCGGTGTACCACGTGAGGCCCTCGACTGCGGGCGCTTCGTTGATGGTGGCCTTCCAGTCTTTGCCGGAGCCTTCGGCGATGTCGCCGCCTGCTCCCCAGATGAAGGGGAGGAGAGCGAAGGGGGATCCGCCGTTGACGGGGAACGGGATGACGTCGGGGTTCTTCGTCTTGAGGGTATCGATCATGGCGAGGAGGTCATCCCACGACTGGGGCTGGGAGTTGACCCCCGCGGCTTCGAGGATCTCCTTGTTCGCGAGGATCGAGCGGATGCCCGCGTACCACGGCATGCCATACAGCTTGCCGTCAAGCGTGCCCGCTTCCTTGAGTGCATCGACGAGGTCAGAGTCGATGCCGGCCTTCTTGACGTCTTCCGTGAGGTCGTCGAGGCCCCCTGCATCCGCGAACTCGGGAGTCCAGGTTGTGCCGATCTCCGCAACGTCGGGGCCGGTGCCGCCCGCCATGGCGGTCACGAACTTGTCGTGCGCACCATCCCACGGCTGGACCTCGACCTTGAGAGTCGCGCCCGTGTGCTTGGTGAACTCCTCCTGGAGGGCTTTGACGTATTCGTCAGTCTTGGCGTTCGTGCCCTCCATGATCCACAGGGTGATGGTCTTGCCGTCGTTGGCGGCCTTATCGGTGGGGTTGGAGGAGGAACCGCCCGAATTGCCGCACGCGGCGAGGCCCACGGTGGCCGCGCCGAGCGCTCCGGTGGCGATGAGGTTCCTGCGGGTGATCATAGTGTCTCCTTTGAGCTATGGGGGACGGGCACCGTCGTGAAAAAATATTTCATCCGTATGCCTCAAGATGAAACTTACCACAACTTGTGGGGTGGATGACATACTGGGCGAGACCGAAAGGACTGCTGACATGCCGATTTCCGTGATTCTGGGTGCCGACGTCGGAGCGACCCACACGCGCCTCGCAATCGAGGGAGCCGATGGGCGAAGTGGCGAGAGTTTCACGCCGGTCCGCGTCGAGGGCGCGGGGTTTAACGTGAGGTCCTCCGGGCCCGACGCGCTCGAGCACTTCGAGCAGACACTTGCGCGCGCCTTCGCCCCGCTCGACACCGGTAGCACCCTGGAAAAGGCCGTCTTCGGCATATCTGGAGCGGGGCCCGCCCGCCACGAGCGCATCGAGGCGCTCGTGCGTGAGGCCGTTGTCTCGCAAGCGGCCTCTCACCACATCCAGGTCGATCCCGCGAGCGTTCGTGTCGTCGATGACCTGTGCACGGCATTCGCGAGTGCCTTCCCGGCATCCGCGTCACGACCCACCGGCGTTCTCGTTCTCGCGGGCACCGGCGCGGCAAGCGTGAGCTATGTCCGGGGCGTGGAGTCGGTGCGCCGTGATGGCATGGGATGGCTGCTAGGGGACGTCGGCTCGGCCGTGTGGCTTGGCAAGCGCGCGCTCGAGGCAGTGGCGGCGGACCTCGACGCGCGCGGGAGCTCGACAGCCCTCACCGACCGTGTATGCGCGGCGCTGGGCTTCAACCCGCGTGACACCGCTGCCCAGCTCGACCCACGCCAAGCGCTCATCCGTGAAGCCTACGACCTGACCCCGGCCGAGTACGGGCGTTTCGCCCCGATCGTGACCGAGCTCGGTCATTTCGGCGAGGGCGAAAGTGACGAGGTCGCACGCGAGATCGTCGCGCAAGCCGTGGACAGTCTCCTCGAGGGGGCCCTTGCGCTCGCGGATCCTCTTCGCGGCAATTCACCCGTGAGTGTCGTCCTCGCCGGTAGTGTCCTCACCGCTCGCGGCCCGATAGGGGATCTCATGCGCTATGCGCTCGAACGCGAGGGGTTCGACGTGCGTGAGGCTGCCTCGCCGCTCGACGGTGCGCTTGCGTTAGCGCGCGCGGAAACACGTCTTCAGAAGGCGTAGGCGCGGGAGAAGAACCGAGCGCTCTCGCGCGCGCTGGGCACTCCCGCATCGGGATCAGCACCAGCTTCGACGAGCACCGCGACCACGTCGTCGAAACCTTTGAATACGGCGCCCGCGAGCGGGCTCTGGCCACGGTCGTTGAGAAGGTCGACGTCCGCGCCGTGCTCTGCAAGCAGCTTCACGAGTGCCGCGTGGTCGTGGTACGCGGCAAGCATGAGCATGGTGTTGCCGTCTGCATCTTGCATGTTGAGGGGAATTCCCGCCTCGATGGCGGGGCGGAGAATATCGAGGTTCCCCTCGCGTGCAGCGTCCATGAGGGCGCGCGCGAGTGCGGCGGCCTCATCGGCGTCGGTACCGGGCTGGGGCGCGGTGTTGTCACTCATGCCACAAGCGTAGCGATGATGGGCGCGGCCAGCAGGACGATCCCGAGTCCCAAGCCCCACGCATCGTGCCACGTGAACCGCGCATCGTGGACCCACGTGCGCCGTTGCGCCGTCGCGAATCCGCGCGCGTCCATCGCGAGAGCTTGGATCTCCGCGCCGCGCAGCGTCGAGACGAGAAGCGCAAACGTTGCACCGGCGTAGAGCGCGAAGGAATTGCGCTGCTGGATGCCCCGGATGCGGCGCGTAAAGACGATGTCGCCCCACTGCGAAAACACGTGTCCGAGCCGCGCAAGGCCCGCACTCATGGCTGCCGCAAACCGCGCGGGAACATGACACTTTTGGGCGAGAGCCTGACCGAAGCGGGTCGGGTCTAGACCTTCAAGAAGGATCGCGCCGGGGCCGACCATGGCGAAGATTCTCAGGCCCTCGACGCCGGCACTCTGCCATGTCGACAGTTCGCCGAGTGGCCTGCCGGAGAGAATCCCGGCCGACCACGCGATGGTGAGCGCCGCGAGCACGATTGGTGCAAGGCGCGCCATGAGCCGGGCTGGAGTGCGCCAGGCGAGAGGGATGAGCGTGAGCGTGAGGATGGTGCCCGTGAGCGTCGGCGCGAGCGTGTGCATTCCGCACGATCCAGCGAAGGCTAAAGCAGCGACCGCGAGGATCGTGAGTGGATTGAGCTTATCGGCAGCGACGGCGCGCGGCGGGTGGGGAACGCGCGGGATTGGGGGAGCGGGGGACGGGTCCGACGGTTGCTGGCACGCGATACTCTCTCGGAGATCGTCACGCCCCGGCGCTGCCTCGAGGGCAATGACTCGGTCGCACGCGCGCACGAGCCGCTCGTCATGGGTGGCCGCAAGAACCGCGCGGCCGCTGACGAGTGCGCGAGCAATGAGCTCAGCCACCGCGCCAAACGCCGCGTCGTCGAGGCCCACCGTCGGCTCGTCGAGCACGAGAATGTCGCGGCCTGAGGCGAGTGCCGTCGCGAAGGCGAGGCGGCGCTGCTCGCCCCCTGAAAGTGTGAAGGGGCCGGCGGATTCGAGGTGGGCGAGGCCTGTCGCCTCAAGCCACGCCCGTGCGGCCTCATCGTCGCTCGGATCCTCGGCGCCGGCTTTCACCTCGTCGAGGACGGTGCGGGCGACGAAGCTCTGCTCGGGGTTTTGCGGGAGCCATGCGGCTCGAAACGGCGCCCTTTTCGCTGCGCGCTTCCCCCTACCCGTACGTTCACGGGTCTCCTCGAGAAGGTAGCGGATCAAGGTCGACTTGCCGATGCCGCTCGGACCCGTGAGCGCGGCGAGTTCCCCGGTGTAAAGCTCGACGTGAACGGGCCCGGCAAACAGCGTGCGGCCCTCGAGCGTCGCGGGAACCTCGAGGTCAATGAGGGCGGTACCCTCGTTGCCTCCTCGCAGCGGCTTTTGTTCGCTGCCGAGCGCACTTTCGCCGCGAGAGTCGTCCGCGCGCCATGCCCCCGCGGGAGCGTCCTCAAGTATCTGACCGCCCGCACCTATGCGGATGACGCGGTCGACGTGGTCGCGCCAGAGCTCCACTTGGTGATCCGCAACGACGAGGGTGAGGCCCTCGGTTGCTTCGCAAATGGCGTCGCGTACCGCGAGTGCCGTCTTGGCGTCGAGCATCGCAAGGGGTTCGTCGAGAGCGATCGCCCCGGCGCCGGTGGCGATCAGGCCCGCGAGGGAGAGGCGCTGCTGCTGCCCTCCAGAAAGGTGGTAGGGGTTGGCATCGAGCGGAGAAGAAAACGCGGCCGCGGCGTGTGCATCGCGCACCATTGCGGGCATGCGTGAGGGATCAACGCTCGCATTTTCCGGGCCGAAAGCGGTATCGATTCCCGTCGTCGCGCCCACGAACGAGTGGACGGGATTTTGCACCATGAGGGCGACGCCCGGCACGGGAGATGCCTCGGGGAGCGGGGCCGAGGGGTCGACCCCTTCCGGTGGGTCCTCGGGAATGAGGCCGCTCAGGGCCTTGAGAATCGTCGATTTTCCCGAGCCGCTCGCACCCGTGAGGAGAACGCGTTCACCCGCATCAATCTGGAGGGAAAGGCCAGAAAGAACCGGGGCCCTACGCCCCGGTGGCGTATAGGTGAAGTCATCGATCCCCACACCCACGGCTCGGCGGGTGGAGGCAAGCGTCGGGCTCTCACTCACCGCTGTGCGGCCTCCTCACGCCCGGGTGCGAAGTTCCCGAGAGCCCCGGTCTTCGCAAGCGCGCGCACGATTGCCGGCGCCGGCAACGCAAGCAGAATGACGCCAGAAATGATGAACAGTGCGAGGTGGGCGAAGCGGAACGGCATGGCCCAGCTCGGGAAGAACACGAACTGCTCCCAAATCCACTGCAAAACCATCGAGATCCAGGCACCTGCGAGAACCCACTTAAACGACGGCTTCGCGTACTTCGTGGCGGCGCCCATAACCTCGAAGCCGATCGCAACGATCGCGCCCGAGATGAGCACCGTCCACCCGAAGTGCGAGCCGAGAAGTGCCTCGATGACCGCGCCAATCCACATCGTGCCAAGTGCCGAGCCCGGTTTGCGAACGATGAGCATCGAGAGCGCCGCCGGCAGAGCCCACGGACCCGCGGCGATGCCCTCACTGGGCGGGAAAAGCGAGAACACGGGCTTGAGTGCGCCGAGACCGGCGGCGTAGGCAAAGAACGCGACGCCCGCGATCAGGCCCATCGATACAACAACGAGAAGATCGATAGTGCGGTAGCGAAAAGCGGAATGGTTATCAGGAGCAGCTGTGGTCATCATGCATCGATTCTAGAACCGCCACGCGGGGCTTGAGAGACGGTAAAGTCCCTGCCCACCGGAAATTGATTGAGCGCGCCGGCCTTCGCGAGCGCCGTGACGATAGCGCGCCCGAGGGCAGCGAGAAGCGTGAGGGCGCTGATCCAGAAGAATACGAGAAGCATGACTTTGTAGCCCGCAGACCACGAGGGGAAGTAGGCGGTGATCTCGTAAAGCCACTCGAAGAGGGTCGACAGAAGCGAGCCGCCAATCACAACCGCAGCGCTCGTACTCGCCCACCCCGAGAGCGCGAACGCGATCTCGAAACCCGCGCCCTGGATGAGGCCGGAGATAAGCGCGCCGACACCGAAGTGGCTGCCGAGGAGCGCCTCGAGGCACGCCGCGATAATTTCCGCGCCGAAGGCAGCGCCTGGGCGGCGAACGATCAACATCGCGACGAGAGCAGGAAGGCACCAGAAGCCAGTGAGGAGGCCCTCGAGCGGGGGGAAAACCGCGGTGAGAGGGGCCACAAGGTTGTACAGGTGCGCGTAGCCGGCAAAGGCGACGCCGAAGGCTACGCCGACCATGACGATCACGACGAGATCAATCGTGCGGTACTTAATGCGCTCGGAAAAGCCCGCTCGCGCTGTGCGTTGATCGGTCATCACCACTCCTTCCACTCGGAAGGGGCATGCCCGTGAAGCGGCGTGGCCGCGGCATGCGAGAAATCCCGACTCCCTACGCCGGTGCTAACCGGATCAGGTTCGAGGGTCAGCGCCCTTTGCGCACTCTCAGCACCGGTCGGTGCTCCCCTGTCTGTTGGATGACGCCCACAAGTGTACAGGCAGGTGAGGGCAGGGCCGCGAGTGCTCAGCGCGCAAATGTGATGGCCTTCGCGATCGCCTCGGCGACCTCGCGCGGGTGCTCGGGGCTGAGCAGGTATGACCCTCCGTCTCGGCCGATGATCTCCACGAGCTCACCGCCGCGGGTGACCGCAAACCGAGTGTCGGCCTGCGGCCCCACAAGCGTGCGAGGTTTGAGCGGCGCCACCGGGCGTACCTCATCCATGCGGGAGACCGTGACTTCGGCGCGCCCGAGCCCGATGTTGCCCACGAGTGAGCCGACCCGTTCCGGTGCAACGACGCGGATCTGCACCGTGCGGAAGTCCTCGAGCGGCCACGTGGGCCGCGCGAGGAAACCGCCGAGCTTCGGCGTGAGGCCACGCTCGTCTACGACGAACCCGATCGACGTGCGCATCCACGCCCATAGTGCATACCCCGCGAAACCGATCGCGAGGAGGATAGCGGTGCCGAGTCCGGGGTCGCCAAAGGTCAGCAACACGAACAGGCAGATTGCCGCGCCGATCACGAGGGTGAGGACGACGCGGGCCCACGCGACCCGCCCCGGCCTCACCCTGCCCTCATACGGAGTGAGGTACTCGTGCTTGTGCGCCATCGCTTACCAGATGCTCACGCGGCGCTCGGGGGCGAGGAAGAGCCCGTCGCCTTCCTTCACCTCAAAGGCGTCGTGGAAGGCATCAATATGGCGCACGACCCCGTTCGCGCGGAACTCCATGGGCGAGTGCGGGTCGATTGTGAGGCGACGAATGGCGTCGGCCTCGCGGTTCTTGCCGCGCCATACCGCACCCCACGAAAGGAAGAGGCGCTGGATGCCCGTGTAACCGTCGGCCCCCACTTCGTGTGCCGCCTCGCCAACCTCGTTGAGATACGCCTTGAGCGCGATCGTGAGCCCGCCGAGATCGCCGATGTTCTCGCCGATCGTGAAAGCGCCGTTCACGTGATGCTCATCCGAGAGATTGCGCGGGCTCATCGCGTCGTAGTCGGCGATGAGTGAGCGCGTGCGCTTTTCAAACTCTTCGCGGTCAGCCTCGGTCCACCAGCTCTTGAGCGCGCCGTCGCCGTCGTACTTGGAGCCCTGGTCGTCGAAGCCGTGGCCGATTTCGTGGCCGATCACCGCGCCGATCCCGCCGAAGTTCACGGCATCATCCGCATCGATCCCAAAATACGGGGGTTGGAGGATTGCCGCGGGGAACACGATTTCGTTCGCGCCGGGGTTGTAGTAGGCATTGACCGTCTGCGGGGTCATGTGCCACTCGCCGCGATCGACGCTCCGCCCAAGCTTTGCGATCTCGTAGTCATGGGTAAACGTCGCGATGTTTCCGACGGTGGCAAGGAGTGAATCGGGATCAATGGTGAGGCTCGAGTAATCCCGCCAGGTCTCGGGGTGGCCGATCTTCGGCGTGAATTTCTCGAGTTTCGCGAGGGCCTTTTCGCGGGTCGCCGGGGTCATCCACTCAAGCGAGGAGATCGATTCGCGGTAGGCGGTGATGAGGGCCTCCACGAGATGCTCCATGCGTTCCTTCGCCTCCGGCGGGAAATACTCGGCTACGTACTTTTCACCCAACGCCTCGCCGAGAGCGGAGTCCACGAGGCTCACGCCTCGCTTCCAGCGCTCGCGGATCTCGGCGGTGCCCGAAAGCGTGGCGCCGTGGAAGGCGAAGTGGGCGTTCACGAATTCATCGCTCAGGTAGGGCGCAGCCGCGTCGATCGCGTGGAGTGCAAGCCACGCGCGGAGGTTCTCGAGGCTTTCGCTGCCCCACAGCTTCGAAATGGCCGCCGTGTATTCCGGCTCGTTGATGTTGATGGTCTCGACCCACTCGGCCTTCGCGCCAGCGCCCTCGAAGTAGGCGTCCCAGTCGAAGCTCGGGAAGGCGTCGGCGCGCTCGGCGACATTCATCGGGTTGTTCGACTTCTCGCTGTCGCGCCGGCGCACGACGTCGACGTGCTCTTTCGCGATGCGAGTCTCGAGATCCATGACGGTTTCGGCCAGTGCGCGCGCATCGCCTTGGGGGAGCCCGGCTCGCCCCGGGAGCTTCGCAAGGTCGGCAAGGGTCGCGAGATAGTTAACGTAGGCCTCGCGGATCGCCCCGTACTGTTCGTCGCGGTAGAACGATTCGTCGGGAAGCCCGAGGCCCGCTTGGCCGATCTGAGCCTGGTAGCGGTCGGGGTTGTTGGCGTCTGTCCACACGTACAGAGCGATGATGCCGGTGGGGGCCGTTGCTTCGCCAGTGAAGCTCGTGAGCGCTGAACGGTCGGCGAGGCCGAGGATCCGCTCGAGCTGCGGCTCGAGATCGCGCGTGCCCACCTCGTTCAAGCGAGCCTCATCCATGAAGAGCTCATAGAGCGCGCCGATCTTTCCCTCATTCGAGTCGGCCGGGGCGTTCGAGGCCGCGGCCTTTTCGATGATGCCGCGCACGCGCTCCTCAGAGAGGTCGTGCAGGCGCATGAACTCCGAGTAGCTCGGCTTATCGGCTGGGATCTCAGCCGAGGCGAGCCACGCACCGTTGATGAAGCCGAAGAGGTCGTCCTGCGGACGAACGGACTCATCGATCTGGGTGAGATCGAGGCCGGTCTGGGATTCGGGCGAGGTCATGTGTCTCCTCCGGGATAGGGGAAATCGGGGTGTCCGACGGTTGCCTCCACCCTAACGATCTGCGGTTTGGGAAGGGTGGATGTGTCACGTTACGGTCCCGAAAATCTGAGCAAGCACGCCTGGATTCCTAGAATGAGGCCGTGCCAGCTTCATCTTCTTCCCGCGTCTCTTCACCCTCTCTCGTGCCCGGACTCGTGCCGTGCGTGCTCGTCGCAGTCCTCGCGGTGATCGTGAACCTCGCTGCACCCGCGGTGAGCCCATTGCTCATCGCGATCGTGCTCGGTGCGCTCCTCACGAACCTCTGGACAATTCCGGAGTCGTGGAGCGCGGGCATCCAGTTCACGGCGAAGAAGCTTTTGCGCGTCGGGATTGTGCTGCTCGGTTTGCAGCTCGCGGTAGGGGACATCCTTTCGCTCGGCTGGCGCGTGATCGTGGGCGTCATCCTCGTCGTCACCCTCTCGATCCTCGGCACTCTCGCCATGGCACGCGCCCTGGGCATCAGCCGCCCACTGTCGATCCTGATTGCGTGCGGCTTCTCGATCTGCGGTGCGGCCGCCGTTGCCGGCGTTGAAGATATCGCTGACGCCAACGAAGAGGAAGTTGCCACCGCGATCGGGCTCGTCGTGCTGTTCGGTACCCTCATGATTCCGCTCGCGCCGCTTGCCGCGCACGCGATGGGCATGGGAGAAAGCGCGGGCGGCACGTGGATCGGGGCGAGCACTCACGAGGTCGCGCAGGTCGTCGCCGCCGCAGGAGCCTACGGTGCCTCGGCCCTCTCGGTCGCAGTGATCGTCAAGCTCACGCGCGTGGTGCTTCTCGCTCCCGTCGCGGTCGCGCTCTCCCTCGCAGCACGCTCACGCGGCACGCTGCGCGAGAGCACAAAGCGCCCGCCGGTCGTGCCACTTTTCGTCGTGGGCTTCCTCGTGATGGTTGGTCTCGGCTCGCTCCACATCATGCCCCCGCAGGCGCTTGCGGGAGTCAAGCTCCTGCAGACAGGGCTGCTTGCGGCGGCGATGTTCGCGCTTGGGCTCGGGGTGAAAATCAAGGGGCTGATCAGCGTCGGCGGGAAGCCCGTTCTCCTCGGTGCCATGAGCACCGTCTGGATTGCCCTGTTGGCGCTCGCCATGGTTGCGTTCTCGGGAGCGATGGGCGCGTAGCAAGCGTCGGAACCGCCCCACCGCGCCCGGCTTTTCTCGACCCGCGCCAGCGAGGATGAGATAGGGAAATTTAGGCGAGCGCGGCTATTCCTGGCGCGAGCACGAAAATGACCGCGAGCGCGGCCGTCACGATGCCGATAGCGAACGGGGCGAACGCCCACGGGGAGTTCTTGCGGCGTTGCGGGCTTAGGCTCTGCACGATAAGCGTTGAAAGGCCCGAGGCGATCGAGAGAACGATCGTCGCGACCGTCATGATGGGGGCCGCTGTCACGAGCGTGCAGGCGCCAAGCTGGAACAGGAACAACCCGGCGATGTCGAGGAAGCGTACGCACATCGCGCGCCGCACCGAAATGCCGCCGTCGAGAATGCTGAGGACAGTCTCCTTCGACCAGTCCGAGGGCCGCGTGATCCGCCGGCGAGAGGCGGCAAGTTGCACGGTCGCGAGGGTCGCCCACACGAGCATCGCTCCCACACCGATCCACAGGCCGAGCGCACCAGTCCACTGCCAACTCAGGGTCACGAGGGCAATCAGACAGACGAGCAGTCTCACGAGTTCCTCAATCGCCACACGGCCCACGAGGAACCATGGCGAGCGGGTCATCGCCGCGCCCTTCTTAGTTCCCACCATGCCCGCCACAAGCATGAGAGCGAGGTGAACGAGGCCAAGGCCGATGCCGAGGAACACCACGCCCGTTGAGGTCGGTGTCGCCGCGAGACTCGCTGCAGCGAGCACGAGAGCGAGAAGCGGGGTGAGCAGCGAAAGTATGGCGAAACCACGCCCGAGCGCGTGAACGATGTCGTTGCCCGTGGGGCCGTGGTCGTGGTCGCTGCCGCACGAGCAACGATCAGTGCCGGGATCCACGTCGTGGGCGGGCTCAGGCGCTGTACTCACACAATCTCCTTGGTCAGCCGGGTACCGGATGCGCCTTCCAAGCGTAGTGAGCCGATGCGCATTTGCCCATTGGGTACAGGAAAATGCGAGAAACGCGGCTTAAACTGGCGTGACCGGTGTGCGCAGGGCGGCGCCAACACCGCCCGTGCGCACACCGCACGAGTTTTCACGGGAACGAAAGGGGATTGAAATTGTCGGACATCGCCCCTTCAACCGAGGCTACGGCGGCCCGGGAACCTGAACGGCCGCACGATCCGCACAGCCTCAGCAAGCAGCAGCGCGAACGCGCACTCGGCGCGGTACTCGGCGCTGCCACGGGCGACGCTCTCGGAGCGCCCTACGAATTCGAGCCTCCCATTGCGGATTCCGACGACGTGGCCATGACCGGTGGCGGGCAGCTCGGCTGGAAGCCGGGGGAGTGGACCGACGACACGGCGATGGCGATTGTCATCATGCGGGCGGCCGCCCACGAGATCCACGGTGATTCGCTCACGAGCGAAAGTTCTCTCGACGCGATCGCCGCCGGCTGGTACCAGTGGTCGCGAGAAACCCCCGACATCGGGATCCTCACCTCGAACGTGCTGCTCGCCGCCCTCGAGACCGCGCAATCGCACGGCAACAGCGTGCCCTCTGGCCGCGACATGCACGAGGCGGCCCGTGCGATCCACAAAGCGCAGCATCACACCGCTGGCAACGGCGGGCTCATGCGCGCCTATTCGGTTGTTCTTCCGTACCTCCTCGCGAGCGAGGACGAATTCGAGCGCGCCGTTGTTTTCGTCAACACGCTTACGCACGTCGACCTCGAGACGATCGAGGCGGCAGTCCTGTGGAGCTTCGCTATTCGTCACGCGATTCTCACCGGCGAGCTCACGATCGATGCTGGCCTTGGCCGCCTCACGCCTGAACGCCGTGACTATTGGAGGGGCCTCATCGCCGAGGCGCACAGTGCTCCGCCCGCGTATTTCGCTCGAAACGGGTGGGTCATTCACGCCTTCCAAGGAGCGGTTTCGGCCCTGTGCCATGCGGGGGATGTTCCCGAGGACAAGTTCGAGCGCCGCGCCTACTTTACGCGCGTCGTCGAAGCGGCGGTGCGCAGTGGAAACGATACCGACACGGTCGCGGCAATCGCGGGTGCGCTCGCGGGCGCCGTCGTGGGCTATAAGGCTATCGATCCCGTGTGGCGGCGTGCGCTCAATGGCTGGCCCGGGTTTACCGAGAAGGACTTGGCGCAGCTCGCTCTGGCGGTGCTTGAGCGATTTGGCGCCTCGTGATTGCTCCCTCCCTCGAGGGGGTAGATAGGTGCTGCGCGGCCCCGTTGCCGGTTTGCCCCTGTGCGTTTCCGCATTGACGCAAAAGACGGGCGGGAAGCAGTGTGCACGCACTGGTTCCCGCCCGTGCCGCGCGTGGGCGCGGCCGCCCTATGGTGTGACGCTGATGCCTACTCGTCTCGCTGCGCGAGTGCCTGGGCCGGTGCCGTCGCGCTCGCCCGCATTCCGGGCAGGATTGAAGCGAGAACGCCTGCGACGAGTCCGGCGAGTAGGATCATGAGGAGATACAGCCACGGAATTGCCGGGTAGAAGTCGAACTCACCCGCGAGAAGCGAGCGTACGCCGAACATTCCGAAAGCGGTTCCTAGAAGCACGCCAACGAGTGAGCCCAGGAAGGCAATGAAAATACCTTCCCATACGAGCATCGCGCGGATCGCGCCCTTCGAGGTGCCGAGCGCACGCATCAGGGCGTACTCGCTTGAACGCTCGATCACGCTCAGGCTGAGGGTGTTCGCGACGCCGACGATCGCGACCACGACGGCAACCGCAAGGAGCGCGACGGTGATCGTGAGGAGCGTCTGGATCACTGTTGCCATCACCTCGCGCTGAGCCCCATCGAAGGACGTTGCCGTGACGGTCTCGGGAGGCAGCTGATTAGAAAGTTCACTCAGTGCGCCGGTGAGTTGGATCGACGTGGTGTGAGCCCTCTGTGGGGAATCGGGGGCCGCGAATTTGACGAAGACCGCTTTGCCTTCGTCGATCCCAAGCCCGCTGAGGGTATCGGGGGCCACCAGGGAAATTGACAGTTTCCCCTTGACACGGACGGTGACTTCGCGTGCACTTCCATCATTCGCGTTGACAGTGACCGTCTCGCCGTCGTGAACATGGAACCGTTCCGCGCGAGCCTTGCCCATGTGCAGCTCTCCGGGCGGTGGAACCTCGATCGAGTCCGACGTAGCGACCTCCTGCAGGTCCTCCGCCGAGGGGGCGTATACGGTCATCGCGCCCGCGTCGAATGGCAGTTCTGCCGTGGGGACCTGGCGAGCGGTGTCCACACCCTCGGTCTTTTGAACCTTCTCGAGGAAACCAGCGGGAAGGTCGGTGGCGGCAATGATGGTGTCGACAGGGACGCGGTCGGTGATGTCATGCTCGAATGTGTTTTGAGCGGTCACCGCACCGGAGGCCATTGTCGCCATGAGAGTGGTGCCAATGATGAGCGCCGACATCGTGATGCCCGTGCGTTTCGGATGTCGCGCAAGGTTCAAAAATGCGAAGCGTGCGCTCGTGAAACCGAGGGCGGAGGCGAGTGCGTTGCCGAGTTTCGCCACCGGCGGGATGAGCGCCGGCAGCAGCCCGATCACACCGACAAGAATCGTGAGGCACCCAAGGAATGCGCACAGCATGGAAATCAGGATCATGAACTCGCTGTCTTTGAGGACAATTTCGACAACGAACGAGCCAAGTGAGACAACGACACCGAGCGCAACAACCGCAGACGCGAAGATCGTGCGAATCAGCGACGCGTGCTTACCGGAGGCGATCTCCGCGGGGCGCAGCGCCTCGAGAGGCTTCACGCGAGACGCGCTGATGGCCGGGAACACCGATGCACAGACCGCGAGGATGAGAGAGGCGAGGATCGGGACGAGAATCGCGAAGATATTCAATCCCGGGACGACGGGTAGAGCCTCGGAGTAGGTGAAGCGGCCCACGAGAAGGAGCGCCCACCAGGCGAGGTACGCGAGGACAATGCCGAGAATTGAGCCGATGATTCCGACGAGCAGTGCGTCGCGAACGATCGCCCACATCGCCTGTCGGCGTTTTGCGCCGAGCGCACGCGCGAGAGCGAACGATCGCCTGCGCTGCGCCATCGTCACGGCGAACGAGTTCGTCACGACGAGCGCGCTCGTCGCGATGGCGATCAGGACGAAGCCTGCGAGAAGCGCCGAGAGCATGGTCACGACGGTCAACGCCATGAGATTCGCCTCTTGCAGGAATTCCGTGACGGTCGCGGCGTCGTACCCGGCAGCCTTGAGGTTACTCACCAACTCTTCTTCGCTCACGCCGGGCTTGGCGACGACGGCGATCGTGTAGTAGTCGGAGGCTTTTTCGGAGGCATCCCCTCCAAGAGCCGTGAGGGTGTCGATGCCCGCGGTGCCGAATGTGAGGGTACCCCCGGGATTGAGGACCTGCGCGAGCTGCGGCTGGCTAATGCCAGCGACGGTAAAGGTAAGCGTCTGGCCGGAGTCGAGCGACTGCACCCCAATCTGGCTTCCAACCTTCAGATTGCGTTTTTTGGCAAACGACGTATCGACGGCAACCTCGTGGTCTCCGCTAGGGGCTTTGCCTTCGACGTAGTGGGCATCAACGCCGGGGCGAACCGCGTCTACCTTGACAAACGTTCCCTTGGAATCGAGTGGGTTTTCTTTGCCTGTCTCTCCCTCGTCGAGTGCGATCGCGAACGTGTTGTCAGTCTTATAGAAGGCGCCGTCGGCACCGTCCACTTTCCCGATGGCCTCGGGTGAGGCGGAAGCGGCGTCGCCCTCTGTGGTAAAAGCCGGCTGTACGAGAGCACTAGCCCCCTGAACAGGTCCCGTGACTTGGGCTTTGACAGCTTCGCCTACAAACCCGACGGCGAGAACAGCAATGGCGATGAAGGCGCTCGTAAGCGCAATCGTGATGGCGGCGGCGAGGTGCCTGCGCCGCGGCTGAAGTTTCAGAGTACTCACTGTGCCTGCACCGCTTTCTGGCCGATGTACTCATCGGCGACGATTCTGCCGTCATGCATGCGAAGGATGCGATCTGCCCTGTGGGCAGCGTCGTCTTCGTGCGTCACCATGACGACGGTGTGGCCGAGAACGTCGACGCTCTCACGCAAGAAGCTCAGTACGGCCTCGGTCGAAGCCGAGTCGAGGTTGCCGGTGGGCTCATCGGCAAAAATGACAGCGGGGCGCGTGACGAGAGCGCGCGTCAGCGCGACGCGCTGGATCTGGCCACCCGAGAGCTGACTGGGGCGGTGCCCGAGGCGCTCGGCGAGACCAAAGCGCTGCACAAGCATCCCGAACCATTGCTCATCCACCTTGCGGCCGGCGAGTTCAAGCGGGAGAAGAATGTTCTCCTTTGCCGTGAGCATGGGCAACAGGTTGAACGATTGGAAGACGAATCCGATTCGGTCGCGGCGGAGGGTTGTGAGCTGCGAGTCCGAGAGCTGAGTGATGTCGACGCCCTCAACCACGATCGTCCCGGAGTCGATTGAATCGAGGCCGGCGAGGGAGTGGAGAAGAGTCGATTTTCCGGAGCCCGAGGCTCCCATGATCGCGGTGAACTCTCCGGCACGGATGTCGAGCCCGACTGCGTTGAGAGCAGTCACCTGGTTGCTGCCGCTTCCGTAGGTCTTGGTGACCCCGCGCGCGCTGACGGCGACGGGAGAGGGGGGAACTGTTGTGGACATGGGTACTCCTCTGAATGTCCGGGGTGGTGTGATCGGTCAGACATTTCCTATTCTTCGCGAGCGTAAGCGCTGAGGCAACAGTCTCGAGGCGCGGATGTTCTGAGGGGATCTCATACTTGAGATTGAGGGGGATTGCGACTTTTGGAGCGTCATAGTGCGTCACAGATTTTTTGGTTTTCGCCAGCGAGACCCCTAGTATTGACATGCTTATGGGGTACATAAGCTATGGTTAACGCTTGTGTGTCCAGCAATCTGAGTTATGGAAGGACTGCGGAGAGACATGCATATTGATACCCGGGCCATTCTCGCGCCGCGCAAAAGCGAGTTTGGGGCGGTAGTGCCGCCCGTCCACCTCTCCTCGACCTTTGAACTCGATATCGACTCGGTGAGCGGTGACTACGCCTATCAACGCGGCTCGAACCCTTCGCGCGCCGACCTCGAGTCGGTCATCGCGAGCCTCGAGGAAGCGAAACACGGATTCGCTTTTGCGACCGGGATGGCCGCAGTGAGTTCGGTTTTCAGCCTCTTGAGCCCGGGTGACGAAGTGCTCTTTTCATCCAACGTGTATGGCGGCACTTTCCGCTACGTCGAAAAGATCTTCCCTCGCGCTGGCTTGACGGGCACGTTCTTCGACGACCTCGGTTCTATTACGAGCGAAGACCTGAGCGAGAACACGCGCATGATCTTCGTCGAAACACCCGGCAACCCCACGCTTCGCGTCGTCGATATCGAGCGCCTCGCGAAGCTCGCCCACGCGCACGGCGCTCTCCTCGTCATCGACAACACATTCATGACCGCGGTCCTCCAGCGACCCCTCGACTTCGGCGCGGACCTCGTCGTTCAGTCCGCGACCAAATTCCTCGGCGGCCACAGCGACCTCCTTGCGGGTGCTGTCACGACGAATGATGACGAGCTCGCCGAGAACATTCGTCTCAGCCAGAAGGTCTTCGGCGGCGTACTCGAACCATTGACCTCTTTCCGGCTTCTCCAGGCCATCAAGACTCTTCCGCTGCGCATCGCCCGTCAGCAAGAAAACGCTGAGAAGCTCGTCGCCTTCTTGAGCGATCACCCCGCAGTCCAGACGGTGCTCTCAGCCGGGTCCTTCAGCGAGGCTGAACGGGAGGTGCACGAGCGTCAAGCCCAAGGTATCGGCGCCGTCTTCTCATTCGAACTCGCGCAAGGCTACGACCTCAAGAAGTTCCTCCATGCGCTCGAAATCCCCTCGTTCGCCGTGAGTCTCGGAGGAGTCGAATCGCTTCTGTCGATCCCGGCGACGATGAGCCACGACGGCATGACGCAAGCCGCACGCGACCGTGCTGGCATCACCGATGGCCTCGTGCGCTTCAGTGCGGGCATCGAGAATATCGACGACCTCCTGGCTGACTTTGCCAAGGCGCTCGACGCCGCGCAGAAGTAGCCACTTTCCCCATCACTCTCATAAAGGAGCTCACTATGTCTCGTTCCATTTCGCGCCGCTCAATCCTTGCGACCTCCGGCATTTCTGCTGCCGCCCTGGCCCTTGCCGCATGCGGCTCGTCCGATGGTGGAAAGCAGGCCGGTGGCTCGGGCTCCGCAGAGGGCGTGCTCAAGGTTGGTGTTGAGGGCGTGTACAAGCCGTACAACTTCCACGATGACTCGGGGAAGCTTGTGGGCTTCGAGATCGACATCGTCGAGGCGATCGCCGAGAAGATCGGCAAGAAGGTCCAATACGTCGAGGCGAAATGGGACAGCTTGCTTGCTGGCCTCGATGCCGGGCAGTACGACCTCGTCATGAACAACGTCGCCGTGACCGATGAGCGCAAGAAAGCTTTTGACCTTACTGTTCCCTATGCACAGACCCAGGGTCGCCTTGGCGTCCCGGAGGGCTCGGACATCACGTCTCTCGCCGATGTCAAGGGGCGCCGCGCGGCGCAGACGACCACCTCAAACTGGGGGCAGGTCATGACGGACGCGGGGGCCGAAATTGTCGCATCCCCGGGCTTCGCCGAATCGGTCGAACTTGTGTCCAGCGGCCGAGCCGACGTCACGGCGAACGAGGTCGTTGCGTTCGACACCTATCTTGAGGAACACCCCGACGCGCCGATCAAGGTCCTGGACGAGAAGCTTGAAACCGAGGTTCTTATCGCCGGGGCGCTCAAGAAGGGCAGTCCTCTCACCGAGAAGATCAACGAGGCTATTACCGAGCTCCTCGACGATGGCACGATCGCAAAGATCGACAAGGACTGGCTCGGGCTTGACCTCACTCCCAAGAACTAAGCGCCCCACGGAGATTCCCTCGTGAATATTGATTTTTCGCGAGCCCTAGAGGTGTGGGCAGGGGCGATTGGCCCCATGCTCCTCGCGACCCTCAAGGTCACGATTCCGCTCTCGCTCATCGCTTTTGCGATCGCCCTCGTGCTGGCCATCATCACGGCCAGCGCGAGACTTTCGCGTTTCCGTCCGCTCAAGGCGATCGCGTGGCTGTACGTGTGGGTGTTTCGCGGAACGCCTCTGCTCGTGCAGCTCTTCATCGTGTTTTACGGACTACCGAAGCTCGTCCCATCGCTCGTGCTCGACCCGTGGACTGCGGCCGTCGGAACCCTCGCCCTGAACAGTGGGGCCTACGCTTCCGAGGCGGTGCGCGCGTCAATCCTCTCAATCCCGCGCGGTCAGTTCGAGGCGGCGGCGACGCTCGATCTCGATCGCCGCACGACGTTCCTCAGGGTGATTGCCCCGCAGGCTTTCCGCATTGCGCTCCCACCGCTCAGCAATGACTTCATTGACCTCGTGAAGGGCACGAGCCTCGTCTCGACGATTACGCTGCTCGACATGTTCATGGTGGCGCAGCAGCGAGCTGCCGCAACGTTCGAGCCGTTCTACCTCTACGTCCTCGTAGCGGCGATTTACCTTGTTCTTATTTCCGTGTTGAGTCTCGTGCAGGCGTGGCTAGAAAAGAAAGCGAGCGTGTACGTTGAGCGCGACTGAGACCTCTGCTGACCTCAATGCGGGTGAGGCGCGCAGCCCACTGAGGCTGCGCTCGATCACGAAGCGTTTTGGTGCGCTTACCGCACTCGATCACATCGACCTTGACATCGAGCCGGGGCGCACGACCGTTCTGCTCGGCCCCTCGGGCTCGGGTAAATCCACGCTTTTGCGTTCCATCAACCTGCTCGAAAAGCCGGATGAGGGCACGCTTGATTTCGGAAGTGGCCCGATAGACGTGAGCGGCAAGCTTTCGGATCAGAAGGTCCGCGAAATCAGGCGTCACTCGACCATGGTGTTCCAGCAGTTCAACCTGTTTCCGCACCTCACGGCTCTTGAGAACGTGACGCTTGCGCCGATCACGTCGCGCGGGATGTCGAAGGCCCACGCGCGTGAGCTGGGTATTCGCGCCCTCGAGCGCGTGGGGCTTGCGGACAAGATTGACGCCTATCCCGCGCGGCTATCTGGCGGTCAGCAGCAGCGGGTTGCAATTGCCCGCGCTCTTGCGTTGAGTACCGACTATCTCCTGTTCGACGAACCGACGTCTGCGCTTGATCCGGAGCTTGCCGCCGAGGTTATCGCGGTGCTCTCGTCTCTCGCGAGCGAGCACCGCACCCTCGTCGTTGTGACGCATTCGCTCCAGTTTGCGCGAAGCGTTGCCGACCGCGTCGTGTTTCTTGAGGAAGGAAAGATCCTCTTCGACGGCGATCCCGAACACTTCTTCAACTCTGAGGATGAGCGCCTCAAGCGTTTTGTGAGCGTCGTGGGGTCCGTCTAGGAGTTCGAAACGGTAGGGGAGAGGCCGACGGTTGCCATTTCGCGGCGTCACGCACGTGGCGCGTCGCCCTCCTCGAGTGCGAGCAGGAAACGCTTTTTCTCGATCCCGCCGCTATAGCCGCCGAGGCTGCCGTCGGATTTTATGACTCTGTGGCACGGGACCACGATCGGGAGGGGATTTGTGCCGCACGCCGTGCCCACTGCGCGCACCGCTTTGGGGTTGCCGGCGCGCTCTGCGATCCACCTGTAGCTTTGCTGCTCGCCGAAGCCGATCTGTTCGATTGCCTCATGCACCGTGCGGCGAAACCCCTGGGAAAGGGAGCGGTCGAGCGGGAAGCTGAAGGTCCGACGGTTGCCGTCGAGAAAGTCGAGGATCTGATCCTTAGCCGCGCTAAGCACCTCGTGGGGCTCGAATGCGGGTGCCTGAGCTGAGGCGTGCGCGGCTTTGCAAAGCTGGGCTTCGGTGAGGGCTTTGGTGGCCGTGACGTCGTCACTATCGAAGGCGATCCGCACGAGGCCTCGCTCGGTTGCGGCGAGCGTGAGCGCCCCGAGCGGGGAGGCGATTTCCGTGAATTCGAGCGTGAGCGGAGCTGCGCAGTGGGTGGGCATGGCCGTATCTTTCTGGTGCTCGAAGGTGGGTGAAGCTGCTGTGGTGATTGTGACACGTGTGCCTTGGAACCCTTTTATGGGCGCAAGTGCGCACAAAATGTGACGTGAGGCATATGTAGAAATCTGTGGAATAAGCTCGCCAGTAGAAGAGTTGAGCCTAATGAACTCAAGTTGAGTGATACGTCGATTGACAACCCAACTTCGGGGAGCGTTGACTAATCGCGTTCTTGAGCACAGCCAAGTTGATAGCGGTGCGGCCACCACAGGAATCCACCGGTCGCACACGCGGAAGGAGAACACTTATGTCACAGGCAGTAGGAATCGACCTCGGCACCACCAACTCTGTTGTCGCCGTTCTCGAAGGTGGCGAACCCACCGTTATCGCGAACGCCGAAGGCGCTCGCACGACCCCCTCGGTTGTGGCCTTCTCGAAGTCCGGCGAAGTCCTCGTCGGTGAAGTCGCCAAGCGCCAGGCCGCGACCAACGTTGACCGTACGTATTCGTCTGTCAAGCGCCACATGGGCACCGACTGGACGACCGAAGTTGACGACAAGAAATACACCCCGCAGGAGATCTCGGCCCGAACCCTCGGCAAGCTCAAGCGCGATGCTGAGTCCTACCTCGGCCAGACCGTGACCGACGCGGTCATCACCGTCCCCGCCTACTTCAACGACGCGGAACGCCAGGCCACGAAGGACGCCGGCCAGATCGCGGGCCTCAACGTCCTGCGCATCATCAACGAGCCCACCGCCGCCGCTCTCGCGTACGGTCTCGAAAAGGGTAAGGACGACGAGCGCATCCTCGTGTTCGACCTCGGTGGCGGTACGTTCGACGTCTCCCTCCTCGAGATCTCGAAGGATGAGGACGGCTCGGCTATCCAGGTCGTCGCGACCGCGGGCGACAACCGCCTCGGCGGTGACGATTGGGACCAGCGCATCGTTGACTACCTCGTGGGCCAGGTCAAGAACAAGGACGGTGTGGACCTCTCGAAGGACCGCATCGCGCTTCACCGCCTCAAGGAAGCCGCTGAGCAGGCGAAGAAGGAGCTCTCGAGCTCGACTTCGACCAACATCTCGCTTCAGTACCTCTCGATGAGCGAAAACGGCCCGATCCACCTCGACGAGAAGCTCACACGCTCGCACTTCGAAGAGCTCACAAGCGATCTTCTCGAGCGTACGAAGGCGCCGTTCCACCAGGTCATCAAAGATGCCGACGTCTCGGTCTCCGACATCGACCACGTCATCCTCGTGGGTGGCTCGACCCGTATGCCGGCCGTGACCGAGGTTGTCACCTCGCTCACCGGCAAGGAGCCCAACAAGGGCGTCAACCCCGACGAGGTCGTGGCATACGGCGCTGCGCTCCAGGCCGCCGTGATCAAGGGCGACCGCAAGGACGTGCTCCTCATGGACGTCACGCCGCTCTCGCTCGGCATCGAAACCAAGGGCGGGCTCATGACCAAACTCATCGAGCGCAACTCGGCGATCCCGACCAAGACCTCCGAGGTCTTCTCGACCGCTGACGACAACCAGCCCTCGGTCGCCATTCAGGTGTACCAGGGTGAGCGTCAGTTCACGCGTGACAACAAGCTGCTCGGCACCTTCGAGCTCTCCGGAATCGCACCGGCACCCGCCGGCATGCCGCAGATCGAAGTGACCTTCGACATCGACTCCAACGGCATCGTGAACGTGTCCGCGAAGGACCGCGGCACCGGTAACGAGCAGTCGATTCAGATCACGGGCGGCTCGGGTCTCTCGGACGAAGAGATCGACCGCATGGTGAAGGACGCCGAGGCGCACGCCGCCGAGGATGCGGAGCGTCGCAAGAACGCCGACGCCCGCAACACCCTCGAGCAGCTCACCTACCAGGGCGACAAGCTCCTCAAGGACAACGGTGACAAGGTTCCGGATGCCGACAAGACCGCGGTCGAAGACGCGATCAAGGAAGCCAAGGAACTGCTCGCCAAAGAAGACGCTTCGACGAGCGACCTCGAATCGGCACGCGAAACCCTGAGCGAGAAGCTCCAGGCGATCGGCACCGCGATCTACTCGGCCGCACAGGCTGAGCAGGAAGCAGGCGCCGCGGGAGCCGAGAACGCCGACGCGGGCTCGAGCGAAGACGACGATGTCGTCGACGCTGAGATCGTTGACGACGAGGACGACAAGTGAGCGAGAACGACAAACCGTTCACGTTCACCGATAAGCGCACGTCCACGAAAGGCGAGGAGCCAGAAATGAACGAGCAGCACGATGGCGGCGCGCCGGAGGAAGCCTCGGCGCCCGCCACGGACACCCCCGAAAACGCCGAGACCCCTGCGAGCGGTGAAGAGGTCGACGATCTCTCCGCCGAAGCGGGAGCCCTCTACGACGGCGCGGTCGCTGAGACCGAAGCGCTCAAGGCGAAGGTCACCGAGCTCGAAGAGCAGCTCAAGCGCGACCAGGCCGAGTACGTGAACTCGCGTAGGCGCATCGAACAGAGCGCCGTCGTGGGCCAGCAGCAGGCCGTCGCGAAGGTTCTCACCTCGCTCTTGAGCGTGCTCGACGACATCGAGCTTGCTCGCCAGCACGGCGACATCACCGAGGGCACACCGTTCGCGTCGATCACGACGAAGCTCGAGGAAGCGCTCGGCGCGCACGGCCTCACGCGTTTCGGTGAGAAAGGCGAGGAGTTCGACCCCGAGAAGCACGAGGCGCTCATGCACTCGAGCAGCGAGGAGGCCGAAAAAACGAGCCTCGACGTCATCATGCAGCCCGGCTACATGATGGGTGAGCGCGTCCTGCGCCCGGCACGCGTGGGAACCGTCGGCCCGAATTAACGCGAGGTAAGCGTCGGCCCCAAAGCGTGCCCACCCGGGTGCGTGCGGAAGTCCGACGCTTCCCTCCATACCGCGAGGCGGCGGGAACACCAACCCGCCGCCTCGCTCCATTGATCACGACTTTTCACGAGGAGACACCATGAGCCAGCAAGAGTGGCTGAGCAAGGATTTCTATAAGATCCTCGGCGTCTCCCAGGACGCCTCCGCAGCAGAGATTAAGAAGGCCTATCGCAAGAAGGCGAAGGAGCTGCATCCGGACAGGCATCCCGGGGATGCCAAAGCAGAAGAGCGCTTCAAGGAAGTAGGCGAGGCCTACTCGATCCTGAACGACGCTGAGCAGCGCAAGCAATACGACGCGATCCGCGCGATGGGCGCGGGCGGCGCTCGATTCGCCTCGGGGCCCGGAGGTGCCTCGAGCGGCGGATTCGAGGACCTCTTCGGTGCCTTTACCGGCGGCGGAGGCTTCGGCGGTGGCGCGGGCGGTGTCAATATCGAGGACATCATGGGGATGTTCGGCGGTGGCGGCTTTAGCGGCGCCAGTGGCGCGGGCCGTGCTGGGTTCTCACCCAATGGCGGCTTCGGTCGCCAAGCACCTCAAAAGGGTGCGGATGTCACCGCGAGCGTGAAGCTGAGCTTCCGCGACGCCGTGCTCGGGACCGAGGTGTCGTTCAGCGCGGCTGGGCGGAACATCACGACGCGCATCCCCGCGGGCGTGCACGACGGGCAAAAGATCCGCCTCAGGGGCAAAGGGCAGGCGTCGGCGAGTGGTGGTGCTCCCGGCGACCTCATGCTGACCGCCCACGTTGCACCCCACCCGCTCTACACCATGGATGGGGCCAACCTTCGCGTTGAAATTCCCATCACCGCCTCGGAGGCAGCATTCGGTGCGAAGGTGCGGGTGCCGCTTCTCGAAGGTGGGCACGTGACCATGAAGGTTCCCGCGGGCACTCCTGCGGGGCGTACCCTCCGCGCAAAGGGGAAGGGCGTGCGCACGAAGAAGGGCGAGGGCGATCTACTCGTCACTCTCACGATCGCGCTACCCAATACGCTGGACGAGAATGCCGAAAAGGCGCTTCGCGACTTTGCCGAGGCCACGAGTGACTTCAATCCCCGGGCAGATCTTGCGGAGCTTGCCGCCAAGTAACTGCAGATGGTTCGACGACGAGAGGAGGAGACATGGCGCAGTCACGATTCGATGAACACGCGGGCGTCTTCGTCATCTCGGTCGCGGCCGAACTCACGGGCATGCACCCGCAGACCCTGCGCACCTACGACCGCCTCGGGATCGTCTCGCCACAGCGAACCCGAGGGCGGGGGAGGCGCTATAGCGCGTGGAATATTGCGCAGCTTCGGCAAGTTCAGGCGCTCTCTCAGGAAGAAGGCATCAACCTTGCGGGCATTAAGCGCATCCTCGAGCTGCAAAACGAGGTCGAGAGGCTTCGCGCCGAACTCGACGAGGTGACAGAGGAGCGCGATGAACAGCGCCGCCGCGATAGCCGCATCTTCGCGACTTCGCAAACTGGCGAGGTCGAGGCGATTCGCCGCGGCCAAAGGCCGAGGCGTCGCCAGGCGGGAGCGCTCGTCGTGTGGAGGCCGGGAGGCGCCTCTCGCTAGCGCTTGAGGAGGCCCCTGTAGAACTCTCGCCACTGCTGTGCGACTGACCCCCGAGAATACCGAGCGGCGCCCTCGCGTGCAGCTTCCCGTGCCTTCGCGTATGCGTCTCGGGAGTCCTTGAGCCTCGTGAGTGCCTTGACGAAACCGTCGATCTCGCCCCGACCCGCCTGGACCCTCGTCGCATGGTCGAAAAGCACACCCTCGTAGTACACGAGATCGCGCACGACGATCGGGGTGTCGGTCGCCATGGCCTCGAGGATTGTCATGGGGAAAAGCTCTTCATAGCTCGGCAAAAAGAAGGCATCGGCAGCATTGAAGCACTCATTCATCTCCTCGCGAGGGACGAGCCCGATGAGCTTGACGTTCGCGGGGAGATTCTCCTTAGCTTTCTTGATCTGCTCGTAGCCGCTCGTGATGCGCCCAAACGAGAAATCGCCCGCCCACACGAAGAGCGCCTCGGGCATCACGCGCGCGACCTCGAGCAGGTCGAAGAAACCCTTGCGGGTTTGCAATTGCCCAGCACACATGACGACGAAGCGGCCTTCTTCCGCACCCCATGAGCGGCGTCGGCGCCCAGTTTTCTCGTCGCGGTCGAGGGGATGGAATTGCTCTTCGGAGACGAAATTGGGAATGAACGTAATCGTGGAGGGATCGAAGCCGTACTGGTTTTCGAGTGCCGTGATGAACCACGGGTTGACCGTCACGAGTGCATCAGCTGCGCGGTAGAAATTGAGCATGTAGCGGTAAAACGCCCAGCGCGCAGGCTTCGGCATCGCGATCGAGTCGTCGACAGTTTCAGGGATGAAATGGACGTGGGCGAGGGTTGCTCCGTGTCGCTTCGCGAACGGAATCGCGGCCCGGTATTCGGGGTTGATCGAATGGAAGTGGTTGATGTCGCCGAAGTTGCCGAGTCGCGCGCGAGGAAGAACATCGAACTCATTGCCGAGCTCGGCGCTTATGAGCGCCACTTGCTCGAGATAGGCGCTTCCCACGCCCTGGCCCGCGACGGAATCAGCTTTGGAGAACGCATGAATGCTGGGTTTGGTGATAGACATGCGCGTTTACCAGGGAAGGAATCGCGTGACGAGGGCGCTAATGCCCAGGCCATACGCGACAAGGGTGGGAATCTTCCCGAGCAGGATGATCCACGTGTACGTTGAGAACTTCATCTTCGTGGTTCCCGCCAGGTAGCACAGGAGGTCGTCGGGGGCGATGGGGAGCACGATCGCGGCGGCGAAGGCCGTGGTAAAGCCAGGCTTGCGCGTCCAGCCAAGATACTTCTCGATCGTTTTCTCGCTGAACATCGCCTCGATAAGGGCCATGCCCACCTGGCGCGCCACAATAAAGTTCGTGATCGAGCCCGCGCACACCGCGATCCAGTTGTAGATCGTGCCTTCAATCGGCCCGAATAACACGGGCGCGGCGATGACGAGAAGGCCGGCGGGAATGATGGGGAACATGACCGAGGCGAAACTTGCAGCCATGAAACCGAGCGGGCCCCAAATGCCGAGCGAGTCGATATACGCCTGGAGGGATTCAAGCGATTCAAGAGTGCCGGTATGGATACCCCACGCGACGAGCGCAATCGAAAAGGCGAGGCCCACGAATGGCATGACCTTGACCGCGATCTGAATGGCCTTCTTATGGGCCGTGACGCGTTCGGCTGCGTGCTCACCGAAGCGTGAATGGTGGGGTTCGTTCGCGGCTCCATCCTCGCGGCGTTCGACCGCCGGTGCGGAGTTGGTCCTTGACCGCTCAGTCGGTGTAAACGGGATCTTTTCGGCCCCCGGGAATGCGGGAGAGGAGGTCGTGGGGGGCGTGGTCGTGGTGTCCTCGTGTGCACTCATGCGGCCAGGCGCTCTTCTCCGGTGCTCGTGGGGCGGGGCTTTGGTGCTGAAGCCTCGTGGTGGGTGGAAATCTTCAAGGACAGCGGGGTGCGGCGGCGCCCGGTTCCGACGCTTGCAAGCACTTGTTCGTAGACCTCTTTTGCCGATTGGCCAAAGGCATCAGCCGAGAAAACCTTGGCGGCGCGATCAGTAGCGCAGGCTGCCATGCGCGCGCGCAACGCATCATCCTCGAGGATGTCGGCGAGGCGCGCGGCGAACTGAGCCGAGTTCTCGTAGGTGTAACCCGTTTTGCCCTCGAGGATCACGCCCTCGAGGGAATCATCCTTGCGGCACAGGAGCGGAACGCCGCACGCCATGGCTTCAATGAACGTGAGGCCCTGAGTTTCGCTAAGCGATGCGGAGACGAAAAGATCCGCCACGCGGTAGTAGTCGGCGACTTCCTCGGGCGGGCGAAAACCGGCAAAGCGCACCATATCCCTGATGCCAAGGTGATCCACGAGATCTTCGAGCTCATTGCGCAGGGGGCCATCGCCCACGAGAACGAACACGGTGTTCGCGGGGCGCGCTTTTGCGAGGTGGCGAAGAACATCGTCCACGCTCTTTTCTTTTGCGAGGCGGCACACCGATACGAGAATTTTTGTGTCCGAGGCGATCCCAAGTTCACGGCGTATTTCGCGACTGCGTTCAAGGTCGGCGCGCGAGTGAGCGGCGCGGAAGCGAGAAAGATCAAGACCGGTGGGGATCACGGCGATGGGCTGCGTCACTCCGTAGCCGCGCAGAAGCCTTTCCACCTTGGCCGTCGGAGTGATAACCGCACTCACCTGCTCGCAGAACTTCTTCGAGAAGGCCGTGATCATTTTCTTGCCCATGGTCTTCGTAGGCGCGTAGTAGTGGGTGTAGTCCTCGTAAATCGTGTGATACGTGTGCACGATCGGGATGCGCAGGGCCTTGGCGATCGTGCGGGCCCACAGGAAGGTCGAGAACTCGCACTGTGAGTGAATGACATCCGGGTGCCACTGCTCAATTTCGCGGCGGATTCTCCGGTTTGGGAGTACCGAGATGCGAGCATGGTCGTAGAACATCGAGGCATTGAGAGAAGCGAGGCGGTAGACGCCATCGCGCGAGGACGACCTGAGGGACTCGGCGAGGGTCAAGACGCGCACGTCGCAACCGAGCATTTCGAGTTGCTTCTTGAGCGTGAGAACGCTAGTGACGACCCCATTGACAACCGGCTCATACCAGTCGGTTGTAATCAGGACCTTGAGAGGCTCTCGATCACTTCTGTGCATCATCATGTCTCCATCGTGAGTCGCGGAGGCCTGTGGGCACATCGGCCTTGAGGATCGACTCGATCATCCTCGAGACTGAGAAACCATACCCGCGGGGCTGAAGTCTCGCTCCTGAGCGATGCTCGAAACCCGCAGGGTGCGGATGCGCGGCCACAACACTTCGCCCTTCGAGACTATGTGCCGCGTGGGGGAGTGCGGCGAACGCCACCCCGGAGTTTTCCCGGAAAAGCCCCGGGGTTAGAAACCGTTTGCCGAAGGGCGCGGGTAGTGCTGAGCGAATTTCTTGACTTGATTGAGGAGCGCGAGGGCCACATAAGCGCGGCGCCGCGAGCCTTCCACCGGCGATGCAAGGGGGTTAGTGCGCCTCGAGCGTGGAATTTGACGAACGCGAGACTTCAGTACGGGGTCGATGATGTATCGCATCAAGAGAGGGCGGGGAACGACCGAGTAAAGAATGCCGCTATCGGCCTCGAGTCGCGGGAGTCGCGCGTGATCGACCGTATCGGTGACGATGGCTTTCGCGACGTTGGCACCGGCGGCGGTCATGTAGTAGTTATTTCGCCCGATGCGGGGGTTCACTTCGAAAAATTTGCCAGTCCCATCGCGCGGGTCAACTTTGATGTCGAAGTTAGCGAAGCCTCGGTAGCCGCTTGTGGAAAGAAAACTGACGGCGTGGTCGAAGAGATCTCCAAGATCGGCAGTCACCATTGCGCACGGGTTTCCTAGTGCCCCCGGTGTGTGCTCCTCAAGGAGCACCTGGGCTCCACCGAGAAGTGTGACTTCTCCAGTGGAATCCACGTACGCCGTCACCGATCGCATGCACGTGTCGTCGCCGGGAATCATTTCTTGAACGACGAACCGATCGTTGAAGCCCGCGTTATCGAGTGTGCGAACGAGCTCTTCGAGCTCGCTCAAGGCTTTGAGTGAGTAGACCTTTCGCTTGCCTTCAAAGTGGAGGTGCGCATATGCGGCGGATGAGGCAGTCTTCGCAACGATGGGAAACTCGAACGGGATCTCGGGAATGACGGGAGTGCCGTCACTCCCTCGGTGCTCCGGTCGAAAATCGATCGTGAGCGTTCGAGGAGTGGGAATCGATGCGGTAGCGCACAGCTTTGCAAACTCAGCCTTATCCGACACCTGCTCCATCACCTCCGCCGTCAGGGTGGGAAGGATGTACCACTTCTCGAGAAGCGAACGGTTGTCGTTGAGCAATTTGACGAGCCAGTCCGCATTTGGGAGGACGAGAATCGGCAAATCGGGTTTGGTGGCCTTTTTCTCCTTGCCCACGCGAATGAGCTCCGCAAGGAGATCTGCTTCAGTCCCCTCGGCCCCCACGGGGCGGTTCTCGAGAATGCGGGAATGTGCAACCGGGCCGGCGATCACGCGCGAAACCACGGTTGACGTGACCGCATATTCCTCGTGGAAGGCCCTTGCGAGCCCATAGATCCCGATATCGCCCCCGAGGAGGACTACGTCAAAGTGTGGTGTCACGTGGGACTCCTGGTCGTTCGTTGTCGGCAGTGATGCATGGACCGAGCCAGTTTAGTGGAGCGTTTTGTGCGGCTCTCAATTTTGTTCGTCGAAAGTGTCTGGAGCATGTCAGTGACATTTTCAGAGAACAGGTGCATACTGGTAATGCAACAGGGTTGCCGAGAATGCAACCGAGGATGCAACTATGCAAGTTGTGTACTCGATGCTCCTCGTGCCGCAGCCGGGATGTCCGGCCGCACCGATCGCGCGATGCTCAGCGCAGCCCATCCGCGCGATCGCCCCTACGCAGCGCTGCGTACCGATCCGCGAAAACCTCGCGTGAGCCAAAGGAGAAATCCATGACTGAGAAGCCCGCTACCTCCGTATCCGAACTCGAAGCTCTCAAGACCATCCAGAACGGCGAAAAGCAGAAGCTCACCTTCTCCGATGCCGAAATGGAGCGCCGGATCAACGGCCTTCGCGACATCATGGCGGTAAAAGACCTTGACGCCGTTGTTCTCACGAGCTTCCACGGCATCAAGTACTACTCCGACTTCCTCTTCACGTACTTCGGGCGCCACTACGCCTTCGTCGTGACGCAGGAAAGCACGTGCACGATTTCCGCAAACATAGACGCGGGGATGCCGTGGCGCACGAGCTACGGCGACAACATCGTGTATACCGACTGGAACCGTGACAACTACTACGAAGGCATCCGGGAAGCTTTGCGCCGCGCGGGCGTCACCGCAAAGCGCGTTGGCGTCGAGGACGATTCGCTTCCCACCCTTCTTCGTGGCCGTCTCGAAAACGCTCTGAACGGCGCGGAGCTTGTTGATATCTCGCTCGAGTCGATGCGACAGCGAATGGTCAAGAGTGCCGAGGAGATTGAGGTCATCAAGCACGGTGCACGTATCGCAGATCTCGGCGGCGACGCGATCCGCGAGGCCATCCGACCAGGCGTCACCGAATACGAAGTTGCGCTCGCGGGCACCGAGGCGATGGTGCATGAAATCGCGAAGACCTTCCCGCACCGCGAGGTGCGCGATACGTGGGTGTGGTTCCAGTCGGGGATCAATACCGATGGTGCGCACAACTGGCCGACAACCCGCAAGCTCGAGGCTGGCGACATCCTCTCGCTTAACTGCTTCCCGATGACGTCGGGCTACTACACCGCTCTCGAGCGCACCCTCTTCGTGGGAGAGCCGAGCCCCGAGGCTCGTCGCTACTGGGACATTAACGTTGAAGTTCATGAGGCGGGCCTCGAGCTCATCAAGCCGGGTGCGGTATGTAAAGACATCGCTGCCGAACTCAACAAGATCTATGTCGATTACGGACTTCTTCCGAACCGTACGTTCGGCTACGGCCACTCGTTTGGCGTGCTTTCGCACTACTACGGTCGTGAGGCGGGTCTCGAGCTTCGCGAGGACATCGAGACCGTGATCGAGCCCGGCATGGTCGTTTCTATGGAACCCATGATCACGATTCCGGAAGGCCAGCCGGGCGCTGGCGGCTACCGTGAGCACGACATCGTCGTGGTGGGTGAGGACTCGACGGAGGACATCACGAAGTTCCCGTACGGCCCGGACAAGAACATCATCCCGGCCTGAGGTCTCGCATTGTGAGCAACACGCGGCGCGGCAACCGCCTGGAGGTCGCGCCGCCTAGGCTCTTTTCGTCAGTTGTGCTCGAAACTCTTTGTCCCTCCCCGTCACCAGGAGCTGACCGTGGTAATCGACCCGACTATCTTCGACGCTGCCGTTTCCCCGAATCCCGAACGAGACCTCCCCGTCACTGCAGCACCCGATTACGCTTCGTGGTGCGAAAAGCGTTCCGTCGTTCTCATCCCCGTGGGCGCCCTCGAACAGCACGGCCCGCATATGCCTCTTGGAACCGATGCGCTCCTCTCGCACGCCGTGGCGCGCGGGGCATGCGACCTCACGAACGCCAAAGCCAATACTGAAAATGGTTCGGTCAAGGTCGCGCAGCCTTTCGTCTACGGCTACAAATCGCAGCAGAAATCCGGCGGCGGTCATCACCTACCGGGCACGATTAGCCTCGATGCCCAGACCCTCACGAGCTACGCGCGCGACATTACGCGCGGCTTTCTCGCGCAGGGCGTGAGCAGCGTCGTCTTCGTGAATGGTCACTATGAGAACTACCAATTTCTCTACGAAGGCGTGGACCTCGCATTGCGAGATCTCGGGATCTCTGAGAGAAGTACGCAAAACGTGCTTTTGCTGAGCTACTGGGACTACGTGGACGAGGCGACGCTCGCGAAGGTTTATCCCGACGGTTTCCCCGGATGGGACATCGAACACGGTGGTGTCCTCGAAACCGCCCTCATGATGCGCCTGTACCCGAGCGTCGTGAATGAAGCTGCGATGGTCGACCACCCCGCGGCTGATCTTCCGCGTTTCGATCGGCTCCCCGCGGTCCCCGAACGCACACCCGCAACGGGCTGCCTCTCGTCGCCGCGAGGAGCGAGCCGCGAAAAAGGGGAGTGGCTCTTTAGCGCCGCGGCTTCCGCGATTGCCTCCGATCTGCTCCACGAATTGAACCTCACCTAAGGGCACGCAAGCGCCCGCCCTCAACGAAGGATAGAACTATGCCCCGACCGAGAAAGCCCGAACCGGATCAGGCAGGGCCCGAGCATAAGCTCGACGAACCGAGTACACAGACCACCGAGGTGCAGTTGCCTCGCTTCCGAGGTTCGATCATTCCCCCGATCGATTCGCTCATCATCAAGGCGCTCCCTCCCATCCTGATCGTGTGCGTCGTGATCGCAGTCGTCGTGAATCCGGGCGGCACCGCGAAAGTCATTGACGGGCTGCGCACGCACATCACCGGGGGCTGGACCTGGTACTTCGTCGCCTACTCGGTGCTCGCGGTCGCACTGTGCGTGTGGCTGACGTTCTCCAAACTCGGCAAGGTGCGCCTCGGCGGCCCGAAGGCGAAGCCCGAGCATTCGGCTTTCGCGTGGTACTCGATGCTCTTTGCATGCGGTCAGGGCATCGGCCTCATCTTCTGGTCGCTCGCGCAGCCCATCATGATGAAGGAGGATTCGGCGATCCTCCCGATCACGGGCAACCCGGGCGAGAGTGGCATTGTGTGGACGTACTTCCACTGGGGCTTCACGGCGTGGGCGATCTACGGCGGTATTGCCGCGTGTCTCGCGTATTCACACCACAACCTTGGCAAGACCCTCACCTTCAGGGAAGCAACCGTCGATATTCTTCCCAAGCCGGCCCAGCGCCCCGCGGGTGTCGTGATCGAGATGCTCGCGATCGTCGCGACCGTGCTTGGTCTCGCGACGAGCTTCTCGTTCGCCGCCATCCAGTTCTCCTCGGGCCTCAGCTCGCTCACGAGCCTCGAAAGCGGGAACACGGTGTGGCTCGTCGTCATCGCCGTGTTCGCGGTGTTCGCGGCGTTTTCGGCCTTCATGGGCGTGGACAAAGGCATGAAGCGCATCTCTGAAGTCAACACGATTCTCTCGGTCGTTCTCGTGCTCGGCGTACTTCTTTTCGGCCCCACGGTCTACATCCTCTCGAATCTCGTACAGACCTCGGGAAGCTTCATCAACAATTTCCTCTCCATGAGCTTCTTTACGGCGCCCGAGCTCACGATGACTCCGATTAATAACTGGCAAGACAGCTGGAACGGTTGGTGGACCGTGTTCATCTGGTGCTGGGTGATCGCGTTCAGCCCCTTCGTTGCGGGCTTCATCGCGCGCATTTCGCGCGGCCGCACGATTCGCGAGTTCGTCGTGGGCGTCACGATCGTGCCCTCGATCATCGTTATGATCTGGGTGGGCATCATTGCCTCGGCAGGCATGTTCTACGACGAAAAGAGCGGCGGTGCCGTCACGAAAGCCGTGGGTATCGATAACGCCGCGGGCCTCTTCGAGATGCTCGGCATGATCCCCTACATCGGCACGATCCTCATCATCGTGGCGACCGTTCTCGTGGGCACCTACTATGTAACGTCGCTCGATTCCGGCACGTATGCGCTCGCCGAGTTTGTGAATGCGCCAAAGAAGGCAAGCAGTGCTTTCAGGGTCGTGCTCGTGGTGTCGATCGCCGTCGTCGCGATCGTGCTGCTCTCTCTCGGCTCCGATTCGGTCGTGGATACGGTCCAGACGGGCACGATCATTGGCGCCTTCCCGTTCTCGTTCGTCGTGTTGCTCATGATCATTAACCTGTTCAGGCGCCTGCGTCATCGCGACCGCGAAACGCGTCTACTCGAGCGCGAGGTGAATGACCCCGAGGTTCGGCCGGAGGACTTCACGGTCGACGAACACGGTCTTCCGCTACCGCCGGAAGAGATCCCCGATAACATTCCGGGCCTTCCCGAGAAGGAATAACGCTCGTCACAGTATCGGCGAAGGGCCCCCGCTTTGTGCGGGGGCCCCACGCGTGATGATTAGCATGGAGCCGTCATGACGAAAGAGACCACAAATAGGGCGCCTCAAGCACCGCGCTCAAACTCCACCATTTCGACCGTCGCGGCGATCCTTCGCTGCTTCACCGTCAACGAGCCCGAATGCGGCGTCACCGACATTGCCGATGCCGTCGGACTCCACAAATCAAGCGTTTCTCGCACCCTTCGCACGCTCGAAGCCGAGCGTATGGTCTCCCAGAACCCCGAGACCAAAAAATACCGGTTGAGCTGGGGGTTGCTCTCGATCGTTGGGCCACTTCTCTCGCATCTTGATTTGCGCTCTCTCGCGTACCCGATCATGAAGGACCTCGTTGCCGATACTGGCGAAACCGTGTCCCTGTGCGTTTTCGATGGCGTGGAGGCGATCGTGGTCGAACAGGTGCAGGGTACCCAGATGATCCGCCACGTGACCCCGATCGGCACGCGCTACCTCTCGCTCGAGCACGCGACCGTGCGCGTTTTTCATGCGTGGCGCGGGGGAGAGGCTGGCCTCAAAACCGAAGGGATCCGGGAGGCCCAGCCCGAAGCGATTGGTTGGGATGAGGAGCGCTACGAGCAGACGCTCGAGGAGATCCGCGAAAGTCTCGTCGCGGTCAATGACCGCGACTCGAACAACGATGAGATCGGCATCGCGAGCCCCATTTTTGATCACAGGGGCGGAATCGTCGGGGCTCTCCTTCTCGCTGCACCGGCATTTCGCACGCCGCGCGAGCGCATCGACGTGCTCGCGCCCGCTGTACGCGCGGCCGCTGAGAAAGCCGGTCGAGTTATGGGATTTACGCCCGAAAACTTCCGTTAACGAAGCGG
>NZ_JALXOZ010000015.1 GCF_025147465.1 Dermabacter sp. p3-SID358
TTCTTGAGCTTCTCTTAGCTTTCGTGAGCCGCGTAGTACGCCTCGCGCACATCGGCAGCGATGCGGCCGCGATCCGAGACGTTGTAGTTGTTGTCAAGCGCCCACTTGCGGATCTTTGCAGTTTCCTTCGCACTGCTCGGTGTGCGCGAGCTGCGACGGGCACGGCCACCCACGCGACGTGCCGCGACGATCCACTTCGTCATGTCGCTGTGGAGTTCCTCAACGTGAGCGTTCGATAGGTCGATCTCGTAATCAACGCCCTCGAGGGAGAACGAAACGGTGAGATCAGCCTTCGAACCATCGAGATCATCGACGAGTTCGGTAAAAGTCTTAGTTGCCATCGAGGCCATCCTCATAATGTTTTAGAACCGTGGACAACCGATTCAGCTTTCGAATGCTTCAACGGTTAAAAAACAGGATAGGGTTTCTCACCAATCCTGGCAAGCGTCTTATGGAGTTTCGGAACCGTTTTTATCTACTTCGACTCTGGTGTTTCGGCGCTGTTTCTCGCTCGCGGAGTTTCGCTCCTGCGCACAAAGCGTGCGGCCTCGGGGTGTGCGGCGATGTATTCGCGCTCAGCGTCTCTTTCGGCCTCCCGCTGGCGTTTATCGGCGCGCAGAATCGCCCGAAGAATAACCCAAAAAAGCAGGCCAATCCCGATCGAGGGCAAAAGCGCCCCGAGCTCAAAGGCCCAGTCAATATTTCCCACTCTCCGCCTCCTACGCCGTTTCCTTAATCCCGGACGGCACGAGGTTGACGCTCGCATTGTCGATGAGGCGCACGCCCTCGACCCTCGCCGCAAGCAAAACGAGGGCTTCGCCCACGTATGCGTCGTCAATTTCCTCAAATGTCGCGGGATTGACCGCAAGCCGGTAATCCCACGTCACGCTCGAAGAATTCTCCTTATTGCGAAGGAGCCGGAGAAGCTCGGGCGCCGTTGGGCACTCAACAGTTTTGGAGAGTAGAACGGAAAGCGCGAGGGCATCCTCGCGTCCCTTGGCAGTCAAATAGCTATTGCGAGAGCTGCGCGCGAGCCCAGTTTCCTCACGGACGATCGGCACGCCCACAATTTCGATTCCAAGGTTGAAATCGTGCACAAGGCGCCGAATGATCGCGAGCTGCTGCGCATCCTTTTGTCCAAAAACCGCGATATGCGGCTGAGCGAGGAGGAAAAGCTTCAAAACGACGGTAGCCACGCCGCTAAAGTGCCCCGGGCGAATCTCACCCTCGAGCACGCGGCCGAGAGGTCCCACATCCACCTTGAACGGTTCCGGATACGGGTACATGTCGCGCACTTCGGGAGCGAACATCGCATCGGCGAAATCGTCGACGAGCGCGAGATCGTCCTCGAGAGTTCGCGGGTAGCGCTCGTAATCTTCCCCGGGGCCGAACTGCAGCGGGTTCACGAAGTTCGAAACGATCACTGAATCCGCGCGCGAGCGCGCCTCGCGAACGAGGCTGAGATGCCCCTCGTGGAGCGCCCCCATCGTAGGTACGAGCGCAACACTCCCCTTGAGCGAGGCTCTGTATGCTTGCAGTTCCTTCACGGTGGGGATAAGCGTGGTCATGAATCCTGCCTCGTGTTTCTCTCGTGCGACAGCAGCAACTCTAACGCGGCATATTCACTCTCGCCGATCGGTGCGATGTCGAGTGCAGCACGCGCGAGGGCGCGGTAGGTGGGCAGCGCGCCCCCCAGGTCCAGCTCCTCGATCGCCACGAGGTGGTTTTCGACGGTGCCTGCGTCACCGCGTTGCACGGGCCCCGTGAGCGCTCCCGGCCCAAGCCTGAGCGATTCCTCAAGGCTCGCATTCAGAAGTGGACCCACGAGCGCGGAAGGATCTTCGACCCCGATTGCATCGAGAATCTGGAGCACCTGGCTCACGAGCACTACGAGATGGTTTGAGCCGTGCGCGAGAGCCGCGTGATAGGCAGTGCGATCGCCCTCCGCAATGTCGATGCTCACGCCATCGAGCTCGAGCACGAGGGCCTTCGCGATGGGTGCAAACATGGGACGCGCGGTGATCGCCCACGGGCAGCCCACGAGTCTGCCGAGGTCGAGCGAGGTGCCCGTGAAAGTCATGGCCGGATGGAGCGCGAGCGTGATCGCACCCGCCTCCTCGAGAGGGCGCAGCACCTCGATCCCATAGCGACCGGACGTGTGCACGATGATCTGAGCTCCCGGGACGATACCGCGCTTCGCGAGGCTCGACGCGAGCGGCGCGAGCTCGTCGTCGGGAACCGCCAGAATCACGAGTTCACTGCGCTCAATCACCTCGTCAGGAGTGAGGATTGGGGCGCCGGGAAGAAGAACATCGGCTCTCTCCCGGGAAGCGTCGGACCTCGCGACGACCCCCGTGACCTGGTGCCCCGCGGCGCGAAGCGCGTTGCCAAGTACCGCGCCCACGCGTCCTGCCGAGATGACGCCCACGCCCATGCGGGCGGGATTGGAGGGGCTCACGCGGTACCGCCCAGAAGTCGCGGCTCAAGCCAGCTTCCGCGTTCGGTGAATCGGCGGGATGTGCCCGCGTCAGCGCCAAGGCTTGCACACAGCGCGGCCGCATCCGCAACCGGGATGTCGCTCACGTGAAAGGAGCCGCCCGCATAGGCGACTGTGATGTCTGCGCTGCCAATGCGGAGTGCGATCGGCCCCTGGGAAATCTCGACACCCTGGATGCGGTCGCGAGGAATGACCGTGAGAGTGCGCTTAAGCCACCCCGTGCGGGCGATAAGCGCGTGACGACTGAGCGCATACACGTGCGTGTGACGCGAGATCGGGCTCGTCCAGTGGAAGGGGCGCGTTCCCGGAAGCTGCGACTGCGGAACTGAGAGGAAACCTCTGAGGAGGGCCGCGTCACTCACGCCGAGAACCGCGGCGCTCGGTGCCTCTGAACCGTCGCGCATGGCGCGGTGATGGACGAGGTCTCCCGTGGGAGGCATGAGGTGAGTAAGCGTCGCGTCGAGCTCACTCGCCGTGCCCACGGGAAGGATGCGGCCAGACGACTCCGTGACCGACTCAAGTTCATCCATGCCCGCGGTACTCACGGACACGTCGAACCATCCCCGTGAGCGCCACAGGAGCGGCTGCGAGATCTCCGCCTGCTGGATCTTCGCGGCAGTGAGGTTGTCGCTTCTGGAATTAATTAGGCCTCGGCGTGCGCGGAGTCCGGCCGAAGTCGCGCGCGACGTGAAGCCCCAGCTTGACTCGAGGCGCGAGAAGATCATGCGCGGGCCGGCAAGAAGGGCGGGAACGATGGCGAAGAGCGATGCAGCCGAGAAGGTGAACTCTCCGCTCGCGAACGAACCGATGAGCCACACCGCAGTCATGACGAGAGTAAACGCCATGCCGATCATGAGCGAGATGTCGAGCAGAAGCGAATGTAGAACGCGCGAGGTGGGGATCCGCGCCAGAAGCTCACCGTCGGAATCCGAGTCGAAGGCGATTGACTTGGCGCGCTCGCCGATGCTCTGAGTGCTTTCCTCCACCCTGCTTGGGCCCTCGCTCTCGGGAGCCAGGGGCGCGTACTCGGCCGGAGCAGCACCGGCGGGCATCTGCTCCGCGGTCTGTGCGTCCCCGCGTGCAAGCTCGAGCACGGTCGAGTGGATGTCCTCGGCCTTTACCCTCCCGAGATACTCGAGATCCACGTGGGACTCGCCCGCTCCCGCAAGTTCAATCTTGACCTTCGAAAGTCCCACGAGCCGGGCCACGAAAGGACGTTCGACGGAAACGGAATCAATGCGCTGGCGTGGTGCAATCCTTCTCGATGTGCTCAGGAACTTTCGGCGCACAAACACGCCTTCGTCGGTCACGGCGTATTTTGTCGTCCACCACGGGAGGATCGCGAAGAGAACAGCGACAACCACAATCCCCGCAATGCCGAGCGCAATGAGTCCGAGGTTCTCGGTATTAACAACGCCGTTCGTGACGAGATCCTCGATGAGGTCAAAGTTTTGGAACCCCACGATGGCAATGAGGCCGACGATGACCTTCCACCCCGTCACGATTGGTGTGAGCGGATGGAAACGGGTGTACGCGGATTCCGGCGGGTCGTTCCTGACGGCTGCGTTTTCCTCGCTCACAGCGCCGCCATCTTTTCGTGGGCTTCGCGCGTCACGAGGTCGCGGATGCGCTCAGCCTCGCGGCGCTCAAGGCCCGGGATCGACACATCCGAAAGCGCGCCGCCCGCGGTCTTGAGCGTGATCGTCGAGAGGCCAAACGCCCGCTCAATCGGACCCTCGTTAATGTTGATGTCCTGGATCCTGCCGTAAGGAAGAATCGTGACAGAGCGGAAAAGAATCCCCTCGCGGAACACAATGTCGTTCTCGCGCGTGAGGTAGCCAAGAGCGCGTGCGCGCCGAGGGGTGAACACGATCGACTGGGCCACGAAGAGGTACACGGGAATGGTGCACAGGTGCACCCACCACGGCCACGACAACACGACCGTGACAATGTGGAGCGCGATGCACGCCGCAATCATGAGCACCCACCGGGCGAGTTTGCCGAGGAAACGCACCTTGACGAGCTTGGGGGAAACACGCGCGGTGCGCGGATCGGTCGCTGAGAAAGGCTCGTCGAGCATCGTGCGCTCGACATCGGCGGCCTCGAGGGTCGGCATCGGGGCTACGGAGTTACTCATGGGAACCTTTCTAACACAGCAGCGAGGCGACTCACACCGAGCTCGCGCCCTCCTCGGCGCGTCCGCCGGAGCCTCGGTCATTCGGAGGGAGGGTCCCCCACCGCTCGACTATGAGGCCAATGATCGCGAGAGCGAGAGCGCTGAGCGCATCGAAGCCGAGCGGAAGAATCGCTCCAGCGAGTGTGCCGCCCCCAGAAATTGCGAGGTAGGTGCACATGCCTGCGTAGAAACCGGCACCAATCGCGCCCGTGTAGGCCGCTGCCCGTGCGGCGAGGATGATCCTGTAGGCCACGACCATATCGATGTGATGCTTACGCGGCGTGAGCGGATGAGTCTTCGCGCGCTCACGCGACTCATCAAGGTACCTCTTCACGCGAAGCCCGAGGTAGAGGACTATTCCGGCGATGATCAGGAAGACGGCACCGGGCATGAGTCCCGCGACGGGCACGGGCTCGCCGCGCGACGCAAACGCGAGAGAGAACGCATGACCGCCGAGCCCCGCCACGAGGGCGATCCCGAGAAGCCGAAGCGCCGGGGTCTTTTTCATCGCGTTCCTTCACTCCCGCGCGGAGCGGTCGCGTATCCCGCAATGCGGGGTCCTGGTCGCAAGCCCGCGCGGTCGGGAGCCCTCTTCACGAGTTCCGACGCTTGTCGGCCATCAGGGAGGCACCACGTGGGGTCGATGTCGAGCACCGGGGCAAGCACGAAGGCGCGCTCGTGCGCGCGCGGGTGCGGAAGCGTGAGGTGCTCATCGTCGCTCACGAAGTCGCCCCACGAAATGAGGTCGAGGTCGAGCGTGCGCGGCCCCCACCTAAGCGTGCGCGTTCGCCTCGCAGCGTTCTCGATCTCATGAAGGGAATCGAGGAGCTGCCACGGGCTGAGCGAGGTCTCGATAAGGCACGCGGCGTTGAGATACACGTCCTGGTCGACATCACTCACCGGATCGGTTTCGAACACGCGGCTCGCTGCGACAAGACGGGTTTCGGGCATCCTCGCGAGTGCCACGAGGGCGCCCGCGAGAAAATCTTCGCTGTCGCCGAGGTTGGAACCGAGAGCGACGAAAGCGCGCACGGGCTCGGCCCGACGGATGATGCGGACGCGCGCGTCCGCAAAGGGCTGCGGGATCGGAGCGGAAGGCTTGTGCACACACACGCTTACCTCGCGCACAAGGGAACTGTTCTCAAGCACCCGCATAGCGATGCGCTCGGCGAGAGTCTCGATCAGATTGACGCTCTCTTCAGAGACGACTTCCTCAACGATCGCCGCGGCGTCCGCATAACTCACGCTGCGTTCAAGTGCATCGTCGCGCCCCGCGGAGCGCGTGTCCACGCTCATATCGACGTCAACGAAAAAATCGTGGCCCTCGGCTTTCTCGTGGTCGAACACCCCATGCTTGCCGTGCACGCGAACACCTTTGAGCACAATGTGGGAAAGCACCGCGGGCGCAGCAAAGGCAATATCGCTCCAGGTCATGCTCGCTCTCCTTCCCCGTAGTTGCGGTCTGCAACGCTCGCCCCGAGGCTCATCTCACGCCCGTGAGGGCCTGCCATGAGACGTTGCATGATCCGAATGTTGGCAACAGTGGACGCGACGTCGTGGACGCGAACGGCCCACGAGCGACGAAGCTGAGCGAGGCCGCTCAGCGCTGCTGTGCCCGCATCTCGATCAATATCGAGTGCGCTCACGAAGCGTTTGCGGCTCACCCCGATGAGGAGGGGGTACCCGAGCGCCTCAACCTCGGTGATCTGGTCGTAGAGATCCCAGTTGTCTTCACCCGTTTTCGAGAACCCGAAACCGGGATCAGCGACGAGACTTTCGCGCGGAATGCCGGCGCGAATCGCCCTTTCGATCTGCGCCCCGAGCTCATGCGCGACGTCCGCGCCTATCGCTTCGTAGCCTGCGCGGGCCATCGCCTCTTCGGAGTGACCGCGCCAGTGCATCGCGATGTACACGGGCGGTGCACCAAGCCTCGTCGTGAGGCCCGCGACGGCCTGAAACATCTCGGGATCTGCGAGGCCTGCGGAAACGTCGTTGACGATGAGCGCCCCCGCTTCAATCGCCGCGCGCGCAACCGAGGCGCGCATAGTATCGATGCTCACGGGGATGCCGCGCGTTGAAAGCGCCGCGACCACGCTCACCGTTCGTTCGAGTTCTTCACTCTCACTCACACGCGTACCGCCGGGCCGCGTGGACTCACCGCCAACGTCGATGATGTCCGCTCCCTCTTTCATGAGGCGCTCGGCATGCGCGATCGCTCCGTCAAACGTGTTGTGCTGACCACCGTCGGAAAACGAATCCGGGGTCACGTTCAGAACCCCCATGACGAGGGTGCGCTCACAGGAAAGCGACGCGGGAAGGCCTCCCACATGGCGCCAAGCGGGCGCGCTCGAAAAGTTCAGAATCGAACGCACGGCACTCATGTCATGTCCTTTCCCGCCGCTAGCGGCGCTCTCATGAAGAATTAGTGATGTAGGCCCGTGAGGATGAGGCTCATGGCTTCGGATCGCGTTGCCGCGTTGGACTGGAGCGAGCCACGCACGGCGCTCGTCACTGTTTCGGCGTTTGGGGACTTCACGCCTCGCATCGCCATGCACAGGTGCTCTGCCTGGAGCACCACGATCGTGCCGTGCGCGTGAAGCTCCTCGTGGATCGCGTCCGCGATCTGGCTCGTGAGGCGCTCTTGCACTTGGGGCCTTGCCGCATATCCCTCGACGAGCCGCGCGAACTTCGAAAGACCTGCGACGGTGCCGTCCTTGCCCGGCACGTACCCAACGTGGGCGCGCCCGAAGAACGGCACGAGGTGGTGCTCGCACATCGAGTAAAAGCTGATGTCACGAACGAGAACCAGTTCACGGTGTTCGACCTCGAACTTGGTCTGCATGTGGACGCGAGGATCCTCGTGCAGGCCGCGAAACACCTCGGCGTACATGCGGGCAACGCGGGCAGGGGTATCAAGCAATCCATCGCGGCGTGGATCTTCGCCGATCGCTTCGAGGATCTCGCGCACGGCGCGCTCAATCCGGTCGTGGTCGACGCTCTCCACCGCACTGTGGTTCTCGCTCATGAATCCTTCTTTCTTCGCGAAAGCGCTGCTCGCGCGGGATCCGAGAAACGCTTCACTCGGCGCCGGGGATGTGAGGCGAACCGTCACCGGGCTGCGGAAGCTCGGGCGGTGTTCCGCCGAGTTCCTCACCAGCCTGCTGGTTCTCTGTGCCATCCGGCGCACTGCTACCGATCGTACCGGGACGATCGCTTCCCGCGAGGGGTTCGGTGAACACGGGTCGATCCTGGCTCGACTGCCACACCTCACGGGGCGGGCGCTTCGTCACGTCTTTGAAGATCTCCGCGAGCTCCTTCTCGCCAAGAGTCTCTTTCTCGAGGAGCTCTTCGACAAGGTGATCGAGCACCGCGCGATTGGTCTTAATGACGCTCCAGGCTTCGTCGAGGGCATTGTCGAGGAGGCGACGAATCTCTTCGTCGATCAGGCGAGCCGTGTCTTCGCTGTAACCGGGGCCCTGGCCCTGCTGCATGCCTACGAAAACCTCGTCTTGGCCCTTACCGAAGGCGACCTGACCCACGATCCCGCTCATGCCGAGTTCGGTGACCATCGCACGCGCAATGCTCGTCGCGTTCTTGAGGTCGGAGCTTGGTCCAGTGGTCACGTCGTGGAAGATGCCTTCTTCGACCGCGTAACCGCCCATGGCGTAGGCGAGGCGATCAAGGAGCTCGTTTCGGCTCTGATAGTTGCGATCGGCCGTCGGCACGACCATCGTGTATCCGCCCGCGCGGCCACGTGGCAGAATCGTGACCTTCGTGACGGGGGCGGAATTGTTGAGAGCTGCGGCAACGAGTGCGTGACCGCCCTCGTGGTACGCCGTCATTTGGCGCTCGCGCTCGCTCATGACCTTCGAGTAGCGCTGCGGACCCATCGACACACGGTCGATCGCTTCATCGAGGGCGCGCATATCGATGATCTGGTTGCCGGAACGCGCCGTCAGGAGCGCGGCCTCATTGAGGACGTTTGCGAGGTCCGCACCACTCATCCCGATCGAGCGGCGCGCGATGTTGTCAAGGTCAACGTCAGAGGCGAGCGGCTTGCCCTTCGCGTGCACGTCAAGGATCTTGCGGCGACCCTTGAGATCGGGGGTTTCAACGGCGATTTGCCGATCGAAACGACCGGGTCGAAGGAGGGCAGGGTCGAGGATATCCACGCGGTTCGTCGCAGCAATAAGAATGACGTTCTGGTTCTCCTCAAAGCCATCCATCTCGACGAGCATCTGGTTGAGGGTTTGCTCACGCTCGTCGTGACCGCCGCCCATGCCAGCACCGCGGTGACGACCGACGGCATCGATCTCGTCGATGAAAATAATGGCAGGAGCATTTTCCTTCGCCGTATTGAAAAGGTCGCGCACACGGCTCGCGCCAACGCCCACGAACATCTCGACGAAATCCGAACCCGAAATCGAGTAGAACGGTACCCCAGCCTCGCCCGCAACGGCCTTCGCGAGGAGGGTCTTACCAGTGCCGGGGGGACCGTATAGAAGCACGCCCTTCGGGATCTTCGCGCCGACGGCGTGGTAGCGCTCTGGGCTCACGAGGAATTGCTTGATCTCGTCCAGTTCCTCGACAGCCTCATCGGCGCCCGCGACATCTTCGAACGTCACCTTGGGCATGTCCTTGTTGAAGAGTTTCGCCTTCGACTTGCCGAATTGCATCGCTCGGCCGCCACCCTGGGCGTTCATCATGAAGAACCAAAAAAGGCCGAGGATCACGAGAAGCGGGAAGAACGTGAGTAGGAGCTGCCCCCACCATGAGGGGGTCGCGATCTTATCCGTGTACCCCTTCGACGGTTCGGCCTCGTTCACGGCCTTCACGACGTCGTCACCGCGCGCCGTCACATACGAGAACGCAACGCGCTTGCCCTTGTCTTTGAAGTCCTTCGTGAGCACAAGGTTGACGCGCTGCTGATTGCCGTCAATGATCTCCGCTTGCTCAACGGTGTCGCCTTTGAGAAGGGCGAGCCCCTGTTCGGTATCGATCTCCTGGAATCCACCGCGGCCGAAAATGCTCAGTGCGAGGAGAACAATCGCGAGGGTCGCGAGGCTCCACAGCCAAAGGTTACGGACGGGCGATTTCTTTTTTTCTGCCATGTGAAGTGCTAATTCTTACGTTCTTGTCGGGCGGGGCGATTGCCTCGCGCATGTCATTAATGAGCGTGAATCTACCCCGAATCGCTGGGCCGGGCCTGTCAGAAACCCCGATGTTCTCAATCGGCGTAGACGGCCGGCTTGAGAATGCCGACATAGGGGAGGTTTCGATACTTTTCGGCGTAGTCGAGCCCGTAGCCGATCACAAATTCGTTCGGGATATCGAAGCCCACGTATTTGACGTCGATATCCACTTTGACCGCTTCGGGCTTGCGCAGGAGCGTGCAGATTTCGACGCTCTTCGGGCCGCGCGAGAGGAGATTCGTGCGCAACCAGCTAAGCGTGAGGCCCGAATCGATGATGTCTTCAACGATGAGCACGTGACGATCGGTGATGTCGGCGTTCAAATCTTTGAGGATGCGCACGACACCCGAAGACTTCGTTCCGCTGCCATACGAACTCACCGCCATCCAGTCCATGTCGACATCGAGCGTGATCGCGCGGGCGAGGTCAGCGACAACCATGACGGCGCCCTTGAGGACGCCGACGAGGATCGGGGCCTCGCCTTCGTAGTCACGGTCAATGTCTGCGGCAAGTTCACTGATGCGCTCGCGGATCGTCTTCTCATCGAGCAGGATGCGCTCGACATCCTCATCCATGGTCATGGGGCCCCTTCCCGGTGCGTCGCATTGTCGAGGTCGCGAGAAGCTCAGCGCGGCGTGCCGGGGAAGCCGGTGCTTCCCGCACGAAAAACGATGAGTCCTTCGTCGCGTATCGCTTCGATCTTACCCGGAAGAGGAATGGGGCCCTGACCTCGGTAGGCGGTGACGAGCGAATCAACGTGAAGGATCTGACGTCGAAGAAGCGACTTGCCGGAACTCGCGCCCGCGAGCGCACTCGCCTTAGCGATTGCGCGTTTGATCACCCGGGTGCGCAACGCACGGTCAAGGGGGGCTAGAGCGTAGGCATCGAGCGCGAGCAGTCCGGGGGTTGCGCTCGGGGGGTTCCGACGCAGGCCAGCAAACGTCTCTTCCGCTTCTTTTTCGAGGTAGTCGGCATCATCACGAAGAAGGTCGGCCGTACGTACGAGATTCGCCGCGATCTGATCTCCGAAGACTTCAGCGAGCATCGGCAGCGCCCGCGCGCGTGCGGCGACTCGCAAATATGCCTCGTCGTCGTTCATCGGATCGTTCCACACGTCAAGGTCGAGCGCGTCGCACACTGCGCGCGTGTCACGCCGCCACAGCCCAGTTTTCTCATCTCGCCCCGTGCCCAGGAACGGGCGAAGAAGCCCCCCGCGCTTTCTCGGGATCCCCGCGAGAGAGCGCGCACCCGAGCCGCGCGCGAGCCCCAGAAGAACCTGCTCAGCTTGGTCATCGAGCGTATGACCGAGGAGAAGGGCGAGAGCCGCGCGTTCCTCGAGCATGTCGTCGAAGGCCTCGTGACGAGCGACTCTCGCGGCGTTTTCGAGCCCGCCCTCTGCCGACGAGTCCACATGGATCCGGCGGATATGACACCGCGCAAGGCCGAGCCGCTCGCACTGAATCGCGGCTCGCTCGGAGACCGAAGCAGAGTTTTCGGAAAGTCCGTGGTCGATGAGCACCGCCTCGACCTCGAGACCCAGCCGCGAGGCGACCCACTGCGTCGTCGCGGCGAGTGCGAGAGAATCTGCGCCTCCGCTCACGCCAACGAGGATGCGTGGCGCGAGCTGCGCGCCATCGGAACGGTCGGCGCATTCCTCGAGTCTCGCCACGAGGGCGGTCTTCACCGCGACTCGCGCCCGCGCAACGGGTTCCGGAGGTCCGCTCACTGACCTTGCCCTTCTGCGGGCTCAGCGTCGACGGGTGACTTCGGGGCGTCATAGAGGCCGGCAGGCGTCGGACCCCCCGCCGAAATCATCGCGCTCGCGACGTAATCCACGAGGGCCCGCGCTTCACCGTACCCGTTAGCTTTCGACTCGTACGCGAAAATCGCGTAGCCAACCACACGACCGTCCGAGAGAACTGTCGTACCGGCGAGAGTTGAGGTTCCCGAGAGCGTTCCGGTCTTGCCGCGCACGACGCCGCGGGCTTCCTCGGCACCGACCTCACCAAAGCGTTCTTTGAGCGTCCCCGTGAGAGCACCGATGGGGACGAGCGCAAACGTGTCCCTGATCTCGGGCGGGGCCTCCCCCGACGCCCATGCCGTCAAATGCGCAAGGAGCGACGGTGAAATTCGATTGTCTTTCGAAAGGCCCGAGTTATCGGCGATGACGAGCCCCTCGATCGAGAAGCCCCCCTCGCGCGCGACCTCGTCAATCTCAGCTTTCACGGCTTGTCGTGCTCCCGCCACGGTTCCCGGATGCCCCGTGCGCACCGCAGCGAGGCGTGCGAGAGTTTCAGCGAGAGAATTGTCGGAATAAAGAAGAGTGTGCGCGATCAAATCGCTCAAGGGTGCGGAGTGAATGGTCCCCAGTTCTCGAGCGCCGTCAGGCGCCGTGGCTCGTACCGGGTCTCCCTCGACTGTGATCCCTCGTTCGGTGAGGAGCTTTGCGAAAGCCTTCGCCGCATCGAGTGAAGGATCCGCGGATTTCGCGCCGTATTTCGTGCCGTCGGCGCGGCCTCCGTCGACTCCAAGCGGTGTGATTGGGGCAACCCAGCCGCCAGCGGGGCCATTCTCGCCCCAGGCAGGATTCAATGGGTCATTGCCGAAAAGAGAGTCGTCAAACGCGAGCGCCACGCTCGTGCGCCCCTCTGCCTTGAGCTTCTGAACGGTTTGATCCGCAAGTGAGGCCAGTGACGCCCGGACGATCCCCTCTTTCGTTTCGTTCGGCTTCACGGTGAGTAAATTGTCACCACCCCCCACGAGCACAATTCGCTCGCCATCGAGCACGGCGCGCGTCGTGAAAGTCGCATCGGGACCCATCGCCTTCGCCGCCGCGAGCGCTGAGAGAAGCTTCATGGTCGAGGCGGGGGTAAGGTTCACGCCGGAATCGCGTTCGGCAATCACCTCACCACTTTCCGCATCGACCATCGCATACGAAAGCTTTCCCGAGTACGCTCCGAGCTGTGGGAGCGCTTCAACAGCCGCATTGATTTGTTCACCGCTGACCTTTGACACAGGTGACGCAGCGTCAATCGGCCGCGCGTCCTCCGCACGCGGCCACGCCTCTCCCTTGGCCGGAACACCTTCCGGATCGACCGTGTCTTCCGTACGAACGGTGAGAATGCCGGGAAAGGCATCGACGAGGTCCCCGAACGTGTAAAAGGTTACGGGGAGCGCGAACGCAAGGATTGCGGCGACGACTTCGACGGTCTTCGAATTCCCCATCTGTTCCTGCTCCTTCCCAGCTTGAAAAGCCCGTCCTGCGCACCCATGTGTCTGTGACTTCGTGCAAAGTTTACGCATGCGCGGATAGCGCACACCCCGTAACGCCGCCCGCGCACGAGGATCTTCGCTATTGTGGCACGCAGAGGGCGAGCCCCTCAGAGACAAGAAATACCTTAGGCAATGGAGTCACACACGTGGAATTCGACGTCACGATCGAGATCCCCAAGGGAAATCGCAATAAGTACGAGGTCGACCATCACAATGGTCGAATCCGGCTCGATCGCATGCTCTTTACGGCAACCCGCTACCCCGATGACTACGGGTTCATCGAAGGGACTCTCGGTGAGGACGGCGACCCGCTCGACGTGCTCGTTCTCCTCGAAGAGGCGACTTTCCCCGGCTGTCTGATCCGATGCCGCGCACTCGGCATGTTCCGCATGCGTGACGAGTCCGGCGGCGACGACAAGATCGTCGCGGTCCCCGTCGGCGATAAACGCCAGATTCGCCGCCAAGAGCTTACCGATATCTCCGAGTTCCACCGCCTCGAAATTCAGCACTTCTTCGAGGTCTACAAGGATCTCGAGCCCGGTAAGAGCGTCGAAGGAGCTCACTGGGAGGGCCGCGACGACGCCGAAGAGGAAATCCGCGCCTCCTACCGCCGCGCAAAGGGAACCGAACACGAAAACGAGTTCACGCAGGACATCTGAGCATTCTGCTTGAGACAAAAGGCGCTTCCGGAAGACCCGGAAGCGCCTTTTATCTACGGCACGCTTTGAGGACTAGGCGTCACCCTTAGTGTCGTCGTTGTAGGCACTGCTTTCTGATTTCTCGACGAGCGTGGAAGAAACCGGCTCGTCGGCGTGGCTAAAGACCTCGCGAGCGGCTTCGATCACGGTCTTCGTGAGTGCCTTATTGCCGAGGCCCCCGATCACGGCACCGATGCCGAACGGGATGAGGCGCCCCGCCCACAGGCCCGTAAATCGGCGCGTCACGGTGCGACGGATCCAGCGATTGACCTGAGTATTCACCGCGTCGGCAACAAACGGCGGCGCCATGCCATCGAGAACCGTCGACCATTGAAGTCCGTTCTTCCCGAGCGCTTTCGTCACAATCTCCGCTCCTCGCTCACCGCCGAGGATCGCGAGGATCACCGTGCGGCGCACCGACGGCTTACTCATGTCCACGCCACGCACGTGGGCGATACCAAGGGTGAGGAAGGCGCATGCCTCGGCGAAGGCAAGGCCTTCGCCTGCGGTGAGAGCTATGGCGGTTGCGGTGCCGACTGCGGGAAGTGCTGCCGTTCCGCCGATGCCGATGCCGGTAGCCACGGCAAGCTTCGTGAAGTGGCCTTCAAGCCGGGCAATGATCTGATCGTCGCTCCACGTGGGGTTCTTACGGCGAAGCGAATCGACGTATTTGCGGGCAATCGGCCCCTGGATGGCGAGGGCTCTATCGATAAGTTCAAACTGCTTGTCATCGAGGACCGAATCCTCGCCCTTGCCCTTCCCGCTCGATTTCTTCGATGTGCGCAGGTCCTTCGAGGCCATTGCTCTCCTTTTCGTGGACGCTATCGAGCACTTTCGGGCACGTTCACGCCCGCGTGCGGTGAAGATCGACGGCGCCGGGTTCGAGGTTCACCACGTCGCCGCGCAGTCCAAGGTAACGAACCGCGTCTGAAAGGTCCGTGTAACGGTGCAAGTAGGAATCTTGCACAAACGAACGATCGACACCGCGATCGTGGCACAAGATGCCGTCGAGATGATCGCTCTCGTGCTGGAAAATGCGGGCGCTCCAGCCAGTCCACTCCTCGTCAAGTTCGCGAACCTCACCATCCGCGAGAATCGCGGTCCCGAATACTCGCACACTTTTCGGGCGAGGTACGAGCGAGCGCCAGCCATCGACGCTCAAGCATCCTTCCCACCCAAAAGTCACGGTGTCCTCCCCCTCCACTTCTTCGTAACGAGGATTAATCACGGCCATGAGTGGAAGGTTGTCGCGCTCGTAGCGATCGTCGTCAGCATCGCGCTCTTCGCCCTCTTCGTGCACCCGGTCTTCCATCACCACGAGTCGAATAGGCACCCCCACTTGCGGGGCAGCGACACCGACGCCCGGGGCCTCGTGCATCGTCACAACAAGCGCATCGATGAACGCACTGAGCAGCTCCGGATCAAGCAAACGCGCGGCGTTCTTTGATCTCGCCCGAAGGGCCGGATGACCCGCTTGCACAATCCTGAGCGGTTCACTCTCACTCCCCCGCTTTGCGAGGGTCTTCTCAATCAATTCCGCGAGGCTCGTCATGAGACCGCCGCCTTTCACTCTCGTCACCATCGCTTCGTGATCAGTCCCGCTTCCTCGCATCGCCGCGCTCTGCAGCTCGCAGAACTACGGATCGGTGCGACCGGGGCAAGCGTCGGACTCCCCGACCACCCTACGGGCCCTCCCAAGCCGAAACGCCACGATCACCATTCGGCGCGTCCCGTATGGCCAGCGCCACAGTGAGGTATTGTTATGTCCACGCCAGCAAGGAACGCTGGTTGTTACTTCACAACGGATCGTCCGGCACGTACCTGCCGGTGAAGGGAATACCCATGGCAAAGGTTATCTACGACCACGCAAGCCGCATCTACCCGGGCAGCGATAAGCCCGCGGTTGACGACCTCAACATCGAGATCGAAGACGGCGAATTCCTCGTTCTCGTCGGCCCCTCGGGCTGCGGTAAGTCCACCTCGCTGCGTATGCTCGCCGGTCTCGAAGAAATCGACGCTGGCCGCATCTTCATCGGTGATCGCGACGTCACCAACGTTCCGCCGAAGGATCGCGACATCGCGATGGTGTTCCAGAACTACGCCCTGTACCCGCACATGTCGGTTGCCGACAACATGGGCTTCGCTCTCAAGATTGCCGGTACGCCGAAGGATGAGATCCGCAAGCGCGTTGAAGAAGCCGCGAAGATTCTCGACCTTGAGCAGTACCTCGACCGCAAGCCGAAGGCTCTCTCGGGTGGTCAGCGCCAGCGTGTCGCCATGGGTCGCGCGATCGTGCGTTCGCCCCAGGTGTTCCTCATGGACGAGCCGCTCTCGAACCTCGACGCAAAGCTCCGTGTGTCGACCCGTACTCAGATCGCGTCGCTCCAGCGCCGCCTCGGCGTCACGACCGTCTACGTGACCCACGACCAGACCGAAGCTATGACGATGGGTGACCGCGTCGCCGTTCTCGCCGGTGGCGTGCTCCAGCAGATCGACTCGCCGCAGCGTATGTACGATCACCCGAACAACGTTTTCGTCGCTGGCTTCATTGGCTCGCCCGCCATGAACCTTGTTGAGCAGCCCCTGACCGATCAGGGCGTCGCCTTCGGTGGCTCCGTGATCCCGGTTGATCGCTCGACCCTTTCGGAGTCGAACGAGAAGGCCGTTACGGTTGGCGTTCGCCCCGAGGATCTCGAGCTCGCCTCGGATGGTCTCCCCGTCGAGGTCGACATGGTTGAGGTTCTCGGTGCCGATGCTTACGTCTACGGTCGCCTCGCTGGCGCTGGCGAGACGGACAAGCCGATCATCGCCCGTGTCGATGGCCGCCGCCCTCCGCAAAAGGGCGAGACCGTGCACTTCCACCCGAAGGCCGATCACGTGCACCTGTTTGATCTGAAGTCGGGCAACCGACTCGGTGACTGATCGTTTCCTTTCCTTCCACGAGGAAACATTCACAAAGAAGGCACGCGAATCGCGTGCCTTCTTTGCATACCCACCCCGAGAGTAGGGGAGAATAGGAGACATGGCACCCATCGAGATCTCCGCAGCGCGAGCGGACGAGGCACTCCTCGATCTGCCGTGGAGCCTGCCACTAGCCGAGTGGCCCGATTCCCTCCTCGCCTCACTCCCGCGCGGTATTTCCCGCCACGTCGTGCGCTTCGCGCGCGTAAGCGGGCGAGTTCTCGCGCTCAAAGAGATCAACGTCAATCTTGCACGGGGTGAGTTCACGACCCTGCGCCTGCTCGGAAAATTGGGAATCCCTGCCGTCGAGCCGTTCGCTGTCGTAAGCGGGCGAGAATCATCCGTCGATGGTCACGAACTCGACGCCATCCTCATCACCCGCCACCTCCAATACTCACTTCCCTACCGGGCTGTCTTCTCGCAGCTCAATAGCGAAGACACAGCCCGCAAGCTCCTGGATGCCCTCGCAGTTCTGCTCGTGCGCCTCCACCTCGTGGGCTTCTATTGGGGCGATGTCTCGCTCTCCAACACGCTCTTCAAGCGCGACGCGGGCGCCTTCGCGGCCTATATCGTCGACGTCGAAACGGGCCAGCTCGAAGATCACCTCACCAAGGGCCAGCGCGAGTACGACCTCGACATCGCGCGCACGAACATCGTTGGAGAAATGCTCGATCTTCAGGCAGCCGAACAGCTGCCCGAAAATGTTGACCCGATCGCCGTGGGCGATCTCCTTCTCGAGCGTTACAACGAGCTGTGGGACGCCCTCACTGGACGCGAGACCTTCAGCGCGAACGAACGCTGGCGCGTGAGCGCGCGTATCGAAAAACTCAATGAACTCGGCTTCGATGTCGATGAACTCGACATGACAACGGACCTCGACGGCACGACCGTGACGGTACAACCCAAGGTCGTGGATGCGGGCCACCACAGAAGGCGCCTCATGCGTCTCACGGGCATCGATGCCCAGGAGAACCAAGCTCGACGGCTCCTCAACGACCTCGATCAGTTCCGCGCCCTCACCAATCAGCAGGGCGAAGAAGAAGAGTTCGTCGCCCACGAGTGGCTCCAGGAACAATACGAGCCAGTTGTGCGGGCGATCCCGCGAGCGATGAGGAAGAAGCTTCCGGCGCCAGAGTTTTACCACGAGCTTCTCGAGCACAAGTGGTTCATGTCCCAGCGTCTCGGCACGGACGTCACGTGGGATAAAGCCGTCCAGGACTACATCTTGAACGTCCTCGCTTACCGCCAGGACGAGCGCGCCCTCATCACGTCCGAGACCTCAGCGATCCCGATCGTGACCGACACGGAGTTTTAAGCCCAGCTCGCGCTAGGCGCGCCCGGTGCGTGCGCGCGTTCCCGCGATTTCATAAAGCACGATCGACGCGGCAACCGAGGCGTTGAGAGACTCCGTCGTGGCCGCCATGGGAATCGACACGATCGCGTCGCACTTCTCACGCGTAAGTCGGGAAATCCCCTTGCCCTCAGCTCCTACGACAAGCATGATCGGAGAGGTCGCGAGGTCCATGTCCCGCGGCTCAAGCTCCCCATCGGCATCGAGCCCCACGACGAATACGCCTTGCTTCTTGAGCGAATCGATCGCGCGGTTGAGGTTCGTGACCTGTGCGACCTTCACGCGCGTGGCGGCGCCCGCCGCGACCTTGTACACGCTCGCCGTCATGCCCACGCTGCGACGCTCGGGGATGATCACACCATGCGCACCGAAAGCGCCGGCGCTTCGGAGGATCGCACCGAGGTTACGCGGATCCGTGATGCCATCGAGCGCGATGAGCAGGGGTGTATCGAAATCGTCCGCGGCTATATCGAGGAGGTCGGCAGGGCTTGCGTATTCGTAAGGCGGGAGGGTGAGCGCGACGCCCTGGTGAATCGCGTCGTCGGTGAGGCGGTCGAGCTCGGGTCGGGTTGCCTCGTGAAGTTGCAGCCCTCGTTTGTGAGCGAGGCGCATGATCTCTCGCACGCGCTCATCGGCGTCGAGCCTGATCGCGAGGGTGAGCGAGAGCGCTTCTACACCCTCCTGAAGCGCTTCAAGCACGGAGTTGCGCCCCGCGATCACGGTGGGACGGTTCGCGGCGTCCTTGGGCGATTTGCGCTGCGGGCGGCGCTTGCCCGTCTTCGCACCGGATTTTCCGACGGTGTCGCGGCCTCCCTTGTAGGCCTTGTGATGAGGGCGATCTTCTGCCTTGGGAGTGGGGCCTCGCCCTTCGAGCCTGCGGCGGCGCACGCCGCCGGAACCAACCTTGGGGCCCTTGCGGGAGCTCTTGTGTCCTGCCATGGTCTCTCCTAGTTTGTAAGGCTCCAGCGGGAGGAGCCCGCGGAGTCCTCGATGCGAATGCCTGCGGCGGCGAAGCGATCGCGGATCGCGTCGGCCCTCTCCCAGTCCTTGTTCTTGCGTGCTTCGGCGCGTTCCTCGAGTTGAGCGCGGATCAGCGCGTCGAGCGCCTCGTGCTCCGCCCCGTTTGCCCCTGATTCTTCGGCCCATTGCGCGCCGAGCAGATCGAGGCCGAACACGTCGAGCATGTCTCGCAGCTCGTTTACGGCATGCGCGACCTCGCTCGCATTGACCGTCGCGCTCGCAAGAAGCGTGTTGAGCTGCCCGTGCCGCTCGTGGATCACGGCGAGAGCATCTGCAACGCCGAGGTCGTCATTCATCGCCTCGATAAAGCGTTCGGGAAGTGCGCCTTCACCCGGCTCGCGAAGCTCACCGAGTGCTTTAGCCTGCTCGAGTGCTTCGAGGGCACGCGTGAGCGAGCCGCGAAGACGCTCGAGCACGGTTTCCGCTTCCGCTAGGGTTGTCTCGTTGAACTCCACGTTGGTGCGATAGTGAGAACCCACGATCGCTAGGCGCACGGCGGCCGCTGAGTGCTTCTCGAGAACGTCCTCGGCCGTGATGAAGTTGCCGAGGCTCTTGCCCATCTTCATACCGTCGACTGTGAGCATGCCCGAGTGCATCCAACGCTGTGCGAAGCCATACCCGGCACCGTAGCTCTGGGCTTGCTCGTTCTCGTGATGCGGGAAGCGAAGGTCCAGGCCCCCGCCGTGGATGTCGAAGCTTTCCCCCACGTACTTCTTCGCCATCGCCGAGCATTCGAGATGCCAGCCTGGACGGCCCTCGCCGAACGGGGTGGACCATTTCGCGGTCTCTGGCTCGCCCTCCTTCGCTTTCTTCCACAGGGCGAAGTCATGCGGGTCTTGTTTGAGGTTCGAGGCGGCCTCCGCGTCGTCAACCATGTTCCCGATTGACTGGTTCGTGAGAGAGCCGTATTCGGGAAGTGAGGAGACGTCGAAGTACACGCTTCCCTCGCCGTCGGCGTAAGCGTGGCCCCGTTCAATGAGACGCTGCATGAAATCAATCATCTCGGTAACGTGCCCCGTAGCGCGCGGTTCATAATCGGGGCGCACTGCGCCGAGGCGGTCCATGATCTCGCCGAACTTGCGCTCGTTTGCATACGACCACTTCCACCATGCCTCGCCTTCTTCAACCGCGCGCGCGAGGATCTTGTCGTCGATGTCGGTCACGTTACGCACATACGTGACGCGATAGCCGCTCCTCCGCAGCCATCGCACGAGCACGTCAAAGGCCAAAAAGGTGCGAATGTGGCCCACGTGAGGGCCGTCCTGGACGGTGGGCCCGCACACGTAGAGCGAGACCTCCCCTTCCTTGAGTGGCGTGAAATCCGAAACGGTCCTGGTCTTCGAGTCATGAAGTCGTAGAGTCACGTCTTTTAGCCTAGCCTCTCGTGGGTACCGAAAAAGCGAGGAGCACTCGCGGCGCCCCTCGCTTCTCGGTGGTGATGGTTTAGATCTCGCGCGGCGTTGCGGCGCTGACCTGCTTGCCGTAGAGCTCTTCAAACGCGTCGTCGTAGTCCACGGAGTTCGCGCGGCGCTTTCCCTGAACCGAATCGACGGCACTCTTCGCCGTTTCGATCGTGACCTCGGGGGCGGTGATCTTCTTGACGAGGAGGAACGCGATGAGGCCAAGTATGACGCCGAGGAGCACGAGCGAGCCACACACGATGAGGAATGATGCCCACGCGGGCAGCCCGAGGGCTACGAGACCCCATGCACAGAAGAAGAGGAACATCACCCACGCGCTCAAAAGGAAGAACACGAGAACTGCAGCAAGTGCCGCGGCCGCGCCGCCCTTGATGGCAATTCCGGTGATTTCCTTCTTCGCGATCGCGATTTGTTGATCGATCACGGAGGTGAATTCGTTCTTGATCGAGGCGACAAGTTCGCCAATCGACCGCGAGGTTGTGCTCGTTCGACGGTCGTTCGAAGAGCGGTCGTTCGAGGAGTTGATCATGCACTCAGCCTATCAATGCGGCCCCGGAAAGGTTCAGGGGATTCGAAGGGTTTTCTCCGGATGGTGGTGTGATGTTCAGTCGATCGTCACGCGCCGGCGGCGCTGCTGCTCGGGGCGGGGGCCGGCCGAGGACGAGCGGCGGACGATGAGATGCGGGGAAACTGCGGTGTCTCGGGCAGGCCCCTCGTATCCGCCGATGCGTTCGACAAGCATTTGCGCCCCGAGCGCACCGATGCGGCGCGAGTTCGGGTCGATGCTCGTCACTTGCGCAATCCCGGAGGACGCGAGTGAGGTATTGCCGTAACCCGTGACAGCGAGCTGCGCCGGAACGTCGTACCCAGCATCAGCAGCGGCAGAGAGCAGTCCTACGGCTGTCACGTCATTCGAGCACGTAATCGCAGTGGGAACCTGGCTACCTCGCAAAAGCATCGATCCGGCAGTCTGGCCAACTTGCTCACTGAAATCGGCGGGCTCCACTCGCGCGTGCTGCTCGAGGCCGTGGCGCTTCATCGCAGCCTTGAAGGCTGCCGCGCGTTCCTTTGCAACCGCGTAGCCCACACCGCCCACGTGCGCAATCTCTTTGTGACCAAGGCTCACGAGGTGATCAACGAGCAGGCCGAAGCCGGCCTCATCATCGATACGAACCGTGTCGGATTTGCCGATACGCTCCTTAGAGCCCCCGATCGCGACGAGGGGTCGGTTACCGATTGCCTCGAACACCTTGTCGAGCTCAGGAAGCTCGCTGGCCATGATGAAGCCGTCAACACCGAGCGCCGTGAGCGCGGAGATCGTTTCCTCTTCGAGGGTGACGGGGTACTCGGGCATGCGTCGGCGAGTCGGGACGACGACAACGTGGCGGCCGGTTGCCGCGAGCTCGATGCGGATCGAGCGCACGATGTCCGAAATCCACGTGTTGCGCATCGTGTTGACGAGCACCGCGACAACACCGCGGCGGTCATCCTCGCTCGTGAGGTCCTCGAGCGGGTATTGGAGGCGCTCGGCAGTCTCCCGCACCGATGTCACGAGCTTGGAGTTGATATCGGATTCGCCGCGAAGCGCGCGAAGCGCAACCGCGGCGGTGATGCCGAGGGAGTTCGCCACTTCGGTGAGCGTCGCGCGTTCATCGTCGTTACGCTTTTTCGCCTCGGGGGCAACTTCCGCTGCTGCCGCGAGTTCTTCGGGGCTCTCACCGGGTGCGAAATCGTCGTTGATGTCGCCACTTGCTGAATCGTTCATGGAGCCGTAGCCGTCCTTTTCTGTACTGGAAGCCGCGCCGCGGTGGCGCGAGGCAATCGTCTCTAACGGTAGCCCACGAGTCTCAACACGCGGGCAAAGACACGGGGACGGTGACGGCGAGGCCGCCCATCGCCGTCTCTTTGTAACGTTCGTTCATGTCTTTGCCCGTGCGGCGCATCGTTTCGAGCACGGTGTCGAAAGAGACGAAGTGCTCGCCGTTGCCTCGCATGGCGAAACGCACGGCGGTGATGGACTTGATGGCGCCCATGGCATTGCGTTCGATGCACGGCACTTGCACAAGGCCTCCCACCGGGTCGCACGTGAGTCCAAGGTTGTGCTCCATTGCGATTTCGGCGGCGTTTTCCACCTGTCCGGGTTTCGCGCCCATCACTTCGGCGAGGCCCGCGGCGGCCATTGAGCTTGCCGACCCAACTTCACCTTGGCAGCCAACTTCCGCGCCCGAAATCGACGCGCGTTCCTTGCACAGCGACCCGAAAGCCGCTGCCGCGAGCATGAAGCGCACGATCATGTCCTCGCGGTCGTCGTAGCGAAGGTATGTGAGAGCGTAGTAGAGCACCGCGGGAATGATGCCTGCCGCACCGTTCGTGGGCGCGGTCACGACTCGCCCGCCACCCGCGTTTTCTTCGTTGACCGCGAGCGCGGCGAGGCTTACCCACTCGAATGCGTTGTCGGCGCGATGATTCGGGTCTTCGAGCTGAAGGGCTTCGTGCCAGCTCGCGGCCCTGCGGCGCACGTTGAGGCCACCCGGAAGCACACCCGTCGTGTGCATGCCGCGCTCGATGCAGGCTTCCATGACGCCCCAAATCTCGAGAATCCCCTCGCGGATTTCGCTCTCGGTTCGCCACTGGCGCTCGCGCATGAGCATCGCCTGCGACACCGTGAAGCCGTGTTCCTCGCACACGCGAAGAAGCTCCTCGCCGCTTTCGAAGATCGGCTTCGCCTTCGCTTCGTCCTCGGCTGGATTTTCTACCTCGGCGGCGGATTCCGACGCCTGCTGGGCCACAAGCTCCTCTTTGTCCACAACGAAGCCGCCACCGATCGAAAACATCGTGCGCTTCTCGAGCTCGTTGCCGCTTTCATCGAGGACCGCGAAGGTCATGCCATTCGAGTGCTCGGGAAGGAACGTGAGCGGGTGCAAGACGATCGTGGAGGGGCGAAGACTCACGGGAACGCGCCCACCGAGCATAAGCCCGCCGCTTTCATCGATTGCTTTCGCACGCGCCCACGCCTCGGTGGGATCGATCGTCGCGGGGTCGTTCCCTTCGAGACCGAGGACGACGGCATCAAGAGTCCCGTGGCCCATGCCGGTAGCGGCGAGCGAGCCATAAAGATGCACCTCGACGTCGGCGATATCGGGACCGATCGTGGGGTGCGCGAGCACCTCGTCGGCGAACTCCTTGGCGGCCCGCATGGGGCCGACGGTGTGCGAGCTCGAGGGCCCGATCCCAATCTTGAACAGGTCAAAGAGGCTCACGCTCATCGAGGATCTCCTTCTCGTGTCGAGGGCGAATCACGTGGTCTGTGTGGGGCTCTAGCGAGACCGGCGCTGGCCACGCGTGCGATTGGACGAAGCGCCGCGTGCCTTGCGAGCGTCGGCCCTTCGTGTTTTCCCACCCGTGCGGCGTCCTTTACCCGGGCCCGACGTGCGCGAGGGCGATGCCCCTTCGTGCTCGTCGTAGATTGCGCGGCGCTTTTCGTTCTCTCGCCTCTCGGCGGCGTTTCGAGAGTTCGCCCCGCGCATCCGGGTGATATCGAGCTTACGGGGCGCACCCTTGTATTTGACGAGCTGAGGGTCCTTCGCGGGGGTTCCCCTCGGTGTCCTTCCTCCGACATACCGGATCACCTCATCAACCTCGGAGTTCACCTCGTTCCACTCGGGTTCGACCTTTGCGGCTTCCATCACCTGGCGCGTCTTGTTCTCTTGGTGGGGAAGGGCGAGGGTGACGACAACGCCGGAGGCGCCGGCGCGCGCGGTGCGACCCGAGCGGTGAACGTATTCCTTGGCGTCATCGGAGGGGTCGACATGGAGAACGAGCGAGACGTCGTCGATGTGGATGCCGCGTGCGGCAACGTCGGTCGCGACGAGCACGTCGAAGGCTCCCTGGCGGAAACCGGCGAGCACGTTCGTACGGAGCCCCTGCTGCTTATTGCCGTGAAGCGCCGCGGCAGGAACGCCCACCTCGATGAGCTCTCGAGCAACGCGTTCGGCTCCCAGTTGCGTGCGTGTAAAAAGGAGCGTGCGACCGTCGCGCGCGGCGATCTGCGCGGTGATCTGGCGCTTCTTTTTGGGGTTGATGGCGTACACAACGTGGCGCATATTTTGCACCGCGGCGGCAACCGGAGTGGTCTCGTGCGTCACGGGATCCACGAGGAAACGATCGGTGATCGCATCGACCTGCTCATCGAGCGTCGCTGAGAACAGCATCTTTTGCGTTCCCATCTCGACATGGGCGAGGATCTCGGTCACGACGGGGAGGAAGCCAAGATCTGCCATGTGGTCGGCCTCATCGATCACGGTCGTTTCGATGCGGTCGAGGAAGAGATCGCCGCGCTGGGCGAGGTCCACGACGCGACCGGGCGTCGCCACGATGATCTCGACGCCGCGGCGAAGAGCATCGGCCTGCTTGTCGATGTTCATGCCGCCCGAAACGAGCTGTGCCTTAATGCCCACGGCGCGCGCGAAGGGATGGATCGTATCCACGACCTGAACGGCAAGCTCACGCGTGGGGACGAGCACCATGCCGAGCGGGCGACGCCTATGAGAGCTGCGGTGACGGAAACGTGCGCACATCGAGAGGGCGAACGCGAGGGTTTTGCCCGACCCGGTTTCGGCGCGGGCAAGAACGTCGCGTCCCGCGAGCGCGTCTGGGAGGATCGCCTCCTGAATCTCGAAGGCGCGCTCGAAGCCCTGGACTTCTAGCTCCTGCACAAGTTCTTCGGGAAGCGCCATTGCATCGAAGCGTTCTGCCTTGTGGGTCCTGCGTGATTTGGGCATAGACATGGCCCCTTTCTTCGCGACTTCGCGCGGTCCGGTGTTTCTCGTAGGCGCAGTGGCGCCGAGCCCACATGGGCGGTAAACGCTTCAATTATCCGTGAGGGAGGCTCGGAAGGTGAAGAGATGCGCGCTCTCTTCGTTCGCAAACTCACGTCGAGCAGCCCTCCCGGGCGCGCGTGCGAGATGGAATACTTGAGAATCGTGCTGCGAACACTCATGACCTCAAAGATTCACCGTGCCACCGTCACGCAAGCCGATCTGCACTACGTGGGATCGGTGACGGTCGATGCCGATCTCCTCGATGCCGCGGGCCTCCTTGAGAACGAGCTCGTCGCGATCGTCGATGTCACGAACGGTGCTCGCCTCGAGACTTACGTGATCCGCGGAGAGGCAGGAAGTGGCGACATCAAAATCAACGGCGCCGCGGCCCATCTCGTGCATCCCGGCGACCTCGTGATCCTTATCGCCTACGGGCAGTTCACGCCGGAGGAAGCCGCACGCCATACACCGCGCATCGTCCACGTCGATGAGAAGAACCGTATCGTCGCGCTCGGCAACGACCCTGCCGAGGCTGTTCCAGGCGCTACTGACCAGATTTCTTCGAGGTAGCTGCCGTGGCGGGAGTCGTGAGCGGCTTCTTCGTGATCGCCGTGATCGTCGCCGTGGGCGCGTTCGCGGGATGGAGCAACCTTATGGGGCCTCATGGCCGCTTCGTGCTCAACCGCCTCACCTACTTCATCGCGGGCCCGTGCCTCGTATTTGTGTCGCTCATCGACAGCGACCTCGGCCTCGTGGTTTCGGCGAACTTCGCCGTCGCGGCGCTCGCCGGACTCCTCACCACCGCGCTCGCCGCCGTCCTTTCGCATGTGTTTCTCAAGCGGGATCTCCCCCACACCGTGATCTCTTCGGTCTCGGCGTCGATGGTCAACAGCGCCAACATGGGATTCCCCATCGCCGCGTATGTCCTCGGCGACGTCGCGCTTGCCCTTCCCGTGGCTCTTTGGCAAATGGCGGTGTTCACGCCCCTCTTCCAGTCGGTTCTCCACTCGGCTGTCTCGGGTCAGCGCCCGAGCTTGCGCGCGCTCGCGAAAACGATCGTTGCCAACCCCATGATCATCGCGTCCGCCGCTGGGCTTGCCGTTCTCGGCTTCAACCTTCATCTTCCCGCATTCGTCACCGAGCCGATCGACGTCATTGCGGGCATCTCGATTCCGGGCATGCTCCTCGCCTTCGGAATGTCGCTCACCGCCTCGAGGCCGTTCTCGAAAGAAGCGGGGCATCGCGCGGACATTCTCCTTGCGACCGCGCTCAAACTTCTCGCCATGCCACTTATCGCCTGGGCCCTCGCGCGCTTCGCGTTTGGGCTCGCGGGCATTGAGCTCTACGCGGCAGTCGTTCTCGCCGCGCTTCCCACAGCGCAGAACGTCTACGTCGCAGCCGCGCGCTACGAGGTCGGCGAGGAAATGACACGCGATATCGCGCTCTTCACGTCGGTGGGCACGATGATCGCGCTCATGGTGATCGCCTCCCTTTTCGGGGCGTAAAAAGCGATCTGCGTTAGGGTCGATACATGCTGATTACTACCGTATGTTGGGGCAACATTTGCCGTTCCCCGATGGCCGAACGCATCCTTCGCTCCTCACTCGCTTCCCTCGAAGGCGGCGAAAACATCACCGTCAATTCCGTGGGCGTGAGCAGCGAGGAGGTCGGCAACCCCATGGATCCGCGCGCGGCCCGCGTGCTCAAGGCTCAGGGCTACGACGCGAGCGGCCACGCGGCCCGCCAGGTGAACCCCACCGATATCGAGAACACCGATCTTTTCGTGGCTGCCGAGGATTTTCACCTCGACCGACTGCGTGCTCTCGGTGCACGGGAGGACCAGCTCGCCCTCATGACAGATTTCGACCCCGAATCGGAAGCCGGCGCTCCCCTGCCCGACCCGTGGTACGGCGGGGCCGAAGACTTCGACAAAACTCTCGATGTTCTCGAGCGCGCGATGCCGCGCCTCGCCGAGCGCCTCGTAAAAGGCGCCTAGAAATTCGCGGTGAGAGCCGCGAGGGCATCTTCGTCCATGCCCGCCTCGCGCAAGATCTTCTGGAACATCGGAGCCTTCGCGGTGCGGTACTCCTCCACGCCGATCGCGCCCGTAAACGCAAGTCCCCGCTTGTAGCCAGAGAACTCCGCGACGAGCTCGGGACTGTTCATGAGGACCTGGCGCGCAGCGATACTCGCGTGCAGAAGCGGAGATTCCTCGTCGAACACCGTAAGAGAGTGAAGCGCACCCGAGGTGGGAGTGTTGAGTTTTCGGTAGTCCTCCCCCTCCTGGTTTTGACCGCCAGCGACGTAGCCGAGCGGGCCGAGCGCCTCGCATGCCTCATCAAGCGCGAGGGGCGCCGCGATGACCGCAATATCGATCATGGGCCGGGCCACCATGCCCGGAACCGAGGTCGCACCGATGTGCTCGATGCCTTGGCCGCCATGGCCGTCGAGTGCGTCCACGAGCGCCGTCGCGATCCCCATGAAATCGCCAACCCAGGACTCGGAATACTCGCTTAAATGAATCGCCATGCGTCCCATCCTACGGGCTGAATGCGGTCCATAGAATGCGGGAACGATCAAGGCCCCGCAAGCGTCGGACTCACCCCACGCGCGATAAAGGCGCAGCACGTAGACTGGTGGCAGTGAATGCGCGCTCGAGAACCGCCGCGCACGAAACCGATTCGAGGAAAGGGACACGATGGCTGAGGCCCCATACCGCTACACCGCTGAACTCGCGGGACAGATCGAGCAGAAATGGCAAAAGCTATGGCTCGAACAGGGCACGTTCAACGCCGTCAACCCCGTGGGCGAGTTGTCTGACGGACGCAGCGCCGAAGAGCTCGGCGAGAAGATGTTCATCATGGACATGTTCCCCTATCCCTCGGGCAAGGGACTGCATGTGGGCCACCCGCTCGGCTACATCGCGACCGACGCCGTTGCGCGCCACAACCGCATGCTCGGCAAGAACGTCCTGTACACGATGGGCTACGACGCCTTCGGCCTGCCCGCGGAGCAGTACGCGATTCAAACCGGCACCCACCCGCGCGTCACGACCGACGAAAACGTCGCGAACATGGCCCGCCAGCTCTTCCGCCTCGGCCTCTCGCACGACTCGCGCCGCTCGCTTCGCACGACCGATCTCGACTTCGTCAAGTGGACCCAGTGGGTATTCCTCCGGCTGTTCGACTCGTGGTACGACCCGAACTTCGTGAAGGCTGACGGCACACGCGGCTCTGCACGGCCCATTTCGGAACTCAAGGGTGCGATCCAGGATCGCGACGTCGACCCGTACGCCCTCGCCGAGCAGCAGGGCATCGACATCCCGCAGATGTGGTACGACCGCAAGCCGGATCACGAGCACTGGAATCCCGAGCACGACACTCCCTTCGACTTCCTCATCCAGTACACGCCCGAGGAAATGACGGAGCTCGTTGACTGCTTCCGCCTCGCCTACGTGAGCGACACGCCCGTGAACTGGTGCCCGGGCCTCGGCACCGTGCTCGCAAACGAGGAAGTCACGGTCGAAGGGCGCTCCGAACGCGGCGACTTCCCCGTGTTCAAGCGCCGCCTCCGCCAGTGGAACCTGCGCATCACCGCGTACGCGGATCGTCTCCTCGAGGATCTCGAGACCGTCGACTGGCCGGAATCTGTCAAGTCCATGCAGCGCAACTGGATCGGCCGTTCGCGCGGTGCAGAGGTCACGTTCACGCTCGAGTCCGACGCCTCCTCAGCCCTCGCCGATGCCACATTTGATGTGTTCACCACGCGCGTGGACACGCTGTTCGGTGCGACCTTCACGGTGCTCTCGCCCGAGCACCCATTGCTCGCCGATGTAACCGTCCTTCCCGAAGCGTGGCCCGAAGGCACGAAGGATTCTTGGACTGGCGGCGCGTCGACCCCGCGCGAGGCCGTCACCGCCTACCAGGAGCGCGCCGCCGCTCTTGACGAGGGCGAGCGCACCGCCGATTCTCGCGAAAAGACGGGCGTGTTCACGGGCCTTTACGCCGTGAACCCCATGGACGGGCGTGCAATTCCCGTGTTCACTGCCGACTACGTGCTCATGGGCTACGGCACGGGCGCGATCATGGCCGTTCCCGCCGAAGACGAGCGCGACTACGACTTCGCGGCCGCGTTCGACCTTCCGATCATTCGTACCGTTCAGCCACCGGCCGACTTCGAAGAAGGCCAGGCGTACGTGGGCGACGGCAAGAAGATTAACTCGCGAAGCGAGGAGCTCAACCTCAACGGCATGAACAAAGCCGAGGCAATCGCCGCCGCGACCGAGTTCGCCGAAAAGAAGGGCTTCGGCCACGCGAAGACCACCTACCGCCTTCGCGACTGGCTTTTCAGCCGCCAACGCTACTGGGGCGAGCCGTTCCCGATCGTGTATGCGGAGGACGCGCCGGACACCCCGATCGCGCTCCCGGCCGATCAGCTTCCGGTGCAACTGCCCGAGTTGGATGACTTCTCTCCGAAGACCTTCGATCCGGACGATGCCGACACCGAACCGCAGACGCCTCTCTCGCGCGCCGACGACTGGGCCTGGGTTGAGCTTGATCTCGGCGAAGGCGTGAAGCGCTACCGCCGCGAAATGAACGTCATGCCCCAGTGGGCCGGCTCCTCGTGGTACGAGATCCGCTATACCGACCCCACGAATAGCGAGCAGATCACCGCACCCGAAAACGAACAGTATTGGATGGGACCGCGCGAAGGTGCGCCCACCGGTGGCGTCGATTTGTACGTGGGCGGCGTAGAGCACGCTGTTTTGCACCTGCTCTACGCGCGCTTCTGGCACAAAGTCCTCTTCGACCGCGGTTACCTCGCGAGCGCAGAGCCGTTCCACACGCTGTTTAATCAGGGGTACGTGCAGGCCTACGCCTACCGCGACGAGCGCGGGGTGTACGTGAACGCGGCCGAGGTGGTTGAAGAGGCCGACGGCACCTTCACCTACGAAGGCAAGCCCGTCACGCAGGAATACGGCAAGATGGGCAAGTCGCTTCGCAACATCGTGACGCCCGACGACATGTACGACGAATTCGGCGCCGACACGTTCCGCGTCTACGAAATGTCGATGGGCCCCCTGGACCTCTCGCGTCCGTGGAACACGCGCGACGTCGTGGGCTCGCAGCGCTTCCTCCAACGCCTGTGGCGCCTTGTTGTCTCAGAAGAGACCGGCGAGTGCATCGCGAGCGATGCGGAGCCGAGCGTGGAAACCCTGCGCGCGGTGCACAAGACCATCGACGCCGTGAGCGCCGACATGGAGCACATGCGCTTCAATACCGCTATCGCGCGCCTCATCGAGCTCGTCAACCACCTCACGAAGGTCGCGGGCGATGGCGGCGGTGCGCCCCGCACTGCGGTTGAGGCACTCGTGCTCATGGTGTCGCCGTTTGCCCCGCACCTCGCCGAGGAACTGTGGGCCAAGCTCGGCCACGAGGTCTCCCTCGCTCGCGCCTCCTACCCCGTCGCGGATCCCGAGTACCTTGTTGCCGATACGGTGACGTGCGTCATCCAGGTCAAGGGGAAGGTGCGCCACCGCATCGAGGTCGACCCGGACATCTCGGCGGAGGACCTTGAGAAAGCAGTGTTTGCGGAGGAACGCGTGCAACAGCTCATAGAGGGCCACGAGGTGCGAAAGGTGATCGTGCGCGAGCCAAAGCTCGTGAACCTCGTCCTCTCCTAACCGGATTGCATAGACGTTGTGGGGGTTTGGGCCGTAGGAACCACGTCCCGGCCCAGCCCTCACGACTTTCATGCTCGCCATAAGGGCTGAACCCACATTCCTCCGCACGAGCATTCAGCGCGGTTCCCGCTCAACATTTTGAGGTTTCCCCACGCCACCTCGACCACGCCCAACGCCACCACTGCGCCCATAGCATTCAAGCCATGGCACGCATCCGAACTCCCATACCAGCTGCTCTCGAGCACACAGCATTCACGTCGCAAGAGGCTTACGCACAGGGAGTCACGAGAGATCAGCTTCGCGGTCCGAACTACCAGAAGCTCCACCGGGGAATCTACGCTCCGACGGCTCACTCGCCCACAAGCTGGGACTACGCGCGCATCGTGACTCACGCATGCCCGAGAGCCGCCCTTTCTCAAATCTCGGCGGCGCTCTTCTGGGGAATGCCCGTACCGTTGAGATTCCTGGCGCGAACATGCTCCCATCTCCTCGGTGCTTTGACTCTTCTTAGCCACCACGGGTGTGCACCCGAAAAGTCCAGCGGATTCCCCGATTTCGTATACCCCAGTTATCACCGCTCCCCCACTCAGCCATGTGCCGAATGGCGGCAACATCCCTTGGCGAGTGGCGATGTCGTCAATGTGGAGCTCGCGAAAATTCTTACGGGATTTGGCACCGGCGGAAGCGCAGCAGGCGTCGGAAGGCTGTGGCGCCCTTCCACGGCACAGCTTTGGAAAAAGCCTCTCCCAGTGATGTCGCGAGAAAGAACGTTTCTCGATCTTGCGACTGTACTCAATCAGTTTGAGCTTGTCGCCGTGGGCGATTACCTCGTGCGCCAACCGCGCCAGATTTACGAGGGACGTAGTGAGCCCTATTGCACGATTGCCGCCCTCAAAAACGCGCGCGAGAGTTATCCAAGAATTGACGGCTCTACCAACACACGCTGGGCGCTTGACAACATTCGCGTGGGCTCCGATTCGCCACAAGAGACCTTATGCCGACTTCTTCTCGTCGAGGCGGGCTTGCCCGAGCCGCAGCTGAACAAACCGATCCTCCTTTCCGGAGGGCGTGTCATCCCTGATCGAGATCTCGTTTATCCTTCACAGAAGATAGTTGTGGAGTATCAGGGCAGCTCACACGAGGAAGCGGAGAAAGCGCAGCGCGACCACTACCACGCGAGCGCCCTTCGTAACGAGGGTTGGGAGGTTGTCCCAATTTACAAGGATGATCTCCCCAACGTCGGTTGGTGCGAGGAGTTTCCAATGAAGTTTCGGGTGGATGCGCCGGGAATGCCGCAATTCAATCGCGTCAACTTCAAATCCTCACCATATGCGCTGGCGCCGGATCCTCGCGATTGGCCCCTCGTAGTGAAGGTTCGCGAAGCATTCCGACGCCAGGCAGCGTAATCGGGCCGGGGGAGCGTAATAATCCCCCACAACCCCTATGCAATCCAAGGGTTTACGGCCCGCATACCCCCATAACCTCTATGGAATTCAGTGGAGCGCGAGGCGGGTGGAACCGCCCTCCTCTTGTTCCACGTCGACCCTGACCGTCTGATCGTCCACAACCTCACCCGTGAGAATGAGGCGCGCGAGCGCATCGCCGATCTCCTTCTGCACGAGTCTCTTGAGCGGACGCGCACCATAGGCCGGGTCAAAGCCGCGCTCGGCGAGCCACTCCTCGGCGGCATCGCTCACATCGAGCGCAATGCGGCGATCCTTGAGGCGCGCCGCGAGCGAAGCGACCTGGAGGTCGACGATATGGCGCAGCTCTTCGCGGCCGAGCGAATCGAACAGCACGATGTCGTCGAGGCGGTTGAGGAACTCCGGCTTGAAGGCAGCGCGCACGGCGTTCATGACCGCGTCGCGCTTCGCGCCGTCATCGAGGTTGTCATCCTGAAGGAAGTGGGCGCCGAGGTTGGAGGTCAATATCAGAATCGTGTTCCTGAAGTCGACCGTGCGGCCCTGCCCATCGGTGAGGCGACCGTCGTCGAGGACCTGGAGAAGAATGTCGAAGACATCCGGGTGGGCCTTCTCGATTTCGTCTAGAAGCACGACGGTGTAGGGGCGCCGTCGGACCTGCTCGGTGAGCTGCCCACCCTCTTCGTACCCGACGTACCCAGGGGGTGCACCGACGAGACGAGACACAGTGTGCTTCTCGCCGTACTCGGACATGTCGATGCGAACCATGGCACGCTCATCGTCGAAGAGGAACTCGGCGAGCGACTTCGCGAGTTCCGTCTTGCCCACGCCCGTGGGACCGAGGAAGAGGAACGAGCCGGTGGGCCGGTTCGGATCGGAGATACCCGCGCGTGAACGGCGCACCGCATCAGCGACCTCGGTCACGGCCTGGTGCTGGCCAATGAGTCGCTTGCCGATAATCTCCTCCATGTCGAGAAGCTTTTGCGTCTCGGACTTGAGGAGGCGACCGGCGGGAATACCCGTCCACGCCGAGACAACACCGGCAATATCGTCGGGACCGACCTTGTCGGCGACGAGCGGCTTTTGTTCCGCTTCGCTCGCGGAATCCGCAGCGCTTTCGCCGTGCTCGAGGTCGACGAGTTTCTTCTTGAGCTCGGGAATATCGCCATAGAGGATCTTCGAGGCGCGGCTCAGGTCGCCTTCGCGTTGCGCGCGATCGGCCTGCATGCGCAGGTCCTCGAGCTTGGCCTTGAGCTCACCGACCTCGTTGAGACCAGACTTCTCGCGCTCCCAACGCGCGGAAAGCTCGTTCATCTCTTCGGTACGCTCGGCCAGGTGCTCGCGAACACTTGCAAGCTGCGCGAGCGATCCCGGATCGTCCGATCCCTTGAGGGCGAGCTCTTCCATCTTGAGACGGTCAACCTGGCGGCGCAGCACGTCGAGCTCAACCGGCGAAGAGTCGAGTTCCATGCGCAGCCTCGAGGCAGCTTCATCGATGAGATCAATCGCCTTATCGGGAAGCTGACGATTGTTGATGTAGCGATCCGAGAGCGATGCGGCGGCAACGAGCGCGGAGTCGGAAATCGTCACCTTGTGGTGAGCCTCGTACTTGTCTTTGAGGCCACGCAGAATCGTGATCGTATCTTCGACGCTCGGCTCGCCCACGAAGACCTGCTGGAAACGACGCTCGAGCGCCGGATCCTTTTCGATGCGTTCGCGGTATTCGTCGAGGGTCGTGGCGCCGACCATGCGCAGTTCACCGCGCGCGAGCATAGGTTTGAGCATGTTGCCCGCGTCCATGGACCCTTCACCTGTGCCGCCTGCTCCAACAACCGTGTGAAGCTCGTCAATGAAGGTAATGACGTTGCCGTTGGAGTCACGGATTTCGTCGAGAACGCTCTTCAGTCGTTCTTCGAACTCTCCGCGGTATTTCGACCCGGCAACCATCGAGGAGAGGTCGAGCGAGATGAGGGTTTTCCCGCGAAGCGATTCGGGCACGTCGCCCTCGACGATGCGCTGGGCGAGGCCCTCAACGACGGCGGTCTTGCCAACGCCGGGCTCTCCGATCAGCACGGGGTTGTTCTTCGTGCGGCGGCTGAGCACCTGGACGACGCGGCGAATTTCGCTGTCGCGACCAATGACAGGGTCGAGCTTGCCCTCACGCGCACGAGCGGTGAGGTCGACCCCGAACTTTTCGAGGCTCTTGAAGGAACCTTCGGGGTTTTCTTTGTTCATGCTTGTTCCTTTGGTGAGTTTGGCGATGGAAGCGCGGATGGCTTTCGGGGTCGCGCCGAAGTCTTTAAGAATGTCGCCGGGTGTTTTCGCGGCTTTGGCGATGCCGTAGAGAAGGTGCTCAGTCGAGATGTATCCGGAGGCACCTTGACCCATTCCGGCTCCGGCTTCCTTTCCTGCGGCTTCGAGAGAGTCGTATCCGTCGCCTTGAAATACGGGCTTTTGATCGGTGCTTCCCGTGAGTCGGGGCAAGCGCTGGATTTCTTGATCTACGCGCTCTTTCAGGGCGCCAACGTGCGCCCCCGTGTCGTCAAGAACAGCAGTGGCGATCGAATCTTCCTGCTCGAGTAGCGCCGAGAGCAGGTGCAAGCCTGTGACGTTGGTATTGCGGAATGATTCCGCCTTTCGCGTGGCCGCCTCGACGGCTTCGCGCGAGCGTTGTGTGAAGGAAAACTGCATATTTTCCGCTCCTTTCAAGTGGGTGGGCGTGGAGCGGAGGGATTGGGGGTCCGGGGTTCCGACGCTTGCCAGCCTCTCTTGCTTCCACGCTTACATCTCTTGCAACGCCACCAAAGTTGAGTCTATTTCACTCAACTTTCCTCTTCTTCAAAAGTGGCTCGCCACCTGCCATTTTGTGATTCGCGCCCGCGAAGACGATCGAGAGCACGGCGCTCTTTTTTCGTGGGTCGCCCCGTTCCGCGCTCGCGACGAGGCGGCGCAGCGAACAGCTGCGGAGGCGGCGGGGCGGAAATATCGGTGTAGGCTTCGCGCGCGAGCGGCGCACCTACGCGCTTCGCGAGAAGCTTCTTGACCACGTATTCATTCGAGTAGCCGGGATGGCGAATCGCAACCGTGCTCCCCACGCTCAAGCGAAAGCTCGGTTTCACAATCTCGCCGTCGACCCGAACGTGCGAAGCCTTGATTGCATTCGAAGCGAGCGAACGAGTCTTAAACAATCGAACAGCGTGCAGCCACGTATCCAATCGAACGCTTCCGCCACCTGAATTCTTGCACTCATTCACGGATGTACTCTCGCACACCCATACGGTGTGCACACGAAATGCTCGGGACATCTGAGGTCAACGTGCAGGTTCGCTCCCTAGACTGCACACGTGGAACGCAGAGCGGGGCCACTTCAACCCGCCCGACCCGAAACACCGTAAGCATGAAAGGAGGACGCCCATGGCCACGGCGCAGCCGCGACCCCCTCATCCGGCTCTGCGTGTCTACGCGCCGCCCTTGCCTGACAATGCCTCCGAACTGCTCGATTTCGCGATTGCCCACTTTCATTCGCGCACCGCAATCGAGATGAATGGCACGCGCATGACCTACGGTCTCCTCGGCCGCCGTGTACGATCACTCGCCCAGGGGCTTTTGGATTCGGGGATCCGGGCTGGCGATCGCGTCGCGATCATCCTTCCCATGGGTATCGAGGCTGTCATCGCCTTTCACGCTATTTTGCGAATCGGCGCGATTGCCGTCCAGCATTCCGATCGCGAGCCCATGATGCGCCTGAGCCGCGAATTCGCCGACTACACGCCGGTCGCAGCAATCATCGCCGAATATCGCCTCAACGCTCTCGCGGGCCTCGATGCTCACGCACGACCAAAAACTGTCATCACTGTTCAGGCACCAGAGCTTCCCAAGAACGCCCCGCGGCGTCTCACCTTCACCGGGGCGCTTGCCGAGATCGCAAAGGCGAGCGGCAAGGGCGTTATGCGAGTCGCCTCGCCGCCCAAAGGCCCAGTACAACTCCCCCTCACGTTTGGTACACGAGCGAAACTCAAAGATCTTTTCGGCTCGCCGCCTCTCCCGGACGACTACCCGTATCCGAACGCAAACGATCTCGCGGTCCTCGTGTACGAGGGCCGCACGCGTGCAAGCTCGCACGGAGCGATGCTCACCCACGGGAACTTGACGGCGCTCGCACATCAGTCCCTCGAATACCTCGAAACGGCTCCAGCGGGGACCGAAACCGGATGGGCGCTCTGGCCCCTCCACTCGGTTATCGGAATCGCCGATACCCTCACCACGAGTCTTTTTTACGGCAGGCACACGATCCTCTTCCCTCGGTTTGACCGGGCGACGCTCGTGCGTGCCCTCAAGAAAAACCCTCCCTCGGTCATCTCGGGCGACACCGAGGTATTCCGCTTCCTCGCCGAACACGCACGCACTACCGGCAAGGCCCCCGTCCTTCGTCTCGCCTTGAGCCCGGTGAGCAGAGACCATGCGCCAAGCCTTCGCGACTGGGCGCGCGACCTGGGGTGGCCCCTCGTCGTCGGTTACGACGGCGCTGAGGCGGGCGTTGCCGTTTTTCTCCGCACTTCCGACGAAGGCCGTGAACACACGGTTGGAACCCCGCTGCCGTCAATCGAGGTGCGGGTAGTCGACGTGAATGACCGCCGACGCGTTGCGGGCCCGGGTACCGTCGGAAGGCTCATGATTAAGGGTCCGCAGGTCTTCCACGGATATTGGAAGAAACCTGATGAAACCACTGCCGTGCTGAGTGCGGACGGGTGGGTGATGACGACCTCGCTTGCGTCGATCGACGCCGAGGGGTACGTTGCGCTTGTACCTTCACCCGAGCACTAACATGGAGGAATGGCACGCCTCATTCCAATCCACCCCGTCACGCCGCAGCAGCGGCTCCTCGACCACGTCGTCGAGCGCCTCAAAGACGGCGAGCTCATCGCCTATCCCACTGATTCCGGGTACGCGCTCGGCTGCCGCATTGGTGCGCACGAGGCGCTAGAGCAGATCCGCACGATCCGCCACACGGGCAAGGACCACCACTTCACGGTGATGTGCAGCGAGTTCGCGCAGCTCGGAACGTACGTTCGGATTTCGAACCCCAATTATCGCCTTCTGAAGGCGCATACGCCCGGCCCCTACACGTTCATCATGCCGGCCACGAAGGAGCTTCCTCGCAGGATGCTCCACCCGAAAAAGCACACAATCGGTGCTCGCATTCCCGATCACGTGGTCGCACGCGCGATCGTTGAGACCCTCGGCGAACCTCTCATGAGCTCAAGTCTCATCATGCCTGGTGAGGATGACGTGCTCACTGAGTCGTGGGTCGTTGAGGACCGCATCGGGCATCTCATCCCCGCGATTGTCGACGGCGAAGTCACGGGAACGGAGCCCACGAGCATCGTTGATCTCACGGACGATGCGCCGCGCGTTCTGCGCGAGGGTGCGGGTGACACCGGCGCCTTCGTTTGAGGTGAGCAGAAGGGCTTCCGACGCTCGACGGGCCTACGCTGCTCCCGCGGGTTTCGCCTGCTTATCGGCCTTCGTCGTGTTCTCGAGGGCACCCGAGAAGAGGAGAATCCCAAGCGCGTAGAGGGGCACGAGCGCGAGGGCGTAGCGAAGCGTGAAGAGATCCGCGAGCCAGCCGACGATCGGCGGGGCCGCGAGGAAACCGATGCGCGCAAACCAGCCCACCACGGTGATGCCCACCCCGTGGCCGAGTTCTTCGATGTTGTCGCCCGCACGAAATACGGCCGGGAACAGGGTCGCAACGCCCCAGCCGGCAGCAGCAAAACCGATCACTGCGGTCACGGCGTTTGGCCACACGAGCATGAAACACATGCCCACGAACGATATCGCTGCGCCAACTCGAGCGGTTTTGCGGTCACCCCATGCATCAACGATCGGGTCGCCCACGAAGCGGCCAATCATTTGGGCGCCCTGCAGCGCCACGAAGGCCAGGCCAGCGACAAACGGTGAGGCGTGGAAGGTGTGCGTCATGAAAAGAGCGCCCCACGTGCTTCCGGCGTCCTCTGTCGAGCCCGCGAAGACGAGGATCATGCCGAGTGCCCCGAGGAGCGCAAGGGTTCCGAGTTTTCCTCGATGAATTGGCGTGCTTTCAAGGAGGGTATCGCCGCTCGTTTCTCCCATGAGGTCCGCTGGCGCTTCGTTTGCGGAGGATGCGCTTGGAGAAGAAACTTCCTTGATGCGCTCGGAGGTGTCGGACCCCTTGAGGAGGAACGGGAAGTTCGCAATCGCGATAGCACCAAAGAGAATGAGGCCGCCCCAACCCTGCCATGCGAGCGGCACTTCGAACTGCGCACAGAGCGAGCCGATCACGCCGCCGAGCACAGCACCGAGGGACCAAAAGCCGTGGAAGCTATTGATGATCGAGCGGCGATAGCGCCGCTCGACGCGCATCCCGTGAGCATTTTGCGCGATGTCGGTGATCGCGTCAAAGCTCATCGCGAGCACGAAACCGAGAGCGAGGAAGCCCCAGCTTGGCGCGACGTAGATCAGCAGGTGCGCGGTCGAAGCGAGGATTTGAAAGAGGAGCGCTGTCTTTCCCGAGCCGATTTTCTTCATGATCGGCGCGGCCAGAAGGCCGAACGCAAGGCCACCGAGCGGGCCGAGGCCCACGGCAAGGCCGAGTTCGGTGTTACTGATACCGAGTTGGCGCACGATCTCGGGGTAGCGAGGGAGAATCGCACAGAAACTCACGCCGTTGAGAAAAAAGACAAGTGAGACCGCCCATCGGGCACGCACCGTCTCGCGGTCGGGCACAAATGTCTCGGGCATCTCATCTCCAAACACCGTAGGCTAAAGGCATGTCTACCCATATTAATGCCCCCGAGGGCTCAATCGCCCCCTATGTTCTGTTCCCCGGCGACCCGTATCGTGCAAGGTGGATCGCCGAGACGTTCCTCGAGGACCCGAAACTCTACAACGAGGTTCGCGGCATGCTCGGCTACACGGGCACCTACAAGGGCGTGCGCGTGAGCGTGCAGGGTTCGGGCATGGGCCAGCCGTCTATGGCGATCTACGCGCACGAACTCATGAACGACTACGACGTTCAGGCCATCATCCGCGTAGGCACCGCGGGCGGCATGGCACCCGAGGTGAAGGTGCGTGACGTCGTGATCGCGAACGCCGCGAGCACCGATTCGGCAATGAACCGCGCTCGCTTCGGTGATGTGACGTACGCTCCCGCCGCCGATTTCGAGCTCATGCGCCTCATGGTTGAGGCCGCAGAGGAGAAAGGCCTCCCCTACCGCGTCGGCGAGCTGTTCTCAGCCGACCAGTTCTATAACCCGAAGCCGATCACGGAAACTCTCGCGAACTACGGCGTGCTCGGCGTCGAAATGGAAACCGCGGCTCTTTACACGCTCGCCGCGCAGTTCGGCCGCAAGGCGCTGTCCGTGTGCACGATCTCCGATCACCTCCTCACCGGTGAAGAGACGAGTGCGCAGGAGCGTCAAGAGACGTTTGATTCGATGATTGTCATGGCTCTCGAGGCCGTCGTCGCTCTCGACAGGAAGGGCAAAAAGTAGTCAACTCGATTTTTGGCGAAGCGAAAGGCCTCGGCGAGCGTGCCGAGGCCTTTCGTGAAAGTACTTCGACATTACTTCGTGAAAAAGCGCGGGATAATGTCGAATGCAACGAAGAGCGCGACGATCGACATGGCGAGACCAACGACGAACCAGATCGGCGCGATGGTGTAGAGACTCATAACGTAGAGACCGCCAGCAAAGAGGAGGAACACGGCCGCGGTGACGATACCCGAGAAGGCGAGGCTGTTGCCCTGCGAGGTTTCGTTGCTTGTCGCGGCGTCGTTGTGCTGGGTCACGCTTTTCTCCATCGTGTTCTGTTGCGGATAGCGGCTACAGAAGATACCGCTGCGTGGATAGTCTAAACGATGGACGAAGGTCCTCCAAGTACGGTATGCATGGGCTACCTCCTGTATAACGGGGACATGGAGAAAGATACGCTCACCGCGCTCACGGTCATTCAACACGAAGATGATTGCCCGCCGGGGATGCTCTCGTCGCTCGCAAGTGAAGCGGGAGTTGCGCTCACGTGTGTGCGCCCGTATCTAGGCGAGGAGCTCCCGTCAGTCGAAAGCATGGCGTCGACCTCGCGCGGCCTCATCATTCTCGGCGCCGGTCCGGGTCCTCTCCAGGACGACCGCTACGACTGGCTCGCGCCCAGCCGAAATCTGTGTCTCGACGCTGTGGAAAAGGAGTTCCCGCTCTTTGGGATTTGCCTCGGCGAAGAACTCCTCGGAGCCGCGCTGGGCAGCGAAATCACGCGGCGACCGAAACCGGCCGTCGGACTATGCGACGTTTTCCCGGAGCCCGCCGCCGCTACCGACCCGCTCTTCACGCGCGCCAGCCTCAACACCCCCGATAAAGCGTTTCGCGCTTTCCAGTGGCATCAGGACGAAGTTTCCGCACTTCCCGCGGCAACGCTCAGCGGCGACCCTATCGTGCCCCTCGCTCTCGATGCAGAAGGGCGTCTCGAAGCCTTCCGCGTGGGCGAAAAGGCGTGGGGCGTGCAGTTCCATCCCGAGATCACACCCGAAATTGCAACAAGGTGGGCCACGACGAGCGCACTCATGCCCAGTGATCGGGAGGTCGGTTCGTTTGCGCGGGACATTGAGCGGTGGCGAGGCACGACTGGAAGGTCCGACGCCGCCTTGCGCCTGCTCGCGGCTTTCTTGGGCATCGCCACCGGCGAAAAAGACGTGAGCGGAAACGAAGGGGCGCCTCCTGCCCGCCTCCCCTGACGATCAGTCGAGACTAGGCCGCGTGCGCGTCGGCCGCGTGGAGGCGAGCGGCCTCGCGATAGAAACCAATGAGCTGCTCGGCGAGGACGGGCCAGGTGCGCTGGCGCACCGATTCTTGCGCGGCAGCGGCGAAATGCTCGCGTTTTGTGTCGTCACCGAGGAGATCTTCGACGTACGCACGAAGCTCATCAAGCTTACCGGGCGTGTACAGCCAGCCCGTGCGCGAATGGTCGATGAGATCGATAGGACCACCCGAGCGGGGTGCGATCGCGGGAAGGCCGGAAGCCATAGCTTCCTGAATTGTTTGGCAGAACGTCTCGAGCTCACCCGTGTGCACGAAGAGGTCGCATGAGGCGACAATCTCCGCAAGCTCGGCGCCCTTCTTGAAGCCAGCGAAATACGCGCTTGGCATGGCTGATCGAAGCTGCGCCTCGAGCGGCCCCTCACCCACAATCACGAGGCGAACGTTCGGCATCGACTCAAGAACCGCAAGGTCGTCAACTTGTTTTTCGGCGGCGAGGCGCCCAACGTACACAACGAGCTTCTCCCCATTCGGGGCGAGGCGGTTGCGAAGTTCCTCGCTGCGGCGTTTCGGCGAGAACTGCGAAGTATCGACACCGCGGCGCCAGATCTGCACGCGTTCGATGCCGTGCTCGACGATCTGGTTGCGGGTGCTCGAGGACGGCGCGAGGTTGATCTCGCAACGGTTGTGGATATCGCGAAGGAACATCCACATTGCTTCCTCGAGAACGGGCGCGCCGTACTTGCGCGTGTAGCCGGGAAGGTCGGTCTGGTAGATCGCAACGGTGGGAATCCCACGCTTGACTGCGGCCTTTGACGCGGCGTTTCCGAGCAACGCCGGGCACGCAAGGTGCACAACATCGGGTTGGAAATCGTCGATAATCGAGCGAATCCGGTAGTTCGTGGTCGCGCTCATGCGCACCTGCCCATACCCGACCATGGGGAGCGACAGCACCGGGATAACCGGGACGCGCTCTGCGCCGAACGTCAATTCGTCAGGAATGCCGGGGGCACCCGGCGCGACAATCCTCACCTCGTGGCCGGAGCGAGCGAAGCACTCGACGACTCTGAGTACCGAGTTGGTAACGCCATTCATGTGCGGAAGGAACGATTCGGCAACAACGAGGATTTTCACGTTTCCCATTCTGAGCCTCTGGGGCAACGGCCATGGGAAAGACACGTGTCAAAAATGTGACGGGGGCGTGAACGCTACGCGTCACGCCCCCGCTTCTATTGAACAGAGCTCGCCACTATCCTCAGTACTTTGCCGAGGCAATGCCCGCGCCCTCAACGAGGCTCTCGAGCTTCGCCCACGCGATCTCCGGGTGGATACGACCACCAAGACCGCAGTCGGTCGAGGCGATTACGCGCTCGGGCCCCACAATGTCGGCGAATCGCTCAATGCGCTGGGCAACGAGCTCGGGGTGCTCGACGACGTTCGTCGAGTGCGACACGATACCCGGCACAATCACGCGATCCTCGGGCAGCGTGACATCCTTCCACACGACCCACTCGTGTTCGTGGCGCACGTTGGCCGCCTCGAACGAGTAGTACTTCGCGTTGACCTCAAGCATGAGCTCGGCGAGGTACTTGAACTCGAAGTCCGTAACGTGCGGGCCGTGCCACGAACCCCAGCACGTGTGCAGGCGCACGAGTTCGCGGGGAATGCCATCGATCGCGCGGTTGATCGCCTCGACGCGCTTCTTCGTGAACGCGAGGTAGTCCTCGACGCTCGGCTCAGGGTTGATCTGGTCAAAGTTCTCGGCGAGTGAGGGGTCATCAATCTGGATCTGGATGCCCGAGTCGGTGATCGCCTTGTACTCGGGACGCATCACCTCGACCCACGCATCGAGGAAGGCATCCGGGTCGCCGTAGTGCTCGTCGTGAATACGCGCGCCCGAACCCGGCGAGAGGGTCGAGAGATAGCCCCGCTCATAGCCCGACTTCTCGAGGGCATGCGAGAAGTTTGTAATGTCGTTCGCGCACAGCTCCTTTCCGAGCTCCGAGAACGCCACGGGGCCCGTGGCTGCGGGGACGATGAAGGTTTCTGGCTTGTCATTGGTCGTGGGAACGCCCGTCACGGGGTCGGCATACGCTCCAGGGAAAAGGCTGCGGTCGCGGCGATCCTCGAAACTCGTGAGCACGATATTGCCGGGCTCGCTGCGCTGGGGCTTCGCATTGAAGAAGTCGGTTCCCGTAAGTTCAAGGCCCTCGGTGCGATCGTAGATGTACGACCACCACGAGCCATAGTTGATGGCCGATCCCATCGCCTTGCCGTATTCGCCATCGCCCGGCACGGCAATGCCGATCTCCTTCTGGCGAGCGACGACGCCGTCGACCGCCTCAGCGAGGACGCGTTCAAACTCAGGCGACTTCTTGGGGGTGAAGCCGTCGGCCTCGAGCTCCCGGTTGTAGTTCGCGTCGATCAGTTCCTGGGTGCGCGGGAGCGAGCCCGCGTGTGTGGTGAGTATCTCTGTCATGACCATCAATGTACGGAAGTTCGAGGACCTCGCCCAACTTCCGTTCACGATCGTTCATTTTGCGGACTCCCCCCACGCGAAAGTGGGGCGATCCCGAAGGAACGCCCCACTCTCACGAATCGCTGCTAGCCCTGGTCGTAGGCGTCAAGCGGCTGGCACGAGCACACGAGGTTGCGGTCGCCGTACGCCTGATCGATACGCCTCACAGGCGGCCAGTATTTCGCCTGATACTGCATCTGCTGCGTCATGTGGAACTCCGGGGCGTAACCCGCCTCGCTCGCGGCATTGACGCCCGGGTACACCGCCTCATCGCGCGAGTAGGGGTGATCCCACTCCTCGCGCGCTACGGAGTACGCCGTGTGCGGGGCGTTGACGAGCGGGTTGTCATCCTTCGGCCATTCGCCCGAAACAACCTTCTCGGCCTCATCGGCAATGCGGTGCATCGCGAGGATGAAGCGCTCAATCTCCCACAGGTCCTCCGACTCGGTCGGCTCGATCATGAGGGTTCCCGCAACGGGGAAGCTCATGGTCGGCGCGTGGAAACCGTAGTCGATGAGGCGCTTGGCGACATCGTCGACCGTGATTCCCGTGCGATCGGTGAAGGGGCGCAGATCCACGATGCACTCGTGGGCGACGAGCCCGTTTTCTCCGCGGTAGAGGATCTCGAACTTTTCGCTGAGCCTCTTCGCCATGTAGTTCGCCGCGAGCACGGCCGAGGCGGTCGCGTGACGCAGGCCCTTTGCGCCCATGAGGCGAATGTAGGTCCACGGAATCGGGAGGATTGACGGGGAACCGTACGGCGCTTGCGACACTGGGGCACCACCGTGGGTGCGATCCGCGCCACCAATGACGGGGTGCTCGGGGTTTTGCATGTCCGGGTGGCCCGGCAGGAACGGCGCAAGGTGGGCTTTCGCCGCGACTGGTCCGACGCCTGGCCCGCCACCACCGTGCGGAATACAGAACGTCTTGTGCAGGTTCAGGTGCGAGACGTCGCCGCCAAATTCGCCTGGCTTCGCCACTTCGAGGAGCGCGTTGAGGTTCGCGCCATCAACGTAGACCTGGCCGCCCGCGTCGTGCACGAGCTGGGTGATGGTGCGAACCTCGGACTCGTACACGCCGTGCGTTGACGGATATGTAATCATGATGCACGCGAGTTCATCCGCGTGATCCTTGATCTTCTGCTTGAGGTCGTCGAGGTCCACGTTGCCGTTGGCATCGCTCGCGACGACCACGACGCGCAGGCCTGCGAGAACGGCCGACGCAGCGTTTGTGCCGTGCGCGGAGCTTGGCACGAGGCACACGGTTCGCGCGGATTCGCCACGGCTCGCGTGGTAGGCGCGAATCGCGAGGAGACCCGCATACTCGCCCTGCGAGCCAGCGTTCGGCTGGAGCGAAACGGTGTCGTAGCCCGTGACGTCGGCGAGCCAAGTCTCGAGCTGCGTGATGAGTTCGACGTAGCCTTCGACATCGCTCGCGGGAGCCGCGGGGTGGATCGCGTTGAACTCGGGCCACGTGACCGCGGCCATTTCCGTCGCGGCATTGAGCTTCATGGTGCACGAGCCGAGCGGGATCATGCCGCGATCGAGCGCGTAGTCCTTGTCCGCAAGGCGGCGCAGGTAGCGCATCATCGCAGTCTCGGAACGGAACGAGTTGAACACGGGGGCCTCAAGATAGGCCGAGGTGCGGGCGAGGTCACCCCAGGTTTCGCCGGGTGCAGCCCATTCTTCGAGCGTGACATCGCCAACGTGCGAAGGTGCGAACTGCGCGAAAACCTCGGCGATCTCGCGGAGCGCGCGCGGCGTCACGGTCTCATCGAGACTCACGTGGATCGTGTCGTCATCGGGTTGCGCGACGAGGATACCGCGCTCGTCGAATGCCTCGGCGATTGCCTCGGCCTTGCCATTGGCGCTCACTTCGATCGTGTCGAAGAACGTCTCGTGCTTCAGCTGGAATCCATTCGAGGTCAGCCACGCGGCAAGCGACGCCGTGCGGCCCGCAACCTCGCTCGCAATGTGCTTGAGGCCATCCGGACCGTGGTACACGGCATACATCGAGGCCATGACCGCAAGGAGCACCTGCGCCGTGCAGATGTTACTGGTCGCTTTCTCGCGGCGAATGTGCTGCTCACGAGTCTGAAGAGCGAGGCGGTAGGCAGGATTACCCTCCGCATCGAGCGAGATTCCCACGAGTCGGCCAGGAATCTGGCGCTCGAGGCCCTTCGTCACAGCCATGTAGCCCGCATGCGGGCCCCCGAAACCGAGGGGAACGCCGAAGCGCTGCGAGTTGCCCACGGCGACATCTGCACCAAGCTCACCCGGAGAGGCGAGAAGCGTGAGTGCGAGCAGATCCGCAGCGACGACAGCCTTGGCTTTGTTGGCCTTGATCGTTGCAATCACCTCGCGCGGATCCCACACGCGACCCGAAGCCCCCGGGTATTGCACGAGCGCACCGAAGTACTCGCCCTCGGGGGCGCCGTCGTTTGCGAAGTCGACGTCCTTGAGCTCGATCCCGACCGCCTCGGCACGCCCGCCGAGAACGGCGCGGGTCGTGGGGAGAACGTCGGTGTCCACGAGGAACACGTTCGACTTGTTGCCGCGAGCCGCGCGACGCGAAAGAAGCATCGCCTCGGCGGCAGCGGTGGCCTCGTCAAGCATCGACGAGTTTGCGATTTCGAGGCCAGTGAGGTCCCCGATCATGGTCTGGTAGTTGAGCAGCGCCTCAAGCCGGCCCTGCGAGATCTCGGGCTGGTAGGGCGTGTAGGCTGTGTACCAGGCGGGATTCTCGAGGATGTTTCGCTGGATGACCGACGGCGTGTATGTGCCGTAGTAGCCGTGGCCAATGAGCGAACGCTTTACGGTGTTCTTCTTTGCGAGTGCGCGAAGCTCTTCGAGGGCCTCGGCTTCGCTCACGCCTTCGGGAAGCAGTGAATCCAGGCCCTCGTCGAGAAGGATCGTGCCAGGCACGGCCTTCTCGAGGAGCGCTCCAAGCGAGTCGAGGCCGAGCGCCTCGAGCATGGTCTTCTGTGCGTCGCTCGTCGTGCCAACGTGACGACGAACAAACGAGTGAAGGCCCTCGATCGCCGAGTTGTCGACAGCGACGCTGCTGTGGTGTTCAGACATGAACGGGAAACTCCTCAAATATTTACTTGCTGGTCAGCTCGGCATATTCCTCAGCCGAGAGAAGATCGTCGGGCGTATCGGTGACCTTGATCCTAATGAGCCATGCCTCGCCGAAGGGATCCTCATTCACCTTTTCGGGGCTCTCGACGACGTCCTCGTTAACCTCCGTAACTTCGCCGGAGATCGGCGCGAAAAGATCCGAGACCGACTTGGTCGACTCGATTTCGCCCATCTCTGTACCGGCCTCAACCTCTTCGCCCACGGAAGGGAGATCAACGTACACGACGTCGCCGAGCTGATCGGCTGCAAAATCGGTCACGCCGATCGTTGCGGTGCCATCGCCCTCATCGCGCACCCATTCGTGGTCCTTGCTGTACTTCAGGTCAGACATCTTTGTTCCTTTCAGAGTGTGTGAAGTAGATCTTCGTGAAAATCCTAAGGTCCGCCTCCTGGTAGGCGGCCTCATGCGCTACTTGGCGCGGGAGTAAAACGGGAGGGGGACGACGGTGGCCGGGAGCGCCTTGCCGCGCACGTCAATCGAGAGCTCCTGACCTTCGCTCGCGAGTCGCGGCTCGACGTAGGCAAGAGCGATCGGGTAACCAAGTGTTGGTGAGAGCGCACCCGAGGTCAGCTCGCCCACTTCCTCGCCATTCTCATCGCGCAGAGCGTAGCCCGCGCGGCCGGCGCGGCGACCGTCGGCCTTGAGACCCACGAGAACTCGCCGATCCGAAAAGTCCTTCCCCTCAAGCGCCTCGCGGCCCACAAACTCGCCCTTCGATTTGAAGGCGACCACGCGACCGAGACCTGCCTGGGCAGGGACGATGTCAAGGCTCAGTTCGTGCCCGTAAAGCGGCATGCCCGCCTCGAGACGAAGCGTGTCACGGCATGCAAGGCCACACGGCTGGATGTCCTCGCCACCGATCTCGGCTATGGCGTCCCACGTCTTCACGCCGAGGGCATTCGGGACGTAAATCTCGAAGCCATCCTCACCCGTATAACCGGTGCGAGCGAACAGAATTTCCTCACCGTCGAATGTGCCCGCGAGCACGCGGTAGTACTTGAGCGCGTCGAGCGCGTCGAGATCAACGTCGACTCCCTCGCGTTCGGCGAAAGCACGCACGATCACGGCCGATTTCGGGCCTTGAACAGCAACGAGAGCAATCTCCTCACTCCTGTCGGCAACCTCGACATCAAAACGCTCGGCACGCTCAGCGAGAGTCTTCGCATCGACCAGCCGGTTGCCGGCGTTCGGAACCGTGAGAAAACGATCGTCCGCGAGGCGGTAGACGATCAAGTCGTCAATGATGCCGCCCTCGTCATTCAGAAGAAGCGAATACTTCGCGCGTCCAACCTCGAGGGTGCTGACCTTCCCCGCGAGCGCATAGTCAAGCGCCTCGCCAGCTTCGGGCCCCGTGAAGAACACCTCGCCCATGTGCGAGAGGTCGAACTGGCCTGCGCGCTCACGAACAGCGGCGTGCTCGGCAAGGTCTGAGGTGTAGCGCACCGGCATATTCCAGCCGGCGAAATCGGTAAACGAGGCGCCTTCGCGCTCGTGGACGGCAAACAGCGGGCTATTGATGAGCTCGGCCATCGGGTTTCCTGCCCTTTCTTGCGCGACATTCGCGCTGTGGTTCCCGCATCGGCGCGGGGATGTTCAGGTTGCAGTGACATGAACGCGACTGAAACTCAAGATGACTCGCATCGTGGAGGCCCCTCGAAATGTCTCAGGCGTCACAGTTAAACTAGTAGCCGTGAGACGCGAACAAGAACCCTATTGGCCGGTTCGGCTGCGCACCGAACGACTTCATATCCGGGAACCCGGAGAGGCGGATCGGGAAGATTACGTGCGGCTCATGACTGACCCTTCGGTGAGCCGCTATCTCGGCGGGGCGGTGAACTTTGGCTCGCGTCAAGCCCTCGAGCTTTCACCGCTTGGCAACACGTGGGGGGCATGGATCATCGCCCACGGCGCAACCGATCACATGCTCGGCATTGCCAACCTCAGCTACGACCGCGATGAGTTGGAAATCAGCTACGCCCTTCTTCCCGAGTTCGTTGGGCACGGTTACGCGCGCGAAGCCGTCACACGCATCATTGAATTTGCACAAGACAACCTCGAAGAACCGGTCATGATCGCCGTAGTCCAGGCGTCGAATAAACGCTCGGTTGAGCAGCTCAAGAAGATCGGCTTCGATGTGCGCCGTGGTCTCGAAGAATTTGGGAGCCAGCAGCTCCTCATGGAATACCCACTTCGCGAAGCTCCGAGCGAGCACCAAGCCTCAGTTGGCTAGCAGGACTCGACCCGCACTTTAGAACGGATCAAGGAAAGGATTTCGTTTCTCGCGCAGCCTGCGATCAGCCCATCGCGTGAGCACCGTGTGCGCGTCCTCGCGCACGACATAGTCGAACACCCCCGCGAGGCGAGCAGAGTCCGCATACGGATCAATGCACACTGTCACCGCACCGCACGCGCGCGCGAGCGGCGCTAGCAACGCTGCCGGGGCGACGGTGTTGGAGGTCCCAACGGCGAGGAACACATCGCAATTGCGCGTCGCATTCTCCGAATGTTCAAGCACGCCAGTCGGGAGCATCTCGCCAAAGAGAACGATGTCTGGTCGCGTGGGGGCTCCGCACGCGGGACACTTGTGCGGGATTCCATAGTGGGCCGGATCGGACGGATCGCGTGATTCATCAAGATGCACCGCGAGGTACGCCCGCCACTGACATTCGTGATTCAGGCAGACGGCTTGCGCCGCGCTTCCGTGCAGTTCGTCCACGTCATGTGAGCCGGCAAACTGGTGCAGCCCGTCAACGTTTTGGGTGAGAATCTTCGCCTCGAGCGCAGCAAGCGCCCGGTGGCCGGGAGTGGGGCCAGCGATGAGTGCCTTTTCGAATACGCTCCCCCACACGCGCCACAGCAGCGGCAGGTTCTCCGGGAGACGATCAACGTCCATAGCCGCTTCGAGATCCGGGTTCTCATCCCAAATGCCGCCTGGCCCGCGGAACGTCGCAAGGCCCGCTGCGGCACTGAGGCCGGCGCCGGTCAGGGCCACGACCCGCTCATGATGCGGGCGAAGTTCGAACTGGCGATTGCTCACGGGCACACTCAGTAGCGCATACCCATGCGGTCGCGAACCTCATCGAGGGTCTGCACCGCCTTTTCCCGTGCGCGTTCGGTTCCCGCGCGCAGCACCTCGAAGAGGTAGTCGGGGTTTGCCTCAAGCTCGGCGCGGCGTGCACGTACGGGTTCGAGGTGGGCGTTGAGGGCGTCGGCGCACATCACCTTGAGCGTACCCGCCCCCTTATCGCCGATTTCTTCGGCGATGTCCTCGGGCGTGCGGCCCGTGCACTCGGCCGTAATCGTCAGCAAATTCGAAACCTCCGGGCGATTTTCGGGATCAAAGGTAATGAGGCGCTCCGAGTCCGTCTTCGCTTTCTTAATCTTCTTCGCGGTCTCCGCCGCGGTCATCTTGAGCATGACCGAATTGCCACGCGACTTCGACATTTTGTCACCATCGAGGCCGAGGATCACGGCGGCCTTCGACAGGAGCGCGTCCGGCTCCGGGAAGTACTTCTCGCCACCCGCGAAGCGGTCGTTGAAGCGGCGCGCGATAAGCCGGGTTTGCTCGATGTGCGGAAGCTGATCCTTGCCGACGGGAACGAGGTTGCCGTGACAGAAGAGGATGTCGGCGGCCTGGTGGACAGGGTAGGTGAGGAGCAAGCCCCCCATCGCGGTCTTGCCCGCAGCCTGCATCTCCGACTTCACCGTGGGGTTGCGCTCGAGCTCGGGCTGCGTGACGAGCGAAAGGAAGGGAAGCATGAGCTGATTGAGCTCGGGCACGCCCGAGTGCGCGAAGATCGTCGCACGCTCGGGATCAATACCGGCCGCAAGGTAGTCGGTGAGAAGCTCGCGCACCGAGCCTTTGATGTCGCCCGAAACATCACGGTCGGTGATGACCTGGTAGTCGGCGACGAGAATCCAGGTCTCGACCCCCTGCTGCTGCAAGCGCACTCTGTTTTTTAGGGTGCCGAAGTAGTGGCCGATGTGAAGGGCGCCAGTTGGGCGATCCCCCGTGAGCATGCGGAAAACCGAAGGGTCCTTCGCGAGCTGCTCCTCAACCTGGGCGTTGCGCTTGAGCGCGGCCTCGTAGGTTTTATTAGGGATATCGGCGATATGGGTCGTGGGGGCAGGTTCGGTGGTGTTCACGCTTTTAAGCCTATCGCGTTCGCTGGCGGCGAGGTGGTTTGGCGGACCACGAGCTCGGGGGGAACCACGAAAACGGCCCGTGGAGCCTGCCTCGACTCCCCCGCAGCGCTGCTCACGCTGCGGACTGCAGCTCTCGCGATCATGGGTACGGGCTGACGAACTGTCGTGAGCGCTGGGGTGTGGTTGGCACCGAGTGGGATCCCGTCGTACCCCACGACCGACATGTCGCGAGGAACGCGAAGGCCAAGATCGCGAATTGCAGAAATCGCACCAAGCGCCATCTGGTCACTGCCGCACACCATCGCCGTGCAGCCCTGGTCGTACAGCTCGAGAGCAGCTTGGTAGCCGCCCGCTAAAGAAAAATCTGTATAGGCGACGCAGCCATATTCGTGTGACCAATGCTGCTCGAACGCGGAAACTTTTCCGCGCACGGGCCACGTGTGCTCATCACCCACCGCGAGGCCCACGCGCTCGTGCCCGAGGTGCCGCAAGTGCTCAAGAGCGAGCACCACCGCTTTCGAATCATCGGTACTAATAAAGCTCGCGTCGAGGCCGGGACGCACACCATTCACGAGGCATAGCTTCACGCCATTGTCGACGCATGCGAGGTAGTGCTCGATGCTCGTTTCATCGTGGGCATGCTGCCCCGAGACGATCACGATGCCGCGCGCGCCGGCGCGAGCTAGTCGCTGCATCGACGCGGCCTCTTGCTCTTCACTACGGGTGTTGATGCTCACGAGGGTCTCAAGATTTGCGGCACGTGCCTCGGCCTCAAGGCGTTCGAGGAAAAGCGAAAAAATGGGGTTCTCGATATTGGGAACCACGAGCCCGATGAGAGGGGCGGCATCGTCGAGGACGTCATCGGTTCTTCCGAGCGAGCGCGCTGCCGCAAGAACCTTGTCGCGAGTTGCAGCATTGACGCCGGGCTTCCCTGCAAGAACACGCGATACCGTGGCTTCACTCACGTGCGTCTTACGCGCAATATCGATGAGCCGCACCTTTGCCATGGGTCCCTCCGGGCCTAGAAGTCATGCGCGTACCGGGCACCAACGCCATCTCACTGATTCCACGCACACGAAAAGTTGCATCGCAAGTTTCTTGCGATATTTCCGTTATTTTTGCACAGATTTCACTTTCGCGCTACTGTGATGCCACGACATTTCCCCGTCGCCCCGCACCTTCGCGGGTCCACCATTTTCAAAGGAGAACACGGTGAAGATTCGCCGCAAGACTTTCCTCGCTGCGAGCGCAGCAACCATCGGCGCTACCGCCCTTGCCGCCTGCGGTGGCGACAAAGCAAGCTCCGGATCCTCGGGCGCCTCGGATGGCGGCGAAGGCGGCGGTGCCGAAGCCCCCGAGCGAGCGGACGCCGACCTCGTTATCTGGACTGACGAAAAGAAGGCAAACTCCCTCAAGGACGCCGCAAAGAAGTGGGGCGAAAAGAACGGCATGACCGTTGCCGTCCAGATCGTTGCGACCGATCCCCAAGCAAACTTCATCACGGCGAACCAAGCGGGCAACGGCCCCGACATGATCCTCGCGGCTCACGACTGGATCGGTAACCTCGTCCAGAACTCGGCCATCACCCCTGTGCAGCTCACCTCGAAGGCCACCGAGGCCATCGACGAAGTCGGCATGAAGGCTGCGACTTACGAGGGTCAGGTGTACGGTCTCCCCTACGCCGTCGAAACCCTCGTGCTCTACTCGAACAACGCCCTCACCGACGTGCCCGAGCCGAAGACCATCGAGGAACTCGTCGAGGCAGGCAAGGCCTCAGGCGCAGAAGATATTCTCTCGCTCCCGATCGGCGAAGAGGGCGACGCTTACCACATGGAGCCTCTCTACACCTCTGGTGGCGGCTACCTCTTCGGAAAGACTGCCGAAGGCGATGCCGACCCCTCCGACATCGGTGTGGGCAAGGAAGGCTCGATCGCCGCGGGAGAGAAGCTCAAGGAACTTGGCGAACAGGGCGTTCTCAAGACCTCGATCACGGGCGAAAACTCGATCGCTCGCTTCACCGATGGCAAGGCTGCCTACCTCATCTCGGGCCCGTGGGCTCTCGCCGACATTCAAAAGGCCGGCATGGACTACACGATGAGTGCGATCCCGGGTTTCGAGGGCATGAACCCCGCCGAGCCGTTCGCAGGCGTCAACCTCTTCTTCGTTGCCGCCAACGGCAAGAATGCGGTCAACGCCCAGACCTTCCTCCAGTCGATCGCGGAAGATCCAACCGTGATCGAGGAGATGTTCCCGATCAACCCGCTCCCCCCGGTCAACAAGGAGCTCCAGGAAAAGCTCGCTGGCGAACACCCCGACATGATCAAGAACGCTGAGCTTGCGGCGAAGGCGCTCCCGATGCCCGCGATCCCCGCGATGGCCGCCGTGTGGCAGCCGCTCGGTATCGCTCAGGCGAACATCGTCAAGGGTGCCGATCCCAAGGGCGCCATGGAGTCCGCGGGCGAGCAGATCAAGTCACAGATCTGATCACTGCGGTAAACCTCCTGTGATTCTCACGCGTGCGGGTGGGGCGCTCGGCAACGGCCTAGCGCTTCGCCCGCGCGCATGTCGCCTCTTTTCGCCCCTCTAGGAAGAGTCCACGCCAATGACCTCAACGGAAGCGCCCGCGTTCAAGGAACGCTCCACTTCGCTTTTGCCTCTCATCCTGAAAATTGTTTTCCTCGGCGCGGTTCTCGCAACCGCGTGCTGGCTCGTGCCTGTACTCATCGGCCTCAAGCTGTGGATGTGGCTCGCGATCACCATCATCGTCACGATCGCGATTTTCGTCATCTACTCGACGAAACGCTTCATCCCTGCGAAATACATCTTCCCGGGAACGTTCTTCCTCCTCGTCTTCCTCATTACGCCCATCCTCCTCACCGTGAATTACTCCTTCACGAACTACGGTGATGGCACGCGCGGTACGAAAGAACAGGCGATCGCAGCTATCACTGGTAACTCGGTCAAGGAAGTCGAGGGATCGACACGTTTCAACGCGTCCGTCGCCACGACCGGCACGGCGACCGACGGCCCCTTCGAGCTGTACCTCGTGGATCCCGAGACGGGCGATATTTTCAAAGGTGGTGCGGAGACTCCTCTCGAGAAGGTCGATCCTTCCGAGGTCAAGGTTGAGAACAATCGTGTGGTCGAGGCCGGCGCTAACGTCACCATGCTGACCAACGACGAGATCAACAAAGCGGGCAAGAAAGTTACTGAGATCGCTGTCGAGAAGAGCGATACCGAGGCGATCCGCCTGCTCACGCCACAGTTGGCGTTCGAGGGCACAAAGGTCATGCGCTATGACGAGGCCTCCGACACGATCAAGAACACCGAAACAGGTGAGACCTGGTCGATCAAGAAGGTCGGCAGCAGCGAAAAGTTCGTGAGCGATAAGACTGGCCAGGCTCTCTCGCAGGGCTGGCTCCAGGGCATCGGATTCGACAACTACGCCCGCTTGTTTACGGATAGCAAGATCGGTGCGCAGTTCCTCTCAGTGTTCTTGTGGACCCTTGCTTTCGCCTTCCTAAGCGTCGCGACCACGTTCATTCTCGGTCTCTTCCTCGCGCTCGTCCTCAACGATGACCGCCTCAAGGGCAAGCGCCTGTACCGCTCGTTCCTGCTTCTCCCCTACGCTGTCCCGGGCTTCATTTCGCTGCTCATCTGGTCGAACTTCTACAACAAAGACTTCGGCCTCATCAACAACCTGCTTCACCTTGATATCAACTGGCTCGGCGACCCCACGATGGCAAAGGTCGCGGTGCTGCTCACGAACCTGTGGATGGGCTTTCCCTACATGTTCATCATTTGCACGGGAGCGCTCCAGTCGATTCCCGAGGACGTTAAAGAGGCAGCGCGTATTGACGGCGCGAGTCGATTCCAGACAACGGTTCGGGTGATCGCCCCACTTCTTCTCGTCGCGGTGGCTCCCCTTCTCGTGTCCTCCTTCGCGTTCAATTTCAATAACTTCAACGCGATCCAGCTGCTTACGAGCGGCGGTCCGTTTACCGGCGATAACTATGTCGCGGGCGGTACCGACATTCTCATTTCGATGATTTACCGCCTCGCATTCGGCGGCTCGGGAGCCGACTTCGGCTTCGCCTCTGCCGTTTCGGTCGCACTGTTCTTCATCACGGGTCTCCTCGCCGCGCTGCAGTTCCGCGCGACGCGGGCGCTCGAGGACATCAACTAGGGTGCACGGGGTAGGAGAAAACAATGGCTAAGAAGAATCCCGAAAGTTTCCAGCGCACCAACAAGATGCCGTTCGGCCGCTGGTTCCTCGAAGTTGGTTGGCGTCACCTCGTGGGCATCGGCGCGATGGTGTTCGCGGCGATACCGATCCTGTACGTCATTTCTGCATCGCTTAATCCGCTCGGCACCGTGAGTTCGACTTCGGTCATCCCTACGCAATTCAGCTTCGTGCACTTCGAGACCCTCCTGAGCGGCGCGCGCGGGAACTTCCTGCGCTGGGCTCTCAACACGGTGATCGTGTGCGCGGCCGTGTCGTTCACGCAGATTTTCTTGTCGCTTCTTGCGAGCTACGCCTTCAGTCGCATGCGCTTCAAGGGGCGCCGCGGCGGGCTTCTCGCGCTTCTGCTCGTCATGATGTTCCCCGCGATTCTCTCCATGATCGCGGTATACACGATGATCGCGGATCTTGGACAGGCCATCCCGTTCCTCGGCCTCAACTCACTCCCGGGCTACATCATTGTGATGCTCGGCGGATCGCTCGGCCAGGTGTGGCTCATCAAGGGCTTCTTTGACACCGTGCCCCGGGAGCTCGACGAGGCCGCAATTATCGATGGTGCGAGCCACTGGCAGGTGTTCTGGCGCATCCTCGTGCCGACCCTCACACCGATTCTCGCCACGACTTTTGTTCTGTCACTTGTGGGCGTCATGAGCGACTTCCTTCTCGGCTCAATCTTCCTCACCGACGACAGCAAGAAGACCCTCGCCGTTGGTCTTTACGGCATGCTTCAGGGCGACCGCTCGAACAACCTCGGCATCTTCGCGGCCGGCGCTGTGATGACCATGATCCCGGTCATCGCCCTGTATCAGTTCCTCCAGAAGTACATCGTGGGCGGATCGACCGCCGGCGCTGTGAAAGGCTGATCTCTTCTTGCCCCACTCTTTCGAGCCTTCGGATTCACTACTCGCGCGCGAGCCTTTTCACGACAGCTCGCGCGTGGGGATCCCCTCCCGCGCAGCGGGACTCGGTGCGCTCGTCCCGCTTCGCGTGTGGGTTCCGGATTCGGTGGAGGATCCGACGGTAGTTCTGCGCCAAGTCGTGGACGGGGAGCCCCGGTTCGTTCCGTGCACGCGGAAAGTTTCCGACGGCGCCGGACACTGGTTCGAGGCCGAGCTTCTCGCGCGCAATCCGGTAACCCGATACCGCTTCCTCATTTCTGGACGGGAGGGGAATCGGCGAGTGTACGAGTGGCTCACGGCCGCGGGAGTCGCCGATCACGATGTCTCCGATTCACACGACTTCACGTATCTTGCACACGGGACAAAGGCTCCTCAGTGGCTCGAGAGCGCGATCGTATATCAAGTGTTCCCGGATCGTTTCGCGCGCTCGGCGTCAAGCGGCGAGCTTCACAGAAGCGACCTTCCCGCATGGGCAATACCCATGTCGTGGGAGGAACCGTGCGAGGAGAACGGCGAGATCAACGGCCGCCAGGTTTACGGCGGCGACCTACTCGGTCTCGAGGAAAAGCTCGACTACCTCACGGATCTCGGCGTGAGCGTCGTGTACATGTGCCCCATCTTCCCGGCTGGCTCGGCGCATCGCTACGATGCCTCAACCTTTGAACACATCGACCCGCTTCTCGGCGGCGACGGCGCGCTCATTTCCCTCACCGAGGCCGCTCACGCACGCGGCATCAAGATCGTCATGGACCTCACGACGAACCACACGGGCAGCAAGCACGAGTGGTTCATGCGCGCGCAGGCCGATGCAAGCAGCGTTGAAGCCGGCTTCTATTTCTTCACGGAGCACCCGGATCGCTACGACGGCTGGCTCGGCATTGATTCGCTCCCGAAGCTCAACTACGACAGTGCCGCGCTTCGTGAGCGCATGTACCTGGGCGAAGAGTCGACCGTAAGTCGCTACCTCGCACCGCCGTTCAACGTGGACGGTTGGCGCATCGACGTCGCGAATATGACCGGTCGCCACGGGGCTCAAGAACTCACGCACGAGATCGCCCGCGAGATCCGCGAGACCATGCGCGAGGAAACGTGGCTCGTAGCCGAGCACTTCCACGACGCCTCGCCCGATCTTCCCGGCAACGGCTGGGACGGCGCGATGAATTACTCGGGCTTCACGAAGCCGCTGTGGGCATGGCTGAGCCCCGAGGACTCTGCCGTGAACTGGCTCGGCCTCCCCATTGGCGTTCCGAAACTTCCCACGCGCGCAGTGCTCGCGAGCCTTCGTGAGTACAACGCGCAGCTCACCTACGAGGCGCGCCTCCATTCACAGAACCAGCTGTGTTCGCACGATACGGCCCGCAGCCGTACCGTGTTTGGCGATCCCGATCGCCATGCTGCCGCACTCGGCGCCCTCGTGGGCCTTCCTGGCGTTCCCACGCTCTTCGCTGGCGACGAGCTCGCCCTCGAAGGCAACAACGGCGAGCATTCGCGCACGCCCATGCCCTGGACTGCGATCGAGAGCGGCACGCTTTCCGAAGAGGCCAAGGCCTGGTGGACGCTCACGGCTCGTGTATTCAAAGCCCGCAACTCACTACGCGCGCTCCAGTCAGGGGGGCTTCGCTGGCTGCACGCAGGTGAAGACTCCCTCACCTTCATGCGCACCGATAGCGAAGCACCGGTTCTCGTGCACCTCGCTCGAGCCGCGCACGAGGCATTCTCACTTCCTGCTTCGCTCGTGCTCGCCGTCCCTGCATTAGAGAGCAGCGACGTCACCCACTCCCCCGGCGTTATCGTGGAGACCGCAGATGCAACAAGCGGTGGCCAACCGTCGGACCTGATCATGACCCTGAGAGCCGAGCGAGCGGGCTTCGTGATCACTCCCATGCGGCCCTACACGGATGCAGATACCCACGTGCTGTAAGCCGCTCCAGATTGTTCCCGCCCACAAAAATAGGGCACTCACCACAAAACCAAGGAGGACCTCTACATGGCCAACGAATGGTGGCGCGACGCCGTTGTATATCAGGTGTATCCGCGCTCGTTCGCTGACGCAAACGGCGACGGCATGGGCGATCTGCCCGGCATCACCGCGAAGCTCGAGCACCTCAAGAACCTCGGCGTGGATGCGCTATGGCTTTCCCCGTTCTACACTTCGCCGCAGAAAGACGCCGGCTACGATGTCTCCGACTACACGGATGTTGACCCGCGTTTCGGGACGCTCGCCGACGCTGATGACCTCATCGCCCGCGCCCATGAGCTCGGCATCAAAGTGATCGTCGACATCGTCCCGAACCACTCGAGCGACCAGCACGAGCTCTTCCAAAAGGCGCTCGCCGCAAAGCCCGGCTCCCCCGAGCGTGACATGTACATTTTCCGCGACGGCAAGGGCGAAAACGGCGAGCTCCCGCCGAACAACTGGCAATCGATCTTCCACGGAAGCGCGTGGACGCGCGTAACGGAAGCCGACGGCACCCCAGGCCAGTGGTACCTCCACATCTTTGACACCTCCCAGCCGGATTGGAACTGGGAAAACCCCAAGGTTCACGAGCTTTTCGAGGGTGTCCTGCGCTTCTGGATGGACCGTGGAGCCGACGGTTTCCGCGTCGATGTCGCACACGGCATGGTCAAGCCCGAGGGCCTTCCCGATGCCCCCGAGGTCACGGAGACCGCGATGCTCGACACGGGCGACGACGAGGATATCCCCGTGTACTTCGACCAGGACGGCGTACACGAAATCTACCGCGAGTGGCGCGCGATCATGAACGAGTACGATGGCGATCGCATGATGGTTGCCGAGGCATGGGTTCCAAAGAACCGCCAGCATCTGTACGTGCGCCCCGACGAGATGCACCAGATCTTCAACTTCGGCTTCCTGCAGGCCGGGTGGAGCGTCGAGACCCTCACGTCGGCGATCATGGAGCCCCTCACGTTCGCGAACGAGGTTGGCGCCCCCACGACCTGGGTGCTCTCGAACCACGACACGATTCGCCACGCGACTCGCTACGGCTTCGATCACGGATACAAGTTCGGCGAGGGGCTCTCACGCGAAGAAAAGCCCGACTTCGAGCTCGGCGTGCGTCGCGCTCGCGCGGCAACTGCGCTCATGCTCGCCCTTCCCGGCTCGGCGTATCTCTACCAAGGCGAAGAGTTCGGTCTTCCCGAGGTTGCCGATATTCCCGATGAGCTCCGCGAGGATCCAGCTCACAAGCGTGCCGGTGTTCCCGGTCGCGACGGCTGCCGCGTTCCGCTCCCGTGGGAGAAGAGCGCTCCCGCGTACGGTTTCTCCCCCGCCGGTAAGGCGTGGCTCCCCCAGCCCGAGATCTTCGGCGAGCTCGCTCCCGACCAGCAAGCTGGCGAAGAGAACTCGACTCTCGAGATGTACCGTACCGCTCTGCGCCTTCGCCGCGAGCTCGAGCTGGGTAAGGGCACCGACGTCACGATCAACGATTCCCTCGGCGAGGGCATCCTTTCGCTCACGTCGGGGCCGATCACGGTTCTCGTCAACACGACCGACAAGGACGCACCTCTTCCCGAGGGCGCCGAGGTTGTTTTCGCTTCGGCCCCCGATGCGAAGGACACTCTCGCCGCGAACTCGACGGTGTGGATCAAGAAGTAG
>NZ_JALXOZ010000016.1 GCF_025147465.1 Dermabacter sp. p3-SID358
GATGAGGGAGCTTCACGCGAGCCCTAAATGGCCTGCCGCTTTCGTATCACCGGCGCGCTTGAGGTGCAGGCTTTTCAGGCCTTCTTCTCGCGGAACGGGTTCGCGGCTTGCGCGACGCTCGCCCACGAGTCGGGAGTGATGAGGAGAGGAACCGCATCTTGCTCCCAGAACACGCGAGCAACGATGTCGCCTTGAGCCTTCGTAAACATGACGAAAAGCATCGCAAGGTCAAACTTCTTGCCGGCTCGAGCATTGATATAGGCCACTGCGGCGTCCTCGAGTCTGCTTCGAGAAAAGACCCCGTGCGTAAAAGCGCCGCTCTCGACATAAAAGATCGGGTCGACCTGCTGCAGTGCGGTTCCTTCAAGTCCTGCGGCAAAAGTGAAGGCGACGTTGAAGCCATCCCACGAGCCTGAAAACTCGGAAACCTCATCGTGGATCAGAGAGACAAGTTGCGTAAGAAGACGTTCGACTTCGCTACCTGCATCACCTGTCGCAGTATTTTCGGATGTGGGGTCGTTGGTCATGAAGCCCTCAATTCCTCTGCAAGATCCCGAAGGGCGGCTGCACTCGCCGGGTTTGCGTCGCCGCCGAACCCCTCAACAAGATGGTAAGTGAAGCTATCGGCTTGCCGATCGAAATGGGCCACAAGCGTCGCGGCTTGGTCGGGATGCACCTGTTTCTCCAGGAAAACTTCAAAGAGTAGTTTCCGGTGCGCCTTTTCGAAGGCGAGGTCTACGGTGAAGGGCGGCTCTCCCTCAAAGTGCCCGAGTCTCGTCTCGAAGTTTTCCCCCGACGAGGTGTGCACCATGAACGAGGTCAGTCCTTCGAGGCGATCGACGTTTTCAAGACCGCGGCGAACTTCGTATTCGAACCGCTCAACCGGTGAACCGGCCCACGGGGCGCTAAATTCTGCCATATTCCCACCTTAGCGAGCTAGCCTGACTTCTGACTGGTGCGCTCTTCCCCCAAGTGCGTGAACGGAGCTAGTCACCGTCTCCCCCCAAGGCTTGTTCGCGCAGCGTCGGGAAGTTTCGCTCGCGAACGTCGGGCTGGTCTGTGACTCCGTACTTATTGGGGTTACGGCTGAAGCGCTGTTCCGCATTATTTTCGAAGAGAACAGAAAAATCGGCCCACTGTTTTCTGGTTTCCCGGTCTCGCAAAGTAATCTCTGTCAGGTAGTCAATTGGGCGTCCGGACTCTTCAAGTTTGACGTGTGCCTTCGATTCGACGTAGGACTTGTGTTCCGGCTTGACTGCGTCTCTAATGACACTCTCGAGTTGGTTGTATGGTCCACTATTGAGTCGCGTATCTTGAGGCAGATAGTTACCGGCCCCCAAGTTCGCTGCCCAACTATGGGCTTGCTTATGGCCCGCGTTGTCGGTTGGTTCCTTACCGAGCTCTTCGATGGCCTTTTGGCCAGCCTCTTGGTCAAGACGCGGAGCATCTTTGAACGTTTCAAAAATTGTCGCGCGATGATCTTCATAGTGGGGTGCCATGTCGAACTCGAATCTGTTTTGGCCTACCTTGGAGTCAACGTACCGCATACCTTCATCTGGGGCGTCAATTACTTCGGACTCCACATGAGGAGTGTCGCCGGCGGTCCGTGCGACGCGATCTTCAAGCGGGACGACAGTCTTTTCAGGGCGCACATACGAGCCATCTACAACTTTATGGTTAGAGTTGCGCCACTCGTCTCCCGCCCAGTGTTTCAGCGGATTTCGGTACTTTGGCAGAGTTCCGTCTTCACCACGGCCGAAGGTCTTCTCAAGTACTTCTTCATGCTTCATCGCTGTGTGCTGTCCATGCACATTGTCTGTATTGAAAAGATACTTGGCTGCGGCCGCCATCGACTCATTGCCCTCTTCAAGGTATTTATTAGCCAGGTCGGCACGACCGCGACTCTCATAGTAATCCACGGCATCGATCGGTTCATCGATCTTTTTGGAGTGGTGCTCCCAATCTGACGCAAGTTGTTGCTTCAAAGTCGGTTGGGAGGGGAGGTCCTTCGCGGCAGCCGCTCCAGCATGATTCGCGTGACTAGCGCCAGTCTTTCCGACAGTGTCTCCGTGCTGCGTGACCGTGCGTGCGCCGGAGCGTGCGAGGTCATCGGCACTATGCGCCGCACCGCTCGCACCAATTCGGGCCACGTCGTCAAGTGCGCCGGTGGCCGCTTTAGCTCCGGTGCGAGTGACACCTGCCGCGCCCATAGCTCCGAGAGAGGCCCTAGCGGCCTCCCCGAGTCCGGTCTTGCCGGCTGCAAGTGCTCCAGCTTTCCCGGCGCCCCTCAACGATGCCGCTGCGCCGCCCCTCGCCAAAGCCGCGGCTCCTCCCTTTGCGGCCGCGCCCGCGGTGGCTTTCGCGCCGGCGGTTGCGCCCATCTTCGCAAGCCCACCTGTGCCGCCGGAGGCAACGGTCATGATCGCATCCGGTGCGACTCGGCCGAGGTAGTAAGCTCGATCATCATTGAATTCTTGCCACTCGTTCGACACCCAGTTTTTGGTGCCGCTCACCACGGTCGAGGCAGTATCTTTGGCATCGAAGTTCTGCGCTGCAATAGCGAGCGAATCACGCATGCGGCCAAGTCCGCCGTTTTTCACGAAGTCATCTAGACCCTTGGCGGCATCAAAGATTTCTTGGCGATGCTCAAAGGCATACCGAACGCCGTTAACGGCTGACTTGCCAAGCGCCCAAAAAGCTTTACCCGTGTCGACAAGGGCATCCCATGCTCCTTGACCGAAGCGCATGAGCCAGTTGCCATCACGCCCTTCTCTGCCTCCGCCCGCATCAGGCATTTCAAAGCCGTTGTCGTTAAATCGCGCTGCAAGGTCCTCATCTGCGCTCTTGACGTCATCGCAGAGTTGCTGGACTTCAGTCTCGAGGCGACTGAGCTCAGCTTCGGCTTCGGCGATTGCTTCCTCGCGTTCCTCGTTGGGAACCTCGCGTTCTTCACCATCCGGACCAGTTTCGGCTTTGGTCTTGGGCATTGCCTCAGCCGCGGCAAGGGCTCTCTCAGCCGCAGCAATCTCTCGCTCAAGTTGGCGCTTGCGGCGCTGCAGCTCGGAGAGTTTCGATGCATAGTCGTCTAGCGCGCTCTTGATTCCGTCGGTGCTTGCCTGGACATCCGAGGCAATTGCCTTGGGTGTATCCATGGCCTCGTAGGCTTTCTCGGTGTTGTCAGCCTGGAAGGTCCCGGCGAGCGCGACCCACTCCGCTTGGGCCGAGGACACAAGGTCCAAAGTCTCGTGTCCAGCGTCGCGAATTTCTGCGCCGAGTTGGCGAACGGGGCCCGGCTCGTCAATGTCTGGAAGGCTTGCTGCAAGGCTCATGTCACGCTCCCGGTGCGTCGATAGTAGGAACGGAACCAGCAGCGCATCGTGAGTCATTGCTCATCGTTGCATCGGCGTCAGTAAAGGAATTTATTGCCTCGACCGTGCATGATGCGTTCTGGTACCCGAGCCCCTGAGCACCCTTGATTCCAACGGACAGAAAATCCTCTAAGTACGTGTTTGCTGCAGCGTTACTACTGGGGCTGTACTGTAGAGCGCTGCTTGCCGTGGACTTGGCTGAGTCAGCTTTATCCACGGCTGACGTCAATTTGTCGAGCAAGTCCAGTGCCTGCCCGATGATGTGCTTAGAAGCGTTGACATCGATGCTGTATTTCAACGTAATACCCCCTCGAAAGTTCACGGTTATTGCGAGTCCAGCAACCTCGTGATGGAGAGCTGGAGTAGCGGATATGGTGAGGCGCCATTGGTGGCGGCGGTGGCGTGCACGGCGAAGCGCCGGTAGGTTTGCCTATCGTCCCCTCGTGACTGCGCCGGAGCGGGGCGTCGAGCCCTTCCCGGCAGCCGTCGCCCTAGAACTGATGCGCTAGGGTCGCGGCGGGTTAGAGACCTTGACGGGGCCGTTCTCCATGCCCTCTTGCTTCACATTCCCTAAGTTGCGGGCCGTGAGGTCAGGCTGGTCCCATTCCTCGGAGTACTTTTTCGGATCCGGGTAGAACTCTTGGTTCCCATTGTTTTTAAAGTCAAGATCTGCTTCGAGCCACGAGGCGTCACTAGAACGATCGCGCAGTTCGATATCGAAATCGTACTCTGAGGGCCGACCGGTAGGAGTCAGGTACACGTCAGTTTCCGTGTATCCGACGCTGTCGTGATCCTCAACCCCCTTCATCACAGTTTCTTCTCCGTTACGGTAAGGGCCTCTGTTGAGGTCCCCGTTTTGGGGACGGAAATTCCCCGGTCCAGAGTTTGGGCTGAGTGCGTGCGGCTGAAGGTGTCCTGCATCATCGCCAGGAGTTTTTCCAAAGTTGGCTATATGCTTTCGTCCCGCTCTTTGATCAAGACGTTCCACTTTGGTGAACTTCTCTGAGACCTGCGACTCAACTTCGATGTAGTGAGACCTAACCCTATATATCGTCGTGTTCTGGCCGATTTCAACACGAACCTCGCGAACGTCGTCATTGACGTAATCCACGACGGTGGTCTTGGGGTCTGGGGCTTCGCCTCGAGCACGTTCCACGCGATCGGGTAGCTCCTCGGGGAAGTTGGTTTCCCCGGTGTATTCACCTGTATTGACCTGATAGTCAACAACACCGTTCCACTCCTGATAGGGAGAGAACGCAAACGGGTTGCTGAAGCCGCGATACACGTCTGTGTCTCCGCCACCGTAAGCCATGGCGCGATACTCGTCCCCGATTTGATCCGGGTTGAGGCCCGCGAGATAAGCGGCGCGTTCGGAATCTCCTTGAGCATGAGCCTGGTCGATGAGTTCCTGGCGGCCTTGACCATCGAAAAACTCGGTAGCGGAAATATTCTCCTCAGTCAGACCTCCGTGGGCCGACCTTTGTTTGTCAGACAGTGCACCGTGCACCCCGGCTCCGGCCGCACCGGCCGCTGTCCTCCGGCTCGCAGACCGGGCCCCTCTCTTCAAGACCTTGCCCGTGGCGTTGGCACCTTTGGCAGTCTTGCCAAGCACGCCGGCCCAGCCGGGGAGCAGGTAGGTCGAGGCATTGCCGAGCGAATACGCAGGGTCGTTCATCACCTCGATGAACTCGCCCTTGAGCCATGCTTTTCCATGGCGTTCGATCGAGGAGTGGCCGGGTGGGCTTGCGGCGTAATCCGCGGTTAATTCGGTAAAGGACCTCAAAGAATTTTCGAGTCCGCCGCTCTTGAAGAATTCTCTAAGCGTCAACGCCTGCGAAAAGGCCATGGACGTGTTGCGAATGAGGGCCAGGGGAGGTAAAGAGCTCAAACTTCCCATCGCGACAAGACCGAGGAGAGGGCGGATTCCATCTAGAACCCCCAGGGCAAAACGGCCGTTCAGGAGCCCATCGTTAAAATTCAGTACCGAGTGCACGCCTATCGATCCGTGGGCGAATGCGGATGCGGTGTTGGAGTCGGCGTTTTCTACGTCCATTTTAAGCATTGCGACGTCCACTTCGAGCTTCGCGAGTTTCGACTCCGCGGCATCGATTGCGCTTTCGCGCTCCTTATTAGGAACCTCGCGGGTCTCGCCAGGATTCGCCGGATCATCCTCAGTGACGGTTTCGGGCATCGCCTTTGCAGCATCGAGTTCGGCAAGAGCAGCCTCGATTTCGCTCGCGAGTTGGTCTTTACGTCGATGAAAGTCTTCGAGCTCGTCAGCGTAGTCTTGGAGCGTGTCCCCCAGAGTTTCGCTTTTCTCTTTGAGTGATTCTGCTGCAACTCGAGGCGTGTTCATTCCGTCGTAAACTTTGTGCTCTTGCGGATCGTGGTAGGAGCCCCTGATCTGCGCCCATGAGTCTTCTGCATTGATAACGATGGCGAGTGTGCTATGCCCAACGTTCTTAATATCTTCACCGACCGCGCGAACGCTCGATGGGTCATCAATGTCGGGGAGGTCAGAAACCGAAACCATTGCGCACCCCCGGAAGATCAAGGTCGGTGAGAGAGGAAAGCGCGTCATGCGCATCAGAGGACATTCTCGAGTCCCCCCCGGTGTACGCATTGCATGCGCCGACCGTGCTGGAAATAGTCGTCTGGGCGTAGTCGCGACTAACCATTATTTGTTGAGCCACGAAGTTTTCGAGGCAGCTTCGCACTGCAGATGACGTTTGTGGGCTGTATTGGAACGCAGTGGTCGCGTTAGATTCGGCCTCGTCTGTGAGCGCTAGCATTTGGTCCAGGCCGTCGATCGACGCTTGCGTCTCACTCACGACACCGGCTATGCCTCCTGGATCGATGCTGTATTCCATCTCTTTCCCTAGTTTCGAATCTTTGTGACGTTCTGGTGAAGTACTCGATTATGAAGGCGTGGTGCCTCCCGCGTGAAAGCTACCGCTGCAAAAGGGCACTCCAGCTCCGTAGTTCTGAACGGTGAGAAGGTAGGTGGGGAGGGCGTTTCGCTCAATGACCGCTGATCGCTCCTGCTTCGCCAGTGGCCGCGGTGAGGGGCGGCGAGCAGTTGATGAATGAGAGCTTGTGACCTCGAGGTACGTGCGACTTTGTGGCGAGTGATCATAAGCCCTGCCACCCCGGTTGTGGGGTGGCAGGGTGTGGTGGTGTGGTTAGCCGATGTTGGCGACGGCGGTGGCGGCGCGTTGTTGTGCGCCGGTTGCGGTTTCGTCGTTGCGGGCCATGGTGTTCTTGACGAGGTCGATGATGGTGCGGACCTCTTTGGAGGCGCGGTCCCAGCGCTGTTCGACGTGGCGGTATTCTTCGGAGACGCCGTCGGCCTGGAAGTCGCTCATGGCGGCAGCAACCTGCTGGTCACGCTGGGCGATGAGACCTTCGAGACGACCGATGATGCCGCCGAGGTCGCCCTGGACGGTCTGGGAAACGCTGGTGTTGAAGGAGATGCGGTCTGACGTAGGCATGGGTTTTCCTCTCTAAAGATTCAAAAAGTGGGGGATCAGCGCTGGCCGGAGAAGCGAGCGCCGTCGAAGTTGGCCGAGCCCTGTGCGGAGGTGGCGTTGTCCATCGACTCCTGGTCGCCGGTCTGGAACGCGGTGTCCATTCCGCCCTGGCCCTCAAGGATGCGACCGAGGGAGGTGTTGAGGTCGTTGCTGACCTCGTCGGTGCGGCCCTTGAACTGATCGAAAGCGGCGCGGCCAGCACCGTTGAAGTTACCTTCGAGAGGCTCAACCGACGCCACGAGCTGCTTGACGAGCGTGCCGAGGTCGTCGTTAGCGCCCTGGGTGTTGGTGGTGAGGGTGGAGAGGGTTGTGTTCCCCATATCGAATTTCATGATGTGCACTCCTTGGCAGTCTGGCAGGAGTGTGCGAACCTCGGCGTCAGAGCGCGTGCGGTTCCCACGCTTCCCCCTATTTACGGCGTCCGGGCCCTAAGTCCCGTTATCTGACCGTTACATAGAATCATGATTCCAAAGAGCTGTCAGTGGATCGCAATATTAATTTCCATTGTGTTTGCGTAGAGTTTACCTAAATGTGATGTTGGTAGTGGGGTGATTGAGATATCAAGTTAGCGCGTTCTGATTCTCCTTTAACGACGAGCAGCCCCACCTTCTACGCCTAAGCGAAGTACGCGTTTCGCGGGCGTATAAAGGTGGGGCTACTTGAGGTTATAAACGGGCTTTACGGAAACGCTGAGTTAGTTGCCAGCGCCCGAAAAGATCCTTTCCAGATCTCCAGGGGTGTGCTCGCCCACGATCCCGTGCTGGCGAAGGGTGCTCGCCACTTCAGGGTTTGCGTCAAGCGCGGTGTTGAGCATGTCTTCTGCCTGTTCGGGAGAGACGTTGCCGCCGCTGTCAATGACTTCGTGGATCGACTCTGCATCGACTCCCGTGATCGAGGAAAGATCGTTGACGACCTGATCCTTGAACTCGAAGTACTGGTGATTCAAGAAACCAAGCCAATCATTGGCTGCCGGCTCGTCGTGCTCAGGCGCAGGCGCTCCAGGCGCGGGAGCCCCAGGTGCTGGAGCATGCTCGGGTGCTGGTGCGAGCTCCGGCCCGGGCAGGGGAGCGACCGGCTGGGGTGCCGGGGGTGCGGCCTCGGGTGCAGGAGCCAACTCGGGCGCCGGGGCGGGATCCGGTGCAGGGGCCGGCTGTTGAGCAGGTTCTTCGTATACCGGAGCCGGTGCAGGAGCCGGAGCGGGTGCTGGTACCGGTGCCGGAGCAGGCTGCGGAGCTGGCTGGTAGCTTGGCGCTGGAGCAGGTGCTGGCGCCGGAGCGGGTGCAGGAGCCGGAGCCGGTGCAGGTGCGGCTTCAGGCGCCGGTGCGGGAGCTCGGCTCGGCTCTTCGGGGGCCGTCACGATCACGGGAGCCTCCGAATGCTGTGGGCCGCGCCCGGAACCGGGAGCAGGCGTAGGCTCCAAACCGCCAGGAGCAGGGCTCTCGGGCCCTGGTGTGGGCGGTGCTTGCGGCGGTGCGGACGGGACCGACGTTGGCGGGGCCGGATTCGCCCCGGACTGTCCAGAACCGCCTGGCCACCCCAAGTTCAGGTGTTCGCCCAGAGAGCCAAAGAGCCCCGTGTTGAACGCGTCCCTTGCCGGGTCTTGAACGGCCTTCTTTCCGACGTCCTTGGCGCCTTTGGAAAGGCTCTTCGAACCGATTCCTTGGTATCCCTTGGTGACAATTTGGGTGCCTTTCACCTCTACCGAAAGTCCACCCATAACGGCGGAAGGAGCGAGCCCTCCGATGGTGTAGAAAGGATCGTGCGCGAATGATACGGTGCCACCGAGGAGATAAGACTTCGCGTGACGGAGCATTGAGGTTTCAACCCCCGGGGTCACAGCATCGTGCAAAGTCGACGTTCCCCAATCAAGCACGCCGAGACCATTGTTGATTGCAAACCGCTGCATCTTCATGGTCAACCCATAGCCCGGGACCGCTGCGCTCATTGCGTGATCTGCAACGATGAAGGGGTTATTCATAACGGCCCCCGCGATGCTTTCGCGCCGGCTCCAAAGATCCATAAGGTTGAAGCGCAGCGTCCCGAAGATAACCTTGGGGATCCCAATGATGCCATCCCAAAGGCCCTTGAAGAAAGCGCCGCTTCGGAAACTGTCCTTTGTTTGTTCCCACGTGTGTGCCCCAAAGGAGGCGCGCGCAAGCTTCATCGAGAGGGCGGAGTCAGCCTGCTGGACTCGAGCCTTGAACGCGGCGACGGCCGCGGCGACTCTCGCGAGCTGTGCTGAGGCTGCATCAATGGCGTCAATGCGTTCCTGGTTGGGAACCATGCGGGTCTCGTCAGGATTGCCGGGGTCAGGCTCCTCGACCTGCTCGTCCATCGCGAGGGCAGCGTCCATCGCGGCGTTCGCGTCATCGATATCGGAAGCGAGCTGCGACTTCTCTTGCTCAAAGTCACGGAGCTCGCTTGCGTAGTCCTCGAGGTGGCCCTTGAGGTTGTTGGTCTCGGTCTGCAGGTTCTCAGCGACCTCCGAGGGCGTGCGGAAAACGTGAACCACTTTATCCGTCTCGGGCGCTTCGTAAGACCTGGCGATTTGAGTCCAGCTGCCCTCGGCAGCAGAAATCACTGAGTAGGTGTCGGCGCCGATCGAACCAAATTTGCCAGCGAGGGCATCAACCGCGCCTGGGTCATCGAGATCGGGAAGATCAGAAGTAGATACCATGTCACTCTCCAGACAGGTTGATCATGCCAAAATCGGCGGGGCTCTTGGTATACGGTGCCTTCCCCGTGGGGTTGTCGGGAGTGCATCGCCCGATCGGATCCGGCGCGGGGCCCGGGATCCCGGAACCCGATCCGCTCACGCCGGGAGCATCGATCAGGGGGATCGACGACGAAGCGCCGTTCGACGAATCGGCCATGAGTCCGTCGCCGTAAACGTAGTGTTGAACGGCGCTGAGTGTCGAGTCGACGTTGCTGCGTGCTCGCTCCTGGCAGTACGTCACTTCGTACAAAACGAAAAATTCAAGGCAGCGCTGCGCGGCGGTTGAGCTCAAAGGGCTGTACTGGAGAGCGCTACTGGCGTCGCCCATTGCTTCGTTCGTGCGATCAGCTACCCCCTCGAGCTCATCGAGCTGCGCTGATGCATCTTGTGCAGTGGCCCAGATCGCATCCGGGTCGATTACGTATTTCATCGAGTACCCCCTTATTGGCGAGTGTCACTCTCACTTCGTGTGCGGATCCCAACTCGCTGCGGAGGTGTCAGTGGATCAGCTGAGTGTGTCGGATCTGAAAGATCGGCAGTGATGAGACTTGCGCCCGTGTGGTTGTGGGTGTGCTTTGTGTGGCGCTTGTGGATTTGCGGTGGCCCTGCCACCCCGGTTGTGGGGTGGCAGGGTGTGGTGGTGTGGTTAGCCGATGTTGGCGACGGCGGTGGCGGCGCGTTGTTGTGCGCCGGTTGCGGTTTCGTCGTTGCGGGCCATGGTGTTCTTGACGAGGTCGATGATGGTGCGGACCTCTTTGGAGGCGCGGTCCCAGCGCTGTTCGACGTGGCGGTATTCTTCGGAGACGCCGTCGGCCTGGAAGTCGCTCATGGCGGCAGCAACCTGCTGGTCACGCTGGGCGATGAGACCTTCGAGACGACCGATGATGCCGCCGAGGTCGCCCTGGACGGTCTGGGAAACGCTGGTGTTGAAGGAGATGCGGTCTGACGTAGGCATGGGTTTTCCTCTCTAAAGATTCAAAAAGTGGGGGATCAGCGCTGGCCGGAGAAGCGAGCGCCGTCGAAGTTGGCCGAGCCCTGTGCGGAGGTGGCGTTGTCCATCGACTCCTGGTCGCCGGTCTGGAACGCGGTGTCCATTCCGCCCTGGCCCTCAAGGATGCGACCGAGGGAGGTGTTGAGGTCGTTGCTGACCTCGTCGGTGCGGCCCTTGAACTGATCGAAAGCGGCGCGGCCAGCACCGTTGAAGTTACCTTCGAGAGGCTCAACCGACGCCACGAGCTGCTTGACGAGCGTGCCGAGGTCGTCGTTAGCGCCCTGGGTGTTGGTGGTGAGGGTGGAGAGGGTTGTGTTCCCCATATCGAATTTCATGATGTGCACTCCTTGGCAGTCTGGCAGGAGTGTGCGAACCTCGGCGTCAGAGCGCGTGCGGTTCCCACGCTTCCCCCTATTTACGGCGTCCGGGCCCTAAGTCCCGTTATCTGACCGTTACAGACAATCATGACCGTCATGCGTTGTCACGAGAATCAACCAAAAAGTTTCGTGATGTTTCCGTGATGTTCACCTAGGTGGCTCTTCTCAGCGAATGCATGCACAATGTCCACGGCATCTCGCTCGCCGTTTCGCTCAATAGGGGGTTTGAACTGCGTGTACACCTATGACGATCAACTTCTTGACGCCGCTAGGGTGCGCCGTAAACGGCTCGCTCAGGCCCTTTTGCATAGGTCGCAGAGGCTCCGCCGGACGTGGACTGACGGTCTTGGCTCCATCATGTTGAGCGTCTTTTTTGCCGTTCTTGCGTGCGCTGTTTGCGTAGGTGTGTCGTTCGTGATGCACCTTCTCGCGACTGACACGACCTTTAGGCGCCAACCGCAAGCGCCGCCCAACACGTCGGTCTCGAGCCCCGCTTACGCGCCGACACCTCCGGCCAATACACCGAAACCAGCCGAGAAGGACAACCAATGACAACCAGCCCCTTCGTTCGTTTGACGATTCGCGGACAGGAGCGTGCCGCGGACGTCATCGTCCCCGGGTCACTCACCCCTTCGGATGTGATCCCAGAGTTCATGGAACTCGTTCGTGAATCCACAGACGTGTCGAGTCTCGGGATGTTTACGATTCTCGGCGAGCGCTTGCACCCCACGATCCCCGTCGGCGAGCAAGACCTCCTTGACGGGCAGGTCGTGCAAGTTCTGCCTCTTGCGGACGCCCCTTTCGAGCCCGTGGTCCACGACGTCGTTGATCGTCTCACAGCAACGGATGTTCGAGGGCTCTGGAATGACAACACTCGCTCCTGGGTTCTCGGCATCCTCTCGACGGGACTCTTGCTCGTATCCCTGTGGTTCATTCCGGGGGTCTTCAACAAACCATGGTGGCCCGTTGCAGGCATGTTTGCGCTCACGATCGGAGCTGCCGCACTGAGGATTAGGACCCTCGCATGGCCATTTTTCATCGCGGCGCTTTTTCTCTCGATTCTTGGCGGCCTCAACTTCTCCTTCGCGGGACGGGAAAGCGCGATCTGGTGGCTCAGTGTTCTCGCGGCAATCCTCGCGGTCGTCGGGGTTATGCGTCGACGCTCCCGCGCGCTTGCGACCTCGCTTGCGACTCTCGCCGGGGGGACAGGCCTTTTCATCCTCGCGCACTTCTTGGGTGCGAGCATTGAACAATCTGGTGCGATCGTCGCTGTCGTGGCACTCGCCGCTCTCGGCCTTGTTCCGCGCTTGGTCATGCAAGGATCAGGCCTCTACAAAGTTCAGGATGCTCTCGCGGAAGAAAAAGACATCAAGGCCAAAGCCGTTGATGTGGCGATTGCAGAAGCCTACGAGACCCTCACGATGTCCGTTGTGGTGCTCGCCGTGATTTTTGCTGCCTCGCTTAGTCTTGCCGCGCCACTCGTCGTTGAAAATCCCTTCGCAGCGATTACGTTGGCAGCCGTCGGAATTGCCGTAGTTTTCCGCACTCGTCACTTCCCCTTCGCCCTCCACCGGGCGGTCCTGTGGGGCGCCATTATGATTGCGGGGACGTTCTGTGCCCAGGCCATCGTGAACGAGTACCCCGGCTCGACGTTGTGGATCGGGCTGGGAGCCATCGCTATTGCTTTCGCGATGTATGTCATTCCGCGTTTTGCCTTCAGGAGCACCGTGAATTCCGCCCTCGGGCGGCGAATCTCGGGAGTCGTCGAGCGGATCTGCACGCTCGCTACTGTGCCCGCGCTCGTCGGAATTTTCGGTGTGTATAGCGAACTGTTGAGGACGTTCCAGTGAATCAAAAAGACCGCGCACTCAAGATCAGCAACCGTAAAGGCGAAAACTTCGCCCGCCGCGCCCTTCGCAGCGTCACGGGATGGATCGGAAACGACGAAACCCCGACGCGCATCGTGCAAGCGCAAAAGGACGAGCAACTTCCCATCACGACCGGGCGCCGCGTGGCGTTCCTCGGGGCGCATGGTGGGGCCGGTGTGACCTCGCTTCTCGTCGCGACCGCGGGATACTTGGCGCAAGCACGCGGTGGTTCGGTTACGGTTTCAGGCCTTCGCTCGACGAGCGACCTCTCATGGTTCCTCGGCAGCAACCATCATGAGCGTGGCTTGCGTTTGCACGAGACTCCACTTGTGAGAGCCCGCGAGTCGATTGGAGAGATTTCTCGAGCTCAGCAACTTCTTCTCATCGATTGCGACTCGCACGTGACGGATGAGGAACTGGCGATGCTTATGCCGCACGTCATCGTCATCGTCGGGCGCCGCACCGTCCAGGGCATCGAGAAAGTAGAGAACATTCGCGAAGCCCTCGGTGACAAGTACGGTGCGACGATTCGTCTTCTTTGCGAGACTCCCAATAGTGGCCTCGGTAAGCCCCGAGGGGGAATCCAACTCGGCGAGCTCGTCGTGATTCCGCACGACAAGCATCTCGCTGGTGATTCGCACGTGAATATCAGGAACATTTCCGAGCCGGCACGCGTCTCGATTGAGGAACTCGGCGCACTCATGATGCAATTGGCGGTCAGCCGTTGAGCACACGTATCGTTCATCGCCCCGCCCGTACATCGCCCTCGGCTCCAGGCGTCACTCGCCACGAGCTCGAACTCCCGCCAACGCTGCCAGAAAACGACGGCACCGCAAACTTCCTCATGCTCATCCCCATGTTGGGTGCGGCGACGAGTATGACCCTCATGATGCTCTTTCGCGGATCGGCTCTTGCCGCGATCGGCGCGCTCATGATGGTCGTGACCGTCATCGCATTCATCATCATGTTCATGAGCAACCGCGGGCGTGCCGTGAGACGCCGTCGAAACCTGCGCGATCGGTATCTGACCTACCTCGATCGCCAAGCGAGTGAACTGTTCGAGGCGGAACAAAAGCGCGCAGAGCTCGCGCGTGCCGCCGAACCGCACCCGGGCGCGCTCTTGAGCCTCGCACGCTCAAACGCGCGCCTGTGGGAGCGCCGTCGCGATGACCAAGACTTCATGCGACTTCGGCTCGGAACGGGGTATGCCCCCGCGATCGAATTCGAACGCGTCGGCGAAGAAAGCGCCCTGAGCCTCGATGACGAATTCATGCAGACTGAACTCGAGCGAGTTGAAAAGCGCTTCTCATCCATGCCCGATGCGCCCATGACGGTCGCGCTTGATTCCATCGGCAATGTGAGCATCGTGGGTGACCAGCCCTTCTGCCGGCGCGTAGCGGTCCTGCTGACGAGCCAGGCGGCGACGTTCTCGTCACCGGAAGACATCGAAATGGCGCTCACGTATCCCGAAGGGGAAGCGCGCGATTTTTGGTCGTGGATGACGTGGCTTCCCCACGTCGCCGACCAGAACAGGGCAACCGAGTACGGGCCGATCCGGCGCATCGCGAAGGATGAGAGCCAACTTGCCGAGGTGCTGCGGCCCGAGCTTCACCGCCGACTCACTGCTGCCGCGCAGATGCGCCGCAATCGCGGTGGGGGCAACATCTCAAGCACGATGTCACGTATGTGGATCGTGTCCGATCACCACGGGGAGGATGCTCTCGAACTCCCTCTTGGTGATCGCGAGATCCGCCCGTCCGATGTTGGCCTCACGATGCTTCACCTCCTCGCGAGCCGCGAGCAAGAACCCGACGATATTTCGCTGCGTATTAGCCCGTCGTCGGTCAAATCGGATGAAGCAATTGTGGAGCGCTACACGAAACGCGACAAAGAACCCGAACGCTTCACCGTCAAGCTTGACAGGTTTGAGCCCGAAGAAGCCCGTGCTCTCGCGCGCTACCTTTCGGGTGTTCGTCTCGCTCCGGATTCCCTCGAACATGATGAAGCGCAGCAAGCGATGCGCGCTTCGGATCTTCTCGGAGTCGGCGACCTCACGAACATTGATCTTGAAGAAGCGTGGGCTCCGCGTCCGCGCTCGAGCTTCCTTCGCGTGCAAATTGGCACCGACGACCAAGGCGCTCCCGTCATGCTCGACCTTAAAGAATCGGCGCAATACGGAATGGGCCCGCACGGCCTCGCGATCGGTGCAACGGGATCGGGTAAGTCCGAACTCTTGCGCACGCTCGTGTTGGGCCTTGTGTCTGGGCATTCGCCGGCCGACGTCAACATGGTTCTCATCGACTACAAAGGCGGTGCGGCCTTTGCGCCGTTTGAGAATCTCCCGCACGTTGCGGGTGTCATTACCAACCTTGGGGATGACGCAAATCTTGTAGAGAGGGTCTATTCGAGTCTCGAAGGCGAGGTGACTCGCCGCCAGCAACTCCTCAAGGATGCGGGCAGCCTCTCGGACATCACGACATATCGACGCCGCCAGGCGGCCGACGGCGGCGAGACCATGGAGCCACTCCCGCATCTCCTCGTGATCATCGACGAGTTTGGTGAGCTTCTCACGGCCCGCCCGGACTTCATCGATCTCTTCCTGTCGATCGGTCGTATTGGGCGCTCGATTGGCGTGCACCTTCTGCTTTCGAGTCAGCGTATCGAAGGCGGCAAGCTCCGTGGCCTCGATACTTACCTTTCGTACCGCATTGGCCTTCGTACGCTTTCGGCTGCCGAGTCGCGCACGGTGATCGATACCGTCGACGCGTTCTCGCTGCCGCCCCTGCCTGGTTACGGCTACCTCAAGGTTGACACGACGACCTACACGAAGTTCCGTTCAGGTTACGTCTCCGGTCTTTTACCGCAGGACGAAGACGAAACCGAAGTGACGAACCTTCCGCATGTGACCCTCATTGATGAATTTGCTGTGCTTGATCGAAACGACGATCTCCCGCAGAAGGCTACTCCCGGTGGTGCAGACGATGAGGATGAAGAAGGCGAAACCGTGCTTTCGACCGTTGTGAGGCAGCTCGAAAAGCAGCCTCGCGTGACTCGTCCGATCTGGCTCGACCCGGTTCCGCCTGTCTTGACGCTCGATCAGGTTGCGGGCAAACCCATGGCAACGAGGCGCGGTTTGCGCTTGCCTAAAGCGAAGTTGCTTTCCGTCCCGATTGGCATGATCGACGATCCCGCCCACCAGTGGCAGGGGGTCTATAACCTCGATCTCGCGGGGCCCGGGGGCCACGTGTTCGTCGTGGGGGCGCCGCGCTCTGGTAAAACGACGGTGCTGCAAACGATCGCGGCCTCGCTCGCTCTTACTCATCCCTCGGCCGAAGCGATTGTCTATGGCCTTGACCTCATTGGCGCGGGTCTACTTGCGATCGAAAAACTCCCCAACGTTGCCGGTATCGCGACACGTCAGCACCGCGAGGCCGTGCGCCGCACCATTGAAGAAGTGCAAGCGGCGATGCGCGCCCGAGAGTTGCTGCTCCACCAGAGCCAGCTTCCCGACCTGGAGTCGGTGCGCCGCGCGGCGGGGCTTGAGGTGGATCCGAAGCTCATGAGCGAAATTGTGCTGCTTATCGACGGTTTCGGGCAGTTCAACGAAGAGTTTTCTGAACTCGAGGACCACATCAAGGACATCGTGCGCCGAGGTGCTGGCCTTGGTGTGCACGTGGTCGCTACGGGTTCGCGGTTGAACGATGCGCGCCTGTCGATGCAGACCTACTTCGGCAATCGACTCGAGTTGCGCCTCACGGAGCCGGGCGAGTCGGGTGTCTCGCGCAAGCTCGCAGAGACGATCTCGACAGACCGACCGGGCCAATTCCTTACCGCCGACAGCCTGTTTGGGCAGCTCGCGCTCCCGCGCATCGATTCGAATGCCGATAAGGAAACGATGGTCGATGGCCTTTCGAATCTCGTCGAGACCGTCGCGGCGTCGACGACCGATCGCGCGCCCAAGGTGCGGTTGCTGCCCACCGTTGTCACGCCCGACGTGCTCGAGCACAGTGATTCGAAGGGGCTCATCCCGATTGGCTTGTACGAAGCAGACTTGGGGACTGCGCAGCTCGATGTGACCGGAACCGATTGGAACCTCGTTCTGCTTGGGGCCAACAAGACCGGACGTACGAGCATGCTCGCGTACGTTGCGCGGCAAATGATGGCGCGTTGGAGCGAAGACGAGCTTGTGTTCGCCGTATTCGATCCGAGGCGCAACCTCGCGAATGTGATTCCCGAGCCCTACCTTGGTGGGTATGCGGCATCGGCGACACTTGCTGAGCAGCTTGTCGCCGCGATCATTCCTGAGCTCAAGAAACGCGTTCCCGGTTCCCCGGAGGCCGAGGAAAGTGAAGGAAACCAGCCGCGAATCGTGCTCCTCGTCGATGACTACGACGTGCTCACGGCAGGCAATATGAGCCCGCTCCAGGCGCTTCAGCCGTATCTCGCGATGGGCCCGGAGATCAATCTTTCGGCGATTATTGCGCGTCGCGTTGCGGGTGCATCGCGTGGGCTCTATGAACCGGTGTTCAATACCGTGCGCGAAAGCGGCGCGACGGGCTTTATGTTCTCTGGCGATCGCACCGAGGGCCTGCTACTCGGTGGCGAGCGCGCGCGAAGCCTCCCCACGGGGCGTGCGCGCATGTTCCGTACTGGTACGCCGGGCGAGACTGTGCAGATCGTCTGTGAGGACGCTCAAGAAAGCAGCGCGACATCACGCGGTTTTAGCGGATCATCGCCGAAGGAGTGAGATCTGAGCATGAATCTTGAGAATCGCCCCGACGAGCAGGCCATCATCCGAATCTATTCCTCGCTCGAATGGGACGCTGAGCGGCTTGCTGACGTTGTGAGCGCAGTGTTTTCACCCGAATACACGATCTGGTCGACTGACGGTGACATGGTCGCGATTACCGACGGCACTGACCGCACGCCTCCGCTCTGGTTTTGTGATGAAGCCGCGTCGACCGTTTCGTATTACGCTGCCGAGATCGTGGGACCGCGCGCCGAGGCCCGCGCCTTCGCGAAAGGCTGTGCGCGTGCCTTCGCGGCCTCGGTGACCGATGTCAGTATCGACCCTGACCTTGCCGAGGATTCCGGTTGGGCACACCGCGTGCCGCGCGAGAGCATTGGGCGCGGCGCCTATTACGAGGATGAAACTCCGCTTGTTCCTCGCGTGGTCGATATGCCGGTTGAGGTCATCGAGTTCAGTCCGTGGATTTCCGCGCTTATTCAGAGCGCTCAGCAAGAACCGCATTCGCTCATAATCCGCACACCTGAATCGACTCGGATCACGCCGTTCATGCGTCGCGTCTTCGAAACTTTTCAGGTTTTGTGGATTCGCGAAACTGCGAACGGTCCCGTGGAGGGGATTACGGGCGTGGGGTATTCATGGTCGAATGATGGGAAACTCGACGAAGCCGAGCATGAGCATAAGCTCCCGTCGTTTACGCCCGATGGTCTGCGCATTCGCCTTCAGGTGCTTCACCCCCTTGACGACACGATCGCTGTAGGCGAAGCCAGTGAACGACTTCTTGCGGCAACCGTCGGCCTTCGTCACGTGACACTCGGGCGCACGGAGATTTCTCGCGCGCCATGGCAAAAAGAGGTCGCTGTGGCGCTTTCCGCGCTCGCGTCGCCGCAGCCGGGGTCGTGGTGCCTAGGCGGTCCAGGAATGCGCGGAACGCTCGATCTTTTCCCGTCTCAGCAGGGCGTGATGGAGGATATTTACCTCGAGCTTCCCTCGGGGCGCGACCCGCTCAGCCGAGCCGATGCGATCGCGCTGTGGGAGCAGGTCAAGGAGTTCATGCCGCTCGGCTTCGTTATCGCCGAGGGAACAGAGGCAACGACGCGGCTCGTGCACGAATCCTCCGAGCATGCGCTCAAGGATGACCTCGAGCCGTGGGACGGCGCATTCGGTTACCTCGGCTACCTCGGCGGCAAGCCCGCCGGGGAGAGTGCGGGGGAGGGGTCCGACGGTTCCTCGGCTCCCGATGAGACGAAGCCAGAGTGAGCAACCTAGGCCCCCCAGATCAGGGCGACCGGAGATGTAGAGAAGCGCCCGTCGGACCCCCTCCGCCGGGCGCTTCTCGTACCGCGGAAATCCCCTCACCGCGGCACCGCCTCACCCGCGCGACGGTGTCAGCGGCGGGTGGCGATGGGAACGCCGCCAGGCGGCGCGGGCGTGAGCCCTAGTTTGTGAAGATGAGGAACGCGGTTCAGTCACGGGGAGACCCGCGACACGAACAACATCACGAATATATAACAGCCGCTGGTCAAGCGCTATTCAGAGACGTCGTTTTGAGAAATTAGGGCATGTGCACTCCGCCACTTTGGCGCTAGCTGCCGTGTTTTGGCTGCGCAGAGTCGGGATTATGAGACTCGCGCCGCGGCGTGTGCGTGGATCCTTACCTCACCGTAAACCCTCAGCGTTATCGGGGTGCCGTTTTCAGGGAGCACCTCGATGATCGAGCGGTCGACCGCGACGGCGCCAGCGCCCTCGAGCCGTGCCACTTCACGCTCGACGCCCGAAGAATCCACGACGGTGAGCAGGCAACCGTCGGAACCGAATTCCCGCACCCCTGCCGCGCCCGCGTTTGCGAGCACTTCCTCCGGGAAGCGAGACACGAGCAGATCGCCCTCCACGTGGAGCTCGCGCGGAAGCGTGAGGCAGCCCGCCCAGCCCTGCGCGTCGGTCTCTTCCTGCGTGCGCGAGGCGTTCTCCCACGACCAACCCCACAGGAGAACCCGGTCGCCATCGACATACGCTTGCGGCGCGTAAAAGTCCGGGCCCTGATCCACGAGACCGTGAGACGTCACGTCGTGAAAGCGCAGGCCGCACGGCGTATCGCCGTCAAACCGCACCTCGAGCGAGCCGAGCGCGTAACCGGAACCCTGAAGAACGGGCTTGCCCTCCGCCTCATTTTCGCCGTGCCACAGCCCCACGATGAGCACCCACTGCCCATCGACCCAGACGAGCTGCGGGCACTCCCAAAGCGTCGAACGGGTCATGTCCCGAAGGACCGGGTCGGCGCTCGAGGCGACCTCGCCGAGGTACACCCAGCGCTCGAGATCGTCGGCGAGCCAGGCGAGGAGGACGGCATCGTGCGAGCCGTCCTCGCGCTTGATTCCCGCGCCCTGAATCACGAAACGGTGCCCCTCGGCTTCGAGAACGAACGGGTCGCGAATGCCGGTGAGGCCCTCGATGTCGGGTGCGGGAGCGGCGACGGTAAAGTGATCAAAGAGCGATTCGTTGGAGTTGCTGCGCGCAACGATCGCGCTCGCGAACTGAGGATTTGCCTCCTCAACCCCCGAATACACGAGCGTCGGAGTGCCGCCCTCGGCCGCGCCGGGCCCGCGGTCAACGAGCCCCACGCCGCTCCAACAACCGGCCGAATCCGCCTCACCCTCGCGCGGAATGATCGCCGCGGGGCGCTCCTCCCAGTGCACGAGATCTTTCGAGACCACGTGCCCCCAGTGAATGCGGTCGTGCCTCGCCGAATGCGGATTCCACTGGAAATACACGTGCCACGTGTCGCCATTCTTGTGGATGCCGTTCGGGTCATTAATCCACCCGCGCGCGTGCACGCGGTGGCGCTGCGGGAAGAACGAGGTAGGGTCCGACGCTTGCTGGGCCGTCATCGACGGTCTCCTTTCGACAGGGGTGGCTTGCTTACGGGGTGGGCGGGTGGCTATTTCGAGACGCCCAGAGGGGCTGGGCCGACGTGTGTCGGTTTAAATGTCTCACCCCCGGGATACCGTTGTGTGTAAAGGGACATGGTTGAGAGGGGCCCGCGTGAGGATCCGATTTGGTTGGCTGCTCGATGGCGCCCCGTGGGCGTCGCGCGGCGCAGGTGCGGAGCGTTCATGGGACATGGTCGCGGGGCCGCGTGAACTTGTGGGTGTTCTACTCACGCGGCTAGGGCTCTCACACCCGAAGGCGTCGCACGCTTTTCGGGTGGCGCAAATGCACCGTCTGCTCGGCGAGGTTGATCATGCGTGGTACCGCCGTTCGCGTGAGCTTGACCCGTGGAATACGGCTCGAACCTTGCTCCGCCTTCGCGATGAGGCGCGCGAAGCGGGCTGGCGGGCCCCAGAGCCTCGCGAGATCGACGGTGTGCGGTTCCCCCGATTGCAGGCCGTGGCAGCTCTCGAACAGGCCGCGACCGTTGGGGTCGAAGGAGTGCCGGGGGCAAACCTCTCGCCGGGGTTTTCCGATGATCTGTCGAGCGTGCACGCCGAACTCGAGGCCCTCGTCGAGCAAGTCGAGCCCTGGCCGCTCGGGATCGAGGCGATCGAGTGCGCCGAGGATCCCGCGTCGCTTCCCGGGCGTTGGCCCGCGCTGTTTTCACTCCTCGCCAAGCTCGGTGTCGAGGTCATCGTGGGGGAACTGGGGAGTCACGTGCCGAGGGCGCTCACGATCATCCGCGCGCCGCAAGAGCTTTCAGCAGGAGAGGTCGCCGTGCAGATTCTCGAAGAGGCATGCACCGGCGAAGAAGCCGTGACCGTTCTCGCCACGCGCTCCACGCTTCCGCTCGATATTCAGCTTGCGCGGCGCGGTCTCCCGCCCGTCGCTCATGCGCCCGAAGCGCCGCCGCGTCTCGCCGCGCAGGTCGTGCCTCTGTTCCTCGAGGCAGTGAGCGCGCCCGTGAACGTGCAGGCCCTCGTGGAATTCCTCAGTTTCGAGGTGCCGTGCGAGAAGGTGGGCGCAGCGGGGGAGGGGCAAGCGTCGGCCCCCGTTCTGGCGAGGCGAGTGAGCAGGGCGCTTCTTGATGCGCTCGGTGAGGAGGCGGGAATTGACGCGAGTGATCCCCACTCTGCTTTCGCGAAGGCCCTCGCGAAAATCGGCGAGGATGCAAAGAACGGTGAGCGGGACCTTGCGCTCGTGCGGGAGCTGTGCGCCTTCACGTCTCTTACGCCCAGAGAAGGTGCAATGAGCGTCGATGAGTTCGAGCGGCGACTATCCTTCCTCGAGGCCCGCGTCGAGGAGATTACCAAGGCTGCCGCGCCAGCGAAGGCGCTTATCCGTGCGCACATCACGAACCTTCGCGAGCTCGTCGCCCTCATGGGTGGAAGCGCGCTTGGCGAGCGCGAACTTCGCGATCTCGTGGCAGCTGCCGCCCCTTCCTCCTCTTCCGTGCTCACGCGCAAGAGTGTGGCTCCATGGACCATGGCATCGAATGAGGCGCACGTTGAGGGCGGAATGGTCCTATGGTGGGGCGCTGCCGGGGTTCAGGGCAGGCGCGGCGCTACGTGGGATAAGTCCGAAGTCGAGCTGCTCGAAGCGGGCGGCGCACGCGTTCTCGAACCAGAAGCCCTAGAAGCACTCGATATGGGCGCGAAGCTGCGGGCTCTCGGCGGTGCTAGGAAGATCATCGCTGTAGCGGCCGACGTCGTGGATGGCGAACACGCGAGCCTCAGCCCTGTGCTCGCGCCACTCGCGGGGGCGTGGCTTGAGGCAAATCCCGACATCAGGGCGCGCGACACCGAGGAATCTGACCCAACCCGCCACCGGGCCGTGAGCATCGACGCTCGTGCGTGGATCGCGGAGAGAGTAAAACAGGGGATTCTCGAGGTCCCGGAGGAACTCCGGTTCATGCCGCCCGCAAGCCTCGCGCGAGAGGTCACTCCGGGCATGCATCTCATGCCCGCGACTCTTTCCTTCACGCAGCTCGATACCCTTCACCGCGACGCCCTCTCGTGGGTCTTGCGCTACCCGTTCGGCATCAAACCCGGAAGCGCTGCGAGCGTGCCCACGGGCGATCGCGCAATCGGCACCCTCATTCACGCCGTGATCGAAACTCTCGTGAACGACAAACTCGTGCCCGTGAGCTACGAGATTCCCACGGGCACGATCGAGGAGGTCTTTTCGCGGCTCGTTCCGAGGTATGCGAGCAACCTCGATCTTCCCGGGAACGAAGCCTTGCGCGCGTACGTTCTGCGGTGCGCGAAAGCGAGCATCGGCCAGCTGTTTCGCGCGTTCCGCACCGCGGGCGTGAGCGCGCTCGAAATTGAGCATGGGCTCGAAGGCGTCTCGCTCGGGCTTGAGATAGAGGGGTCCGGCTCCTCCCAGCGCATCAGCGTGCCACTTTCTGGCTCGATTGACTTCGTCGGCATTGGCGAGAATGGCGTTCCCGTCCTTCTCGATTTCAAATGGGCGAAGGGAACGTCCCGCTACGCGAGCTACGTCGACAGTGACGAGTCGCTCCAGCTTGCGACATACGCGTGGGCCTATGGCGAGCAGCGAAGTGATAAGCACGAGGCGCGAATCGGGTACTTCATGCTGCGCCAGGGCGAATTCGTGACTCGGGATGCGGGCCTCGGCGGGCGCGGGAACGCGGGCGAAGGAGGGCGCGCTCTTTTCGAGAGGCTCCGCACGACGATCGAGAATGAGTTGAGCGCGATCGCGCAGGGGAGGGTCACGAGCGCACTCGGGGATCTCGCCCTCAATAACGGCCTCTCGAGCTACGAGACCGCCCACAAAAAGGCCGCGGCTGAGCTTGCTGAGGCGCGCGCGGATTCAGGGCGCGTGTTCGTGGACCACAACGCCAGCTATAGCGACTACTGCCTGCTTACGGGGCTCACGGGAGACTACTCATGACTTTCACCGTCATCACAGCGTCGGCAGGGTCCGGCAAAACCTATACGCTCACCACGCGCCTCGCCGATGCAGTCGCGGGCGGGGTGCGCACGAGCGAGATTATCGCGACGACCTTCACCACGAAAGCGGCAGCGGAGCTGCGCGAACGCCTCCAGGTCCGCCTCATCGAGCTCGGTCACGTGGAGCAGGCGAACGAAATCGGCTCGGCGCTCATTGGCACGGTCAACTCAATTGCCGGGCAGATCGTTCAGGACCACGCGATCGACATGGGGCTCAGCCCCGAGCTGCGCGTGCTGAGCGAAGAGGAGAGTGAGCTCTTCCTCACGGCTTCGATCAACCAGACGATCGCCGAGGTTGAGGAGCGCGAACACGAGTTGCTCGCGAGGCTCGGGTATGAGGGAACCTCGGGTCAGAGTACGAGTTCCTTCCAGAAGGAAGAGTCATGGGCGAGCACCGTCAGGGACATGACGAGGCTCGCCCGCACGAACGCGATCGACCCCGCCACGCTCGCGCACAACGCCGAGGAATCCATCGCGGAGTTTCGCGCGATGATCGAGGCTGCCGGGTATGAGACCGGGCCGGATCAGCGACAACAGTGGAGGAGAGTTTTTGAGAGCTGCCTCGCGGATCTCAAGGGCGATCTCGATGCGGCCTTGGCGGCCGAGGCTCAGGGCGTGAAGTTTTCGCAGTGGCCAAGTGACGGAGAGCCGGTCAAGGGTGGCGCGAGGACACTCGGCAATGTTGAAGGTTCGGTCGTCACGCTCGAGGCGGCCTACAGGCGCATGAGTCGCGATGTGAGCGCGGTTCCGTGGAGCGAATGGATGGCACTCGCCGACGTGAGTGGGGTCGCGGTACCGAGGGGCGGCAAGAAGCCTGGGGCAAGACCGAAGGTGGTGTGTGCGCCGCTCTCTTCGCTCATCCTTGGTGCGAGCGACGGGGTGGGTGTGCTCGGAAACGAGGCTTTTCTCGCGGACATCGAGCAACTCATACGGCTCGCGTTCTCGACCGCCGCGCAAGCGCTCGAGGCTTACGCCGAGAGTAAGGCCGCCCTCGGCGTCATGGACTTTGCCGATCAGGAGATCCTCGCCCTCGACCTCGTCACCCACAACGAACGCGCTCGCTCCTCGCTCGCGAATCGCTTCCGCTTTCTCGCCGTCGATGAATTCCAGGACACGTCCCCGATCCAGCTCGAGCTGTTCATGCGACTCGGCGAACTCGTTGACGATGTCGTGTGGGTGGGTGACCAAAAGCAGTCGATCTACGGTTTTCGCGACGCCGCCCCGGAGCTTATGGAGGGCGTAGTTGAAGCCGTGCGCGGAAAACGCGGCGGATTCGCGGGCGGCAGAGTCGAAGCGCTCACCGATTCGTATCGAAGTTCCGAAGCTCCTCTTGCCCTTTCGAATGCCCTTTTCACGGCCATCTTCCGAGACATGGAGCCCTCCACGGTCGCGCTCAACATTCCCGAGAAGCGGGAAAGCACGAGGCACGAGGGCGGGATCGAGATGTGGAAGGGCCCCGAAATCCCGCCGCGCGCAAAAGACACGGCGTTGCGAAGCTCGATCGCGACCGGAATCCACGAGCTGCTCACCTCGGGCGCCACACTTAACGGCAAGCCCGTGACCCCAGGAGACATCGCCGTTCTTTCGCGAGGCGGTGGTTCGCTCTCCACAGTCACCGATGCGCTCGAAACCCTCGGTATTCCCACGACGGGTGCGGAACGAAACCTTTGGAAGGGCCGCGAAGCGCACGTGATGCGTGCGGGTCTCGCGTCCCTTCTCGATCAGAGCGACACTCTTGCGCTCGCCGAACTGGTGAACCTCCTCCCCGAGCATGCCTCGCACGAAAGCTGGTTCCAGGAGCTCGGTGCGCTTCCCGATCGCGCGGAGCGTCAGGCCCGCATGAAGGCATGGCGTGAGGATCCGTCACTCGCGGGGCTCGAAGCTCTCCGTGCGCGCGCCGCGCAGTTAAGCCCGAGCGAGGTCATCCTGGCGCTCATCGACGCGCTCGAGCTCCCGCGCCGTGCCAAGCGGTGGAGCGCAACCGAAGACCGCCTCGCGGTGCTCGACGCTTTCCACTCCCTCGCGCGCGAATACGAAGAGGATTGCGCAAGCCGCGGCCGCGCGATGGGCCTTGCGGGACTCAGTGCGTTCCTCGAGGAACACGGCAAGAAGCATAAGCTCGCGCACGATCCGAACGCCGTGACCGTCAGCACGATCCACGGGGCTAAGGGTCTCCAGTGGCCCGTGGTGATCACGATCGTTCCTGACAAAGCCAAGGAAACGCGCAATGCCGTCACGGTGAAGCCACGGGCTAAGGACGAGTTCGATGCCGAGCATCCGCTCGAGGGGCGAGCCCTGCGATTCATCCCGATACTCAAGGATTCCTTCGCGCCGATGGCGAAGGCGCTCGCGCACAACCCCGACGTCACGCGCGCCCGCCTCGAGAATCGTGCCGAAGAGGCGCGCATCCACTACGTCGCCCTCACGCGTGCGAAGTATCAGCTCGTGCTCGCGGGCCACAAAAACCTTGCCGAGACCCTGTACGCGCAGTTCTCACCCGAGAGTCTCAAGGCGGGCATTGCCGAGGCAGGCTCGTGGGTGCCCGAGAGGGAGGAATCCGCGGAAGCCACCAAGGAATCGATGCTTAAGCGGGAAGCTCGCGCCACCTACGGCCTTGAGGAACAGGAGGGCTCCGACGCTTCCGCGGCCCTCGTCGTGACCGGAGCGCGCGTCCCAGCAGGCCTTCCCGGCGAAAGCGATGCTGAATCAGCATCGTCGATCCCCGTTACGGTCCTCCACCACGGGGTTCCCGGCGACCCGAACGACCCCGATGCGCATGTCGAGGTGTACCGCCAGGAGCGCAGCCCCCTCGCGTCAACCCCGATTGCGAAACCCGCGGGCGCGCCGTCGAGTTTTCTCCAACACGAGAGTGGCCTTGCCGCGAGGTTTGCCGCAAGCGCCGTGTCCTCCGCAGGTATCGACGCGAAGGTGACGATCCACGCGAAACTCGGCGCCCCTCTCGTGGGGGAGGGAGGCGAGCACCGCGAACTCGTGGGCGAAGCGGTGCACGCCTATCTCGCGACCCCGTATGCGCAGCTTCCGCGTGAGCGCCAGCTCAGCCTCGCGCGGAGGATCACCGAACGGTGGCTCGGCACAGACCCTCTGCTCAAGGCGAAGGTCACGCCCGAGGTGGTCGTCGAAGCGGGCGAGAGATGGCACGCGTGGTCCGCGCGCGAGCTCCCGGGCCATGCGAGCGGCACCGAAGTGCCCATCGCGTGGTGGAATGACGATGGTCAGACGATGGAAGGCTGGATCGACTCGCTTCTCACGCTTCCCGATGGTCGCAGCATCATCGTCGACCACAAAACCAATTCACGCACTGAACCCGCTCAGATCCTCGACTACATCCGCGGGGAGTACGTGGGGCAGCTCGCGACCTACATGAGCGCTCTCGAGGAGCGCACCGGGCAGCGGCCAGAGTACGCCCTCGTGCACCTCCCGCTCAGCGGTTACGTTGTGAAAGTCGAGGTCGAACGCTAGGAACGCGCAGGTAGCAGGCCGAGCGCCTCCGCAATTGGAACCGCGCTCGCCGCGGCCCACGCTTGCGGGCGGCAGCTCGCTGGATAGGGGAGCGGCTGCTGCACGGCATCCGTCGGATCTCCGGCGAACAGTTCGGGCAGGCGCCAGTCAAAGCCGCGCGCCGCACGCACGAGTGCCCGCGCAATCTGCTGGGCTTCGCTCGTGAAACCCGCGCGCATGGCCTGGCGCAGGATGAAGGCGGTGTCGTGACTCCACACGCTCCCGCCGTGGTAGCGAGTCGGGAAGTACGCGCCGTTGTCGCTCGAAAGGGTGCGGATGCCGAAGCCCGTGAACATCGTCGAGTCCATGAGGCGATCGATGACCAGGCGTTCCTCGTTATCGTCGAGAAGACCCGTGCCAAGCAGGTGCCCCATGTTGGAGGCGACGCCGTCCACGGGGCGTTTCTTCCCGTCGAGCGCGAGGGCGATGTAGGCGCCATTGCTGTCCTCAACCCAGAACTGTTCGCGGAATGCGCGCCGGATACCGTCGGACCGCTTGCGAAGCCGCTCGCCGAGCTCACTCGCACGCTCATGCCCCCACTTTTCGAGGAGCTGAGCGGCAACCAAGCCTGCCTCGTAGGCGTAGCCCTGCACTTCTGCGAGGGCGATGGGCCCCTCGGCGATCGTGCCGTCGGCGAAACGTACCGAGTCGCCAGAATCCTTCCAACCCTGGTTGGCGAGGCCGCGCCCGGATTCGTCGATGTACTCGAGGAAAAGGTCGCCGTCGGCATCGGCATGCTCGAGGAGCCACTCGGCTGCGCGCGCGACATTGTCGGCGAGGTCGCTCACGTCAAGGCCGAGTTTGGTCACTTCGCCCGCGAGGAGGATCCACAAGGGCGTCGCGTCGATCGTGCCGTAGTACACGGGCGGAAGGTACGAATCGCCCATGTCCATCCCCACGGCTCGCACCTCGTGGAGGATCTTGCCGGGCTGCTCCGCCGTGTCGATGTTCTTCTCGGTGCCCTGCTGGGTCGCGAGCGTGCGAAGGGTCTGCGCGGCGAGCTCGGGGGCGAGGGGCGCAAGGAAGCTTGCGGAGATGAGGGAGTCGCGCCCGAATAGCGTGAAGAACCAGGGAGCGCCAGCTGCGAGAAATGCCTGGTCGGGATCGGTTTGGCGTGCGAGGCGCAGGCTCGTGAGGTCGGCGAGGGATTGGGTGAGGAGAGTTCCGACGGTCGCCTGCTCATCATCGTGCGGCTCTTCGAGGGTCATGCTAGAGCCGAGTTCGGGCTGGTCGACTCCGGTGAAAGGTGCGTGCTCGTCACTCGCGGTGAGGACCCAGGTAAAGGACGCCGTTGTGTTTGGCTCGAGGGTCACGTTGAGGTGGGCGTGGAGAACCTGAGTTTCGTCGGTGGAAGCGGTGAGCGACGTGCCCTCGCCCTTGACCGTGAATGTGGCGTGGGTGCCCTCGCGCCAGCTCCACTCGGCGGTGTTCTCTTTGAGGGTCGCGGTAGGTGCGGCCACGGCGAGCTTTTGCGCGAGGTGCGGGTCTTTGACGGCGGCCATGGGGCTCGCGTCGAGGCCGAGCTCGGCATAGAGCTCGACTGTGACGGGGTGATCCGCTGCGGAGGTTAGCGTAAGTTTTTCGCGTACACCGTCGATGCTGGCTTCCCGTTCGCGGACGAGCCTCACAACGGGATCGACGGGGAGCCCTTCGAGCGAGACGACATCGGTGAAGCGGAGCTTCTTTGCGCCAAAGGTTTCGAGGCCCACGCTTGAGAGCTCGCCTTCCGGGAGCTGCTCGGGGGCGGCGGTGCCATCGGTGAGCTGCGCGCCGCGAACCTTCAGTGCATAGGTTCTGACGAGGCGGTCATCGGCGAGGAAGAGCCCCTCGGCGCCTTCGCCGCGCATCGCCCCGCTCGTCGTGGACCATGCGTGAATGGGCGCGGCAAAGACGCCGCACAAATCGTGAACGAAGGGCTGACGGAGGGGCATGGGCTGCCCTTTCGTCGTTCCCGGCGCGCAAGAGAATCTGTCCCCAACAATTGTGGCGGTATTCGGCTCCATACCGCCACAAACGTTGGGTTTAGTTGCCTAGATCGGGAAGGGGCGGATCGGGGAGGGGTTCCCTCGTGATCGGGACGGGGAGGGCGGATCGGGAAGGGGTGGATCGGGGAGGGCCTGCCCCCCACCGTCCGAGGCTGCCCCACCCGACTAGAAGCTCTCCAGTGCCCGAATCCGGCCTGTACTCTGGAATTTATGGCTTCTTCCGCGCGCACCCCTCAGCCGCCCTTCCCTTTCGTGCCGAGGGCGCTCATCGAACCGATGTTTGGCCGAGTTGTCGTGGAACGCGCCACCGATTACGCGAACGACGAGCATATTCGCCTCCCCAACTGGGTCACGACCTCGACCGGGTCGAAGGGGGAGCTCATCGGCGTCGTGCACGGCCGCGGTCCGGATCCGTATCGCGTGCGGGTGTCGCTTCACCGCGTGGAGGACGACGAAAGCGGCAGCGAAGGCGAGCTTCCCCTGTGGATCCCCGTGCAGTCGACGTGCACGTGCCCCGTGGTCATGAACTGCAAGCACGGCGCGGCCCTCGCCCTGTGGTCGGGCCGGCAGGCGGAGCAGTGGAGCGAGAGCCGCGAGGCGGAGGCCGAAGCGGAGGCTGAGCAGCCCGCGTCGTGGCTCGAAACCCTCGCACCGCTTTTGCGCGCGAGCGACGAGGAAACGGAAGACACCACGCCTCTCGCGCTCGGCTTTGATCTCAAGGCCGAGCAGCTTCACAAAAGCCGGTTCTCGTGGGGCTATGAATCGCTCACGAAGGAGCACCTCGAAGCGGGCAAAGGCGTATTCCTCGCGATCCGTCCGCTGCGCCGCGGCAAGCGCAACAACTGGATCAAATCGGGCCTTTCGTGGCGCACGTTCGAGTACCGCATGAGTGGCCGCGGCTACGACCCCGCGCACGCCGACGCCCTGACCAGGATCTTCGCCCTTTCGGAGGCGGATCGCAGCCACACCGCTGCCGTCGAGCAGCTGTGGATCAACCAGTTCCGCTCGCCGATTCTGTGGGAGGCGCTCGTGCGCGCCCACGAGGCGGGGGTCGCGTTCGTCGGGCTCGACAACGTGGGGGAGGTGCGCCTTGGTCAGGGGGCCGACGTTGGCCTTGATCTTAGCGGCGCCGACTCCCTCAAAGTGCGCGCCCTCGCGCATATCGACGGCGAGCCGAGGCCCGAGGCGCGCATGCTCGGCTCGAACGGCGTGATCGACATCCACCCCGGCAAACGAGGCACGTTCGATATCGAGTTTGCGGCAACGCCCGCGCTCGTGCCGATGCCCGTGCAGCGGCTCCTCGAAACGCGCACCCGGATCGACGTGCCGAAGAGCGATCGCGAGGCTTTTTTCGATAGCGCCCTCCCAAGAATCAGCCGCGTCACGAACGTGGCAAGCGGTGACGGGAGCGTCACGATGCCCGCTCCGAAGGCCCCGGTGCTGCGCCTGAATGTGGCCTATAGTGGCGCGAATACGGTTGAGCTCGAGTGGTCGTGGTTCTACCCCTCGACTCGAAGCCGTTTCGGCGTGTATCAACAGGGCGGCACTGGCCGCGACCACAACTATGAGGATGGGCTCCTCGCCGAGCTGCGGGAGCTGTGGCCCACGGTGGGCGGCGCCCTCCCCACTGATCGCGCCGCCGAGGGCACCGAGAAGCTGAGCGACGTGGACACGGCGTTCTTCACCGAACACGTTCTTTCCGAGCTCGAGGCGAGGGAGGGCATCGACGTCGCGATTTCGGGCACGCGCCACACCTATCGCGAGCTCGACGGCGCTCCGTCCGTGCGCGTGAGGCAAACCGAGAATCCCGGGAAAAACGACTGGTTCGATCTTGGCTTCGAGGTCACGCTCGAGGGAAAAACGATCCCCTTCCCCTCCCTTTTCGTGGCACTCGCGAAGGGCCAGTCGAAGCTCCTTCTCGAGGACCGCACCTATTTCTCGCTCGAGCATCCGGCTTTCGACGCCCTGCGCGCCCTCATCGCCGAAGGCGAGGCCCTCGCGGAGTGGGAGCCCGAGCGCCAGCAGATTTCGAAGTACCAGGTGGGGTTCTGGGAGGACCTTGCCGATGCCGCGGATGTGGTCGAGGCGGCCGATGGTTGGGAGGCCACCGTCGGAAAACTCAAGAACTTCGAGGCCATTCCCCACACGCCCCTGCCCACCGGATTGCACGCGGAGCTGCGCTCGTACCAGCGCGAGGGTTTCGAGTTTCTTGCGCTGCTGTATTCGCTCGGCCTCGGCGGGATCCTCGCGGATGACATGGGGCTTGGCAAAACCCTGCAGGCGCTCACGCTCATCCAGCACGCGCGTGAGGGCGTGAGCGCAGGTGAGTTCCGGGGCAACGAAAGTGCAGGTCCGACGCCTGCCGGCCCTGATCGTCCCTTCCTTGTTATGGCGCCGAGCAGCGTCACTGGCGTGTGGCAGGCGGAGGCAGCGCGCTTCACCCCGAACCTCAGGGTCGCGCTCGTTAACCGCACGCGTCGAGCACGCAAAACCGAGCTGCGGCGCGAGATCGAAGGTGCCGACATCGTCGTCACGAGCTACACGATCGCCCGCATCGATTCGGAGGAGTTCGCGCGCGAGCAATTCGCAGGGCTCATCCTCGACGAGGCCCAGTTCGTGAAGAACCGCGCCTCGCGCATCCACCAGTCGGTCAAGCGCCTCAAGGCACCGTTCCGCCTTGCGATCACGGGCACCCCCATGGAGAATTCACTCGGGGATTTGTGGGCGATCATGTCGATCGTCGCGCCGGGCGTGCTTGGCCCTCACGTGCAGTTTCGTTCGCACTTCACGCAGCCGATCGAGTCGGGGGAGCACCCCGAGAAGATGCCCGTTCTTCGCCGGAGGCTGCGCCCGTTCATGCTGCGCCGCACGAAGGAGCTCGTCGCGAAGGATTTGCCCGAGAAGCAAGAGCAGGTCGTTAAGGTCGAGCTCGAGGGCGCGCATCGACGGATTTACGATTCGGTGCTTCAGCGCGAGCGCAAGAAGGTTCTCGGGCTTATCAACGACATGGATAAGAACCGCTTCATCGTGTTCCGCTCGATCACGCTTTTGCGGATGCTCGCGCTCGATCCCGCGCTCGTGGACGACGGGGGTGACAAGAACGCGCCGTCGACGAAGCTTCAGGTGCTCTTTGAGAGACTCGACGAAGTCGTGTCCGAAGGCCACCGCGTGCTCGTGTTCTCGCAGTTCACGAGCTTCCTCGCGCGGGTTGCGGAGCAGCTTCGCGAACGGCAGGTCGCCTATCAGTACCTCGATGGGTCAACACGCGACCGCGCCGACGTGATCCGCGACTTCCGCGAGGGCAACGACCCGGTGTTCCTCATCTCCCTCAAGGCAGGCGGCTTCGGCCTCACGCTCACGGAGGCTGATTACGTGTTCCTCCTCGACCCGTGGTGGAATCCCGCCGCGGAAAACCAGGCGATCGATCGCACGCACCGCATCGGCCAAACGGAGCGTGTCATGGTCTACCGGCTCGTCGCCTCCGACACGATTGAGGACAAGGTCCTCGCGCTCCAGGATAAGAAGCGCGCGCTCTTCGATTCGCTCACCGATGGCGGCGAAGCGTTCAGCACGCAGATCACCGCCGACGACGTCAAGGAGCTCTTCTCGTGACCGACCTCGAGAATCTCGCTCGTTACTGGCCCGCGCCCACCGAGAGTGACCACAAGTACACGCGCGGCGTCGTGTGCATGGCGACGGGAAGTGAGCATTACCCCGGTGCGGCGCTTATCGGCTGCGAAGCAGCGGCCCGTTGCGGCGTGGGCATGGTGCGCTACCTCGGCCCCGAAACCGTCGCGCGCATGGTCGTTGCGCGCACACCCGAGGTCGTCCCCGCACCCGGCCGCGCTCAAGTTTTTGTCGCGGGGTCGGGTTGGGAGAGTGCCGACCGTCTCGAACGCGTGCGCGCATGCATGAGGGAGACCTCCCCGGATGCTCTTGTGGTCGCGGACGCGGGGGCGCTCGACTCTGCGGGTGGTAGTACGGGTTCCGACGCTTGCCCCGCCCACACCGTTCTCACTCCCCACGCGGGCGAGGCCGTGCATCTGCTCGAGGGCTGGGACCGCGCCCGAGTCGAGGCTTCACCGCGCGAAGCAGCCGAGGCTCTCGCGGGTCGCACTGGCGCGGCGGTCATCCTCAAGGGACACACGACGTGGATCGCCGCGAGCGGCGAAGAGACTCGTGCCTCGACCTCGCCTACGTCCCGCCTCGCGACCGCGGGAACGGGCGACGCGCTCGCGGGGATCACCGGGGCGCTTCTCGCCCTCAACCATGAAACGATTGTGAAGGATCTGGAACTGGGCAGCCGTCGGACCCTCCTCGAGGTGTGCGAAGCCGCCGTGACGCTTCACTCCCACGCCGCCGCCCTCGCCGCGGGAGAGGCCCAGGCGCCGATCCTCGCGAGCGACGTGACGAGCGTGATTCCGGCCCTCTATGCTCGACTTTCCCCCAAGTCCGGCACGTAAAATGGACACCATCCAAAGGCGGCGCCCGAGAAATTGAGGCGCCTTCTTTCATTTTCCGCTTGCTCCCCAGCTCGAAGGGACCCCGATGGGTGAAATTTCCCTGCAGTTCGAGGTCATCTCGCTGATCGTCCTTATCGCGATCCTCGTCGTCGACCTCCTCCTCGTCATCAAGCGCCCCCACGTGCCGTCCTTCAAGGAGTGCATCGGGTGGGTCGTGTTCTACGTGGCGCTCGCGCTGATCTTCGCTGTCACGCTCTACTTCCTCGCCGACTACCAGGTCGCGGGACAATTCATCGTGGGCTGGCTCACCGAATACTCGCTCAGCATCGACAACCTCTTCGTGTTCATCGTGATCATGTCGAAGTTTGCTGTGCCGAGGAAATACCAGCAAGAGGTGCTCATGGTGGGCATCATCATCGCGCTCATTGCGCGTGCGATCTTCATTTTGCTCGGCACCGCCGTGATCAATTCCTTCGCGTGGGTGTTTTACATCTTTGCGATCTTCCTGTTCTACACGGCCTATAAGCAGGTCCAGGGCGAAGAAGAAGAAGACGATGCCGAAGACGGCTTCGTCATGAAGAACCTCAAGAAGGTCGTCCACGTCCACGACGAGTATGACGAAAACAAGATTCGCACGGTGGTGAACGGCAAGAAGGTCTTCACGCCGATGCTGCTCGTGTTCCTCACGATCGGCCTGACCGACGTGATGTTCGCGTTCGACTCGATCCCCGCGATCCTCGGCATTTCGCAGAACCCGTTCATCGTGTTCACGACGAACCTGTTCGCGCTCATGGGCCTTCGCCAGCTGTACTTCCTGCTCGGCGGGCTCGTGGATCGCCTCGTGTACCTCCACTACGGTCTCGCGGCGATCCTCGCGTTCATTGGCGTGAAGCTCGTCATTCACGCGGCCCACGAGGCGCCGCTGTGGCCCGAGGATTCGGGCTTCGGGCACTTCGTGCACTCGATCCCCGAGATCCCGATTTGGCTTTCGCTCACCGTGATCGCGGGCTCGATGATCATCGCAATCATCGCCTCGATCCTGTGGGGGCCGAAGGTCGACGATCGCGAAGCAGCGGCGGCAGTTGAGGGTGGCGAGGACCGCTAAGGGTAGGCTTCCCGGTCTAGCGGGCGAGGTTTCTACGCGCGTACTTTGGGGTTATGAGCAGCCCTAATAGTGCCCCCGAGACCTCACCCTACGTCGCTTCCGAAGAGTCGCACGACCGCGCCGAACACTCCGCTCGCCTCAACCAGCTGAGGGCCGGCGTGCTCGGCGCGAACGACGGCATCGTGTCCGTCGCCGGCATGGTCGTTGGCGTCGCCGCCGCGACCCCCACGTTCGCCGCGCTCGCAATCGCTGGCGCAGCCGCGCTCAGCGCGGGCGCCCTTTCGATGGCCATGGGCGAGTACGTGTCCGTCTCGACCCAGCGCGACACCGAGCGCTCGATGCTCGCGCGCGAGCGTGAGCGCCTCGCGGACGATCCCGAGGGCGAACTCGAAGCGCTCACCGCGTCCCTCGAAGAAACCGGTATTCCCGGGGATCTTGCTCGCCAGGCTGCCGAGCGCATGAGCGCGCACGACGCGCTCGACGCTCACGTGCGCGTTCGGTATGGCATTGAAGAAGAGGCAATTGCGTCGCCGCTCGGGGCCGCGTTTGCCTCGCTCATCGCGTTCACTCTCGGCGGTCTCCTCCCGGTCATCGCCGTGCTCGCGACGCCCGTGGCCTTCAAAGTCCCCGCCGTCGTATTCGCGGTTGTCATCGCGCTCGCCCTCACGGGTTACATTTCGGCGCGTCTTGGACAGGCGAAGGCAGGGCGGGCGACGATCCGCACCATCCTCGGCGGCACGGCCGCGATGGCAGTCTCGTACGGTATCGGCACTCTGCTCGGCGTGAGTGTGATTTAGGCGCCTGGCGTATAGACCCACGGCTCGCGCGGAAGGTCCTCCGGGTCGAATGCCTCGAGGATGTCGCGCGCGCTGCGGCATCCGGATAGCCCCAGGGATGTGCCGATGGTTTCGGCGACGTCCCCGGGGCTTTCGCCTTTGTCGAGGCGATCGCGGAGCGTCACGGCGCCGTCGCGCTTCGCGAGGCGCGCCCCTTCGGCATTGAGGGCGAGCGGCACGTGAATGTAGGAGAGGTGCGTGGAAGGGCGCTCTCGCAGGTTTTCGGGGTGCGGGAAGAGCCACGGCGCGGCCTGCGCGAGCAGGTCCGTGAGGTACGCCTGGCGGGGGCTTGAACTCAGAAGGTCGTCGCCGCGAACGACCTGATCGACCCCGGTCTCGATATCATCCACGACCGCGACAAGGTTGTAGGCACACATGCCATCGCCGCGCACGAGCACGAAATCATCGACATCCCCCACGGTGCGGCCCGCGTACAGGTCGGTGACCTCGTAAGAGTGCGTGCTTGCGCGGAGCCTGAGCGACGGCTCACGGCTCAGCTCGCGCATCTTTTCTCGACCGGCCTCCCGCTCGGCCTCGGTGAGGTCGCGGCACGTTCCGGGGTACGCGCCCGGCGGGGCGTGCGGGGCCGACGGCGCCTCGTGAATCTCGCGGCGGGTGCAATAGCACTCGTAGACGAGCCCGCGTTCATCGAGGGCTGCCACGACCCGTCGATACAGGTCAAGTCGCTTCGACTGCCAGGCGACAGGGCCGTCCCAGTCGAGGCCGAGCGCTTCCATATCCTCAAGTTGCCGCTCGGCGCTGCCTTTCTTCACGCGATTGAGATCCTCCATGCGCATGAGGAAGTCACGGCCGGTGCGGCGCGCGAACACCCACGCGAGGATCGCCGTGCGGAGGTTGCCGAGGTGCAGGTCGCCGCTCGGCGAGGGCGCGTAGCGGCCCGCGAAGCCGAAGGGGGAGTGGAGGTCAGGAGAGGTCATGAAGATCGAGGAGATAGACGACGTGCGCGCCCGATTCCGTCGGGTCGCTTTCGGTGGAGAGGGTAAAGCCGAGGCGTTCGGCGAGGCGGCGCGCGGGGAGATTTTGATCAGCGGTGATAAAGGCGGCTTCGCGCGGGGCATTGTCGAGGGAGGCGACCGCTCGGAGGCTCTGATCGAGAGCTGACGTGGCCGTGCCCGTGCCCCACGCCTCGGGCGTGAGCCTTATGTACGTGTTTGCGACCCAGCGATCGCCGAGTGGCATCGCCGAGAGTCCTGCGACGCCGAGAAATGCCCCCGTCGCTTTCTCGCGGATCGCGCTGTACCCGTACCCGTCGCGTTCATGCGAGCGCATCCATATTCCAAGGACGCGCTGCATCTGGTCAACGGTTTCGAGTGGGCCGATCGTGTCGAGTTCGAACACGCGGGGATCCGAGTGGAGGAGCCAAAGCTCAGGCAAATCGGTGGCGCACAGTGGGGCCAGGGTATGCGAGAGAGCCCCGCTCCCACTGTGCGCGTGGGAAACGGGGCTCTTACTGCTGTGAAGCGAAGTGTCACTCACCCTTGTGGGTGTTTTCCTTCTCGCCATCGGAGAGGGACTCGGTAACGTCGCCTGCCTCGGCCGCGGCAACCGAATCGGAAACCTCGGTCGAATCCTCTTCGCTCACGCCCGCGGCGGGGTAGTGCGAGCGGGCGAAATCTGCCGGCGGCGCCCACGGGTCTTCGACCGGGCGGGTCTTCTGCCATGCGAGGTAGCCGGCTGCGCCAGCAACCGCGGTGATGCCGAGCACGACGAGAACGGTGCCGACCTTCGACTTCTTCTTGTCGGCAACGGGGCTCGTGGTTGCGGCTGTGCGGATCTCGGGAGCGCCCTTTTCCCATTCAGCGCGAGCGGCATCCACGGCGGCAGCTACGGCTGCACCGAGAGTCGTGTTCGCGGCATCCGCGGTGCGGCGGGCGCGGGGGAGGTAGTCAGCCTCGAAGTCGCTGCGGAACTTGCGGGCGCGCGGGCCGACATTGCGATCAAACTCGTCAGAAAGACGGCTCGAGAGGCTGTTCACGCGCGCCTGGCCGCGGTCGAGGCCCTTGCGAACGCGCTTCTCAACCTCGGGTGCGAAGTCGCCGTAGAACTTCTCGGCGCGCTTGCGTGCTTCCGCCGTTGCTTCGCTGAAGAGCGGGCCGGCGTTGTCAAGCGCCTTGTACCACGTGCTCTGTGCGCGCTTGGCCTGCTTCTTGGCCTGCTTTTTCGCGGCCTTCTTGGCCTCGCGCTTGGAATTAGTGAAAGCCATCGCTGACCCTTTCGTTTGTGCGCCGGATCTCCCCGGCGGTGGTCTGGAAGTGCGGGTGATCGCCACGCCGCGATGCCTCAAGCCTACTAGCGGCGCATCGCGAAATCACAGTTTCTATGCAGAATGACCGAGTGCCGTCCAGCCGCATTCAGCGAGGGTGTGGGAGGATCGAGGCATGTTTGCAACGCTTCATACGAATCACGGCGATATTCGCCTCGAACTGTTCGAAAACCACGCCCCCAAGACCGTCGCGAACTTCGTTGAGCTCGCGAAGGGCGAGCGCGAGTTCACGAACCCAGTGACGGGCGACAAGGAAAAGCGCCCCTACTACGACGGCGTGATTTTCCACCGCATCATCGATGGTTTCATGATCCAGGGCGGCGACCCGACCGGCACAGGCACGGGCGGCCCCGGCTACAACTTCGATGATGAAATCTCGGAGAAGAACTTCAACGAGCCCTACGTTCTCGCCATGGCGAATGCCGGCAAGCGCATGAACGCCATTACGGGTCGCCCCTCGGGCACCAACGGCTCGCAGTTCTTCATCACCGTTGCCCCCACCCAGTACCTGCACGGCAAACACACCGTGTTCGGTGAGGTTGCGGACGACGAGTCGAAGAAGGTCGTTGACGAAATCGCCAAGGTTGACACCGACATGCGTGACCGTCCTCTCGAGGATGTCGTCATCAACTCGGTGAGCATCGAAGACTAAGGCGCAGGGCTCCCTACGTCGATGACACAAAGCTACGGAAAAGGAGCCGACCCGAGTCCGAGCCCGCGCGAGCCGGAAAATACGCCCGCCGTGTGCCCGCGACATCCGGGTCGGCCCTCTCTTATTCGCTGTCAGCGCTGCGACCGCCCCGCGTGCGTCGAATGCCAGCGCCGGGCCGCCGTTGGGATCCAGTGCGTCGATTGCGTGAGCGAGGCCGAACGCAGCCAGCGTCAGAGTGCCCCGCGCACAGTCATGGGCGCCGAGTCCGTGCGGAGCGCTCCCATCGTGACATACACGATCATGGGGATCTGCGTCGCGATATTCGCGCTCCAGATGCTCGGTTTGGATCACACGCTTTCCGAGTGGCTCATGTTCGCACCTTTCCGCTCGCTCGCGATGCCGTGGACTTTCCTCACGAGCGGTTTCCTCCACGGGGGTATCGCGCACGTGGGCCTCAACCTCTACGCCCTGTGGGCCGTGGGGCAGGTCCTCGAGCGTTCACTCGGCCACTGGCGATACCTCGCGGTGTTCCTCGTGAGCGTGTTTGGCGGGCACACCGCCGTACTGCTTCTGGCGAGCATCGGTACGGAGGCGTGGTTCACGGGCACGGTGGGAGCCTCGGGCGGCCTTTTCGGCATGTTCGGTGCGCTGCTCATTCTCCAGCGTCGGCTCGGATCCGAGAGCGCGCAGGTGCTCATCCTCATCGTGCTCAACTTCGCAATCGGCTTCCTCTACCCGGGTATCTCGTGGCAGGGCCATCTCGGTGGTCTCATTGCGGGTGCGGCAACCGTCGGACTTTTCTTCGCCACGCGCCCCACCGCCGAGCCCGGAGTGGATCGTGTTGCGCTCGCCAAGAAGTCGGCGATGCGCCACGGTGCCGTTGTCGCCGGTCTCACGGTGCTCATGCTGGCCGCGTGTGCGGTCAAGTGGTGGTTCGCGGCGACCACGGTCTACCTCGCCTGAGCCCACCCTCGACAGAGTTATCCACAATGCTGTCCACGTTTGGGGAGAACTACATTCGTGTCATTCACGCGTGAACAGCACCGATGCCCCGCCCAATCGGGCGGGGCGTTCGCGTATGCGGTTGGGGTGAAGCTTTAACGGGCGCGGTGCGCTTCCTGCTCGCGGGCAACCTCAGCCTCGGCTGCGGCCACACGCTCGCTCCATGCCTCGCGGAGAGATTCGAGTGCTTCGAGCGACGGTGCGTGCTCAATATCGAGCTCGAGAACGGTCGCGCCCTCATCCTCCATGAGGGTTGCCTGCACGATGATGCGGGCATCCACGAGCGGGCTGTCGTACTCAACGCGGATACGGTGACCGAGCGCCGAGCCGAGCACCTTGCCGATGATCTGGCGGTTCTTACCGGGGTTCTTGACGAGTGGCCCACCCACCATGAGCGGGATCGACGTAAGGCCGAGCCACGCGGGCAGCCACTGCTGGGTCATGCGGTCCCACGCGTCTTCTTGCGTGAGCGCGAAATAGCCGCGTGCGCGGAACGTGAAGTCGGTGCGTGAAAGGGTGCGTGCGTCACTCATGCCTCCAAAATAGGAAGGCCCACGCCCCCATGGAAGAGGGCGCGGGCAGGTTCCGCACAGTGTTCGGGAACTTGTTACCTTCCGCTCAACGGAAGGAAACTTCACCTCCGACGGTTCACTTGAAATCCGCCGTGGCGGGGTCCGGACCGCCGCGGCCATCCGCACGCGAAAGGGCGTTGATCTTTTCGATCTCCTCGCCGCTGAGCGTGAGACCGAGCGACTCCCAGTTCTCAGCGATACGCGAGGGCGTGACCGACTTCGGGATCGCAATCGTGCCGAGTTGGCGGTGCCACGCGAGGATGACCTGGGCGATGCTTGCGTCATGGGCCTTCGCGATGGCGTCGAGGGTCGGATCGCTCAGAACGTCGCCGCCCTGGCCGAGCGGGCCCCATGCCTCTGTTGCGACGCCGTACTTCGTGTTCACCACACGCAGCTCGGCTTGGTTGAAGTAGGGATGCAGCTCGATCTGGTTGAGAACCGGGGTGACTCCGCTCTTCTCGATGAGATCCTCGAGGTTTTCCGCGGGGAAGTTCGAGACACCGATCGACGTGATGCGGCCCTGCTTCTGGAGCTCGATGAACGCCTTCCACGTGTCGTTGTAGAGGCCGAAGCTCGGGCATGCCCAGTGGATGAGGTAGAGGTCAACAACGTCGAGGCCGAGCTTGCCCATCGACTCGTCGAACGCGCGCATGGTCTCGTCGTAGCCCTGGTTCGCGTTCCACAGTTTGGTGGTGATGAAGAGGTCCTTTGGGTCGACGCCCGCGGCATCGATGCCCTGGCGCACTCCCTCTTCGTTGCCGTACACGGCGGCGGTGTCGATGTGGCGGTAGCCGGTCTCAATCGCGGCCTTGACGGCGGCGGCGGTCTCGTCGTTCGGCACCTTGAACACGCCGAAGCCGAGCTGCGGGATCCGCTTCCCGTCGTTCAGGGTTGTGAGTGGACTCTCGAAGGCCATGGTTTTCTCCTTACGGTTGGCGGTCACACAATTTTTGGTCTGCTTGCTGCGCGGGGCGCTTAGCCCTTGTATCCCGGGCCTCGCACCATCGTTTCCGGATCGAAGCCGGTGCGCCCTGCCTCGCCGCGATCGAGGGTCGCGATGGCTTCCACATCCTCGGTCGTGAGGTGGATGTTCAGGGCAGCGAAGTTTTCGCGGATGCGGCTCGGCGTGACGGATTTCGGGATCGCGATCGTGCCGAGGGCAAGGTGCCACGCGAGCACCACTTGCGCCGGGGTCGCCTCGCGTCGTTCGGCGATCTCACGGATGATCGGCTCCTCGAAAAGCCCCTTGCCGCGGTGGAGCGGCGCCCACGCCTGGCTGAGCACGCCGCGCTCGCGGTTCGCCTCGCGAAGCTCCGATTGCGCGAAGTAGGGGTTGAGCTCGATCTGGTTGAGAACGGGGCTCACGCCGGTCGCGGCCGTGAGCTCGTCGATGCGCTTCTCGGGGAAATTGGCGACGCCGATCGAGGTCGCGAGACCCTCCTCGCGGAGCCTCATGAGTTCCTCCCAGGTTTCGACCGTGAGTCCGTTCATGGGCATGGGCCAATGGATGAGGTAGAGGTCCACGTAGTCGAGGCCGAGCCGCTCGAGGCTCTCTTCGAAAGCTCGGCGCGTTTTTTCGCGCCCGTGGTCGTCGTTCCACACCTTCGTCGTGACGAACACATCGGAGCGATCGAGGCCCGAGCGGCGCACGGCGCGCCCCACCCCCTCTTCGTTGTCGTAGAGCTTCGCGGTGTCGATGTGGCGGTAGCCGGCCTCGAAAGCGCACTCGATTGCGGCTTCGACCTCGTCGTTCGGAGTTTTGTACACCCCGAAGCCGAGTTGGGGGATCTCCTTGCCGTCGTTCAGCTTGAGCAGGGGGCTTGCAGTGGCGAAATCGCGCGTGGGCGTCATCGAATCCTTCTTCCTCAAAGCTTCCACCAGCCTATAAACCTCAAGCGGGCCCTCCCTGAATCACCGTGATTGTGCGGCGGCGCCCGTACAATGAGCGGCATGGAGGCTTACGGGGCGCGCGCACGCGCGGAGGCGAGGCAATCGTCGGACCCCATTCCCCTTCCCGAGAAGCCGCGCGTGGTGCCCCGCCCACCGCACACGAAGCGCACCCGGTTTGCGAAGTGGAAGCGGCCGGTTCCACTCGCGTATCCCGAATACGATCACGAGGCGGGCCACAGCTATGACCGCCCGCGTCTCGAGATTTATCCTCGCCTCGATGCCGTGTTTGTGCTGCTTGCGACGGTGCTCTCGCTCGTGCTCGCGTACGTGTTTTTACGCCAGGGCCTCACGACTAATCCGAGCCGACTCATCAATCTGCTCGTGTTCTGGATCGTGTCCACCTACGTGGCTCTGCCGCGACTCCATCAGGCGCTCACGGCCGTGTACGTTCCCGATTACTTCATGGGACGCACGCGCACGGCCGATGGCCTTCTCGGCGATCCCGTCAACCTCGCCTTCGAGGGGAGCGCTGAGGACATCCACGTGGCGATGCGCAAGGCCGGCTGGGTCCTCGCGGAGGAGAACACCCTGCACAGCGCCCGCCGCACGGTGGTCGCGTTCCTTTTGCGGCGCTCGTACCCGAGGGCACCCGTGAGTTCGCTCTTCCTTTTTGGGAGGCGCCATGAGTTCGCCTACCAGCAGGAGGTGGGGGGAACGACTTTGAGGCGTCACCACATCAGGTTTTGGCGCGTGCCGCACAAGTGGGTCATGCCCGGCGGGCATCGCGTAACGTGGCTTGCCGCGGCGACGTTCGACCGCGGCGTGGGGCTTTCGCGCTTCACGCTCCAGGTCACGCACAAGATCGATGAGAATACCGACGTCGAGCGCAACTACGTGGTCGATACCCTCTTGCACGCCGATCACGCGATTCCCGTGGGCGTCATCAAGGACTATTCGACGTCGTACCACCACGTGAACGGTGGCGGTGACCCGCTGCGTACCGACGGTCACCTTCCCGTCGTCGACGTTACGGGTGCGGAGGCCCGCTCGACTGGTTCGACCGCCGTGATTCAACCGCGCAACCGCGCGACCGGCATCTTCTATCTACGCGGGCGCTCACTCCGCCCCGGTGAACTCATGCAGTCGCTTGAGCGTGATTGGCACGGGGCGCGCGAGGATTTTCTTCAGGCGATCCGCAATTTCGGCGACCACCACCTTCCGCCCCCGTCGATCGGTTTCGTGGGGCTCATGATTGCGCTCGAAACGATTGCGGTGCTCGGGCTCTGGGGGCTCGTGTGGGCGAAGGGCTCGGGCGCGGGGGAGGCCGACGCCATCGTGCGCACCCTCGGTTTCGAACAGCTCGGCGAAGCTCCGCTCCCGACCTTCACCGTGCTTGTCGCGGGGCAAATCGTGCTTTTCGTGTTCATGCTCGGGCGCAACAGGTGGGCGAGGCTCGGCCTCATGGCGCTTCTTGCCTTCGATTCGCTTGCGCGCATTAGCGTCGCGGCCTTCGAGCCCGCGGGGGCGGCAAGCGCGACCGAGTTGCTCGGCGTGGGACTCAGCACTCTCGCGCTTCTCACGCTCACGTCGGATGCGGCGCGTATTTGGGTGCACACGGACCGCATCGCGTATTACGCCGAGCGCGAGAGCAAGAACCCCGGCGGCGATTCCGCCGAAGACGGTTCCCCCGAAGCTTGAGATCTACTTCGCGCGCGCCGAGTCGTCGGAGAACACGTCGGGGATGCCGTCGCGGTTCGCGTCAACCTTTTCTCGCTCGGCGATCCTCGCGTAGCGAGCGTTGCGCGGCGCGAGGATCGCGGCGCCCACGATTGCGGCGAGCACCGAGGCGGTGAGCACGCCGACCTTCGCCCAGTCATGTGCCGGGTCCGAAACATCAAAGCTCAGCTCGGCCACGAGGAGCGACACCGTGAAGCCGATACCCGCGAGAGCCGCGACGCCGAGGAGGTCGAGCCACTTAATGTCCGGGTCGAGGTTTGCGCCGCGAAGGCGCGTCACGAGGAAGGTCGTGCCCACGATGCCGAGCATCTTGCCGGCAACGAGACCCACGATGATGCCGAGCGCAACCGTGGAAGTCCACGCCTCGGTGAGGCCGCTTATGCCGCCTACGGCGACGCCCGCGCTAAAGAACGCGAAGATCGGCACGGCAACGCCCGAGGAGAGGGGGCGGAAGCGATGCTCAAAGGTTTCGGCAAGCGAGTAGCGTTCGCCGTACTTCGAGAGGGGGTTCACGGGGATCATGAACGCGAGCGCAACGCCCGCGATCGTCGCGTGGATGCCGGAGTTGTAGAACAGCGCCCACACGATGAGGCCGAGCGGGAGCAGCACGAACCACGCGGCGCTGTAGTGCTTCTTGAAGAGCGCCTCGGCTTTGTTGGCCACGAGCCAGTAGAGCGCGAGGGGGATCAGCGCGATCGCGAGGTAGTGGAGTTTGAGGTCGCTCGAGTAGAACACGGCGATGATCGTGATCGCGATGAGGTCATCGACGATCGCGAGGGTCAGGAGGAAGGTGCGCAGCGCGGCGGGGAGCTTGGAGCCGACGATCGCGAGGACCGCGACCGCGAACGCGATGTCGGTCGCGGCTGGAATCGCCCAGCCGCCAAGGGTTTCGGGGTTCGAAGCATTGAGCGCGAAGTAGAGAAGGGCGGGGAGCGCAACGCCGCCCACGGCCGCCGCGACGGGTACGAAGGCGCGGCGCGGATCGCGCAGGTCGCCCTTCGTGAGCTCCATCTTGAGCTCGAGCCCCACGAGGAAGAAGAAGATCGCGAGGAGACCGTCGGCCGCCCAGTGCGCGAGGGAGAGGTCGAGGTCGAGCCAGCTCGTCGAGAAGCCGACGTGCATGTCGCGTAGCGAGAAGTACGCGTCGGCGGCGGGGGAGTTCGCGAGGATGAGCGCGAGAACGGTGGCGCCTACGAGGATGAGGCCACCCGTCGTCTCGGTCGTGAGGATCTTTTCGATGCGCGTGAGTTCGCGGTAGGTGCCGCGCGCGAGGATCGTTTCGCTGCGGCTCTTGTGGTTGCTCGTCATGGGGAGTCCTTTGGGGCTCGGCGGGTAATGTCAACGAGCCGCGGTCAATACCTCACGGCCCGTGCCGACCAGACTTCCCGGCACACCGAAAACGAGTCTACAGGTTATGGCTTCTGTGTGCGTGCCGAGTCGTCGGAGAACACGTCGGGCACGCCGTCCTGGTTCTCGTCGCGCGTTTCGAGCTCGGCGATCTTCTTGTAGTGGTTGTTGCGGGGCACGAGGATGATCGAGCCCACGATCGCGGCGAGCACCGAGGCGGTGAGCACGCCGATCTTCGCGTCCTCCACGAGGGCGCTCGTGGGGTCGAAGCTCAGCTCCGCAACGAGAAGTGACACGGTGAAGCCGATGCCGGCGATGGCCGACATGCCAATGAGGTCGATCCAGCGGATCTCGTCGTCGAGGTTGGCCTTCGTGAGCTTCGTGACGAGGAATGTCGTGCCGGTGATGCCGATCATCTTGCCGAGCACGAGGCCCACGATCACGCCGAGGGCGACGGTCGTGGTCCACGCGTCGAAGAGACCACTCAGGCCGCCCACGGCCACGCCCGCGCTGAAGAACGCGAACACGGGCACGGCAACGCCGGTCGAGAAGGGGCGGAACCTGTGCTCGAGAGTTTCGGCGAGTGAGTGCTGCTTGCCGTACGGGCTGCGCGCGTGGACGGGAACGCAGAACGCGAGCACCACGCCCGCGATGGTCGCGTGCACGCCCGAGTTGTAAAAGAGGATCCACGTGATGATCGCGAGCGGCAGGAGGATGAGCCACGTGGCGCTGTAGTGCTTCTTGAAGATGGCCTCGGCCTTGTACGCCACGATCGCGTAGATCGCGATCACGGGCAGCGCCGCGAGCAGGTAGAGGAACTTCGTTTCCTCGGCGTAGAAGATCGCGATGATGAGGATCGCGATGAGGTCGTCGACCACGGCGAGTGTGAGCAGGAAGGTGCGCAGCGCTGCCGGGAGTTTCGAGCCGATGAGCGTAAGAACTGCGACGGCGAATGCGATGTCGGTCGCGGCGGGAATTGCCCAACCGTGATGCGAGGCGGCGGGGCCGGCGAGGTTCACGAGCGTGTAAATGATGGCGGGAACGGCCACGCCACCGGCGGCGGCGAGCATCGGCACGAGGGCAAGTTTCGGGTCACGCAGGTCGCCGCGCACGAACTCGTGCTTGAGTTCGAGACCCACGAGGAAGAAGAAGATCGCGAGGAGACCGTCGGCAGCCCAGTGCGCAACCGAAAGGTTGAGATTGAGCCAGCCGAGGTCAAAACCCAGGTGCGCGTCGCGCACGTTGAAGTAGAGGTCGGCGAGCGGGGAGTTCGCGCAGATGAGCGCGAGAATCGTCGCGATCACGAGGGCAACGCCACCCGCGGATTCCTTCGTGAGAATCTCTTCCACGCGGCTGTATTCGCGAAAAGTGCCCTGCTCAAGAATCTTCTTGGGGGTGCCCGGCTTGGGTGCGGGCAGGTCGTGTTCCGACGCCTGCTTGCTGTTCACTGCGTACTACTCCAATGGATCGATCGTCGTTAAAGATTCGGGTGGCCTGCGGCCTTATTCGCTCAGGTGTTCGAGGAGGGCGAGGAAGAACGCCTCGCACTTCTCGAGCTGCTCGAGGGCAACGTATTCGTTCGCGCCGTGCGCCTGGGCGATGTCGCCGGGGCCGATCACGACGGCGCTCATGCCCGCGGCCTCGTAGATGCCCGACTCGGTACCGTAGGTGACTTTTGTAGGGCTGATGTTCACGCCGAGCTCACGCGCGAGCTGCACGGCCTCGCCTTCGGTTCCGCAATCAAGCGGGTACAGGAGCGTGCGGATCGTGAGGCTCGCACCGACGTCCTTCGCCTGCTCGGGGTCGGCTGGATCGGCGGGAATCGCCTTCTTCATCTCCTCGTCGAGCTCGGCGATCTTCGCCTGGATGCGCCGCGCGATCGCGATCGCGTCGTCGCTCGGAAGCGCGCGGTACTCGAAGAGGAGGTGGGCGTGCGCCCCGACTGTGTTGATCGCGTTGCCGCCATCAAAACGGTTAACGCCGCCCGTGATGTGGGGAACGAGGAATGCCGGATCGTTCGGGCCCTCGGCAACGCCGCGGTCGATGATCTCCTCGTGGAACCACGTCGTGAACATCGCGGCGTAGCGATTGGCGTTGAGGCCGCGGGGGAGGAGGCTCGAGTGGGCGGCGATGCCGCGGAAGTCGGCCTCGAAGGAGTTCATCGACTTGTGGGCGGTGATGACGTCCATCATCGTGGGCTCGCCCACGTAGGCGATGCGCGGCGCAATGTCGAGTGCCGCGAGTTGCTTGACGAGTTCGCGGCCGCCGTTGCAGCTCGTCTCCTCGTCCCAGGTCGCCGCGAGGTACACGGGCTCCGTGAGGTCGGCGGCGAGGAACCGATCCGCGAGCGCGGTGAACGTCGCGAGGTAGCCTTTCATGTCGGCCGTGCCGCGCCCGTAGAGTTTCCCGTCGCGCTCGGTGGGCTCGAAGGGATCGCTCACCCAGTTCTGGCCCGTGACGGGCACGCAGTCGGTGTGGCCCGCGATGAGGATGCCGCGGCGCTCGGTGCTCGGAGCGGTCTGGGGCGCGCTTTCGCCGTCGAGTCGGTTCACGCCGCCGCGTCCCGTGCCGTAGTCCTCGCCGAGCACGTCCTTGGCCTTGCGATCGGTGCTTTCACCCGCGCTTTCCCCCTTCGCGGGGAACACGGCGACGAGGTTCGCGTCAAGCCCGTCGTCTTCGCGGAACACATGGGTCGTGACGCCCTTGCTCTCAAAGATCCGCTGCAGCAGCTCGATCGTCTCGAGGTTCCCGGTGTGGGAGGTGCTGTCGATCCGCACGAGTGCGTCGAGGATCTCGCGGGGGCTCGAGGGCAGAGTTGGATCGGGATTGAAGGTCTGGGACATGTTTCCACGGTACCCCCTTGACGGTTTCTACGGGAGAGCCGGTAGGTTCACTGTGAGAGAGCTGTCGAGAAACGCGTGGCTCACCCACGAGAGCAGGGAGGCTCGCCGTGAAGGTTGTGATCGCGCCCGATTCATTTAAGGAGTCGATGAGCGCAAGGGACGCCGCCGAGGCGATCGCGCGCGGGGTGCGTGCCGTGGTCCCGCACGCCGAATGCGCTGTCGTTCCGGTTTCCGACGGTGGTGAGGGCTTCACCGAGTCCCTCTCTTCCGCGCTCGAGGCCGCCCTCCATTCGGTGAGCGTTGCCGACGCCCTCGGTCGCCCCGTGCGGGCCGAGTTCGCTCTCGCCCCGGGCGCCGCGCCTCGCACCGCCGTTGTTGAGATGGCGAGCGCCGCGGGGCTCATGCACGTCGCCCCCAATGAACGCGACCCGTGGCATGCGAGCACGCGCGGCGTGGGCGAGCTCCTCTCGCACGCTCTCGACCATGTCGGCAACGGAGGCCGGATCCTCCTCGGCATCGGCGGCTCCGCGACCAACGATGGCGGCGCGGGGTTGCTCCACGCGCTCGGCGTGCGTTTTTACGATTCCGACGGCTCCTCACTGAGCCCCGATTCCTCTTCTCTTGCGGGCAGGCTCGCCCGCATCGATACGAGCGGGCTCGATCCGCGGCTGCAGCGCGTGCGCATCGAAGTCGCGTGCGACGTCACGAACCCGCTGCTCGGGTCGAACGGCGCGAGCGCCGTGTTCGGGCCGCAAAAGGGCGCGAACCCCGCGATGGTGGCCGAACTCGACCGATATCTCGAGGAGCTCGTGGAGGCTGCGGAAGCGTCGGACCCCGCCCTTGACGCCCGTGCCCACGCGACGGAAGCCGGTGCCGGTGCCGCGGGCGGGCTCGGCTGGGCCCTCGCGACGTTCCTCGGAGCACACTTCGAGCCGGGCTTCGACCTCGTGGCGCGCACGGTGAACCTCGAGGGTGCGATTGCGGATGCCGACCTCGTGATCACGGGCGAGGGCTCGATCGATGCGCAGACACTGAGCGGCAAAGCCCCCGCGGGAGTCGCTGCCCTCGCGAAAAGCCACGGCGTGCCATGCCTCGCGCTCGCGGGACGTCTAGGCGACGGCGCCGAGGTGCTTTACGCTCATGGTGTGAGCGCGCTCGTGCCGATCGTGCAGGGCGTTGCGACCCTCGACGAGGCCCTCAAGGACGGCCCGCGCAACCTCGAGCGCGCAACGGCAACCTCGATGCGGCTCATGGAACTAGGAAAAGGAGCAGTTCATGGCGACGAATCAGGCTGAACACGAGCGCATCGTGAGCGACGCAGCAGCCTTCGGCCTTGAGCGCTACACGGAAGTACTAGAGCGGTTAGGTGAAGGCGCGAGTGAAGCCGAGGAACCCTAGAGCGAATCCTGCCACGCCTTGTAAAGGGCGGCGAAGCAGCCTCCCTGCTCGATGAGCGTCGCGGGAGTGTCGTCTTCCACCACGACGCCGTCGTGGAGCACGAGAACGCGATCGGCGATCATGACGGTCGAGAGACGGTGGGCGATGATAATCGCCGTGCGATTGCCGAGAAGCCTCGTGAGACCTTCTTGCACGAGGCGCTCGCTCGGGAGGTCGAGTGAGCTCGTGGCCTCGTCGAGAATGAGCACATTGGGATTCGCGAGGAACGCCCTCGCGAACGAAATGAGCTGTCGCTGACCCGCGGAGACGCGGCCGCCGCGCTTGCTCACGTCCGTGTCGTAGCCGTAGGGGAGCGCCTCGATGAATTCGTGTGCCCCGATCGCCTTCGCCGCGCGGACGATTTCTTCGCGGCTCGCGCCAGGCCGGCCGAGCTCGATGTTGTCGGCGACGGTGCCGCTGAACAGATACGCCTCTTGCGTCACCATGACGACGTTGCGCGTGAGTTCTTCGCTCGTGAGATGGCGAAGGTCGACCCCGTCGAGTTCGACCTTGCCCTCCGTGACGTCGTAGAACCGCGAGACGAGCTTCGCGATCGTCGACTTGCCCGCGCCGGTTTGCCCCACGAGGGCAACGGTTTGACCCGCGGGAATCGCGAGGTTGAGGGGCTTGAGCACAAGCGGGCCCTCGGCGCTATAGCGAAACTCGGCCCCCGTGAATTCGATCCTTCCCCGGCCGCTCGCGATGGATTGTGCGTGCGCAGTATCCGGGTCGGCAACCGTCGGAACCTCCCACAAAAGCGCGCTGATCTTCTCGAGTGCGGCCGTTGCCGACTGGAAGGAGTTGTAGAAGTTCGCGATCTCGTCGACCGGCTGGAAGAAGCGCCTCGCATACAGCACGAGCGCGAGGAGAACGCCCACGCTCAAGTCCCCCGAGAGCACGCGGAAACCGCCCACGACGAGAACTGAGGCGACCGTGACGTTGGCGAGGAGGCGCAGGGCCGGCTGGTAGATGCCGAACACGGAGATCGAGTTGAGGGTTGCGCGGCGATAGTTCTCGGCGAGCGCGCGGTATTCGGTCGAGTTCGATTCCTCCTTGCGGAAAGCTTTCACGGCGCGGATGCCGTTCATCGCCTCGACAAACTGCACGATGAGCGCCGCCGAGTGGGTGCGCATTCCGCGATAGGCGATGCGCGAGCGCACCTGGAACCACACGGTCAGCGCGATGCACGGGATGAGCAGTACGAGCATGATGAGGCCCGTGGGCCAGTCCATCGCGACGATCGACCCGGCCGTGAGGACCATCGACAGACTCGAGCCGATGAGAATGGGTACGCCGAATTCGAGAAGCTCGCGCAGCGCCTCCATGTCGGACGTTTGGCGTGAAACGATGCGCCCAGACGTATAGCGCTCGTGGAACTCGAGGGAGAGACGCTGCGTGTGCCGGAAAACGCGGCGGCGCAGGTCGAGAAGGAGCCTCTGCCCGATCACGGAAGACTGGCGCGTAAAGCCAAACGTGAGGGCCGCGGCAATGATCGCGCACGCCGCGTGGAGCCCCGCGGCGCCGAGTGCGGGCAGAGCGTTGCCGTCGATGAGGGCGGGGAGCCCGTGGTCGATGCCCCACGCGAGGATCGCGGGCCCTGCGACGACCGCGGCCTGCGCGAGGACCACCATGACCGCGACGAGCGCGATCGAGGCTTTTTCGGGTGCGAGAAGCTCTTGAAGGAGCGCGAGCGAACGCTTGCGCGAGGCGCGATTTTCTTCCTTCGTGAACTCGTCGTTCTCTTCTTCGACCGCTTGGCTCATCGCGCACCTCCTTTCTCGTCGGCCGCGGCGCGGATCTCGGCAACCTCGAGACTTCCCGTTTCCGTCGCGACGCGCGTGAGATTGCGGTTGCCGCGTGCCTCTTCTTCCTGATTGGCGATCACGTAGCGGTAGCGCTCGCTCGAGGCCATGAGCTCGGTGTGCGTGCCCACGGCCGTGATCCGGCCATCCTCGAGAAGCGCCACGCGATCCGCGAGCGCGACCGTTGATGTGCGGTGAGCGACGATGAGCGTGGTCGTGCGTGAAAGAACCTCGCGCAGCCGCTCGGTCACGCGCTCTTCCGTTTTCGTATCGAGCGCGGAGAGGGGATCGTCGAGGAGCAGCACCGTGGGCTTCGCCGCAATCGCGCGCGCGAGGGCAAGGCGCTGGCGCTGCCCGCCCGAAAGGCTCATGCCCTCCTCGCCGATGTGGGTTTCCACGCCGTCTGGCAGCTCGTACGCATAGCGTGCGTTTGCCGTATCGAGGGCGAGCTCGAGCGCCTCGTCCAGCTCGGCACTGCGTGCGGACGTGCGGGTCAGCGGGGGCACGGCGCCGTCGGAACCAAAAAGCCTGTTCGGAAACTCCACGGTTCCGACGGTTCTTTCGTACCCGGGTGCCCCAAGGAGTACGTTGTCGCGAACGGAATCGCTGAACAGGGTGGCGTCTTCGAACGCGAAGGCCGTGATCCGGTGGAGGGTGTCGAGGGGGATGTCGCGAACGTCGTGGCCGTCGATCGTGATCTTCCCGCTTGTGACGTCGTAGAGGCGCGGCACGAGCTGGAGCAAGGTGGATTTGCCGGAGCCCGTGATGCCCACGAGCGCCATCGTCTCGCCGGGCTCGACCTCTAGGCTCGCGCCGTCGAGGAGGTCGGGCATATGCGCGGGGGAGTCGTCGTAGCGGAAATGCACGTCTCTGAGTGTGAGGCGGCCTTCGAATGTGGTGGCTGGAGTGGTCGCCGGTGTTTCGGGATCGGTGATCGTGTTGGCCGCATCCATGACCTCGAAGTAGCGGTCGAGAGCCGTGTTCGTGTTGATGAGCATGCCGAAGAGTTGGCCGAGCATGCGCACGGGGCCCGTGACGAGCACGGCGGTCACGAAGTAGGCGCTCAACTGGCCGAGGTTCATGTGGCCGTTCGCCGTGAGGTAGATGCCGAGCAAGAGACTCACCGAGGTCGCGATCTCGGGGAGGCCGTACATGAGCATGTCGAAGCGCGCGATCGCCGTTGCTTTCTTGACTTCGGTGCCGCGCAGCTCGTCGGCCTGGTGAGTGAACTGCTCGAGCGCGGTGGGGCCGCGACCGAAGGCTTTGAGCACGCGAATACCCTGCACCGACTGTTCGATCGTGGTCGCGAGATCGCCGTTTTGATCCTGCGAGAGGCGCGAAAGAGTTGAGAACTGGCGGCTGAAGCGGAACGAAAAAATCGCGATGGGGATGGCGGCCGCGATGAACACGAGTGCGAGAATCCAGCTCGAGCGGATGAGCAGGATGATGCCCACGATCGTCGTGACCGCGGTGGTCACGCCCATAATCATGCCAAAGGCGATCCACCTCCGGATGAGGTTCGTGTCGCTCATCGCGCGCGAGAGAAGCTGCCCGGAGCTCCACCGATCGTGGAAGGCGACGGGCATGTGCTGGATCTTGTCGTAGAGATCCGTGCGCATGTCGCGCTCGATTCCGGTTGCGGGCACGAGCGCGAACACGCGGCGCATGAACAGCAAGAGCGCTTCGAAAATACCGAGCGCGAGTACGGTTGCGCCCGCCGTCCACACCGCGGCCGCGGTCCCGCCCTCGACGAGGTCGGAATTCACGAGGCGCTCGAGCACTTGCGGAATCATGAGGCCAAGCACCGCGCTGCCAATCGCGCACAGAAGACCGAGCACGAGCCGCCCGCGAATCGGCCGCACGATCTTCCACAGCCGGATCATCGGATGCGTGTGCGGTGGCGCGGAATCTTTCTGCATGGCCTGCACGATTGTACCGGCGGCTTCCGTTTTATGTGGGCTGTTTCACTAGGTGGAAGCAGACTGTTTCTCGAGCTGCGCGATGCGCTGATACGAAAGGCCGAGCGCTTCCGCGGCGTCGCGTTGGCTCATGCCGCTTGCACGCAAGGTGCGGACGGCAGCGCGTGAGAGACGGGCCGCCTCGGCGGAGGTCTTTCGAGACTCTTCCTCAAGGTCGCGGGCTTTTTGCCATGTCGAGCTCACGTCGCGCGGAAGCTGGATCGAGAGATCGACGATCACTTTTGACTCGTCGACATCGAGGTAAAGGCCAATGGCCTCGGTCGCGACGGCGCGGGCATCCTTGAGATTTCGGGTTTGAGTTGCGATATCGAGGGCCGGAATCTCGACGACCCACCATCGACCTTCGCGGCGAGCAAGGACGTGAAATGACGAAGCCGCCATGAGTGCTACCTCCACTCTTTCGGTGCTTGAGGACCGAGTGTTCGCGCGATGCTTATCAGGCTTGACCATAGGCTAAATCTAGAGCCCCTTGACGTTCAAGACTAGCGCCCCTAGTCAAATGTGGATAAACGTGAATGTGGAGGGGCGACTACGCTAGAGCCATGATTCACTCACGCATGGATTTTCACTCGCCCGCGCTCGGTATGGGCACGAGCGCCGTGGTGCTTTACCCGCAGCAAACCGACGGCCAGATCGGCATGGCGGGAGGCATCGATCTCGACGAGAACGGCGATCCGCGCGTTCCCGTGCTGTACCTCCTGCACGGCCTGAGCGACGACTGCACAGGCTGGACTCGACGCACGAGCATCGAGCGCTACGCCTCCGCGAAGGGCATCTGCGTGATCATGCCCGAGGTGCGCCGCTCGTTCTACGCCGATGAAGTGCTCGGTGAAAAGTACTGGACATACGTGAGTGAGGAGCTTCCCGCCCTCATTAACCAGACCTTCCGCATTTCCACCGCGCGCGAAGACACGTTCGTCGCGGGCCTCTCGATGGGCGGCTTCGGCGCGATGAAACTCGCCCTCAACCAGCCCGAACGCTTCGCCGCCGCGGGTTCGTTCTCGGGCGCGCTCGCGGTCGCGCAGCGCGACTATACCGAGTTCGGCTACGGCATGCCCGCACGCATTTGGGGCCAGGGCCTCACGCCCGAGGCGGGAACCGTGTACGAGCCGTTCTTCGAGGGCGTTGAGCAGGGCACGTTCCCCGCGATCGATGACCTGAACGCACTCGCCCGCGAGGCGGCACCGGGCTCGCTTCCGAAGCTGTGGATCGGATGTGGAACTGAGGATTTCCTGCTTGAGGAGACGCGCGCATTCGTGAGCACGCTCGAGGAAGCGGGCCATGAGCATGAGGTGACATACACACCCGGCGCCCACGAATGGGCCGTGTGGGACGAGTATGTGCGTCGCTTCCTCGACTGGATTTAGCGCTCGGGCGCTTCCCCGGGCTCTGCCGTGCGTGCGGAGCCTTTGTTGTCGAGCACGTCGAGCACCTGCCCTGACGTCGCATTCACGAGCACTCGTTCACCAATGAGCGCGATCGGGAGCGCGGCGAAACCGTCGTTTTGCTGCGCAAACGCCCACGCCTCGGTGTCGTGGTGGTAGTTGACCCACGTCGTACGCGGGTCGGTGGGCTGAAGCCCCACCTGGATTTGTGCGCTGCGCTTATCGGCGGGTGACCACACGATGATTGCGTGATCCGGGGCGCGGTGCGTGAGAGCCGCGAGCCACGCGGTGTGCTGGCCCTTGCGAACAGGGGAGACCCACCATGCGAAGAATAGCGTGGGCACGAGGATGATCGTCATCGTGATCCACCACTCGTAGTAGGCGCAAATCGCCGCGGCAATCGCGCCCACGATGAGGAAGAGCAGGGTGCGCGCCCATAGCCGGATCGCGGGCGGATTCGAGCGGGTGCTCATGATTGCTTCTCCTCGCGTGCGTTGTTCTCGATGTCGGCCAGGGCGTCGAGATTGTCGAGGTCTTCGGTGTCGAGGTGCACGTGAGCGTGCGTGAGTGTGCAGCCATGCGCATTCGCGTTGTGGCGAAGCGTGTTCACGAACGCCGCGATCGCGGGGATCTTAAGTGCGCCGGGTCGATTCACGATGCCGATCACGCGGTTGTCGAGCTCCTTGACTTCCTTGATCACCACCGTGTCGTTCGGGTAAGCCTCGAGCGCGATCTCGGGAAGAAGGGCGACGACGCCCGTGTTATGCCCGACGAGGCGCTGGGCGACCGTCGAATCGTCCGTGCAGTACCGAATATCGGGCGTGAAGCCCGCGACGCGCGCGTGGTGGCGCAGGTTCGCGCTGCATCGATCGCAGCCGGCAACCCACGCCTCGCCGCTTAGATCCTTCATCGAGATGTCCTCGCGCGTCGCAAGAGGGTGGCTCTTCGGGAGAATGAGGCGCACCGGGTCGGCGAGGATCGGCGTCCACTCGAGGGCTTCGTGCTCCTCGGGCGGCGTTTGCGAGTAGCGGAAGATCATCGCGACATCGAAGCTATTGCCGCGCACGCCTTCGAGTGCTGCGGGCGGCTCGCATTCGGTGAAACCGAGCTCGATCCCCGGGTAATCCTTGTCCATGCGTGCAAGCGTGGGAGGAAGGAGCATCGCGGCGGCCGAAGGGAAGGCGGCGCAGCGCACGAGACCCTTTTTGAGGGCGGCGAGGTCGTTCATCTCCGTCTCCGCGGCCTTGAGGTTCGCTGCGATCGCGGCGGCGTGCACGGCGAGGCGCGCACCGGCCTCCGTGGGAGCCACTCCTCCCGAGCCGCGCACCACGAGCTGCATGCCCGTATCTTTCTCGAGTGCGGCGATGTGCTGGGAAACGGCGGGTTGGGTCCATCCAAGTTCGCGCGCGGCGGCGCCGATCGAGCCTTTGGTGACCACCCTGTTGAAGATCACGAGTCTGCGAGGATCCATACGCTAAAGTCTACAGGCCTCCAAAGGGTTTCTTATGGGGTGCGGGGTACGTCTAGGATTGATCCTCGTAACACCCTGACTCGGGAGGCACCGGATGCGGCGACTCGACGGCTATCTCCAGCACTATGCGTGGGGCTCGCCCACGCTCCTCCCCGAATTCCTCTCGACTGCAGCCGACGGAAAACCGTGGGCGGAACTCTGGTTCGGCGCCCACCCGCTCGCTCCCGCCACCCTCAAAGAGGGCGGCGAGGCCCTCAACGATGCGATTGCCGCTCACCCCGAGAGCATGCTCGGCGAGCCCGTCACGCGCGCCTTCGGAAACACTTTGCCGTTCCTCATCAAGCTCATCGCCCCGAAAGAGCCGCTCTCGCTCCAGGTGCACCCCACGCGCGAGCACGCTCGCGAATGCTTCGCTGCCGAAAACGCCGCGGGCCTCGCGCTCGATTCGCCCGAGCGAAACTATCGCGATGCGAACCACAAACCCGAGATGGTCCTCGCCCTCGAACCATTCGAGGCGCTGTGTGGCTTCCGCACGCCCCGCAAAGCCGCCTCGATGCTTGAGAACCTCGAGACGCCGCTCGCTAAGCGCATGCTCACCCTGCTCGAGACCCAGCCGAGCGCGCACGGGATGCGCGCGGCGTTTCGCATGCTCGTCGCGCCCGCGATGCGCCCCGATTCGAGCGAGATCATCGCGCTCGCAGACGAGTGCGCCGCGCGCCTTCATGCACGCACGTCGCCCTCGCCTCGCATCGACCGCGCCGTCGCGCTTCTGAATGAGAAGTACCCCGGCGACCCGGGTGTTGCTGCAACGCTTCTCCTCAATCCCGTGTCACTCAAGCCGGGCGAGGCAATGTTTGTCCCGGCGGGCGCGCTCCACTCCTACCTGAGCGGGTTCGCGGTCGAGATCATGGCCTCGAGCGACAACGTGCTGCGCGCCGGCATCACCCCCAAGAAGGTCGACGCCGACGAACTCCTCCAGTGCGTCTCCGTGACCGCCGCCCCGCCGATCCGCATCGCGCCCGAGCGCCTGAGCGACGCCACGAGCGCCTACTTCGCGCCGATCGACGACTTCGAGCTCTCAACGTTCACGAGCGAGACGGGCGGGGCGAACGCGGACGCGGCGGCTCGCACGCTCGTGGGCACTGGCCCGCGCATCGTGTTGTGCATCGAGGGGCCGCTCACCCTCGAAACGTCGGCGGGAGTGGACACGCTTGAGCGGGGCGAGGCCGTCTTTATCGCCGCAGCGGAGGGCCCGCTCACCGTGCGGGGGCAGGGGCGGCTCGTGCAGGCGAGCGTCCCGTAGGTCAGTTCCGACGCTCGCCTACGCTGCGGCGCTCTCGTGTTCGTCGAGGTGCATCCACGCGTCACTTCGGCCGCGCCACCAGAGCGTCGCGGCGCGCGAGGCCAGGAACACGAACGTGAAGATGGCCCACAGAAGTGCCAGTGCGAACGGGGAATCGGCGGGAAGCAGGCCGGCGTCGGACACCCACCAGAGTCCCAGGGCAAACGGGAGGTATGCCCCCATCGTGACGAGCCCGGCGAGCCCGAGATAGCGGGCGTCGCCCGCACCCATGTAGACCCCGTCGAGCACGAACACGTAGCCCGCGAGCGGCTGCGCGATGAGCAGCACAACGAGCGCCCACGTGAGCGAGCGCTGCACCGCGGGATCGGGCGTAAACACCTGGGGGAGCACGAACGACGCGAGAAGGAGCACGGCGGCGACGGCGATCCCGCCGACGAAAGACCAGCGCACAAGCGTGCGCGTCACGGACTCGACGCTCTTGCGGTCGCCAGCGCCGAGATGCTTACCCGTGAGGGCTTGCGCCGCGATCGCGAGGGAATCGAGGGCGAGCGCCGTGAGGGAGAAAACGGAGTTCATGAGTTGATGCGCGGCGAGCGTGACTTCGCCGAGCTTGATGGCGATTGCCGTTGCCGTGAGGAGCACGATGCGCATGGTGACTGAGCGAATGAAGAGCCAACGACCCTCCCGCCACGCCGAGTTCACGCCCGAGAAGTTAGGGGCGAGGCTCACCGAGTGGCGTCGGGCCCCGCGCACGATAATCCCGATGTACCACAGCGCCATCCCCCACTGGCAGATGAGCGTGCCGATCGCGGAGCCTGCGATGCCGAGGTTGAGGCCGAAAATGAGGGCCCAGTTGATGGGGACGTTGAGCGCTGCCCCCACGGCCGCGATGATGAGCGTGATGCGCGTGTCCTGAAGGCCGCGCACGAGGCCAAGAGCCGCCTGGATCATGAGCATCGCAGGGAGGCTCGCAGCGGAAATGCGCAGGTAGGTGGCCGCCTCGTGGGCGACTTCGGCACGCGGCCCGAAGAGCCCGATCACGACGTCCGCACCGAAGCCCAGCACGAGCGCGCACGCGAGCCCAATGAGGGCGGCGAGCCACGTAGCGTCGATGCCCTTCGTGAGCGCTTTCGTGAGGTCACCCGCGCCTACGGCCCGCGCGACCGCCGCGGTCGTGGAGTACGCGAGGAAGATCGCGAGACCCACGACTGTGGTGAGGATCGTCGAGGCGATCGAGAGGCCGGCAAGAGCTGCCGTGGACACGTGCCCCACGAACGCCGAATCCACGAGAATGAAGAGTGGCTCGGCTACGAGCGCGCCGAGTGCCGGAATCGCAAGGGCAAGGATTGCGCGCGCATCGGTTCGGGGCTGAGGCGAATCGGCGGGGGCAGAAGAACTCACGCGTCGATGCTACGGTGCCGGTCGATGCGCGCTCGAGGGTCAGGCGCACCAAACGTGACGAGGAAGTCACGGCCTCGATTCGATGAGCGCTGCTTCGTGCGGTAAAGTGGATCCGGTTCAGGGGCTATAGCTCAGTTGGTAGAGCGTTTCGTTCGCAATGAAAAGGTCAGGGGTTCGATTCCCCTTAGCTCCACGTATGTCATGAGTCGCGTCATGCTTGACGCATGAGTCGCGACATGCTGGACGGACCGGCATCCCAGTTGTTTTTATTCTGGGGTGCCGGTTTTGTTCATTTGGGGCGAAGTGGTGGGTCA
>NZ_JALXOZ010000017.1 GCF_025147465.1 Dermabacter sp. p3-SID358
AACTTCACCGAATTGCATAGACGTTGTGGGGGTTATTCCGGCCCTCACGACCGAAATAACCCCCACAAACCCTCTGGAATTCACAAAGGAAGAGGAAGCTAGAGCTTCGAAGCCACCTCGTACGCATCCCAAATCGCGTACTGGATGTTCGAGATCTTGCGCGCATCACCGAGGATGTTCTTCGGGATATTCACATCCGTGATCGTTTCCCACATCTCACTATCGCGCACGTAGCCAATCGCGGACACCACCGAATCGGCCTCGAGGTCACGCTCTTCGCCGTCAACCTTCACGAGCAGGCCCTTGTCTGTCGTGCGAATAGCCGACGCTTCCGTGAGAACCTCGATGCCGCGGTACGGCACGAGCTTGTGGAGCATGTCGTGGTTGGCGTGGCACAACGGACCGTTCTTCGCGAGCAGATCCTTCTCAACCTCGACGATCGTGACCTCGCGCCCCTTCTCCACGAGCGAAAGTGCGAGCTCACAGCCCGTGAGACCACCGCCGATGACGACAACCTTCTTGCCCAAGTCATCTTGAGCGAGCAGGGCATCGGTCGCCTCAACGACCTCTGTCGCGTCACCAAGATCGAGCATCCGCGGGTTCGACCCGGTTGCCACGAGCACGTGGTCCCAGTCGCCGCTCTTGATCATGTCGGGCGTGACCTCGGTGTTGAGATGCACCTCGACTCCGAGCGCCTCGAGTTCTTGCTCGTACCACGCGATGAGCGCGAGGTCGTCTTCCTTGAAGCTTGGTTGGCCACCGGCGATCACAACCCCGCCGAGACGGTCGCTTTCCTCATACAAGACGGGCGTATGCTCGCGTTCGGCAAGCACGCGTGCTGATTCAAGACCCGCGAGGCCACCACCCACAATCATGACTTTCTTCGCGCGGTGGCGCGGCGTTGGCAAAAGCACCGCATCGCTCTCGCGGCCCGCTTGCGGGTTCACCGCACAGCGGATCGAGAGATAGCTCGCGATGCGACCAATACAGCCTTCCTGACACGAGATACACGGGCGGACCGTTTCGGGCTTACCCGCTTCGAGCTTGTTGACGATGTCGGCGTCGGCAAGCGTCGGCCTGGCGAGCGAGATCATGTCGCAATAGCCTTCCGTGATCGCCTTGTGCGCGAGCTCAGGGTTATCCATGCGGCCGGCCATGATGATCGGGATCTCGGGGGCAGCATCCTTGAGGCGCTTCACATCGGGCATGTACATGCCTTTTTCCTGATACATCGGCGGGTGATTCCAGAACCACGAATCGTACGTGCCCTGGTCAACATCGAGCGTTTCGTAGCCGTAGGAGTGCAAGAGCTTCGCGGCCTCGACGCCTTCCTCGAAGTCGCGGCCCTTCTCCTCGAATTCCTCGCCGGGCAGGGCGCCGTCGTTGAAGTCCTTAACCATGGACCGCACGGAGTAGCGCAGCTGCACGGGGAAGTCATCGCCCGCGACGTGGTGGATCATCTCCACGATCTCACGCGCGAAGCGCAATCTATTCTCGAGCGAGCCACCGTATTCGTCAGTGCGGCGGTTGTAAAACTCGATCGCGAACTGGTCGAGGAGGTAGCCCTCGTGAACGGCGTGCACTTGGATGCCGTCGTAACCGGCTTGCTTCGCGATCTGCGCAGTGATCGCGAATTGCTTCACGATCTGCTTGATCTCGTCTTTCGTCATTTCGCGGCACGTGATGCTCGGATCCCACATGTAGGGAATCGCGCTCGGTGCGGCGGGGCTCTGCCCCGGGGGAACCGCGGCGGGCACGAGCACGCGGCCGAAGCCCGCACCGGCCTGGAGCACAATCTTCGAATCGAAGGCGTGCACGCGTTCGACGAGCTCGCGCGAGGTTGAGAGAAACACGCCGGGGTTAAGGCTCGGGTTTGGCATGAGCCCGCCGGGAAGTTTCTCGGCGGCGTTCACGACCTGGCACACACCGGTAATGATCAGGCCAATGCCGCCCTTCGCGCGGGCCGAGTAGTATTCGATGCCTCGCTGGTTCCAGCCGCCGTTGGCGTCACCAAAACCGAGCGGCCCCATGGGTCCCATAGCGTAACGATTCTTGACGGGGATCGAGCCGATCACGGTTGGGGAGAAAAGTTCGGGGTATTTCTGGCTCATGACTGCTCCTCATTCACGACTATGCACGGCGTTGTTGGTGTCGATATGTCGCGTCGAGCGAGGGCGCTCTCGCCCGGCGTTCCCACCTCTCACGTTACCTCCGTCACATCGAAAAAGGCCGCCCCTTGGTCCCGATATCGGGAACCATAGGGCGGCCCTTAAAGGAGTTTTCTCAAACGTATTCGGGTGTTTTCGCGTGCGTGTGGGCGTGGGAGCCAGTTCCGACGTTTGCCTTGCCCGCATCACCATCCGCACTCAGCACGCCGTCAACCATCCGATACACCGAATCGAACTCTGCGAGCTGCTCCTGGGCGTGGGTCACGACGACCGTTGCGAGGTCGCGCTTGTGCGTCGTCTCCGCGAGCAGCTCGATGATCGCCTGCGACCGTTCCTGATCGAGGGCGCTCGTCGGCTCGTCAACAAGAAGCACCTCGGGCTGGTGGATGATCGCGCGCGCAATATTCACCCTTTGCCTCTGCCCGCCCGAGAGAGCACCTGGGCGGTGATGCGCGCGGTCGAGCATGCCGACGGCGTCGAGCGCCGACTCGATGCGCTCCTTGCGTTCCTTCTTCGAGATGCCCTTGAAGGTGCCCGCGCCGAGGCGCGCGACAATCTCAAGTTGCTCGGCGACGGTGAGCGACGGGATGAGGTTCGGCGACTGGAACACGATGCCCACGTGATCGCGGCGCACCGCTGTCTTCTCTTTCTGGTTGAGCGACGTCGTTTCGATCCCGGCGATCTGCACGTTTCCCGAATCGGGGCTCGTGAGGGTCGCGGCGACCGTCAGAAGGCTGGATTTGCCGGAGCCGGAAGGGCCGGTCACGGCGGCAAACTCGCCGGGCTTCACGGTGAGGTTCGCGTGGTTGATCGCGGTGACGCTCGAGCCACCATCGGGGTAGGTGAGGGTGATGTCGGTGAGGTTCAGCATGGCTTTCGTCCTATCCATCAAAGTGTGGGTGCGGGGGCGCGGGTGCGACGTGCGAAGTTAGGTCGCCGACGCTTGCAGGGCCTTCGTCGGATCCACCTTCGTGATGGTGCGGACCGACACGAGCGAGCCCACGAGACCCGCGAGAAGCATGAGAGCGGGGACACCCACGAGCGTGAGCACGTTCATGACGAACGGCATGGCGTTCGCGGCAAGCGCGCCAAGCCCCGCGGTGAGGCCTACGCCGATAAGTGAGCCCATGCCGAGCACGATGAGGGTCTGCCACAGTGAATCGCCCGCGAGCCAGCCCGTGCGTGCGCCGATCGCCTTGAGGACGGCGATGTCGCGCTGGCGCTGCATCGACCACACGAGGAAGAACACGCCGATCACGAGGGTCGAGATCACGACGAGGAGCGCGATCATCATCGCGAGCGAACCGATCTCGGAGCGGAACGAGCCGATCGCGAGAAGCGACGGGTAGAGGTCCTTCGTTGTCGTGGACTGGTCGCTATCGAGCGTGGTGATGTCGTTGTCGCTGAGCGCCGAAGAACCGTCGGCCCCGTTCGCCCCCACGAGAAGCGCACTCGCAAAGTCCTGCGGTTGGTGTGTGCGCTCGAGGTAGTCGTGCCACGTGTCGAGGCTCGTGAACGCGACTGGGCGGTGCGAATGGAATTCGTCGCTCATCACGCGGTCGATCGTGAGGGGCCCACCCGCAACGTCGACGGTGTCACCGGCTTTCACGCCGAGAGAGTCGGCGACGGTTTCGCCGAGCACGAGCTTTCCAGCTTCGGGGATCCGTTCGTCAGCACCAGTGGGCTCGGCCATGAGTACCACCGACTCGGTTTTCTTGCCGGTGTCGAGGAGCGCGCTCGAGATGCCGAGCGGGGTTACCGCATCATCTCCGGCCTTCGCGGCCCACGCTTTGTACTGCTCCTTATCGATGGTGGAGTTCGAGAACTCTTCCTTCTCACCGTCGTCGACCGAAAGGACGACCTTGTCGGGGTTCAGCGAAAGCATGGCGGAGATGTTCTGCATCGCGAGGCCGCCGGTGAGGCCGGCGAGGAACGTCACGAGGAACGTCATGAGGGCGACGACGGCGACGATGAGGCCGAAGCGTCCTTTCGCGAAGCGCAAGTCACGAACAGCCAAAAACATGAGGTGAACTCCTTATACGCGGTTGATGATGCCTCTACTGTGCGATCTGGCCCCATTCGCCGGTACCTCCCGCCGGTACCTGCTTCGTTCATCCTTTTGGAGGAACAGCCCTTCGGGTGTGGGAATTAGGATCGAAGACATGCCCACCTCAGCCCGCACCTCGTACGTCGCAGGTGCCGCCTCGCTCGCGTGCGCGCTCCTTGCGATCCCCGTCATCGAAAGCGTCGTCACCTCTGCGCCACACACCACGAGCGTCGTGCTTTTCAGCCTCGTGACGCTTTTCGTCATGCTCGCGGGCGGTGTGTGGCTTATGCGCGTGGGCGATATTCGCGCGGAACCGTCAACAGTTTTTTCATGGCGCCCCCTCGTGTACATCGCGGTGCTCGCCTCAGCGTGGGCGATGGTCATCGCAAAGACGCCCCATGCGACCTACTTCCTCTTCGCACTCATCGGCACCTCCCAGTGGCTACTGCCCGAACGCACCGGGTCGTTCGTGACGCTCGGCCTCACTGCCTTCACGATCGCAGGCCAGGTTTTCCACCACGGAGCTTCCACGGGCACGATCGTGGGGCCGCTCCTCATCGCCGTGCTCATGCTCGCGTTCATGCACATGTATAGGGCGATGCGCTCCGAGGCACTCCAAAAGAACGCCGTGATTGCTGAACTCCGCGACGCGCAGGGCCAGCTCGTCGACTCGGAACGCGAGAAAGCTCGCATCGCCGAGCGCGAACGTCTCGGGCGCGATCTTCACGACACGACAGCCCAATCGCTTTCGAGCGTGGTCTTGCGGCTCGGGCTCGCGGAAGAGGCACTCGGGGCAGGTGAAAGCGCGGGCGCGCTCGAGCATGTGCGTTCCGCTTCCGACGCCACCTCGGAAGCCTTGAGCGAGATTCGAAACGCGATCACGCACCTCACGCCCAAAGGATCGGGCTCCACGAGACTCGAGGCGGCCCTCGTGCGCGTCGCTGAAACCGCGCGATCGAGGGCGGTAGCGGGCCCAGGTGAATCCGCCCCGGTGATCGAGTGCAGCGTTGCACCCGAGCTCCCGGAGCTCGACATGACGACGGCAACGAGCCTCGTGCGCATCGTGCAATCCTCGCTCGCAAACGCACTTGAACATGCGCATGCCTCGCGAATCGACGTGCGTGCGTTCGCCGAGGGCGCTGAGCTCCACGTCGATATTGAAGACGATGGCCTTGGCTTCGACGTCGACGAGGCGCTCCTCGGCTCTCGCGGAGATAACGGCGGCTACGGATTAGGGTTCGTTGTGCAACGCTCCCGTGAGCTTGGCGGAAATGCCGCCATCATCGCGGCCCCAGGGGAGGGCACGCTCATAAGCGTGACAATCCCTGTGCCCACAGCACCGTCGGACCCCACGAATCCGACAAGCTGATCTCGCTTCTCTTCCCCTCTCCTTTTTCACCGAGCAAGGAGCCCACGCATGATTTCCATCCTGATCGCCGACGACCACCCCGTTGTGCGCGCGGGCTTGCGCGCCGTGTTCGAGAGCCACGACGAGTTCACGGTCGTGGCCGAAGCGCCGAGCGCCGAGGAGGCGGTCGAGAGAGTGCGTGAGGGCGACATCGATCTCGTGACCATGGACTTGCGATTTGCCGATGGCGGCATGAGCGGGGTGCAGGCGATTCGCGCGATTCGCTCTAGCGGGGATCTGCCGCGCATCCTCGTGCTCACGAACTACGACGACGATTCCGAGATTCTCGCTGCAGTCGAGGCTGGCGCTCAGGGTTACCTTTTGAAGGATTCCGCGCCGGCGGAGCTTGCGAGTGCGGTGCGACGGGCAGCGAGTGGAGAGGTGGTGCTCGCGCCCGTCGTTGCCAACAAGTTGCTGAGTGAGATGCGCAAGGACCGCATTACGCTCACGGGACGCGAACGAGACGTGCTTTTGGCTCTCGACCGAGGCTTGAGCAATCGAGAAATCAGTGAGGAGCTCTTCCTCTCCCCCACAACCATCAAGACGCACCTCGCGCGGCTCTACGGAAAGCTTGGGGTGTCGAGCCGTACGGCGGCGCTCGCGCGGGCACGCGAGGAGGGTCTGCTCGACTAGCGACGCGAATGTGGCGATGCCGATCGCGTGCGTTCGTCCCTGACTTTCCTCTTCCTCCTCTTTCGCCCCCCCTTCTTGACCTTTGTGATGCCCCTCACTCTGTTGTTTTTCGGGGTCGGTTTATCAACACCCGTATAGGCGGTTTCGGTTTGTGGTGTTTCTTGGAGCGGGGGTTTGTGTGGTGGCTGGTGCTCCACAATCCGTTTTTATCCACAAACATTTCCGGTTTTCCACACGCGCGAATTCTGTGGTTGCTGGTTATCCACATTCTCTGGGCTGACAGCGGGGTTCTTTTTGGGGGTGGGCGAGTTTAAATGTCTCACCCTTCTTCTAGGCTCGAGGCATCAATGAACAACACGAACTCTCGATATGAGGGCCATCTTTAGAGGAAGGGGGATTTCAGGAGCTATGAATGCACCGATACTCGAGCACACTGCCACTGCCGCGGGCGCAGCCACCATGAATAGCGCTACTGCTGACAGCGAGCGATTCGATGCGGTCACGACCCGCACGGATATTTTGAACCTTCTTCTCGCTCGTTCTGAGGGTTGGCAGGCTTCGCTTTCGGGCATGCTCAACGCCTTCCCCACCGCTCCCGCTCACCGGGCCTCGGCACATGATCCAGCTGTGGTCCCGGCGGCCACGCTACCTTCGCAGGCTTCACCGCCTGCACTCACGGCATCTTCGTCTGGGGTTTCTCCGGGTGAGACGGTGGCGCATCCAGCAACGACGCCTGCGCGTGTTCTTGATGGGCAGGATTTGCTTACGCGTTTGGATGTGTTGGAGTCACTCACGCGGATTGCGGAACTGACTGAAGCAGTCAAAGCACATATTCTTACCGAGCTTGACGAAACCGACGGCATCGGTCACCTCAACGGCAAAGAGCACACCGCCGGCACCGAAAACGCGGAAGATGGTGGTCTGGATCCTTCTGATGGTGTGGATTCGCTCAGTGATAAGGACCGAGCACGGGTGTTTGCGGCGCGTCGTGCTCTCGCGCATGAGGTGTCGTTGATCCTCAAACAATCCCCCTACGCGACAAGTGTCGAGATTGCCCGCGCACGGATGCTCACGAAGAACTTGCCGATGCTCCTGGCGAACCTCGAGGCGGGCCGGATCTCGATCAACGAAACCCACGCGATCACGACCAGTCTGCGTGATGCCACCAGCATCCACGCCCAACAACTAGACCACCCGATCGCGCGGGAGTTGGAGCGTTCCCCACACGCCGGGAAAACACACTGGCGCGCCTTCACCAGTAACGCACTACTCTCCCTCGACCCGGCGACTGCGCTGGAGCGGGAAAAGAAAGCATTCACCAAACGCCGCCTCACCCTGAGAACCCTGCGTAACGGGATGAGCAGCCTCACCCTCACCATGCGCACCCTCGACGCCAAAAGAATCCACGACCTACTCAACACCCACGCCACCCACGCCTACAACACTCTCCACCAACACGAAATCACCACCGCCAAAAAAGAAGCCGACAACCACGCCCAACACACCACCACCAAACTCCACACGCTTCTCGCACAAGGCGACTTCACCCTCAACCACCTCACCGAAACACACCCCACCCCACAACCCGGCATCTTCACTCGCCCCACAAAATCCACCAGGATCAACGAACTCGAGCTGGAAGAAGCCGACAATGCCGCCCGCAGCAAAGCCAAAGACTTCCTCACCAAGCTCGAGCAGGAAAAACTCCGCCTCACAATCACGAACAACACCAACGGGCCACCAGAGGTGCGCGTGGTGGCCCGTGCTGGGGCGTGGCGGCGCCACTACCAACCACCAGCACACACCAAACACAATCTCGCCATCGACGCCCTCGTCGAAACCCTCCTCAACACAAGACCCGACCACCCCGCCACATACTTCGCACCCGCCACCACCGCACCCGGCGTCACCACAGATCCCTGGACACCACTACCCCACCCACACAACAACAACGAGAACAGGGAAAACACGAACCCCGATCCACCACCCAACACCCCACACAAAGAAACAGGCATCGAGCAAAGAGCCGACACCGGGAAACCGACAGCAAACATAGAAACCGGGCACACTGCTTTGGGTGTTCGGGGGTCAGGTCGTGCCCGCAGGTTCGAGATCGGGCTGCTCGTGCCCGTCAACCCCGATACTTCCAGCGGCTATATTCCCGAAGCCGGGCCCATCACCGCGAAAACTGGCTTCGACTACCTCAACGAACTTCTCGACAACGACGTCCTCGTCAAATACAAACGAATCTTCACCAGTGCCGCGACAGGGGAAGTCCTCGCCATGGACTCCCGCTCCAGACTCTTCCCCAAAGCCCTCGCTGAACTCGTGAGGCTCAGGGACCGCACCTGCCGCGGCCCCTACTGCGACGCACCCATCACCACCATCGACCACATCCACCGCCACGCCCAAGGCGGCCCCACAAACCTCACCAACGCCCAAGGCCTCTGCACCCGATGCAACCTCGCCAAAGAAGCCCTCACCGTCACCCACACCAACAAAACAAACACCAACACCAACCCACACCAACCCGACACCACAAACACAACCCACACAACCAACCCCGACACCACAACCACCACCTGGACCACCCCAACAGGCCGCACCTACACCAGCACCACCCCCAGATACGACACCTGAAAAACCAGATGAACGACGAAGAACGCCGCAGTTAGGAAAGAAGGAAGGAAAGTAACGAAAAACGCGCCGAGGCGAACCGGACCGGGAGAGAATGCAGCCCAGCATCCAAGTTTGCGAACCCAGCAGTCGGGTGTGAGACCCAGCTTTCGAAAGCAGCCGGATCGAGCTAACGAACGCGCGAACGAGAGCTCACGCGAAAATGGGAATAGGTCCGTGCGAGCGCGCGCCTTACTTTCGTTTCCCCCGGCCTTGCTTCTTCTTCGACGTTTCAGGCTTGCCAAAGATGTCGTCGCCAAGATCGCCGGAATCGGGGAGATCGTCCTCGGCGTCAGACGTTTCGGGAAGTTCTGCGCTGGGTTCATCCGATTCGCGAGATTCATCGCGGTCGTCTAACGCCCCATGGCCGTCGCGCCTGTTTGAGGTTTTGGGCGCATTGCCACCAGCCGCGCCACGCTTCGAGCTCGTCGCCAATTTCTTCGACTGTGCCTGCACACTCGCAGCTTTCCCGCGCGACGTGTTCGAGACGCGGGAATCCTGGTCATCCCGATCGGTCGCATCTCGCAGATTGTCGGCAAGGTCGACCTGCTCGAGCCCTCGCGAAAGCACGATTGGAACGACCAGCACCATGAGTGCCGCAACCACGATGATGACCCGCACGAGAGGATGCGTCGCGTCGTCACCCGTGAGCGAGACAACCGCGGGCGCGGCCGCAAGCGTCATGAGCACTGCGATGACGCCAAAACCTGAAGCGCCGGATAGCGAAAACACCAACGCTAAGCGCGCCCGCGCCTCCGATACCTCCGTCAGCACGTTCGAATACGCGAGTGAGTCCATGCCACCGGCCGCACCCTGCTCAACTCTGGTGAGGGCCGCTTCACTTGAGGCAACGCGCATGTGCGCCGCGGCCGCAACGACACCGGATGTCACCACAACACCGACAGCAAAAGCGGGAAGCGAGGCCGCACCGAGCCCGAAGCCGCACAAGGCAGGGGCCAGCAGTGCGCACATCACAGCGATTGCCGACGTGCGCCGAAGCGCGCTCTCAAGCCCCTCAAAGACCACTTCATCGCCAGAATCCTCGGGGCCCTCAGCCCCCGCTCGGCCGCGTTGCACCTCGGTGAGCGCAACGCGCGCTTCCGTCACGACATTGGCGAGCACGGCCCGAGTGGGCGTCGCGACGAACGCGGCAACGACAAGAACTGCGGCAACGCCGAAGGCAAAACCGAGCACAACTGTTGGCGAATCGATGCTCAACGCACGCAACTGCCTGTCGGCCCACAGCTCACCTTGTTTCGGCGCCGCGCGCACCGCGCCCGTAATCGGCGCAACGAGCGGAAGCGCCGCAGCGCTCGCCAGGAACGTGAGGAATGCACCGGCGAGGGCCTCGTGAGAGGAATGCTCGGCGGAAAAATCGGCGTGCGTATGTGCGGGCGTGGCGTCACCTGAGCGCTTGGCGGTGGTGCGGGAGCGTCCGGAAGATGGGAGTCCGACGCTTGCCACGCCTTCGTCGGCCCCACGAGGGTCACCCGTGGTACCCGCGAGCGCCGAGAAACCGCCCCACATCACCGCGGCGCCGGCGACAGCGAGCGCGAGCAAGTAGTAGCCGAGGTAGGCGATGCCCGCGGCGGCCGTGGCGAGCGCCCAAGCGGCGGCGATGCCGAGCAGCACCCATACGGCAAGCGCGGCGAACGTTCGGCCCGAACCGAGTCCTACGGACGACGGGCTTATGCGGCCGAAGCGCGCCGCAACGATCCCGCGCTGACTGCCACCCGTCATGGCAGTTTCCGTGCGCACGTGTGGCCACACGATCGCGAGACCCGCAAAAAGCGTGAGAGCGCCCCCAACAACGAGCGCGAGACCAGTGGCGAAGGAAGGGTTGATCCCGTGCAGCATGATGGTGTCGACGACGCTTTGCGCTTCGGGAGCGTCCCCCACGTTGGCGTAGAAATCCGAGAACTGCGCGAGGATCTTCTCGATGAGCGGTTCAACCTCGTCGCGCGGAAGCGAACTGGGCGCCTGCTGCGTGCTCGAGTCGACGAAGAGCGACACAAGAAGCGGGTCGTTGAAGTTTCCGAGACCCACTTCAGCCATGCGAAGCTTCGAATAGCTTGCAGGGAGCCACAAACTAAGCACGGAACCGACCAGCGCTAGAGGGATGATCCCCGTGAGCGCTGCACTGACGAGGTGCGAGGAGCGCGTCTCCCCGGCGGGCACGAAGCACGAGGCGATGAGCGCCGCGAGAGCGCCGCAGAGAAGGAGCAGGGCGGACACAATTCCCGCGAGCCCCACGATGGGCACGCCAAGCGTCATGATCGCACCACTGAGAAGGGCGGCAAGTGCAGCTGAGTCAACCGCGCGGAGCGGACCGCGGGCGAGTCGCGGCGCGAGACTCGGGACGGGGGCGTCATCTCGCGCATGCGATCGTTCGAGCGCGCCGACATCGATTCGCGCGCCCGTTTCTCCGAGCGAGGATAGTGCGACACCGGAGCGCAACGCAGCTGCGCCAATTGCGAGGCCGAGTGCGACCAGAAGCAGAAGGGGGCCCGCGTCGGCGTGCTTGACGACGACAAGGGCGATGAGCATGAGCGCGGTCGCTGCTACGCCAATACCTCGCACGCTTCCAGGAAGCGCCCGCGAACGCGAAAAATGCGACCTTTCGGAGGGCTCCTCCCCTGCGCTCGATCCTTGAGCAGCCCCGCTCGCGCGTGCCACGAGAAGCGCGCCGAGCGCCGCAATGACAACGGCGAGGATGCTGCCTATAAACACGGATCCGCCGCGCAAAAGCCGGTCACCGGCATCTCCTGGCGCGAGCCCCACGAGGATTCCGGCGCCGAAGCCTCCCCACAGGGCAGAGTGCGAAGCCGCGGTCACGAGCGCGCCAATGCGAGGCGCGCGTTCATCGACGCCAGCATCGCCGCGCGCGAGCCACACCCACGGGTGGGCGAGAGCAATGAGCGAAAGAACTGCGGCCGCGACGAGCATCCAGCCGGTGTCGGCTCCGAGTACGAAGGCGCTCATGCGAGAAGGGAGAGGAGGAGCGTGCGCGTACCCTTCTCGGTAAGTTTGACGGGCACGCCCCAGTCTTGCTGGTGCATGTGGCACGCAGGGAATTCGATGGTCGGATCGGCATCGCACGAAGCTGCGCGAGCATTCACGTGGATAACTCCTTCCGCATAGCTGGGATCGAGCTCGATCTCGCGCACGAGATCGCTCGAGGTTCCCCCGCCACTCACGAGCATCGCGGCGGGTGTCGTGGAAATGCTGACCTGGGTCGACGGCCCGAATGAGTCGTCGAGTTTGTGGCCCTCCGGCGGGGTGAACGCGACCTCCACCGTGAGTGGTACCTTGTTCGAAACGGCAGTCGTGGGCCGTTCGGTCCGCTGGGCACCTTCGTCGATAATCTGCTCGGCGGCGGGCGAGATGGAGATCCACGTGAGCCTGTGAGCGCCGGATTCGACGACGATGAGTTGCGCGAGTCCATCGATCGGGTCAACGACGATGAGATCACTCGGCTCCGAGAGCCCCGTCGCGACCGTCACCACAGAATCGTGGATCGGGTCGATGATGCGCACCGCGCCGTTATAGGTGTCAGCAACCGCGAGGCGGCCGTCAACAAGGACCGTGATGCCGAGCGGATGCTGCAACCTCGCCTTCTCGAGTGGCCCATCCACGTGTCCGAAGTCGAAGAGCCCCTCACCAACGAGAGTCGAGACTTCGCCGCGGTCCGCGGCGATCACCCGCACCGCGCTCGTTTCCGCATCGGCAACGAAAACCGTCCCATTCGCATCGACCGTGACGCCCGAGGGCTGCGCCCACCACGAGCGCACGAGCGCCCCGTCCACGAGCCCCTCCTGGGTTGTGCCCGCGAGCACCTCGAGGGCGCCCACATCCACGAACTCGCCGTCGTCATTGAGGGCCGCAGGCCGGTAGGTCCACATCTGGTGGATCCCCGCCATCGCGATCACGATCTGCCCGGAGACGTCGTCCCACTCCACATCCCACGGGGTCGAAAGGGCAAACTGGATCGGAGTGCCCGTACCGGTCGGCAACGCCTGGCCCTGCATCCACTGTTCGCCATTGCCGGCGAGAGTAAACACGTGACTTTCAATGCGGGGGCGCAAGAGCCGACGCCTGCCAAGCTGCACACCGCGCAAACGGTGATTGCCGGTGTCGGCGATCACGAGGTCGTAGCCAACCTGGTCGGCGATCTCGGGCGGGAGCACTGCGATGCCGTTCGGCTGCGAGAACTGTGCCTCGGCCGCGGAGCCGTCAGCCCAACCGCGCTCGCCCGAGCCGATGATTTCATCGACGGTGACGCCATCGGCTTCGAACACCACGAGTCGATTCTGCCCCGCGTCGCTCACGATGATGCGCCCATCGGGCAAAAGCCCGCCCTTCGAGGGGAAGCGCAACGTATGGAGCTCGGATTGCTCGAGCACGGTTGGGGCATCGCCACGCACGAGGCTGCCGTCGGACTCCCCCTCGCTCACGAGCCGCGCGACGATCCCGTCGAGGTTCGCCGCATGCCCCTCGCCCGACATCGACGCGGCGATACGACCGTGCGTGTCGAGAACCATGAGGGTCGGCCAAGCCTTCGCGCCGTATTCGCTCCACGTGCGCAGGTCGGGGTCGTCGAGCACAGGATGTTCAACGCCGTAGCGATTGATGTTCGCGACAAGAGCGTCGCGGTCGCGCTCAAACGTGAATTTCGGGGAATGCACGCCGATCACAACGACCTCTTGCGACCATTTCTCCTCAAGGGGGCGGAGTTCGTCGAGCACGTGCAGGCAGTTCACGCAGCAAAACGTCCAAAAGTCGAGGATCACGATCTTACCGCGCAAATCCTCGAGGCTCAGATCGACCCCGCCTATATTGAGCCACCCGCGGCCAAGCAGCTCGGAAGCGCGAGGGCGTGCGGTTTCTCGGAAGTTCTCGCTCGTCATGTCAGTCCTGCTTTCGGTTTGGCCAGCTCTTCACCCACGCGAGGAGGTCGGGATCGCTCAGGGAGGAGAGCGTCACGTCCGCCACGTCGATCGGCTGCCCCGTCGAGGGAATTCCGATGAGGGTGAGGCCCGCGGCTTTCGCGGCACGCGCCCCAAGCGGCGAGTCCTCAAACGCGAGACACCGGGACGGTTCGCTCCCGAGTGCTTTCGCGCCGGCCTCGTACATGTCGGGGGCGGGCTTAGGATTTCCGACGGTACTCGCGCTTTGGAGGCTCTCAAAATATCCGATGAGCCCAGCGCCCGTGAGTTTCTTCTCGAGAATTTCTTGCCACGAGTTCGAGGCGACCGCGATCGGCACCTTGGTCGAGGCGAGCTCAAGAAATTCTCGCGCGCCCGGCATAACGGGGACATGACTTCCGAGCCGCGCCTGGAAGTCGTCGGTTACGAGCTTCTGCACGTGGACGGGATCCTGGCCGGTCATGTCTCCGAGAATTTCGGCGGTTTGCTCGAGGGTCGTGCCCATGAGCGTGCCGAGGTCCTCTTCGGAGGGGCTTACTCCCGCGTCGTAGAGGACCTTGAGCTGGGTCTCGGTCCAGAGTGCTTCGGTATCGAGAAGGAGGCCGTCGCAATCAGTCACGATCGCTTCGGGAATCTCATGGCGCACGAGCCCGAGCGTGTTGTACACGGGCGAATAGCCTTCGCGGCGATCGGGCCAGGTGGCGACCCACTCGCGAAGACCCGCATCGCCGATCGCCTCGATCTCGAGCTCGCCCTCGGGCTGCTGCCCAGGAATTGTGGGAGCGACGATGAGTCGACACCCGGCCATCGATGCCGCCTTCGCGCCCGTTTCCGAGTCTTCGATCGCGAGGGTCCGTTCGGGGGCGACGCCGAGCAACTCGCACGCGCGCAGATAGATATCAGGGTCCGGCTTGGGGTTCGGGACGTCGTCGAGAGAGACAACGTGGTCGATGTAGGGAAGGAGACCGACGTCGGCAAGTTCACTCACGAGCGGGGTGCGGTTGCTGTTGGACGCGACCGCAACGGGGATGCGCGAACTCGCCGCCTCGAGGAGCTCGGCCGCTCCAGGGAGCACGGGGATGCCTTCGGCAAGCTTCGCGAAGTAGATCTTCTTGAGGGCCTCGCCGACCTCTTCGGGCTTCTCCCCCGTGAGCTCCGCAATGGCGACGACGACGTCGATCACGTCGCGGCCTACGAGCCAGCGGCGGCGATCCTCGCTCATCGCGAGCGCTCGTGCCTCAAGGTACTCGACCTGGGTTTCTTCCCATAGGCTCTGAGTATTGAGGAGAACGCCGTCGCAATCGAAAACGATCGCTTCGGGGGTGAAGGTGCCGAACGTTTCTTGGAAGGGCGCAAGGCTGGGTGAGAGTGGCTTTGAGTAGTCGCTCATAGTGTCTCCACCATACGCAGCAGCCCTGAAAGGAGACCGCTTCCATCACAGCTTTTGTGCACTCGAGCGCCCTAACATGTGGAACGTTAATCTTGCGTCGTTCTGGAAGGCAAACCCCCGCCATGACTGCACTCACACGCGGATCCGTTCTCGTGATCGGAGCCGGCCCCTCGGGTCTCGCGGCTGCCGCCGCCCTTTCCTCGCTCGGGGTGGAGTTCGATCTGGTGGATGCGCAAAACCACGTAGGTGGCGTGTGGAACGTCGCGAACGAGGATGCCCCAACGTGGCCAAGCATGAAGCTCGCGACGTCGAAGTCGCACACGCAATTCGAAGATTTACGCATGCCCGTGGGCTTCCCTTCGTTTCCCTCCACCGACGAATACGCGACCTACCTTCGCGCCTACGCTTCCCACCACGGTCTCACGGAGCACTTTGAGCCGAACAAGGCAGTGCGCAGTGCCCGCTCGTTCGGCGAGGGACAGTGGGAGGTCGATTTCTCCTCCGGCGAAGTAAGGCCCTACGCGGGCATCATCGCCGCACACGGAGTTTCGCAGCGGCCGTTCCTGCCGCCGCTTTGGCACGAAGCCCGCGAATCGGGTGTCCGCACGATCCACTCGAAGAATTACCTTGGTGCCGAAGAGACGAGCGAAAAGAACGTGCTTGTTATCGGCGGTAATCAAGAGGCCGCTGACATCGCCGTTGAGCTTGCGAAAGCGAACCGCCGCGTCGCCCTCCATCCCACCGAGGCCCACTGGGTTGTCCCGCGCACGTGGGGTCCTTTCGCCGGCGACTCGCTTGCACGCCTTGAGCCGACCTTCCTCGGTCGCACCTTCAACGACACCGTCGCCGAAAAACTTCTTGAGCGTGGGATCGGCCGCCCCGAAAATGTGGGCCTGCCGAAGCCGGAAGTTTCAGTCATGGAGGATGAGCCGATCGTCTCGGACTCACTCCTCAAGCTTGTGAACGAGCGTCGCATCGAGGTTCTCCAGGATGGCGCGCACCTGCCTCTTACGCGCTTCGATCTGATCGTGTTCGCAACCGGGTACGAACCCGGAGTTGACTACCTCGAACCCGCGTACACGAGTGATCTTTTCCTCGGCGCATTCCCCCGTTCGCGCCGCGACCTCGCCGTGCTCGGCCAGGTACGCGTGCTCGGAGGCGTCACGCCGATCCTCACGCAACAGGCGGACATCGCGGCCTACGCAATGAAGGAGCTCCTCGACGAACTCGAATCTGGGTCCGCTTCGCCTGCGCTCGCGCGCTTCGAAAAGCTCAAGTCACGGGCCGATGCCGACGTGCGACGCACCGCCCCTAAGCAGAGCGGAGCTGGCATTCGAGGTGCGGTCTCTGGCGTAGCCTCTCGTGTGCGTACCGCGATGCGTTCATCCCGCATTGCGGAGGATTCGCCGTGGGCCGCGCAGAACGCCCTCGACTTGCTGCCGGAGGATCAGCCGATCCGCCTACCGCTCACCGATCGCGAGCGGCTCCTCGCGCGCCTCACGACCGCGCGGGCAATCTTCGAGAAGTAAGCACGGCACGAGCGAAGACCACCGCGCCGTAGATCGCCATCAGCGCCGCGGCGATACCCGCTCCCACATGCTGGTCGCGAAGCGTATCAGCGAACCACGTTCGTCCCGTCGCACCGAACCAGCTCGGTGCGATCGCATACGGCGTGAGCGCGATCCATACCAGCACGCCCACGAGGGCGACCGTACCAGGAAAGAGAGCCCACCTCTCTCCCGCACGGGCGAGCACCGCAATGAGGGCACCGCACGCAATCATCGCGAGGTCGAGACCGAGGTTCGCGGGATGGGATTCGAGCAGCCTGCGCATGATTGGCGGCACGAGGTATGCGCACGCGAGGGTGAGCGCGGGCACGAGCGCAAGCCCGTAGGCGAGGATCCGACGCTTGCCAAGCGCATCTCGAACCCGCTCGACGAAGGCGTCGCTTGCCCCGAGCGCGAGGGCGGTGCCAGGAAGCACAAAGAGACTAAGCGCGAGCGCAAGGTGCGCACTGAAGAGTACGCGTGAATAGACCGCGAGCGCACTCGAGGCAAGGAGAGGGTAGAGCACGAGCGCGAGAATGATCCAGCGCTGTTTGGCGGCGTGAACGCCGCGCGCCACGCCGCGCATGAGAAACCACGTGAGGGCGAGGATCGACGCGCCTATCGCGAAAATATCGGGCCTGATCTGTGTGAGAACGGCAAGGCTTCGTGGATCGGGAGGCAGCGCATAGGTCGTGAGGATCCCTGCGGGAGTAGCAGGCGGCGAGATGTCTTGCGCGGGCGGGGGCGCGCTCGACATCGCGGCGGCGATGCCGAGCGCGGCGCCCATGAGGAGAATTTCAAAGAGAGCGAGTTCGCGGAAGCCCGAGCGGGCAAGGGATGCACGCCGCGCGAGCACGCGCCGCTGGGCATAGCCGCACACGCCGAGTGCAAGGAGCAGCACCAGTTTGACGAGGCCGAGTTGTCCGTAGGGGTGGGTGATGAGCTCGCTGAGAGTGCTCAGGCGCGCGAGAATCGCGAGCATGCCCGAGCCTGCGAGGCCGATCCACGCGACGAGCGCGAGGGAGGAAAAGCGCCCGATCGTGCGGCGCATCGCGGGCTCATCCCCGGGGCCGAGCCCGGGCAGAAATTGGAGTACGAGAAGCGGCCCGACCCACGCCGAGAAGGCGAGGAGGTGGAAAAACATCGAGCTCGTCGCGCTTTCATGGCTCACACTTCCCGCAGCGTGCCCCGTCATCGCTTTGGCAACGATCGCCCCGAGAGCCGTGAGTGTTGTGGCGCGCGCCGTGAGTTTGCCGGTCCCCGAGACTCCGACCGCGCTCGCGAGGGCCGCCGCAATGATCGCGGTGATGTTCCATACGCCGAGGTCACTCGCGGCAAACACCCCAATGTCGGAACCGAAGTGGGCCGTAAAGAGCGGCTGTCCAGAAGATAGCGAATACGCGAGGATGAACTGCACGATGAGCAGGAATGTCCACGCGATCGCGCTCGCGAACGCGAAAGTCATGGCGCGCTCCCTCGCGTGCACCGTCCACGTGCAAGGCTCGGGCGGGTCATCATCAAGAAGCCAGCCCGCAAGGATCGCCCCGCCGAGGGTGAGCGCTCCTGCGGCTGCGGCAAGCGCCGCACTCACGGGGAGCAATGCCTCGGTGACCCTCCCGGCGTTCACGAGAAGGATTTCTGCGTCCCCCACCGCGTAGCGTGCACCGGCGAGCGCGAGAACCGCAGCACCTCCGAGGGCCACGCACGTGATCAGAAGCGCGGCAAGGACCGCGCGCGTGTGCGCACGGCTCACGCGGTCACCACGATGCCAAGCCAGAATGCTGCGAGTGCCGAGCCGAGACTCAGCGCGTAGTAACCAAGGGCGGTTACCGTCGCGCGCGAGCGCACGAGCATCACGATTTCGAGCATGAAAGTCGACATGGTCGAGAGCGCCCCACAAAAGCCAGCACCAAACAGCGCCGCGAGGCTCGAGGCGACGAGGTCGGTATTGCCGCCGAGGCGACGCAGCACGATCGCGAGGAGAAAAGAGGCGACGACGTTGGCGACGAACGTCGGCCACGGGATCGGCGAGGGCTCCTTGTTGGCACTGGAAGCCTGCCACAAAGCGGGCACGAAAGTGAGGCCGTAGCGTGCAGCTGCCCCGAATGCAGCCCCGAGCGCGACGATGAAGGCGATCATGGTGACTGCTCACCTTCCTCAACATCCTCAGGATTGTTCATCGCACCCACGCGGTTACCCGCCATGAGCCCCACCACGACCGCGAGCACACACATGAGGACGCTCACGGTCACGTACTTCAACGCCTCGAGGGGGAAGCCCGCGCCGATGATCGCGGCGATCTCACTCGTGAATGTGCTCATCGTCGTGAATCCGCCGCACAAGCCCGGACCGAGAACGAGTGTGTATTGCGTGCGCTTCGGGGGTCGCTCGTCCCAGTACCCCGTGAGCGCGCCGAGGATCAGGCACCCGAGGAAATTCGCGACAAGTGTGCCCCATGGGAGATCGACGAGCGTGAGCGTCGTTGTCGTGGGGAGGATGACGGACAAGCCGTAACGCACGACTGCACCTACGGCTCCGCCGAGGGCGACCCACGCAACGCCCTTGTGAAACGGCAGCGATTGAGGTTGGGCGCGCACGATACGCATCGCCGTGGTTTCCGTGCTCGTGACGGCCGCAAATTCGGCCGTTCGCATGAGTGGATCCTCGCGGCGGGGGCTCTCGAGTCCTTCTTCGTCCATCACCGCTCTAGCGTACGTCAGCCCCAGACGAGCCCGAGGCTCGGATTCTCGAGAACGGCAGAGACATCACGCAGAAGCTCGGAGCCGAGCGCCCCGTCGATGAGGCGGTGGTCGAAACTCAGCGCGAGCGAACACACCTTGCGAGAGGTGATCTCGCCGTCCACAACCCACGGCTTGTCCTTGATCGCGCCGAAGCCAAGGATGACCGACTCGCCGGGATTGAGGATCGGCGTCCCGGAATCGATACCGAAAACGCCGAAGTTTGTGATTGTGATCGTACCGTTGCGCGTCGCCGAGAGCGGCGTCTGGCCCGCGCGCGCCGTTTGGGCAAGGTCGTTGATGCTCACGGCAAGCTCGCGCAGCGTGAGCAGATGGGCGTCCTTGATGTTCGGCACGATGAGCCCGCGCGGAGTCGCCGCGGCGATACCGAGGTTCACGAAGTGCTTGTAGACGATTTCCTGGTTCTCCTCATCCCACGAGGCATTGACCTCGGGATTGCGGCGAATCGCCACGAGCAGCGCCTTGGCGAGCACGACGAGCGGGGAGATCTTGACATCTTTCCACTCGCGGCTCTTCTTGAGCGTGTCGAGGAGCTCGAGCGTTTCGGTCATGTCGACCTCGTTGAACACCGTGACGTGCGGTGCGGTAAACGCCGAGCTCACCATTGCCTCCGCGGTGCGCTTGCGCACGCTGCGGATCGGCACGCGGGTGGTCTGTTCGTCGCTCGTGACGCCCGGGAACGGCTGGCTTTTCGGGGTCTTCATTTGCCCCGCAAGGTTTTCGGGCGCCTGCTTTTCCTCTCCCGGGAAGAAGCTTCCGGACTGTTCAGGACTCTGCGCAGGGTGCTGTTCGAGCGAACGTTGCGAGGCGGCAATGACGTCTTGGCGGGTCACGACCCCCCCGCGACCGGTCGCGAGCACCTCGTGGAGGGCAACGCCGAGGTCTTTCGCGAGTTTACGCACGGGCGGCTTCGCGAGGATCCGATCGATCGGCACCTGGGGCTCGGAGGCACCTTGCGCGATTGCGCGCTTCTTCCGGCGCGGGGTCGGTGTTTCACGCGCGCCGTAACCGACGAGGGTCTTCGGCTCGGCATCTGCGGTGTCCTCCGAAGCGCCCGTAGGTTCGGTGGTGTCGGCGTTTTCGGCGGCACTTTCGGGAGTCTCGGGTTCCGACGCCTGCTCGGCCCCCGGTGCGGTTTCAATGTCAAACATGGGCTCGCCCACGTTCAGTTCATCGCCCTCTTTAACGTGAACCTTCGCGACGATGCCCGCGACGTGCGAGGGAAGCTCAACCGCGCTCTTCGCGGTCTCGACCGTGACAACGGGATCGTTAATCTCGACCCGATCCCCCTCCTTGACCTTGATCTCAATGATTTCCGCCTCGGTGAGGCCCTCGCCGGGATCGGTGAGGCAAATCTGCGTGATGCTGCTCATGAGGGAACCTTTCGGGTGGGTCAGTACTCGGGAATCAGTGTTCGAGGGAGCGGTCGACGGCGTCAAGCACGCGCTCAAGATCAGGCAGGTACGTGTGTTCCATGCGCGCCGGCGGATACGGCGTGTGATAGCCACCCACGCGCATGACGGGTGCCTCCAGGCTATAGAAGCAGCGTTCGGTGATGCGCGCCGCGATCTCGCCGCCAAGGCCACCGAACACGGGGGCCTCGTGCACAATCACGAGACGGCCCGTCTTCGTCACGGAGGCCTGGATTCGATCGAAATCGATCGGGTTGAGGCTGCGCAGGTCGATGACTTCGAGCGAGAGGCCGTCGTCCTCCGCCGCTTGGGCTGCCTCGAGGGCGACGGGAACCGTCGGACCCCATGCGACGAGCGTGAGATCCGCCCCCTCGCGGACAACGTTCGCCTCAAAGTGCTTGAGCGCGGGCCGGTTCTCGGTGTCCACTTCGCCCTTGACCCAGTAGCGCCGCTTCGGCTCGAACATGATCACGGGGTCGTCGGATTCGATCGCCTGGCGCGTAAGCCAGTAGGCGTCGTTCGCGTTCGACGGCGTGAGAATGCGCAGGCCAGCCGTGTGGGCGAAGAGGGCCTCGGGGCTCTCCGAGTGGTGCTCGACCGCGCCAATCCCTCCGCCGTAGGGGATACGGATGACGACGGGCATGCGGACGCGGCCCTCGGTGCGGTAGTGGGTTTTCGCGAGCTGGGTCGTGATCTGGTTGTAGGCGGGGAACACGAAACCATCGAACTGGATCTCGCAGATTGGCCGGTAGCCGCGATACGCGAGACCCACGGCGGAGCCCACGATACCGGCCTCACCGAGTGGGGTGTCCACGATGCGCAACTCGCCAAATTCGTCGAGCAGACCCTGCGTTACGCGGAACACGCCGCCGAGCCGGGCGACGTCCTCGCCCATGAGCATGACCTTCTCGTCCGCGCGCATCGCATCGCGGATCCCCAGGTTGATCGCGCGGGCGATCGGGAGCTTTTCGATGCTCACTTGCCCTCGCCCTCCTCTTCGAACTGTTCGATGTAGCGGATGTACTCGGTACGCTCCTCGGCCACGAGGGGATGCTCGTCCACGTACACGTGGTCGAAAATCTGGATCGGGTCCGGATCCTCGAGGGCGTGAATGTGGTGGTGGAGGCTCATCGAAAGGTCGTGGCCCTCATCCTTGCAGCGCTCCACGAAGGCGTCATCGAGCTGGTCCTCGCGCCGCAAGTACGCCTCGAAACGCGCGATCGGATCGAGGGTCGCCCAGTGCTTCTCTTCATCTTCATCGCGGTAAATGCGCGGCTCATCACTCGTCGTGTGCGCGTTCATGCGATAAGTGAGGGCTTCGATGAAGCGCGGCCCCTCACCCCCGCGCGCGGCATCGAGCGCGAGACGGCTCACGGCGTAGCTCGCGAGCACGTCGTTGCCGTCAACGCGCACCGAAGGGATGCCCCAGCCGCGGCTGCGCTGCGCGAGCGGAACGCGCGTTTGCACGCTCGTCGCGGTCGAGATTGCCCACTGATTGTTCTGGGTGAAAAACACGATCGGCGCTTCAAAGCTCGCGGCCCACGTAAAAGCCTCGGACACCTCGCCCTCGGAGCTCGCGCCATCGCCGAAGAGCGCGAGAACCGCCGTGTCGACCTCGGGATCGCCCGTGCCGCACGCACCGTCGCGCGTAATGCCCATCGCGTAGCCCACGGCCTGGGGTGCTTGTGCGCCGAGCACAATCATGTACGGGTGCGTCATGAGTTCGCGGGGGTCCCAGCCGCAGTGATTGATGCCGCGCCACACCTCGAGGAGCTTCCACGGCTCGATGCCGCGCGCCCACGCGACGCCGTGCTCGCGGTAGGTCGGCACGAGGTAGTCGTGGGCACGGGCGGCGTGGCCCGCACCGATTTGCGCGGCCTCCTGGCCAACGGCGCTCGCCCAGAGACCAAGCTGACCCTGGCGTTGAAGGGCTGTCGCCTCGTGATCGGCGGCGCGCACGATCACCATGTCGCGGTAGAAACCGCGCAGGTCATCAAAGTCGAGATGGGCGAGCACGGCGTCGAGCTCGTGGTTCGGCGTGCGCGTGCCGTCGGGCGAAAGGAGCTGGAGCGTCGGTTCACTCGAGGCGGGGGTCGGTATCGCTGTCTGGAAAACACTCACGGCCCCAAGCCTAACCTACGGTGGCGTAGGTTTCAGCCTTTCTGGTCCTGCCACGCCTCCGCAATGTCAATAAAGCGCGCGTTTGCGGCCTCTTCCGCGATCGTCACCCGGCAACCGTCGGACCCGTAACCCCGCACCACGAGTCCCCGCTCGAGCGCGAACTGCACGAACTCCCCCGTACGCTCACCGAGCGGGAGATACACAAAGTTGCCGTGCGAAGGAACGCGCGCGCAGCCGAGGTCCAGGCCCTCGAGTGCGCTCTCCACGCGCGAGCGCTCCCCGCGGATCCACTCGACTCGCGCGGCGAGTTCCGTGCGGGCCGGTTCCTCGAGCGCCACGCACGCGGCGATTTGCGCGAGACTCGAGGCGCCAAACGGGATCGCCACCTTGTCGAGGGCTTCGGCGAGGCGAGGATGCGCGATCGCGTAGCCCAGGCGCAGCCCCGCGATGCCGTGCACCTTCGAGAACGTGCGCACGCGCACGAGGTTGTCGAACCTCTCAAAGAGCCGCGCTGAATCCGCGCGCACCTCGGGATCGGCAAACTCGACGTAGGCCTCGTCGAGCGCGACCGTGACGCGATCGGGGATGCGTGCGAGGAAGGTCTCGAGCTCTACCTCCTCGAGCACCGTACCCGTCGGGTTGTTCGGTGAGCACAGGAGAATCAGGCGGGTGCGTTCCGTGACGGCCGAAGCGATCGCTTCGAGGTCGTGCTCCTCGCGCGCCGTAAGGGGAATAGGGACGGCCACGGCGCCGTGCGACTGCACAAGGATCGGGTAGGCCTCGAAGCTGCGCCACGGGAAAATCACCTCATCGCCTTGGTCCGCGAGCGCGCGCACGAGGTCACCGAGAACAGCCGAAGCTCCCGTTGACACGTGAATCTGAGCGGGGCCGACTCCGTGCTCGGCCGCGAGGAGCCCGCGGAGCGTGGTCGCCGCCATGTCGGGGTAGCGGTTGAGCCCCACGAGCTCATTCTCGAGCGCGGCGCGAATCTCGGGGAGCGGCTCGAATGGCGACTCGTTCGAACTCACCTTGAACGCGTCGGCCGGGGCGGGCTTGCCCGGAACGTAGGAGGGAATCGACTCGAGCGCGCTGCGCACGTGAATGTTTTCAGCCATGCAGGAATGGTACGTGCAGGGGGGCATCCGCGCGCGGTCCGTGCCAAAATGGCTGCATGCGCCTCAGTGATATCGACCCCGCCCTTCCGCTCACCCCGCTCGACGGCCGCTACCGCGCCCAGGTTGCCCCGCTCGTGGACCACCTGAGCGAAGCCGCCCTCAACCGCACTCGCATCGTCGTAGAAACCGAGTGGATGATCCACCTCCTCGATAAGGGCGCGATCCCGGGCCTGCGGTCCCTCACGGACGACGAACGCGCCCTTATTCGCCGAATCCCCGAAGACTTCGGCGCCGAAGGCATCGCCGAGCACGCCGAAATCGAGCGTGAAACCGTGCACGACGTCAAGGCCGTCGAGTACTACATCAAGCGCCGCCTCGCGGGCACAAGCCTCGAGCCCCTCGCCGAAATCGTGCACATCTACTGCACGAGCGAAGACATCAACAACCTCTCCTACGCCCTCATGGTGAAGGGTGCCCTCGAAGACGTGTGGCTTCCCGCCCTCGCCAGCCTCACCGCCGATCTCGAAAATCTCGCGCGCGAGTGCGCCGGGATCCCCATGCTGAGCCGCACCCATGGCCAGGCCGCAACCCCCACGACGCTCGGCAAGGAACTCGCGGTATTCGCCTACCGCCTGAAGCGGCAAATCGCCCGCCTCGAAACCGACGAGATCCTTGGCAAGATCAACGGCGCGACCGGCACGTGGGCCGCGCACGCCATCTCCGTTCCCGAAACCAACTGGCCCGAAGTCGCGAGAAGCTTCGTCGAACACCTCGGTCTCACCTGGAACCCGCTCACGACCCAGATCGAGAGCCACGACTGGCAAGCGGAAATCTACGCGGACGTCGCACGCGCGGGCCGCATCCTCCACAACCTCGCAACCGACATGTGGACCTATATCTCCCTCGGCTACTTCCGCCAGCGTCTGAGCGCCCAGGGTGGAACGGGAAGCTCGACCATGCCCCACAAGGTCAACCCGATCCGTTTCGAGAACGCCGAGGCCAACCTCGAAATCTCGGGAGCCCTCTTCGACGTCCTTGCCCAGACGCTCGTGACCTCGCGCCTCCAGCGTGACCTCACCGACTCGACCACGCAGCGCAACATCGCCCCCGCCTTCGGGCACTCGCTCCTCGCGATCTCCAACCTCAAGCGCGGCCTCGCCGGCCTCGACACCGATGCTGAGCAGATGGCTCGCGACCTCGACGCGAACTGGGAGGTCCTCGGCGAAGCCGTCCAGTCCGTCATGCGCACGCTCAGCATCCAGGGCGTCGACGGCATGGACTCGCCGTACGAACGCCTCAAGGACCTCACGCGTGGAAAGCGCGTCGACGGCGAGGCGATGCGCGCATTCATCACCTCCCTCGATCTGCCCGAGGAGGAGCGCGAACGACTCCTCGCCCTCACCCCCGCGACCTACGTGGGCCTAGCGGCCTCACTCGTGGATTATCTCGAGGACTAAACACCGCATGAGCGACTGCCACGGCTCATCCGCCGACGACCACGCGCCCGGCTACCACGCCGAAAAGGACGCTTACGTACGACGCCTGAAGCGTATCGAGGGGCAAGTGCGCGGGCTCCAGAGAATGCTCGAAGATGACACGTACTGCATCGACGTTCTCACCCAGGTGAGCGCCGTCAAGCGCGCCCTCGAAGCGGTCTCGCTCGGCCTCGTCGAGGATCACGTGCGCCACTGCGTGCGGGATGCGGCCGCCGACGGCTACCCAGACGTGATTGATGAGAAGCTCACCGAGGTGCTCACGGCTGTCAAACGACTCATGTAACCGGGTTCAGGAAGGGCCGGGCAAGCGTCGGACCCTCCCAATATTCCGATCACCCGGATGCTGCCCGCGGAAAATCCCTCGCGCGTACCGAAGCGTGGGCGCACAATGGTGCCACCCTACCCACCACAATGACGTGTGAGAGGACGGATCACCATGAGCGATCAGTACGTCTACCCTTTTAGCGCCGGTTCGCGCGAGCAGGTGGACCTGCTCGGCGGCAAAGGTGCGAATCTCGCCGAAATGACCCAGCTCGGGCTGCCCGTGCCGCCCGGTTTCACGATTACCACCGACGCCTGCCGGTACTACATGCACCACGGGCACGAGCCAGGCGTGCTTGACGACCAGGTCAAGCGTGAGCTCGCGAGCGTCGAAAAGGAACTCGGGCGCACGTTCGGCGACCCGCGCAATCCGCTTCTCGTAAGCGTGCGCTCCGGCGCAGCGGTATCGATGCCCGGAATGATGGAGACCGTGCTCAACGTCGGTCTCAACGACGAGACTCTCGAGGGTCTCGCGGAGCTTTCGCATTCACGGCGCTTCGCGCTCGATTCGTACCGACGCCTACTGCAGATGTTCGGGCGCACCGTGCTCGACATCGACGCCGAACTTTTCGAAGCAGTCCTCGACGAGGCGAAGGAGGCGGCAAGCGCGACGAGCGACGTCGAGCTTTCAGCGGGTGACCTCGAGAAGGTCGTGGCACGCTTCAAAGAGATCATTGAACTCGAATCGGGCGCGCCGTTCCCACAAGACCCGTTCACGCAGCTCACGATGAGTATTCACGCGGTGTTTGACTCGTGGAACTCGCCCCGCGCGATCGTGTACCGCAATACCGAACGCATTCCCCACGACCTTGGCACGGCCGTCAACGTGTGTTCGATGGTGTTCGGCAACCTCGACGATCAGAGCGCGACGGGCGTTGCCTTCACACGTGACCCCGCGACCGGAGCACGCGGTGAATACGGCGACTTCCTCATCAACGCGCAGGGTGAGGACGTCGTTGCGGGAATCCGCAACACACTGAGCCTGCCCGACATGGAAAAGCTACTGCCTAAGAACTACCGCGAGCTCATCGGCATTATGGAGCGGCTCGAACAGCACTACCGCGACCTGTGCGATATCGAGTTCACGATCGAATCGGGCAAGCTGTGGATGCTTCAAACCCGCGTGGGCAAGCGCACCGCCGCGGCCGCATTCCGCATCGCGACTGCCCTTCTCGATGAAGGCGCGATCAGCGAAAACGAGGCGCTCATGCGCGTGAACGGCGATCAACTTTCGCGCCTCATGTTCCCAGCGTTCGATCCAAACGCGAAGCGGGTTCTCCTCGCGCGCGGCATGAACGCCTCGCCAGGCGCCGCGACGGGCCACGTTGCCTTCACCTCCCAGGACGTGCTCGAGCGCGCGAAATCGGGCACGCGCTCGATTCTCGTGCGTCGCGAGACGAACCCCGACGACCTCGCGGGCATGATCAACGCCGAGGGCGTGCTTACGGCTCGCGGCGGCAAGACCTCTCACGCCGCGGTCGTCGCACGCGGGCTCGGCCGCACGTGCGTGTGCGGCGTCGAGGCATTCACGGTCGACGAAGCTGCCCGCGAGGTGCGCGTTGACGGCGAAGTCGTCCTGCGCGATGGGGATCTCGTGTCGATTGATGGCACGAATGGCGACGTGTTCCTCGGCGAAGTTCCCGTTCAACCGAGCGCCGTCGCGGCCTATTTCGAATCGGGTGCGAGCCTCGACGGCGCTGCCGAAATGAGACTCGAGAACCTCAAAGAATCCGAGGCCGAGCTCGTGACGAGCGTCGACCGCCTCATGCGCATCGCCGATCGCGAGCGCGCTCTCCTCGTACGCGCGAATGCCGACACTCCCGAGGATGCTGCCCGCGCACGCCGCATGGGTGCCCAGGGCATCGGCCTCACGCGCACCGAGCACATGTTTCTCGGCGACCGGCGGAAACTCGTCGAGGACCTCATCCTCGCGGCGAGCCCCGAGGAGCGCGAGGCTGCGCTTGCGGCGCTGCTCCCACTCCAGCGCGGCGACTTCCTCGACATGATTCGCGAGATGGACGGCCTTCCCATGACCGTTCGACTGCTCGATCCTCCGCTCCACGAGTTCCTTCCCGACCTCACCGAGCTCTCGGTGCGGATCGCGAAGGCCGAAGAGCGCGGCGAGCACAACGAGCACGAGATCAAGGTTCTCGAGGCCGTCAAGCGACTCCACGAGCAAAACCCCATGCTGGGCCTGCGGGGCGTGCGACTCGGACTCTCGATTCCCGGCCTGTTCGGCATGCAAACGCGCGCAATTCTCGAAGCGGAAGCACAAGCCCGAGCCGAGGGCCTCAACCCCCAGGTGGAGATCATGATCCCGCTCGTGAGCTCCGTGCGTGAACTGCGCGAGATCAAGAAAGAAATCTTCGCGGTGCGCGATGCCGTCACGCAGGAAACGGGACTCAAGCTCACGACCGTGATCGGATCAATGATTGAGCTTCCGCGCGCGGCGCTTCGCGCCGACGAGATCGCCGAGGAAGCCGAGTTCTTCAGCTTCGGCACGAACGACCTCACGCAAACGACGTGGGGCTTCTCGCGAGACGACGTCGAGGCCGGATTTTTCTTCACCTACAAAGAACACGGGATCCTGCTCACGAGCCCCTTCGAGTCGATCGATCAGTTCGGCGTGGGTGAGCTCGTGCGCATCGGCACCGAGCGAGGCCGCGCCGTCAACCCCCACCTCCACGTGGGTGTGTGCGGCGAACACGGCGGCGATCCGCGTTCGATTCACTTCTTCAACTGGCTCGGCCTCGACTACGTTTCGTGCTCACCGTTTCGCGTGCCGGTCGCCCGCCTTGAGGCGGGTCGCGCAACGCTTAGCGTGGATGACTTCGAGATGAGCCACTAGCGCGAGGCAGGCTCAGGATAAAGAAAAGGTGGCCGCGATGCGCAATGCTCGCGGCCACCTTTTGCTGTCTTGTGTAGGTCTAGAGCGCGTTGAGGTCGTCGATCGTCATCGAAAGCGTCCTCGTTTCGAAGGAAAACGCTTCCTCAAGCTCAATAACAAGAGGCTTCGACATATCGGTGATACCTACGGCATCCTGGACACCAGTCACGGCGGAGCCGGGCTTGACTTCCCTTTGGCTTATCGAAAGGTCGATATGGTCGCTGACCGACGGCCAGTCGGTCTCGACTCCATCCTGGAACCCCTTAAAGGAGATCGACAAAAACGGGGCAACAGCCTCGTGACTGTTGTTCTTCCAGTCGTAGGTCACCTTGAGGACCTTGTCGCCGTTCCAGTCCTTCACGATTTTCAGTTTCGTCACGGTGACGGAGTAGTCGCCTACCTGGACTTCCTTGCCGACTTCGAGGGCATTGGGATCGGCGGGCTCCTCCTCAACCGGAGCCTCGGCTGGCTTTGCTGCTTCAACTGGCGCGGCCTCGGTCGTCGGCGCCGGAGCGGGCTCTGCCGTTTCGGGCGTGGGGGTAGGCGTGGGCGTTGCCTCTGGCGTTTCGGTCGCCTGCGCGGCGGCAGCCTCGGTCGTTTCAGCCGGCGTCGTCTCTTCAGCAGCGGTCGTCTCGGAAGCTGAGGACTGTGAAGAAGGCTGGTCAGAAAGCGCGACAGACACAAGCGCACCGCAGCCCGTGAGACTTACGAGGGAACCTGCGGCGAGGAGAGAAATAAGGGTCTTTTTCAACGGAGGCCTCACACGGCATGAGAAGGGGATAGGCGGGTTTATCCTAACCCTGCTCTGCGCAGACTTTTGGCCCAGAATTCCTATCGCGGGCGGATTGAGAGCACGTCCACATTTGCCTCGGGCGGCGCGGTAAGTGCGTAGCGCACTGCCTCGCCGATGGTCTCGGGTTTCATGTAGTCGCTCTCAACGTATTCGCCGCCCTCGTAGGCGCGAAGTTCGCGCTGCATGTCCGTCGCGACGCGGCCGGGGTGAAGCGACACCACGCGCACGCCGTTTGCGCGTTCCTCTTCGCGAAGTGCGTCGGAGAGGGCCCGAAGCGCGAACTTGGTCGCCGAGTACACGGCATTGCCGGGCTTCGACGTGAAACCTGAACCGGAGTTCACGAACAGGATCGTGCCGCGCGCCTCGCGAAGTTCCGGGAGGATTTGCGCGGTGAGCACAGCTTGCGACGTCACGTTCATGTGGAGCAAGAACTCCCAGTCGCTCGGCTTGGTGTTTTCGACGGTGTCGCCGGCGAGCACGCCGGCACTCAGCACGGCGCCGTCAAGACCACCGTTGCCGGTTCCAAGCGCACCCTTTTCGCGGGCTTCACGCATGCCGTCGATGATTTTCTGCGAATCGGCGAGGTCCGCAAGCACGTATTCTGCCGACGGTAGCTCGGCCACCAATGTTTCGAGAGCTTTGTCGTTCCGGCCCACGAGCACGAGGTGGGCGAAGTCTTGGAGAGCGAAGGCGGTCGCGCGGCCGATGCCGCGCGTGGCGCCCGTGATCAGGATGCGGGGCTTCGAATTCGTCATGCCCCCACTGTGTCACGCGCGCCTCGAGGAAACCTGCCCCGGAAACTCGAGGCTAAAGTACGCGGCCCTGCTCCCCCGCGTCTGTGACGACGGGTAGGCCCTGCGTGAGCCAGGCGTCCATGCCGCCGCCAACGTTGATTGCCTCGATACCCTGCATCGCGAGCCACTGGGCGACCTGCGACGAGCGCCCGCCGGAGCGGCACACGAGGTAGACATCCCGTTCGCGGCCTTCATCGTCCTCAACGAAAAGCTCATCGAGGTGTGCGGCGAGGCTGCTCGCGGGAAGGTGGCGGGCGCTTGGGGCGTGCCCGGCGTCCCACTCATCCTGCTCACGGATGTCGAAAAGCACGGCACCTTCGGGGACGCTCAGGGGGTCTACAGTCTCAAAGTCCATGCCTTCAGCGTAGACGCGAGGGCTCCATACGGACCGCAAAACGCCGGCGCGAGGGGTACCCCACGCGCCGGCGCAAAATCTGCCCACATTATGGCTTCCTAGCCAGCTGCACGCACGCGCGCACGGGCCGCGCGCGCCACGAGCGGAGAGCTTACAAGCGCCGACGCCGCCACGAGGCCGAGCGCCGCCACGACACTCACGAGGAAGCCCAGAGCCACGAGAGGATTCGTGGCCGACGACCCCATGAGAGCGAGCAGCACGAGAGCTGCCATGAACACGGAGACCACGAGAGAAATCCCCACGGGAATCGCGATTTCGGCAATGCGCGCGCGGTGCAACTGGCTCACACTCGCCCCCGCGACGTGCTGGGCGCGATACCTCGGTGCCTGGTCGATCACGCGCGCGGTCTGCGTCACACCCGTGCTCACGGCAGCAAGCACCGCGGCGATCCCGACCGTGAGAAGCGCGCCCGTCACGAGAGCCTGATTCATGAGCTGCGCGACTGCATCACCATTCGGGAAGGTCGTGATGATTGACGCGAACCCGGCGACGACGAGAGCGATCGTCACGCCAGACACCGCTCGCCAGCCCGCACGCGGATCCGAGGTGAGGCGCCGCGCCCCCACAAGGAGGCCCGGGGTCGGTGCAAGGAACGCGGCGAACCGCGCCACGATCCACACGATGAACGGGCCCGCGAGATTGACGGCAAACACCATCGTGCCCACGGTCGCGAGGACGCCCACGATGATGGCACCGAGCGAGACGCCCTCGATTCTCGGGAGGAAGGTTGCCACAACCAGGAACACGACGATACTCAGCACCCACACGAGAAGACGCACGACAGACATGCGCACCGTATGCGCGCCGCGCGCGATGCCGAGGGGACTCAGGGCGACACCCGTGAGAGTGATGGCGGCGGACAGCGCCGCGAAGAGCGCGAGCGCAAAAGGCGTGAGTGCGAGCGCCCACCATGGCAAGATGAGCTCGCCCACCGTGAACTTTCGGATCCCGAAATCGAGGTGCGAAAGAGGCCACGCCGCGGCAACATGCACGCCAGCACCGATCGCTGCTCCCACGATGGATTGCCAGGCAACGTCGGACACCGCGACCCCCGCGACCTGCGCGCGCGTTCCCCCAACGAGCCTCACCGCCGCCAAATCCTTCTCGCGGCGAGCGAGCGAAAGCCGAGCCGCCGCCCCGCCGAGCGCGATTGCGTTCGGTACGAGCAGAACGCACGCGAAGACCGCGCATATCACGAGCATCGGCATGATCTGCGCCTCGGGGGATGCATTCGCGCTCGAAAGGTCAAAACCTTCGGCGCCAAGACGCCCGTAGAACGCACCCGTGCCCGCGAGCACGGTGCACACGATCGCGGTTGCCGCCGCAAACGCAATGACGGGAAGGGCATTGGCGAGGGAGTTTCGCCCCCGTACGAGCATGGGAAGAGCCTTCATCGCGTCACCTCTCGCTCGATCTGGCCGTCTCGCATTGTAATCGTGCGTGCGCACGCGGCAGCGACGTTCGGGTCGTGGGTCACCATGACGAGCGCGCTGCCCGCATTGGCCGTGGCCTGAAGAAGCAGCGCAAGGACCTCCTGGCCGGTCTGCTGGTCAAGAGCTCCCGTGGGCTCATCGGCATACACGACCGACGGTTCCCCCGCGAGAGCGCGTGCGATCGCGACGCGCTGGGCCTGACCACCCGAAAGCTGGCCCGGTCGGCGATCCTCGAGGCCCTCGAGCCCAAGAGCTGCGAGCCATTGCCTGGCTACCTTCTTCGCTTTGCCGCGCGAAACACCCGCGAGCATGCGCGGAAGCATGACGTTCTCAAGAGCGCTCAGTTCGGGAAGGAGCTGGCCATCCTGGAACACGAACCCGAAGTCGGTGCGGCGCAGCTTTGTGCGGGCCGCGTCGCGCATTTCGCTCAGGTCACGATCGCCATAGATCACACGGCCTCCCGTAGGGGCGAGGATGCCCGCGAGGCAGTGAAGGAGGGTCGACTTTCCGCAACCCGAGGGCCCCATGATCGCGAGGCTCTGGCCGGCGTGAATGTCGAGGTTCACGCCGCGCAGGGCATGGGTGTTGCGGTCGTAGGCGAGTGAAAGGTCGCGCGCCGAAAGAACGGTGCGGACGGTTGACTGGGCGGTGGACTGGGGCGAATACATGTGCGTTGTTGTCATGCCTCTACATTCCCGTGCAGGAAGGGTTCGGCGCGTCAGTCCCGAGGACCGCGTACGCCCATCGCATGGCGGATGTTTCGCAGCACCCATCGCTGCCAGTTACACCAGGAGAAGGAGACTCGCTCATACTTTTGTCGTGCCACAGCGTGGCACGTGAAGGGCGCCTCTGGAATGCGGAAGGCGCGGCCCGGGATTTCCCGTGGCCGCGCCTTCATCGCGAACGATGCCCGTGAAAGGGCCCGCCGATCAGCCGAACTTACCGGAGATGTAACGCTCGGTTTCTTCCTGCGCGGGGTTGTTGAAGATCTTGGTCGTATCGTCGAACTCGATGAGCTTGCCCGGGGTGCCCGTGCCGGCGATGTTGAAGAAGCCGGTCTTGTCGGACACACGCGACGCCTGCTGCATGTTGTGGGTCACGATCACGATCGTGTACTCGGACTTAAGCTCGTGGATGAGGTCCTCAACCGCGAGGGTCGAGATCGGGTCGAGTGCCGAGCAAGGCTCGTCCATGAGGACGATGTCAGGCTTCACGGCGATCGTGCGGGCAATGCATAGACGCTGCTGCTGACCGCCTGAGAGGCCACCGCCGGGTTTGTTGAGGCGGTTCTTTACCTCTTCCCAAAGGTTTGCGCCACGAAGCGACTCCTCAACGAGTTGATCGGCCTCGCTTTTCGACATGCGCTTGTTGTTGAGCTTCGCTCCCGCGAGCACATTCTCGGCGATCGACATCGTGGGGAACGGATTCGCCTTCTGGAACACCATACCCACGCGGCGACGAACGTTCACCGGGTCAATACCAGGGCCGTAGATGTTCTCACCGTTGATATTGACCTCGCCCTCAGCGTAGGCGCCGGGAATGACCTCGTGCATGCGGTTGAGGGTACGGAGGAACGTGGACTTGCCACAGCCCGAGGGGCCAATGAGGGCGGTGACGCTGCGCGCGTCGATCTTGACGTTGACGTCCTCAACGGCGAGAAAATCACCGTAGTAGACGTTGAGGTTCTTCACGTCGATGCTCTGTGACATCTTGAATCCTTTCAAAGATCAGCCTGGAAGGGCTCAGCGGCCGGTCTTCGGCGAGAAGTAGTAGGAGACGAAGCGGGCAAAGATGTTCAACACCATGACGATCACGATAAGCGTCAATGCTGCCGCCCACGCACGCTGATAGTTGATATCCGGGTTACACGCGAACTCTTCGCGCGTGAAGTAGTTCAGGACCTTCTCACCGTTCTTGCCACAGACGGCGTGGCCGAAGCCGTACTGCTGGTTGATGAAGGTCGGGAGCGCCATCATTCGACCCTCGAACGGGTTCGTGTTCATCATCTGGAAGGCGCCGATCGTGAACATGAGGGGCGCGGTTTCACCGATCACACGCGCGATCGCGAGGGTCACGCCGGTCGTCAGGCCCGCGATCGCAGTTCGAAGCACGACGCGCACGATCGTCAGCCACTTCGGCACACCGAGGGCGTAGGCCGCTTCGCGCAGCTCAAGCGGCACAAGGCGAATCATTTCTTCACTCGAGCGCACTACTGTGGGGATCATAAGCACCGAAAGGGCAACCGAACCCATGGCACCCATACGAAGGCCTGCTTCGCCGGAGAGCGTCGTGAAAAGTGCGAGCGTAAACAGACCCGCGACGATCGAGGGGACGCCCGTCATAACGTCGACGAGGAACGTGATGCCCTTGCCGAGAGTCTTTCGCCAGCCCTCCTGCGCGTACTCGACGAGAAAGACCGCAGTGAGAAGGCCGATCGGGATCGAGATGATCGAGGCACCAAGCGTGATGATGAGCGTTCCAACGATCGCGTGGAGAATACCTCCGCCGTCAGCACCGCCGTTGAAGCCCTGCATATCGCCCGTGAGGAAGCCCGGTGTGAGCAAGCGCGGGCCACCCTTCGTGATGACCTCCACGAGCAGCGAGATCAGCGGGATCATCGCGGTAGCGAACGCGCCCACGAGGATGAGGGTCATAAGGCGATCCTTGGCCCATCGCTCACCTTCGCGCACGCGCGAGTAGATGTAGCCGATGACGAGGTGCGCGAAGAAGCCGAGAACAAGGAGCGCGGGAATCGTAAACGCGCCAGTGAGAAGAAGGAACACCGACACGACGGCGAAGGCTATGACGCCCGTGAGGACCATGTGCCACCACGGAAGGCGCCGCTCGCCCGCGTTCGCGAGACGGGTGCGCTTAGGGCCCGAACCCTTCGGGTTGAGGTTGGTCGTGTTGAGGGTTGCTGATGCTTCACTCATTGCTGATCCCCCTACTTCTTCCGTGCGCTAGCGGCCACGATCCAGCGGGCAAGCGCGTTGATGACGAACGTGATGAGGAACAGGACGAGGCCCGCGAAGATGAGCTTCGACATGTCGATGCCGGTCGACTCGGCATTCTGCGAGGCGATGTACGAGGCAATCGTCATGTGCCTGCCGACCTCGAGGAGATGCAACGAGTAAGTGAAGCCGGGGCTGAGCACCATGAGAACCGCCATCGTTTCACCGAGCGCGCGGCCAAGGCCAAGCATGCAGGCCGAAACGACACCGTTGCGGCCGAAGGGGAGCACGACCATGCGCACCATTTCCCACTTAGTGGCGCCAAGACCGATCGCCGCTTCTTCTTGCGCTCCCGGTGCCTGGAGGAACACCTCGCGGCTCACCGCTGTGATGATCGGGAGAATCATCACCGCGAGCACGATTGCGGCGGTCATAACGTTGCGCATGGGAGCATGCGGGTTCCCCTGGAAAAACGGAATCCAGGAGGTAAGCGGACTCGTATTGAGGAAGGTATAGAGCGGCTGCATGAGCGGCACCAGCCACACGCCACCCCACAGACCGAAGACAACCGACGGCACGGCCGCGAGAAGGTCGATGACGTACCCGATCGGGGTCGCAAGCTTGCGTGGGGCGTAGTGCGAGATAAACAGCGCGATTCCCACGGCGACGGGCGCTGCAATGATGAGGGCGAGCAGCGAAGCGAGCACCGTACCGAACACGAGCGGCCCCACGAACTCGAAAATGTTCTGCGTGCCACCGTTGGTGGGAATCGCGTTCCAATTTTCAATCGCCGGCAGCGACTGGATAAGAAGGAAGATGAAGATTGCCGCGAGCACGGCAAAGATGATGAGGCCAGAGCCGACACTGAGCGACGAGAAGATCGCGTCCCCAGGACGCGCACCGGAGCTCTTGAAGCTCTCGTTCTTTTCATTGCCCGGAGGTTGGGGGGCGCCCTTGGCGGGAGTGCTGTTTTCGGCAGCCGCTGTGCTCACGCGCACGCTCCTCACAGTAGGGGTGGAATGTTCTCAAAAAGAAGTGCGCCGCCGAACCTGGTGGGCTCGGCGGCGCACCGTTACGCCTTAGGCGTCAAGTGCAGATTACTTCTCAGCCTTGATCGAATCGATCGACTTCTGAGCGTCCTCACGGATCTTGTCCGAGATGGGGGCCGAGCCGGCGGCCTGAGCCGCGTCATTCTGGCCCTGCTCCGAGATGACGTAGGAAGCGTAGGCCTTCACGAGGTCGGCATCTTCCTGGTTCTCGTAGGTGTCACACATGACCATGTAGGACACGAGGACGATCGGGTAGGAGCCCGACTCGGTCGTGTCGCGAGCGAGGTCGAGGGCGAGGTCCTTTTCACCGCGGCCTTCAGCCTTGGGCGAAACCTCAACGGCCTTGGCAGCAGCCTCGGCGCTGTAACCAACGTACTCCTCGCCAACCTTGATCTTGGCGGTGCCGAGGTCGCCAGCCTTCGAGGCATCGGCGTAGCCGATCGTGCCCTGGCCACCCTGAACGGTGTTGATGAGGCCCGAGGTCTTCTCGCCCGACTGGCCTCCATCCTCGAACCAGGTCTCGATAGCGCCGTGCTTCCACGAATCGGGAGCGGCAGCAGCGAGGTACTCGGTGAAGTTCTCGGTGGTGCCCGACTTGTCCGAACGGTGCACGGGAACGATGTCGGTGTCGGGGAGCTCAACATCGGGGTTGTCGGCCTTAATGGCTTCGTCGTTCCACTTGGTGATGTCGCCGGCGAAGATCTTCGCGAGGGTATCGGGCGAGAGCTGGAGATCGTCGACACCTTCGAGGTTGTAGACAACCGCGATCGGGGAGATGTAGACGGGGATGTCGAAGGCCTCGCCACCGAAGCAGCGATCCTTGGACTTCTCAACCTCTTCGTCCTTGAGGTAGGCATCCGAGCCAGCGAAGTTGGTAGCGGCAGCGAGGAACTGCTCGCGGCCCTTGCCCGAGCCGACGGCGTCGTAGGTCACCGTGGCACCCGAGTTCTGAGCCATGAAGCCACCGATGAAGGCGCCCTGCGCGTCTTCCATCGAGGAGGCGCCGGCGCCGGCAAGGGTGCCCTTGACGTCAGCGGGAGCGGCCGCCGAGCCGCCGTCCGAGCTGTTGCTCGAGCCATTCTCAGCGGAGTCGCCACCGCAAGCAGCGAGGGCGAAGGCGCCGGCGAGGCCAAGGGCGGTAGCGGAAACGAACTTCTTCTTGAGGTTCACGAGTGTCCTTTCGAGGCTCTTCGAGCCTGGGATACGGGTCGTAAGTGGACATCAACGAAGGTAGAAGCCGGAAGTGAAGGCCCGAGTATTCCCAGGTGAACAAAAGGTGAACTCATGCAAGAATTTCTGAGCAATCAGCCTGAGTTCAGACATATAGCCAGTTCAGCAAGTCTTTTTGGCCGGATTGGCGACAGTGAAACGTGTGGCACATCACCGTTGCGGCGATCCTAGCCAATATTGGGGAGGTGCCTTTCCACGTCCACGATGCGGCCTCGCTCACTCGTATGGAGCACGAGCATCTCCCCCGGTGCGAGATACGGGTTCTCACGAGGCAGCTTCCCCCGCGCGTCTTTCGTACAGGCATGCCGCGCCACCGCGATAATCGTGGGAAGCACTGGTCGATGCGTACACACGACTGTTCGCGCCGCCTCAGCGATCGCTCGTTCCATGACCGCGGCCGCACGCGCGGGCCGCTTTGCGTGCGCGTGCTCGGTGAGCTCCGGCTTTTCGACGATGTCGATCCCGCCTTCGAGGGCGAACGGCTCGATCGTCTCGAGGCAGCGGCGCCACGGCGAGGTCACGACGGTTTTCGGAGCATACGCGGCTAGGAGGGGCGGCAGCGCAGCAGCCTGCTTGCGACCCTTTCGTCGAAGGGGTCGAGTCTTTTCGTCACCCTTGCGCCACTTCGCACGCGATTGGGCTGCCGCATGCCGCTGCACGATCACCGGGGTTGTGCAGAGCTCGCCACCATCGGCAAATTCGAGCACTCGCTTGAGCAGATCACGGTCAGACGCCCGCGTGAGAACGTGCCGCGCTTTTGAGGCGTCAACCCACTCGACCTTGTCGATTTCCTTGGGGTTCTTTGGGCCCGGACCGGTTTGCGCACGTACCCTCGCAACCCAGTAGCGCACCGTTTTGTGGCGGCCATGGGTGCGGTAGTCGACCGTAGGAAGAGGGCGATCGAGGCGAACCCGATACCCGGTCTCTTCTTCAACTTCCCGAACTGCCGCAGCGACGAACGATTCGCCCGCCTCGAGCTTCCCCTTTGGAATCGACCAGTCGTCATATTTGGGGCGGTGCACGAGGAGAACCTGAAGCCTCTCGTGCTTTTCACGCCAGACGAGGGCACCCGCAGCGAGGATCGGGGACTGTTCGCGTGCCACGGGGTTAACTCTCCTCGGAACGACAGCTCAGGGCCGCCCCCAGTGTAGTACGCCCCTCCTACGTGCTTTTCACGCTGAATGCCCCGTAAACTTTCATGAGGCGTAATCGATACGAACGATTGGTTGATGTATGACAACGAGTGAGCGGGCACCCCTCACGGGCGCGTGTGCACTCGCGCTCGCCACCGCCATGGCACTTCCCGCGTTCAACGATCCGGCCCTCGCGGGAATCTTGGCCCTGCTCGTTGGGCTTTTGTGCATAAGTTGGCCACAAGTTCTCGAGCTCCCGAGCCGCGTGGGCAGCGGCATCATCATGGCGCTTTCGGGCCTCGGTTCACTCGGCATCGCCCTCGCGTTCGGCACGACGGGCCTCACAACGAAACTCGTCATTATCATTGCTGTCGCGCTCTTCTTGAGTTTCGCTCACGAAATGCTGCGGCAAGAGCGCTCGCGCCTCACACTGTCGATTTCCGGAACAGCGAGTGGCGCTCTTATTACGACTCTGTCTGTAACCTGGCTGAAATGCTGGGCTCTCGCCTCGGCCAACGGGCCGGCAAGCGTCGGATTCCTTCTCACGATGACCATGGGGCTTGCACTCGGGACCCTGTGCCTGGCGCTCCCGCTCCCCTCCGCAGCGCGCGTGAGTTTCGCGCTCACCCTTAGCGCGCTCACTTCGGGTTTTCTCGCGTGGGCATTGAATTATCCGCTCGCGATCATCACGATGTCCGCTGTCGCAGGCATAGTTCTGTGCACGGCCGCGCTTTTCGTGTTTTTCCTGCTTTCGCGCGTAATCGGTGCCGCTCACCCGGTGCAGTCGCTCGCAGTCGCAATCGCCCCCATCGCACTAACGGGCATTCTTGCGCTCCTCTTTCTCGAAGTTGCCCTTAGCTACGTTCCCACCGATCTCGGGCTCACCGTCATCCCACGCACGTGAGTGGGAGTCCCGCGAAGGAATACTCACGCCGTACCCAGCGTTAAAGAAGAGTTCCTTCACCAATACCCACCAGGGAGATTCCGTGCCGATTGTCATCGATGAGAACCTCGATCCGTCGCTCTACCCGCTCGCGTGGCTCGTGGGTGCGTGGAAGGGCACAGGCGCCGTGCAGCTCAAGGGCGAAAGCGGACAGGACGTTGGTCGGAGGATCGAACAGCGCCTCAGTGTAGCCCCGGATTCCACGGGAGGGCTCACGTGGACGATGCGCACGTGGGTACTCGACTCGCCCGCGCCCGAACCGCCCACATCGGCTTTCTACGAGAAAACTGAAGGGGGGTCCGACGCTTCTTCGACGACAGACGATGCCGAAATCGTTCGCGAGCTTCTTCTCGAAGAGAGGGGGACGTGGCGCACAACTGGCGTGCTCCCCGGCCAAGACGAAGAAGCAGCGAAGAATGCGAAACCGGGGAGTCCCGAAAGCTATCTTTCGCACGGAGTGACCCTCACGATACAGCGTAGAGGCGCATTTGGCGATACGCCCGCCGAACACTGGACGGGCGAAGTCCGAGGGCCCCGCATCCAAGTCGCGACCCAGGACCTTGCTTCACAAGCCGGCGCCGACTCGTACGGTGCTCGCATGTTTGGGCTCGTGGGCGGGCGGCTCATGTGGCTTCAAGAGGTCGGCTCGTCCCTCACGACCTTGCGTCCCTACCTTTCGGTTGAACTCGACCGCGCCGCGAACGAGGATGGTGGCGAAGCGTGAGCCCCGCTCCGCTCATCACTCACCGCGCAATCCACGAGGAGTCGGGCCCGGACGCCGCGGTTCCCGCGCATTACGGCGCCCCCATACGCGAGCAGCGCCGTCTTATCGCAGGCGAAGCCGCCGTGGACCTCGCCCACCTCGAGATACTCGAAGTGCGCGGTGCTGACCGCGCATCATGGCTCACGACAGTCACGTCCCAGGTGTTCTCTGACCGCTGCGAGGGGGACTCGTTCGAGGCGTGCGTATTGAGCCCACAGGGACGCGTCGAATCATTCGTTCACGTGGCAACGGGGCCCGAGTCGTTCTTCCTTGTGACAGATCCCGAAACACGCGAAAATCTCCGCGCCTACCTCGCGCTCATGACGTTCGCGAACCGCATCGAACTCTTCGAGCGCGACGACCTCCATGCATTCGGCTCGTGTGCACCGCTCGCCGAAGTATTTGGCGAAGGGTTTCCCGCTCCAGTCGCCGTGTGGAGCCAGTCGTGGCCCGAGGTCGCCCCCGGTGGTGTCGCCTACGGCCCCGATCCGGAGTTTCCCGAGCCGTGGCATCTCACGCTTGTAAGCGATGCCGAGCTTCGCACTCCCGACGCACCCTGGCGGAAACCCGAGCTTTTCGCGGGCCTCTGGGCAGCCGAAGCAGTGCGAATCGTGAACCACAGGCCACGCCTCGCGAACGAGGTCGACGAGAAAACCATCCCGCACGAACTCGACCTCCTGCGCACCGCCGTTCACACGCAAAAGGGCTGCTATCGTGGCCAGGAGACGGTCGCGAAGGTCCTCAACCTCGGCCAACCGCCGAGGCGCCTCGTACGTCTCCACCTCGACGGCTCCCAGGACCTACCCGCCCCCGTGGGCGCGGAAGTTTTCTTCGGCGCTAAGAAGGTAGGCACGCTCACGTCAAGTGCGCTCCATGCCGACGAAGGCCCGGTCGCCCTTGCTGTTATAAAGCGCGCGGTGCCTCACGATGCAGCGCTCATTGTGGCCTTTGAGGTCGGTGAGGCGAGCGTGAAACTCGACGCCTCACAGGTCACGATCGTGACCGAGCGTGACCATGGTGAGAGGCCGAAAGCGGCCCAACTTCGCAGGTAGTCAGGAGGAGTCCCCACGTGGACGAGGAGTGGAAGTCCCGCAAGGCGGAGATTTTCGAAGTCCAAGAACGTAATCTGCGCCGTGCCGCGCGCGAGGAACACGAAAAGGCCACGGCGATCATCCTTAAGGGTATTGCGCGCTTTCGCGAGGCCGGCATCGACCCCCATCCTTTGCGTGCACTCCCCTACAGGGGTTCGCGTCCCGTAAAAACCACCCATGTCGGCTGGTACTTGAAGTCCGATCGCACGGTCGGCATCGACACCGAGGGGAACTACTACATTCTCTCCGCCCCGGGCGATCTTGTGACTCGGCTGAAAGGCGCGACGCTCGAACCTAAGAGCGCACCCCTCATCGTGGGTCGCGGGGGCCGAGACGGCGAATGGTTCGAGATCGATAAGCTCCTCGAACTGCGCCTTCGCGAACCCGTTGCCCCGGCAAGGAGGCCGACGGCGTGAAAAGCTCGAAGGTGAGGGACTGGCTGCGCGCGGGTGCTTCGCGCTCGGGCGGTGGCGCATGGCAAATTCTTCTCGCTGCTATGACCGCGGCGGCCGCGTATTGGATCTCCGAGCATGTGTGGGGGCACGTCGCACCCTTTTATTCGAGCATCACGGCCTTCCTCATCATCGGCCTCACACTCGAAACGAAGATTCGCAAGAGTATTGACATGAGCACGGGGGTGTTCATGGGGATCATTCTTGGCGAACTCGCGCGTCTCGTTATTGGCTCGGGAACATGGCAGCTCTTTGTGACTCTTTTTGCCTCGCTCATGCTCGCGCGGTTTATCAAAGCGAGCGTGATTTTCTCGATTCAGGTGGGCATCCAGTCCATGATCGTTTTGCTCCTGCCGCAAACCCCTATGATGACTCCGCAGGGAAGGGCTCTTGACGCGATCACGGGTATCTCGCTCGGTCTTCTCGTCCATATTGCGTTCTCGCGTGACCCGCGCCGCGAGCAGCGCAAAGCGGCCGACAAATTCTTCACGGAGCTCAAAGGCGCGCTCACGAAGCTGAGCGAAGCCGCACGCAAGGGCGATTCTCGGCTCGCAACGAAGGTCCTCACCCAGATCCGCACGACTTCCCAGCGCTATACCGACGCGTGGGCCCTCGCGAACGAGACCGCCAACGAGCTCACGAGCTACTCCCCCACGCTTCACCGTCACTATGAGCACGTGAGCCGCGTGCAACACCTCCTCGTGGGAAGCGATCGCGCTATGCGCAACGCCCGGGTCATTGCGAGGCGAGAGGGTGAGTTCCTGCGCGTCACGCAACCCCACACCTTCCCGAACCTCGCCGAGGCTCTCACGGCTGCAGTCGACGCGGTCGACGAGATTCAGGCAGGGGTCGATTCAGAGGCTGACTTCACGATTGCCAGGCGCAAACTCCGCATCTTTTGCGCGCACCTCACCCCGGAAACTCTGCTCGCTACGGCGGAAGGAACCGTCGGGCGCCTCGGCCACTTTGAAGGGGTCTCCCTCGTAATTCAAATGCGAGCCCTCGCGGTGGACCTTCTTGAAGCAACGGGTCTTCCGAGCTCGGATGCCCGCCGCTTCCTCCCCTCCCTCATCGTTGTTGCCGACGCCAATATTGTGGGCCCGCGCCCCATTACTCGCGAGATGAAGGCGGTTGAGCCCCCTGCCTCTACGGAAGCGCTCGAGCTGCTCATCACCGATCGCACCGATCCCGACCGTAGGATGAAGCCGTGATTACCTACACCATTGCCTACTACCTGTCCCTAGCCCTCGCCGTGGTTTTCGTGGGAATCGAGGCCTGGGCACTCATCAACGCGCTCCGCTTTCCGGCGAACGCCTACGATGCGGCATTCAAGCGAACAAAAACATTTTGGTCGCTCATGACGGCTGGCGCACTCGTGATCGGTGTAGTCACGGGCTTCGGCCGCGGCGTGGGTCCTTTCACGATCATGCTTCAGATCATTGGTTTCGTCATGGCGGGAGTGTTTCTCGCCGACGTGCTCCCGGCCTTGCGCCAGGTCATGGGAAACGCACGGGGACCCCGCTCACGTTAGCTTTCGTCGCTCCCCGCACTGTCGCCTGCCATTGTGGCGCGCACCCGCTCCCCCATGGCATGCACAACCGCACGGGCTTCGTCCAGGTCGTCCGCGGCAAGGGCTCCCGAATAGTACTCTTCCCAGGTCTTGTGCATCGCTGCGACGGCCTGCTCGCCCTTCTCCGTAATAAAAAGGTGGTTGGAGCGGCGATCGACCATATCGGGTACGCGCCCAACGAGCCCATTTATTTCGAGGTCGCGGATCGCGGCGCTCGCATTTGAGGGGCGCAGAATGATGTCCTCGGCGACCTTGCCCGGGGTAACGCCCGGGGTTCGCCCGATGTGACGAAGAATCATTGCTTCGACCGTTGAAAGACCGCGCATGCCGGGAATATCAACCGGGAGCGCTTGGATCCGACGCGAAATGAGGAGCATCTCGTCGATGATCTCGACGAGTGGTGTCAGTGTGCGGCTTTCGGCAGACACGGTGACCTTTCTGCTCGGTGGCGAGTACTCTCCCCGCCCGGGGCACACGCAAGTATGCCCCATCAAACCTGGTAAAGAATCACTCCCGCGACACCTGGGGTTTTACCGGTGTTCATCCTCCGGATCCTCGGAAGTATGATCGTGCGCGTCAAGAAGATCGCCCTCGTCAAGCGCGGGGAACTGCCCCGTTTCACCGCGATCGCGCACGATCGGGATCGCACCCGTACGCACATCCTCGAAACTCTCGCCCTGAAGAATCGTCGGGTCGGCGACGACACCTTTCTCAGCAAGGAACGGTGCGGATAGCACCTCGATCTCTTCGGTGCGCGGGCCCTGACGGTAGGTGCGGGTATTGAGCTTGCGGCTGATCACGATGTAGGACGGAATGAGAAGCGCGATCGAGCCGACCCACGCGAGCGGCCCGCCCCACGCAACGCCGATAAAGCCAAAGGATGCACCGAGAACCACGGCGGTGAACACGCGCATGATGAGCTCGGCGATGCCGGAATAAAACGGCGGCTTCATGTGCCCGAGGCCCTGGAGGGAGCCTCGAACGACGAACAGAATGCCGAGGGTCCAGTACGCCACGGAGTAGATCTTGAGCGCGTCGTGGGCGAGTGTCAAAACGCCCGGTTCGCCATCGCCGACAAACATCTCGACAAACACGCCACCGAGCATGAAGAGCGAAGTTCCAATCGCGACCGACACGACGATGCTCACGACAAGAGCCTGCCGCACACCAAGCTTCACGCGCGCGATCTGCCGAGCACCGTAGTTCTGCGCAACAAAGGTCGAGGTAGCAAGGCCGAGCGAGGCGAGGAAGGTGATGGCGATGCCGTCGACCCTCCCCGCGGCGGTAAACGCCGCGACGGAATCGGGCCCGAGCGCGTTGAGGCGCACTTGCACGGCGATCGTCCCGATCGCGATGACCGATGTCTGGAAGCCGAGCGGGAGGCCAAGGTAGAGATGTTCGCGAAGCTCCGGAAGCGTCACCTTCCAGTCGTCTCGATTCAAATGAAGAACGGGAATTCGGCTACGAACCCACACCACGCACGCCAGAACGGACGTGAGTTGTGAGACCGCCGTGGAGATTGCCGCACCCGCGATTCCCCACTCGAAGACCGCGACGAAAAGAATCACGAGGACAACGTTGAGCAGGCACGAAAGCACGAGGAATACGAGCGGCGTGCGAGAGTCTCCGACTGCACGGATCACGGCGGCAAGAAAGTCGAAGAAGACGAGCGTGAACATGAAAAGGAAGCTCCAGAACCCGAAGGTCACGGCATCGTCTAAAAGTTCCGGCGGTGTCTGCATGAGCTGGAGCAGGGGCCGAATGAAGATCGTGCCCACGAGGGTCATGACCAGGCTCGAAAGTGCCGAAAGAATTGCGCCTGCTGCAACTGAGCGCCGAACGCCCTTCACGTCATTTGCGCCAAAAGCCTGCGCGACGGGGATCGCGAAACCGCTCGTCATGCCCCATGCAAAACCCGTAATGAGGAACAGGAGGCTCATGCTCGCCCCCACCGACGCGAGGGACAGGACGCCGAGGTATCTGCCCACGACCATCGCGTCGATGAACTGGTAGAGCTGTTGCACGACGTTGCCGATCAAGAGCGGCACCGAGAAGAGCACGATCGCTTTCCACGGCGTTCCCTTCAAGAGGCCTTGCGATTGTGGCACGTGAGCTCCGCCTTCCTCGCGCATAGGGTGACCTGAAGTTCGTCCAGTTTAATCCCGCTTACGGCTCGAGCGTGATGAAGCGGAAAACGCGTTCCATGTGTTCACATCGTGAGCGCCTCGGACCTGTAGCCACCTCGCGCGATGCTCGGGATACTGACTACCGGTGTCTCGTGGATCTACCAAACAATGTCAGCGTTCGGAGAGTAAGTTGGAGGCATGCGCACCATCATTAATGTCATCCTCAACATCATTTGGGTCATCACCGCCGGTTTCTGGCTCTGGCTCGGCTACATCCTCGCTGGCATCGTGGCATGCATCTTCATCGTCACGATTCCCTTCGGTCTCGCGAGCTTCCGCATCGCGAACTACGTCATTCTCCCCTTCGGTCGAGAGGCCGTTCAGGTACGGCCCCTCGGTGCGGTCGGGACTCTCGGCAACGTCGTGTGGTTCCTCATCGCGGGGCTCTGGCTCGCCGCGGGCCACGTGGTGACCGCAATCGCGCAAGCAGTAACAATCATTGGCCTCCCGCTCGCCTGGGCGAACATCAAGCTCATTCCCATTACGTGCTTCCCCTTCGGCAAAGAGATTGTCACGACAGGTGACGCGAGCGTCATCTGATTAGTCCGTCGATCGCGAACTATGCCTGATTCACGATCGGGGGCGAGAACTTGACGAACGAGGATTCGCACGTGGTCATCGCCGAGTAAGAAAGGAAGGTGCCCCTGCCA
>NZ_JALXOZ010000018.1 GCF_025147465.1 Dermabacter sp. p3-SID358
ACAACGGGCGGTTCGGGACAAAAGGGCGGAAAGGCAACCGTGTCATTGATAGCGCGGAGCTCATGGGAGGGATGAGCTGTGCAAAGCAGTGGGAACACGAAAGCGCTAGTGAGAAAGGCGCGCTTGTGACGAAGTGCCGTGCAAAGAGGTGCGAGCACGAAGTGCTAGAGATCGGGCACGTAGCCCCTGTGAAGCGCGACAATGCCACCGGTGAGGTTTCGGTACTGCACGCGCTCGAGCCCCACCTCGAGAAACCACTCCCGCAGCCCCTCTTGATCGGGCCACGCGAGGATCGATTCGGCGAGATAACTGTAGGCCGCGCCGTTCGCCGAAACTTGCGACGCCACACGGGGAAGCATCCCCATGATGTAGCGGGAGTACACGTGCCTGAACGCGCGACTCTTCGGGGTCGAGAACTCGCACACGACCACCGATCCACCTGGCTTGACGACGCGCGCCATCTCGGCAATCGCCTTCTTCGGTTCTACGACATTGCGCAACCCGAAACTGATCACGGCCGCATCAAACGAATCCGGCTTAAATGGGAGGTTGGTGGCGTCGGCCCCTACGAACGGAATGTGTGGCTGCCGCTTGCGCCCCTCAGCCATCATGCCAGCCGAAAAATCCGAGGCGAGAACCTGAAGACCTTCGTTTGCGATTGCCGCGCTCGAGGTCCCGGTCCCCGCAGCGACGTCCAGTACACGAGCGCCGCTCCCCTTCTCCAGATCAAGCGCTTCGACCATCGCGGTGCGCCATCCGCGGTCCTGACCGAAGGCGAGGATGGTATTGAGGAGGTCGTAGCGCCCAGCGACGCCATCGAACATGGTCGAGACGTCTGCGGGCTTTTTCGTGAGATCGGCTCTGGTCATGGCTTCCATTGTGCCTGATCGGCAAACGGGAGGCGCTCAGCGGTTATCTGGCGCGTCAGAGCCCGAGCAGCCCCGCGAGGGCGTCGCGGAGGAAATACATGACGAAGAGCGCACTCACGACGTACATGAGCCAGTGCACCTTCTTTGCGTTGCCCACGACGATCTGGATGACCACGTACATGATGAAGCCAGCGCCCATTCCAACGGTAATCGAGTAGGCAAACGGCATGAGAATGATCGTGAGAAAGGCCGGGATGGCCTTCGTCAGGTCACTGAAGTCGATCTCGACGACCTGGCTCATCATAAGGAATCCGACGAGGACGAGGGCCGGCGTCGCTGCCTCGTAAGGCACGAGCGCGACGATCGGCGAGAGGAACATGGCGAAGAGGAAGCACAGACCCGTCACGATGGTCGCGAGGCCCGTGCGTGCGCCCTCTCCGACGCCGGTCGCGCTTTCCACGAAGCTCGTGTTGGAGGAGACACCACCAACACCACCCATGATCGCGCCAACGGAATCGGCGACGAGAACGCGCTGGCTGTTTTCGACGTCGCTGTTCTCGTCGACGAGGCCTGCTTCCGTTCCGATCGCGACCATCGTTCCCATCGTGTCGAAGAAGTCCGCGAGGAGGAGGGAGAACACGACGATGATGGCGCCGACAACTCCGATCGCACGTAAGCCGCCGATCGGATCTACCTGGAAAAGTGTGCCGAGATCGGGAAGCGCGAAGGCGTTCGCATTCAGGGCAGGGACGTTCATGGACCAGCCGTAAGGGTTCCCGGCATCGGCATCGGTCGCAGGGGCAAATTGGCCGATTCCGACGGTGTTCTCCACGACAATGGCGAGCACAGTTGCGGCGATGATCGCGATCAGGATCGCACCGGGAACTTTCCGTACCCAGAGAACAATCATGAGGATGAGGCCGAACACGAACACAGCCGTGGGCCAGCCAATGAGCGATCCCGAGTTACCGAGCTGCACAGGTGTGCCGCCGCCAGTTGTCACGAAACGTGCATTGATAAGGCCGATGAAGGCGATAAAAAGCCCCATGCCCACGGCAATGGCAGTCTTCAAGAACTGCGGAACCGCGCGGAACACCGCCCTACGGAATCCGGTGAGAACGAGCAGAAGAATGATCACACCTTCAATGAGGACGAGACCCATGGCACCGGCCCACGTCATGCCGGGCAGCGAAACGACGCCATAGGCCAGATAGGCGTTAAGTCCAAGACCCGCAGCCATCGCGAGGGGGAAGTTGGCCCAGGCACCCATGAAGATCGAGCAGACCGCGGCGACCAATGCCGTACCCGCGGCAACCGCGGGCATGTTCGGTTCGGTTCCGCCGCCGAGGTACATGCCTGTCGAATCCGGGACCGTGCCAATGATGAGCGGGTTGAGAACGATGATGTAGCACATTGCGAAGAACGTGACCATGCCGCCGCGAACTTCGCGACCCACGCTCGAACCGCGCTTCGAAATCGAGAAGAAAGAATCAAGGCGCGACGAAACCGCGCCCTTCGAGGGTGCATTTTGGGTTTGGGACATGCGGCCTATTGTAGGAAAAGCCCGGCCAAAGTGGCGCTTCGGGCCGGGCTAGGGAGACGAAGACCTCGCCTTGAGCGTACTTAGCTGCGGTTGGCGTCGATGAAGCGGTAATAGTCGAGATAGTCGAGCTTCGAGGCAGCGGCGCTATCTACGACGACGGTCGCATCTTCGTGCAGCTGGAGCGCGGTCGAGGTCCATCGCGCGCTCACTCCACCCTCGATCGTCTGCCTGATTGCTTCTGCCTTGTTCTCACCCGTAGCGATGAGGAGAAGCTTCTTGGCCTCGCGAATCGTGCCAACGCCCTGGCTGATCGCATGAACCGGAACGTCGTCCTTCGATTCGAAGAAGCGCGCGTTGTCGGCGATCGTTTTCGGAGTGAGAGTCACGAGGTGGGTTCGGGATGCGAGGGAGGTACCGGGCTCGTTGAAGCCGATATGTCCCGTCGCACCGACGCCGAGAAGCTGAAGATCCACGCCGCCAGCATCCTTAATCGCGGCGTCGTAACGCTCTGCCTCCGAAGCCGGATCCCCGGTGTCTCCGCGCGGGCAGAAGACCTTCTCGGGATCGAGATCAACCTTGTCCACAAGATGCTCGCGAATGAATCGCGCGTAACTCTGCGGGTGCTCGGGCGAAAGCCCCACGTACTCATCAAGCATGAAAACCGTGACGCCCGCAAAACTCAGCCCCTCCTCACGGTGACGGCGCGCAAGTTCGTCATAAGCGGCCACGGGTGAAGAGCCCGTCGCGAGACCAAGAGTGACCGGGCCCCCGTTTGCCTCACGGATCACCGCTTCAATGTGATCGGCAACGATCTGGCTCGCGTCTTCGGCATTGGGACGGATGTAAATCTCCATGGCTTCTCCGGCTCAGTTCGGGGGCGCGTGGGGTCCGACGCTTGCCGGCCCTCATCAACGCCCATGTTGTTCTCGCGCATGCGCTCTCACAAGCATAGATACTTCGCTTCGAGAGCGGCAAGGCCCGGCACCTGAGGGTGCCGGGCCTCGCTTCTCAGCGCGGGAAAACTAGGCGCTTATCCGAGAGAACTTACTTCTTCTTCGGCGTCGAAGCCGCCGCAAGCTCAAAGGCCTTGCGCGGTTCGCTCGTCTGCGCAATGCCAAGAATTTCGCGGTTGCCGAGGAGCGAGCTCGCCCAGCCTGCGACGACGCCAGCCTTGCGGCCAAGCGTGGGCATGGCGTAAACGTGGTAGGCGCGAGCGCCGAGCCATGCAGGCAGCCCCTTGAGTTCGACCTTCTTATCGCCGATGAAGAGCGTGCCAACGCCCTTGAACATGCCGAGGGTCGCCATCGTGCCGAGGTTTTTGTGGTAGTAGTCCACAAGCGGGCGCGAATCGATGGCTCGCGCGACGTTGTCGGCGAGGGTCTTGGCCTGGCGCACAGCGTGCTGCGCGTTCGGCGGGCACACCTTGCCCTCGCCCGAGGCGAGGTCCGGAACGGTCGTGCAGTCGCCCGCGGCGAAGACACCCTCGAGGGGGCCATCTTCGCTCTTGACGCGGAGGTCCGCGAGGCAGTCGAGACGCCCGGTCTGGTTGAGGGGCAGATCCGAGTTCTCGAGAACGGGGTTCGGCTTAATGCCGGCGCACCACACGATGAGGTCCGAAGCGAACTCGTCGCCATCGGAGGTCTTAACAATGCCGTTCTCGCACGAGTTGAGGAAGGTTTCGAGCTTAACCTCGATACCACGCTCGCGGAACTGCTTGAGGGCATACTTGCCGAGCTCTTCGCCAACCTCGGGGAGGATACGGCCCATGGCTTCGATCATGACGAAGCGGACGTCCGAAGGGTGGAGATCCGGGTAGTACTGGAGCGCCGCGGAGACCATGTCTTCCGCCTCTGCGATCGCTTCTGAGCCAGCGAAACCGCCACCCACGAAGGTGAAGGTCAAAAGGCGCTTGCGGGTTTCCGGGTCCTTGGTCGAGGCTGCCTCGGCAAGGTTGCTGAGGATTCGGTCGCGCACAGCAACGGCTTCCTCGACCCACTTGAAGCCGATCGCGTTCTCCGCGAGGCCAGGAATCGGAAGTGTGCGCGGAACGGAGCCAAGACCAACGACGAGGTAGTCGTAGCTGATCTCGATCGTCTCTTCGCCTTCAAGGGCTACGGTCACGACGCGCTCCGCGTGGGAGATCTTCTCCACCGCACCCGTCACAACCTTTGTGCCCTGCAGAACCTTACGGAGCGGAGCAAGGACGTTGCGCGGGTCGATCGCGCCTGCGCCAACCTCGGGCAGGAATGGCTGGTACGTGAGGTACGGTCGCGTATCCACGACCGTGATGGCAACGTTGTTGCCGGCCTTCTTTCGCAGCTCGGCTGCGACGTTCATGCCAACGCTTCCGCCGCCAAGAACGAGAACGTGCGGCTTATTTCCTGAATTGATGTTCATGTGTGTGAACTTGCCTTTCCACATCGCTAACGATGCAATTCAACCACGCTGGGGCTCTTCCAGTCTGAGTGAATCGAGCACGCTCATGGCGAGCCCGTCCAGGATGTCGTGTTCGCTTGTCGTGACGCGCTCAAGCCCGCCTTCGCGTGCCACGCGCTCAAGGATGCGCGCCCAAATAAGCGCCCCCGCGCCTATGACGTCGATCCGACCCGGGTGAATTGCAGGGAAAGCCGCAAGCTCCTCGGAAGTCGAACGCAGGATCCGATAGCTAAGCGCAGTGAAATCCTCGGCTTCGATACGTGCGCCATGACTCACCTCGGGCGTGTACTCCTCGAGCCCGAGGGCGACTGCGGTCAAAGTCGTCACCGTTCCCGCGACGCCAACGATGCCGCGGACCGATGCAAGATCGATAGTGCCCGCAGCCGAGTCGAGAAGCGCGTCGATATCGCGGGTCGCGGCCTCGATATCCCCCTCGCTTACGCGATCAGCGCTCAGATGCCGTTCAGTGAGGCGCACCGAGCCCATGTCGAGACTGATCTCAGCTCGGGGCTCGTCATCCCCGAATACGAGCTCGGTCGAGCCACCGCCGATGTCAACAATAAGGCGAGGCGACGGGCCCGGATCCGGCAGCGTTGCGACGGCGCCTCGGTAACTGAGACTCGCCTCTTCCGTCCCCTCGATCACCTCCGGCTCGATCCCGAGAATGTCTCTCACGCCATCGATAAACTCTGCGCGGTTCTCGGCATCACGGCTCGCGCTCGTCGCCGCGAAGCGAACGCCCTCGACTGCGCTCCCCTCGATGACCCGCGCGTATTCACGAGTGGCGGCGAGCGTACGCTCGATCGCCTCACGATCGAGTCGGCCGGTGCGATCAACCCCGTAGCCGAGGCGAACAATCTTCATGTCGCGCGCAATATCGCGCAGGGAACCGTCGGACTGCTCCTCCGCGATGAGGAGGCGAATCGAGTTTGTACCACAATCAATTGCGGCAACGCGGCGGCTCATGCGCCCTCCTCCTCGAGCATTGCGGGCGTGACCTCGCAGCGGCACTGCTCGATTGTCGTATCGGAAGCCGCCATCTCGAGGGCACGGTCGCCGAAGGGGTTCACGCCGGGGCCTTCGGCGAGAGCCTGGCCCACGACGGCATGGAGGCACTTCACGCGCGTAGGCATGCCGCCCGCGCTCACGCCTTCGATTTCTTCGGCACTACCGAGCTCGGCGCGACGCTCCAAGTAGCGCTCGTGAGCACGCGCATAGCTCTCTTGCAGCTCTTCGTTTCCCTCGAGCTCGGCCGTCCACTCGGCGAGCAGCCCGCGTGCCTCGAGCCGCGAACATGCCTCAACCATGGACGGCAGCGTGAGATAGAGACTCGTGGGAAACGGTGATCCGTCGGGAAGTCGCGGAGCAGTGCGGACAACAGCGGGAGCTCCGCACGCGCACCGCCGCGCGATCGAATGCACACCGCGCATGGTGCGACCAAGCTGCTGGGCCATGAGGGTGAGATCACGTTCGGATGCCTCGGTCTCGAACGGAAGCGGTTCAAGCGGTGTGGGCATGGAGCTCTATCGCCTTTCGATGATGTCGTGGCCCTCACGGGCCCAATTTATCGGCAGGATCCTCGGGCGGCGCTGCCTGGCTTGCGGCCACGAGAGAGTCCCACAGCGTACCGAACCACGCGGTCTTCGCACGCTGCTCCTCTTGGGCCGCCTGTTCCGTCTGGGGAACATCGGCGCCGCTCGAATCCGTCAAACGGTATTGCGTTTCCCCCGGGTACGCAAAAAGCAAACGTTCGCGCGCTTGAGCGGAGACAAACGTGGGGTCCTGCCAGCGCGCCACCTCGGCCTCGAGCCCCTCAACCTCACGTTCCTGCTCGGCGACTTGAGCCCGAAGGTTGCTGAGCCGCTGCTGCTGCATGACGTAGCCGTTGACGGTGGGAACGAGCGCTACGAGCGCGATGAGCGTAATCGCGAGCAGGACGAGTGAACGACCCGTAAGACCCGCGATTGGCGCAAGAGCCTTGCGCGCCCCGGCGCTCACCGCCCCCCTCGTTCGGAAAGCTGGCGAGGGCGAGGATTTCGCGCGCGCGGATGGCATGCGCCGCCGGTTTCGACGCGCAGCCGGTGCCGAAGGTGCGGCAGGTTTACGTCGCCGCGACGGCGAGGAGCGCCCCACCGGTGTAGGCGGGGCGCTCCTTCGGCTTCTTAGCGAATCAGGCATAAGCCCTATCGTAGATCGCTCACGCCTTGAAACGCGGGAATGCCGAGGCACCCGCGTACACGGCGGACTCACCGAGTTCATCCTCGATGCGGATGAGCTGGTTGTACTTGTTCACGCGTTCGCCTCGCGCGGGGGCGCCGGTCTTGATCTGGCCAGTGCCAAGCGCGACGGCGAGGTCGGCGATCGTCGTGTCTTCCGTCTCACCGGAACGGTGCGACATCATCGAGGCGAAGCCGTTGCGGGTCGCGAGATCCACGGCCTCGAACGTCTCGGTGAGGGTGCCGATCTGGTTGACCTTCACGAGGAGGGCGTTAGCAGCCCCCTTCTCGATGCCCTTGCCGAGGCGCACGGGGTTCGTCACGAAGAGGTCGTCGCCAACAAGCTGAACCTTCTCGCCGAGCTTCTCGGTGATGGCGACCCAGCCGTCCCAGTCTTCCTCGTCGAGCGGATCCTCGATCGAGACGAGCGGGTAGGCATCCACGAGCTCGCCGTAGTAGGCGATCATGTCCTCAGCCGACTTCTTCTCGCCCTCGAAGAGGTAGGAGCCATCCTCGAAGAACTCCGATGCGGCAACGTCAAGCGCGAGCGCGACATCCTTACCCGGGGTGAAGCCGGCCTTCTCGATGGCCTCAATGATGAGGTCGAGAGCAGCGCGGTTCGAGTCAAGGTTCGGGGCGAAGCCGCCCTCGTCGCCGAGACCGGTCGCGAGACCGCGGTCGTGGAGAACCTTCTTGAGGTTGTGGTAGACCTCGGCCCCCATGCGGACAGCCTCGACGAAAGTCGGGGCGCCGATCGGAGCGATCATGAACTCTTGGATGTCCACGTTCGAATCGGCGTGCGAGCCGCCGTTGAGAATGTTCATCATGGGAACGGGGAGCACGTGCGCATTCGGGCCGCCCACGTAGCGGTAGAGGGGAAGCTCGGCCTCAGCAGCGGCAGCCTTCGCCACAGCAATCGACACGCCGAGGATGGCGTTCGCGCCGATCTTGCCCTTGTTGTCAGTGCCGTCGGCCTCGATCATTGCGAGATCGATCGCACGCTGATCGGTGACGTCCATGCCCTCGATCTTCTCGGAAAGCTCCTCGGCGACGGCAGCAGCGGCCTGCGAGACGCCCTTGCCGAGGTAGCGGCCTTTGTCGCCATCGCGGCGTTCAACGGCCTCGAAGGCACCCGTCGAGGCGCCCGAGGGAACCTGGCCGAGGAACTGGTAGCCCTCGTCGGTCGTGAGAACGACCTCAACGGTGGGATTGCCGCGCGAGTCGAGAATCTCGCGACCGCGAACGTCGAAAATGAATGCCATGAGATGGCCTCCTTCGTCAGGATTTTCAAGTGGCGGGTCGCCTTTGACCTTCACCCTCAAGTCTAGTGTGAAATGTGTGATCTCTCTGAAGGGCCGCGCACACGTCGAGCGGAGCTCTTGAGTCCCAGGTCACAGGGTGGGACTTCAGTCGCCGCGCAACCGAGTGTCGATCTGAGCGAGGAGCGTACGCAGCGCCGATTCAGGATCCTCATCTCGTTTCGCTGCCGCAATCACAATTTCCATAAGCCGCGCCGCATCGCTTCCGGCCGAGGCGGTGTCCTCAAGAGCCTTGTGCAGTTCTGGCGCCCTTCCGGCTGCTTCGGCACGCGAGGCGATCTTGAAGGCGCGTTGGAGCGCAGGAAGCGCGAGCGGAATGCCCTCGCTGAGGGCGCGCCTCGGCTTTTCCTTTTTCTTGATCTCTTCCCATTGTGCCGTGATCTCCTCGACGCTTAGGTCCTCGCGCTCTGGCCCGAACACGTGAGGATTGCGCCGGTACATCTTCGCGTTGAGCGCACGCGCGACGGAGTCGAGAGTCCAGGGCTCCGCTTCTTCCATGCCGATGCGCGCGTGAAAGACGAGCTGAAAAAGTAGGTCACCACACTCATCGACGAGCGCAGGAGTGCGAAGATCCTCTCGCTCGAGCTCCTCGAGCACTTCGTGAGTCTCCTCGAGCAAGTAGCGTGCGAGCGAAGCGTGGGTCTGCTCGGCGCTCCACGGATCGCCTCCAGGGCTGCGCAGCTCATGCATGATGCGCACCGATTCCACGACAGCCGCACCGGGAGCCACGGGCGAGGCGAAAACAAAGTCGGCATCCACCCGGGCACCGATTTTCTCCTCGAGTGCGCGAAGGGTGTGCATCGGTGAGGGAAGGAAGGGGTGCTCGGAATCGCACAACCAGGCGCGATATTCCCCCGGGCAAGCGTCGGACCCCTCGAGCCACTCCCCCAGCGAGTGCATGAGTTCGTCGGCGCTCGCGCTCTCAAGCCGCACGCACTCGATCCCGGACTCGCGCACATGCGCCTCCCACGCCGGGTGCGCACACGAAAGCGCCACACTCGCGGCACCCCTGAGGGCATCCCAGCCTCGAGAGGTCATGAGCCCCGGTGCGTTGAGAGGTGAGACAGGGACAATTCGTAGCTCGCCCGCGAAGGCGCCGTTCATCGTGCATCACCCCGTCGGCCGAGCCCCGCCTGTCGGGTGCCCTGGGGCGCGTCGCGGCGCGAGCTCTCAAGTTTGCTTGAGCGCGGCGGGCGATTACCAAAGGAACGGGGGCGCGAGGGTTCCGACGGTTGCTCGGCCACCTCGATGCCGCGCTCTTTCGCCCATTCCGGCTTCAAGTGCGCAATCACGCCGCGGCAAAAGTCGAGCAGCTCCTCATCGGCAAGGGGGATACCGCCAATCCGCTGCGTGCGGGGGTGCGGGATGAGCACCTGGCGAAGGGCGGGCTTGAGCACTGTGCCCGGGTAGAGCCTGCGGAGCTTCAACTGGACGCTGTCCGTCACCTCGACGTGGGCAAAGCGGATCATCTTGCCCTGGACTTGCACCTCATCGATGCCGGCCTCGGAAGCATCGAGCCGGAAGAGCGCCACGTGAAAAAGCCGCTCGACTTCGGCCGGTGGCTTCCCGTAACGATCCTCGAACTCGGCACGCACACTCTCGAGCTCTTGCGCGTTCTTCGACGCAGAAATCTTGGAATAGGCCTCGAGGCGCAAACGCTCCGAGTCGATGTACTCGACCGGAATGTGGGCGTTGAGCGGAAGCTCCACTTTCGTTTCCTTTGTGACCTGGTCAAGTTCGCCCTTGAACGCGGCGACAGCCTCGCCGACCATACGCACGTAGAGGTCGAAGCCAACTCCGGCGATATGGCCCGACTGTTCTCCGCCGAGCAAGTTACCGGCGCCGCGGATTTCGAGATCTTTCATTGCCACCTGCATGCCGGCACCGAGCTCCGAATGCGTCGCAAGCGTCGTGAGGCGATCGTGCGCCGTTTCCGTGAGTGGCTTCGTAGGCGGGTACAGGAAGTAGGCATAGGCACGGTCGCGTGAGCGGCCCACGCGGCCGCGAAGCTGGTGAAGCTGCGAAAGACCAAAGCGGTCAGCGTTCTCGACGATGAGGGTGTTGGCGCTCGAAATATCGAGCCCCGTCTCCACGATCGTCGTACACACGAGTACGTCGAAACGCTTTTCCCAGAAATCGAGGATGACGCGCTCGAGCTGCGCTTCGTTGAGCTTCCCATGAGCGACTTCGACGCGTGCATCCGGCACAAGCTCGCGCAGGTGCTCGGCCGTGCGGTCGATGTCTTCAACGCGGTTGTGAATGTAGAAGACCTGGCCTTCTCGAAGAAGCTCACGCCTAATCGCAGCTTTGACCTGTGCATCTTCGTGCGCACCGACATAGGTGAGAACGGGGTGACGCTCCTCGGGCGCGGTTGCGAGGGTCGAGAGCTCCCTAATGCCTGTCACAGCCATCTCGAGAGTCCTCGGAATCGGAGTCGCCGACATCGAGAGCACGTCCACATTCGTTCGCAGCGCCTTGAGTGTCTCCTTATGCTCAACGCCGAAGCGCTGCTCTTCATCGACGATGATGAGGCCGAGGTCCTTGAAGCGCACCTGCCCCGTGATGAGCCGGTGGGTACCGATCACGACGTCAACTGAGCCATCCTTGAGCCCTTCGATAACGGCCTTCGACTCGGACGGGGTCTGGAATCGCGAAAGCCCTTTCACGTTCACGGGGAATCCCGCGTACCGCTCAGTGAACGTCTCGACGTGCTGCTGAGCGAGCAAAGTTGTGGGGCACAGCACCGCGACCTGCTTGCCATCCTGCACGGCCTTGAACGCCGCACGCACGGCAACTTCGGTTTTGCCGTAGCCCACGTCGCCGCACACGAGGCGGTCCATGGGCAAGGGCTTTTCCATATCGCGCTTGATGTCGTCAATTGTCGAAAGCTGGTCGGGTGTTTCCGTGTACTCGAAGGCATCCTCGAGCTCGTGCTGCCACGGCGTATCGGGAGAGAAGGCGAAACCAGAGCTGCGCTGGCGCTCGCTATAAAGCCTCACGAGCTCGTCGGCGATCTCCCGGATGGCCTTGCGTGCGCGCGATTTGGTCTTTGACCAGTCGCTACCGCCCATCTTGTTCACGCTTGGCGCTTCGCCACCGACGTACTTCGTGACCTGATCAAGCTGGTCGCTCGGCACGTAGAGCCGGTCCCCCGGCTGCCCTTTCTTCGAGCTTGCATACTCAATCACGAGATACTCACGAGTCGCGCGCTTGTCGCCCGTGCCCACTGTGCGGCTCGTCATCTCGACAAACCGGCCCACCCCGTGGTGATTATGAACTACGTAGTCTCCAGGCGACAGCTGAAGAGGATCAACACTGGCGCGCCTGCGGGAAGCAAGCTTCTTGGTGTGTGATCGTCGCGCGGCAGATTTGCCCGTCATGTCACGCTCGCACATGAGCATGAGCTTGACGTCCTCGAGGAGAACGCCCTCGGTAATCGGGCCGGTCGTGATATTGACGTGCGTGGACGAAAGCTCGTCATCGAGATCGGCGCTGAACCGCGCCGCCACCCCCGCCTCCGTGAGCGCATCGGCGATGTGGCGTCCGGTGCCCGCTCCCGCGGTCGTGAGCACGATCCGCCAGCCCTCGCCTATATGCTGCGCGAGGTCGCGCGCGGCGTTCGCAATGGAGCCACCGTAGCCCGGATGCGGCTTCGCACCCGATGAGAGGTCGGCATCAAGTCCAAACGGGGCGATGCGCGAAACCGGGATCCGTCGGATTTTGAGTTCCCCGAGCGTATCCTCAAGCGTTGCGAAGCTCGCTTGCGAGACGTCGATCGGAACCGCACCTCCCTGGGCGGCGCTCGACCAGGCTGCCTCGAGGAACTCATCAGTCGTGCGCACGAGCTCATCGACGCGAGCACGGATACGCTCGGGCTCGACAAGAACCACGCTTGACTCTTCCGGAAGCAGCTCCACAAGGCTCACCATCTCGCCCACGAGGAGCGGGGTAAGCGATTCCATTCCCTCGACCGCGATGCCCTCCGCAAGCCGTGCAAGGATATCGGCGGCGCCGGGAAGCTGATCGATCGCCTCGCGAGCCCTCTCGCGGACTTCAGCAGTGAGGAGAATTTCGCGGCATGCGGGTGCGTCAACCGCCTCGAGGGTCTCCTCCATGGAACGCTGATCTGCAACGGAGAAGTACCGGATCTCCTCGAGTTCATCCCCGAAGAAATCGAGGCGAACAGGGTGGGCGAGCGTCGGCGGGAACACGTCGACAATTCCGCCACGCACGGCGAACTCACCGCGAGCTGACACCATGTCCACACGTGAATATGCCGCCCCCACGAGCCGTTCGACGAGTTCGTCAATCTCGATGAATTCACCGCGTTCAAGGTGCACGGGCGCGAGGTTCTCGAGCCCCCGTGCCATGGGCTGCACGAGTGCCCTCACGGGCACCATGAGCACCTCCACCCCGCCTGTTTCCTCGGGATGCGCGAGCGTGTACAGGGTCGAAAGACGACGCGCAACCGTGTCGCTTCGTGGCGAAAGACGCTCGTGGGGCAGCGTTTCCCAGGCAGGGAATAGCGCCACCTTGGCACTCGGCACAAGGGACTCAATTTGAGCCGCGAGGTCTTCGGCTTCGCGTGTCGTGGCGGTCACTACGACGAGTGGGTCCGACGCCCCTCTGCGTGACGCCGCATCCGCGAGATAAAGGGGATGCATACCGCTTGGAGCAATAATCGAAAGGGCTTCGCCGGCGGAGCGAGCCTCAGCGAGCCGGGTGAGATCGTTTGACCGCGCGGCTGCGGCAAGAACGGGCGCGATGCTCACGGGCGAATCGCCTCTCGAGAGTGAAATTCTTGTTGCGTTTCCACGAGCCCCTTCTCCACGAGCATTTCGACGCACTGTCCCGCCGACGTCACGAGGTCCTCGAGAACCTTCCGCTCGGCCGCACTAAACGGCGCAAGAACGTAGTCGGCCGTGTCGCGGCCCTGCGGGGGCCGACCAACACCCACCCGTACGCGCAAGTAGTCCTTCGTGCCGAGCGTACGCGTAATGTCGCGCAGGCCGTTGTGGCCGCCCTCTCCCCCGCCGAATTTTGCCTTGATTGCGCCAAACTGCGTGTCGATTTCATCGTGCACAGCGACGATGTGTTCGGGATCGATGCCGTAATACTGCGCTAGGGCTGACACGGGTCCGCCAGACGTGTTCATATAGCAGCCGAGCTTCGCGAGAACCACCCTGCAGCCCGTGCCGGGAGGTCCCATGCGCCCTTCAATCACGGAAGCATTGGCCTTCTTGTGCCGTTTGAACGAAGCACCCGCCCAATCGGCAAGCCGATCGAGCACCATGTGCCCCACGTTGTGCCTCGTAGCCTCGTACTTGGGGCCCGGGTTCCCGAGGCCCACGATCAGCATCGTCTCGCTCACAGCTCCACTTTCACACCGTAATTAACGGAAACATTCCGTCGCGACGAAAGGCCGGCAACCGTCGGCCCCTCGACAGGCTACAGGGGCGCCGCACCTCGTGCGACGCCCCTGCCCCAAGTTTCACGATCCGCGTAGTCGCGGATCACTACTTACTCGTCGTCACCCTCCGACGACTTCTCGGCAGTCTCCTCTGCCTCTTCCTCGTCGTCCTCGGAGCCCGGGGTCTCGAGATCAGCCTCGTCAACCTGCGGCACCTGGATCGAAATAACGAGGTACTCGGGATCTGTCACGAGCTCGGCATCGCCAAGGTCGAGATCGCCGGCGTAAATCGCGTCGCCATCAACCTTGCCCTCAACGTCGACCACGATGTGCTCGGGCAGGCTGAGCGCGTCGGCAAGAATGGTGATCTCCTGGATGTCGACAACGGCGACGGCAGGCGACTGAGGCTCGCCCTCAACAATGACAGGAATATCAACCTCAACCTTTTCACCGCGCTTCACGATGAGGAGATCAACGTGAAGGATGTCGCGCGAAAGCGGGTGGCGCTGAATGTCCTTGATGATCGCGAGCTCATTTTCCGCATTCGGAATTTCGAGCTCGAGAAGAGCATTCGAGTTACGAGCCGCGAGAGCGGTCGCGTGATAGGGAAGCGCAAGGTGAACCGGCTCCGTGCCGTGGCCGTAGAGGACCGCGGGGATCTTGCTCTCAGCGCGAAGGCGACGAGCGTAACCCTTGCCGTAATCAGTGCGGATATCGACCTTGATGTTCTCGGCCATTGACAATCTCCTTGGGTGTGAAGCGGGGCGAGACGGCGCGCCCCGAGCACGCGCATGCATGCCCAAGGAAAGACCGCGTCGATAACGGAGTGGGCGCACGCCCCTCCCTCGCCGAAGTACCGTCCAAGCATAATGCACAGCCGCGCTCTCGGCAGGCTATGCAGGACGTGAAGCGAGGCACGTCACCTCATGCCGAAAGCGCGGCCGGTGAACGGGGAGCGATCTACGCGTCGCCGTCGAACAGCGACGTCACCGAGCCGTCGTCAAACACGGCTCGGATCGCGCGCGCCAGAAGCGGCGCGATCGAGAGGATGGTGAGTTTTTCAAACTGCTTCTCCTCGGGAACCGGGAGCGTGTTGGTCGCAATGACCTCACGTACGCCCGAGTTCTTGAGGCGCTCGACGGCTGGATCGGAAAAGATCGGGTGCGTCGTCGCGACGACGACAGACTTCGCGCCGTTCTTCGTGAGAGCTTCAACAGCCTGCACGATCGTGCCCGCCGTGTCGATCATGTCATCGACGAGGATGCAGGTCTTTCCTTCCACATCGCCGATGATGCGCTTCGCCACAGCTTGATTGGGCCGGCGAGGATCCCGCGACTTGTGCACGAAGGCGAGATTCACGCCACCGAGGCGCTTCGCCCACTTTTCGGCGACGCCGATGCGCCCGGCGTCCGGGGAAACGACGCACAGGTCTTCTTCGCCATAGGTCGACTCGACATACTTCGCGAGAATAGGCATCGCCATGAGGTGATCGACGGGACCGTCAAAGTAGCCCTGCACCTGCGGCGCGTGCAGGTCGACCGAAATGAGACGGTCAATGCCTGCAGTCTTGTAAAGATCCGCCACGAGGCGGGCCGAAATGGGCTCGCGACCGCGGTGCTTCTTGTCCTGACGCGCATACGGGTAACTCGGGGCGATGGCCGTGATGCGCTTGGCGGAAGCGCGCTTGAGCGCATCCACCATGATGAGGTGCTCCATGAGCCAATTGTTGATGGGCGCAGGATGGGACTGAAGCACGAAAACATCGGCACCTCGCACGCTTTCGCCGTAACGCACGTAAATCTCGCCGTTCGCGAAGTCCCAGGCGTCCATCGGAAGAAGCTCAACACCGAGTTCTTTTGCAACCTCCTCGGCGAGAACGGGGTGAGCACGCCCCGACACGAGAACGAGGTGCTTTTCTCCGCTAGTGATGATGCCACTCATCGTCTTAATTCTCCTCGGTGGTTGCGTTTCCAGGGTTGTGGTCAAGCGCGTCTTCGGCGGCTTCAGCCGCGGCGGTGCCCGCACGCTTGGTGAGCGTCCACCCCTCGATAATGCGAGGCTTCGTGTCGTTGACGGCAAGAGCGCCAGGTGGGACATCTTTCAGGACGACCGTCCCGGAGCCCGTCGCCGCTCCGTCTCCAATCGTTACGGGCGCGACAAGGATGCTGTCACTTCCCACGCGCACGTGTTTACCGACGACACTCTTGTGCTTCCTCACCCCATCGTAGTTCGCGAAAATAGTCGCCGCACCGATGTTCGTGCCTTCGCCAATCTCGGCGTCACCCACGTATGAGAGATGAGGAACTTTCGCTCCATCGCCAATATCCGCGTTCTTCGTTTCGCAAAAGCCGCCAATCTTGCCGGCTTTGCCGAGCACGGTTCCGGGGCGCACGTAGGTGAATGGCCCCACGGTTGCGCCTTCCCCGATCACGGCACCAAAGCCGTGGGTGCGCACGACCTCGGCCCGGTCGTGAATTCTCACGTCCGTCAAGGTGGTATCGGGCCCGACGATTGCCTCGCTACCAATGACGCAGTGCCCGTGAAGTTGCACGCCGGGGAGAATTGTCGTGTCCTGACCGATCTCGACATCGGGATCGATGAATGTCGAGCTCGGGTCAATAATGCTCACTCCCGCACGCATGTGGCGCACGAGGGTGCGTCGGTTCATCTCGGCACCAAGTTCGCTCAGCTGCACGCGATCGTTCGCACCTTCGACCTGGATCGCGTCGTCAGTGACGTAAGCGGTGACCTTCTTCCCTTCAGCGCGCGCGATGCCGGGGACGTCGGTCAGGTACATCTCGCCCTGCGAGTTATTCGTGCCGACCTTCGTGAGCGCTTCGCGCAGGAACTCGAGGTCAAAGGCGCAGATGCCCGAATTGATTTCGTTAATCCCGAGCTGTTCTTCACTCGCATCTTTGTGCTCGACGATGGCTTCAACCTGGGAGCCGTCGGCACTGCGCACGATTCGCCCGTAGCCCGTGGGATCCTCGACGCGCGCGGTAAGGATGGACACGCACGAACCGTTCTCTTCATGCGCCTCGACGAAAGCGCGAAGCGTGTCTCCTTCGAGAAGCGGCACGTCACCGTAGGTCACGAGAACAGTTCCGACGGCTGCTTTGACCTTTTCGAGACCACACTGCACGGCGCGGCCAGTACCGGGAATCTCGTCTTGGTCAGCGATCGTAACCCCGGGAGCGTTCTCCTCGAGGTGCGCCAGGACCTGCTCGCGCTTATGACGCACGACCGCAACGACTTCTCCAGCGCCGGTTGCGCGTGCCGCGGTGATCGCGTGCATGAGCATCGAGGTTCCGCACACGGGATGGAGAACCTTTGGCAGAGCGGATTTCATGCGGGTACCGGCTCCGGCCGCGAGGACGACGACGGCTGCGGGCGAATGAATTGCCACGGGAGGATGCTCCTTGTGTCCGGTGCGAGATTTCCGGTGATGGATCGTTCCGCGACCAGGACTCGAACCTGGAATACCAGAACCAAAAACTGGGGTGTTGCCGATTACACCATCGCGGATGGGCCCGAGGGCGCCGGGGACAAGCCTAGCCCCTCAAGCTGCGCGAAAGAAAACGACGCGTGTGTGATGTCGTGCGAAAATGTTGCACATGTCTGATTCTCGCTCTTCTCGCACTCGCTCGCCCCGGATGACGGGGCGGCAGCGCCGCGAGCAACTCCTCACCGTGGGCAGGTCGCTTTTCGCTCACAAGGGCTATGACGCAACGAGTGTCGAAGAAGTCGCATCGAAGGCGGGGGTTTCGAAACCAATCGTCTACGAGCACTTCGGGGGGAAAGAAGGGCTCTACGCCGTGATCGTGGATCGAGAAACGGATCACCTCCTGCGGGTTCTCGAGGACGCACTCAACGACGTCCATCAGCACCCGCGCGTCCTCGTCGAGAAAGCCGCGCTCGCCTTTCTTACCTATATCGAAGAAAACGAGGATGGGTTCCAGATCCTTGTACGTGACTCCCCGGCCTCGCAGACCTCTGGTACGTACTCCGCACTTCTCGTGGATGTCGCTAATCAGGTCGAAGACCTCCTCGTCAAGCACATGCGGGCACAGAAGTACACGTCGCTTTACGCCGCGATGTACGCGCAGATGCTCGTTGGAATCGTCTCCTACACCGGTCAATGGTGGCTCGAGGCAAGCCGCCCCTCGAAGGAGGTCGTAGCGAGCCACATCGTGAACCTCGCGTGGAATGGGCTCCGCGGCCTCGAAGCAAGCCCTCAGCTCCTCACGGTCGAGAAAAAGATCAAGGCGAAATAAACCCGGCCCACACCATTTTTCTGTGATCTACCCCCTATATGATTGGGGTGTCCCCTAGCAGAGGAGTTTTCGTGGGTTTCATCCAAGCTTTCAAGGACGCGCTCGGCGGCACCTTCGCCGATCAGTGGAAGGACTATCTCACCGTCCCCTCCGGTCTCGCGCCTACAGCCGCACTATTTCCCGCGGTTCCGCGCGGCACCAACGCCGGCCGCGGCTCGAACACGCGCGGCAGTGAGAACATCATCAGCAACGGTTCACGAATTGTCGTCCCCGCCGGGTATGGCCTCGTGACACTTCAGGACGGCCGCGTGACCGGCCTCGTCACCGAAGCCGGCGGCTACGAGTGGCGCTCAGACGACCCGAACTCGCGCACCATTTTCGCGAACGACGGAATCCTCGCCTCAACCCTCGGCACCTCGTGGGAGCGCTTCAAGTTCGGTGGCCAGCCCGGGTCTCAGCAGCTCGCGTTCTTCGTGAGCCTCAAGGAGCTTCCGAACAACCGCTTCGGCACGCAGTCCGAGATCTACTGGGACGACCAGTACATGAACGCCCAGGTTGGCGCCGTCGCACGCGGCACCTACACCATTCGCATCGTCGATCCGCTTCTTTTCATTCACAACTGGGTGCCTGCGGTCTACATTTCGGCAAATGCGCCGGTCTTCGACTTCACCGACACGGAAAATGACGCCGCGAACCAGCTGTTCCAGGAAGTCGTTTCCTCGCTCGCCCCGGCGTTCTCGCGCTACACGAACGATCCGGATAAGAACAATCGCATCACGAAGATCCAGTCGGATTCGCTCGGCCTCGCAGCCTCACTCTCGAGCGTCGTCGAGGAGAACTACCGCTGGACGACCGACCGTGGCCTCGTCATCGAAAAGGTCGCGATCGCTTCGATCGAATACGACGAAAACACGCGCAAGCTTCTCAAGGATGTCCAGGCTGCGGACGCACTTTCGGGCAACCGCAATCAGAGCTTCGTCAATCAAGCGGTCGCGCGCGGCGTGCAGTCGGCGGGCGAAAACGGTGGCGGGGGCACGGGACTCGCCATGATGGGGATGGGCGCCGGTGCCGTGGGAGGCTTCATGCAGCCTGCGCAAGCGTCGGGCCCCTTTGCCGCCCAGGGCCAATCCCCGCAGGGGCAGCAGAGCCAGCAGCCGGCTCACCAGAGTGCTCCCGGCGCCGAGGCGAGCCCCGCGGACAAGCTTGCCCAGTTCAAGGACATGCTCGACAAGGGCCTCATCACCGAAGAGGACTACGAGGCCGCGAAGAAGAAGGCACTCGGCCTTTGACATACGCACCAGGGTCAGGACCGGCCCCCATGCCTCACGAAGGCCGGGGGGCCGGTCCTGTGCGCCCGATGCCCGAAGGGGCGCCACATGTCAGCGGCCCCGACACAAACGACGCAAATGTCGTGAAGGGCCGCACCGCTTCCCACGACATTGTGAAAAGCCTCGTCGACCCGACAGCCGAACATGTGATCAACACCGCGAGCGGCAAATCCGACGGCTTCGATAAATGCCCGAGGTGCGGCTCCACCGACATCGGTTATTCACTCGAGCATCAAGCGCTCGTGTGCAGGTATTGCCGCTTTGAGTTCAACGAGAAAGTCGCCGAGCAAGCCTTCGGCCTCGACTCCCCCATCGAACAACTGCAGGGCGTCGTGCGCGGCTCGGGAACGCATGACATTGCCGTCGATGCGTCAGTTGTGACCCTCAAGTGTCAGGGCTGCGGCGCCGAGGTCGTGATCAAGGCGAACGAGTCACTCCAGGCGCGCTGCCACTGGTGTCGCCAAGTGCTCTCCATCAACCAGCAGATCCCGAACGGTGCTGTTCCCGACGCCGTTCTTCCTTTTGCGCTCACGCACGAGCAGGGCGTCGAGAAGGTGCGTGAGTTCGCGGGTGATCGCCGTTTCTTCGCGACCAGCCAGTTCAAGAAAAACTTCACCCCCGAAAACGTCGTGGGGGTCTATGTTCCCTACATGACCGTTGACGGCAACCTCACCGCGACAGTTGAGGGCCGCGGAGAAGTGACGCTTCGCCGCTACACGCGCCGCGTAAGCGAGGACCAAACCGAGCGAGTCTCCGATATTCGAGAGTACGCGCTTGGGCGCAAGTTCGATTTCACGGTCGACGATCTCATCGCCGAAACCAATAGCTCACGCGCGAACATGAACACGAGCGTGAATACCAACAACGTGCTCAACGCGATTCTGCCCTTCGACACGAAAAATGCGGTGGCGTACAACTCAAACTACCTCGCGGGTTTCACTTCGGAACGCCGCGATCTCGACATCGACGATATCGACGACACGGTCGAAAACAATTTCCTCTCGATAGCTCGTTCTCGCGCCGATCTCATGATTCGCGACTACGATCGCGGGGTGCGCTGGGAGAGTGAGGGCCTCGAAATTCACGGCACGCGCTGGGTCGCGCTCTATCTACCGATCTGGCTCTACAGCTACCAGGATGAGAACAACGGCATGATCCACTACATCGCGGTCAATGGTCGCAATGGCCGCACGATGGGGTCGGTGCCCGTCGATAAGCTCAAGCTTTTCGGCTGCGCAGCCATTGCTGCGGTCGCCACATTCGTGGTGACCTTCCCTCTCGCGATTGGAGCGGTTTTCGTATGAGCCACGCACTCACGGCAACGCACGAGGTACTCGCGTTCGGCCAGCTCCTCGCAGATTCGAGCTCCGGGAGCGAGGACGGGAGCGTTGCGGTCATTGCTGCGCCGTTCGTCCTCGCCTTCGTCGTCTTCACCTCGATCTATTCGTTCTTCTATTTGCGTTACCGCAACACCGACAAGAAGTACCGGTTCGAGCAGGAGACCCGCATCGGGGTGTCAAACGTGCAAGCGTTCGACCACGCTGGGGCGCGCCGCAACGGGGTGAAGAGCACCACGATGTCAGGGCGTAACAACGGCAATCCCCGTCAGCGCGTGCGCCGCATCTCTATTTGAGACCGCTCACGCACCCTCGACCTGTTCGAGGATGTCGAACCAACGCTCCTCGCATTCGGCGATCTCGTCCTCACGTTCGCTCGCTTTCTGACCGAGCGCGGTCAGTCCCTCGAAATCAGCAGGGTCGTGTTCTGCGAGTTCCGCATGGATTTTCGCAATTTGCCCGCGGAGCTTCTCGATGCGCCGCTCGAGCGCGCTCGCCTCTTTTTGGGCGGCCCGCAGCTGGGCGCCCGAAAGGCCGTCGTTCGAGCCCGAGGCACCGTCGGCTCCCGCGCTCCCCGAGGCTTCCGCCGCGCGTTCCCGCTCCTCCTTCGCACGCAGATCCAGGTATTCCTCGACTCCTCCGGGAAGGTGGCGGAGGGTTCCCCCGATGACCGCGTACTGCTGGTCGCTCACGCGCTCGAGTAGGTAACGATCGTGCGAGACGACTATGAGAGTTCCGGGCCACGAATCCAGCATGTCTTCCAGGGCCGTGAGCATATCCGTATCGACATCGTTTGTGGGCTCGTCCAGGATGAGCACATTCGGCTCGCTGAGCAACACAAGGAGCAATTGAAGGCGCCGACGCTGGCCACCCGATAAGTCACCCACACGCGTCGAGAGGTGGTCCTTGGCAAAGCCGAGCCGTTCGAGAAGTTTCGCGGGAGTGAAGTCTTTACCATCGATCGTAAAAGTCGTCTTCGTGCGCGCGAGCACGTCTCGAACGCGGTCGTTGGCGATGTCCTCGAGTTCACGGAACTGCTGGTCGAGCACGGCTACCTGGACGGTCTTTCCCCGTTTCACCCGACCTTCCGAGGCCTCAAGAGTGCCGGCGATGAGGCTGAGTAGCGTGGATTTGCCCGCGCCGTTAGCACCGAGGATGCCCGTTCGTTCCCCGGGCGCGATGCGCCACGTGACGTCCGAGAAAACCGTATTTTCACCGTAGCGCACGCTCACGTCGATGAGATCAATGACGTCCTTGCCGAGGCGGGCTGTCGCGAGACGCTTGAGTTCAAGGGGATTGCGCACCTCCGGAACATCGGCGATGAGGGCGTTTGCCGCCTCGATGCGAAAACGCGGCTTCGAGGTACGAGCGGGGGCTCCGCGCCTGAGCCACGCGAGCTCCTTGCGAGCGAGGTTCTGGCGTTTTTGCTCGGTTGCGGCTGCAATTCGGTCACGCTCAACGCGCTGAAGAACATAGGCGGCATAGCCGCCCTCGAACGGCTCGACGATCCCGTCGTGCACCTCCCACGTACTCGTGCACACTTCGTCGAGGAACCAGCGATCGTGGGTAATGACGATGAAAGCGCCCTGGCCCGCGCTCCACCGTCCCTTGATATGCCTCGCGAGCCAGTGAATTCCCTCGATGTCGAGGTGGTTGGTGGGCTCGTCGAGACCGATGACGTCCCAATCACCCACAAGGAGCTTCGCGAGTGCGACGCGTCGGCGCTGACCACCCGAGAGCGCGCCAATGCTTCGTTCGAAGGAGATATCGGAAAGGAGGCCGTTAATCACGTCGCGAATTTTCGCGTCCGAGGCCCACTCGTGTTCGGGAGCATCGCCCACGATTTCGTAGCGGACGCTCGCGTTTTCGTCGAGAGAGTCTGACTGAGAAAGCAAGCCCATTCGGACCCCGTTTCTCGGGGTGACGCGCCCGCTATACGGCTCTAGCTCACCGAACAGGAGCCGGATGAGGGAGCTCTTGCCATCGCCGTTGCGCCCCACGATTCCGATCCTGTCTCCCTCAAAAATACCGAGAGTTACGGAATCGAGCACGACCCGGTTGGGATATTGAAGATGCAGCTGTTCGGCGCCGAGAAGAAGACTCACACCGAGAGCCTACGCTCACGCGCTCACGCCTGTGAAATACGGTTGGCGCCGTTTCAGCCACCTAGCGAGGGGTATCACTCGCGGCGTTCGCGATCGCGATGAACTCCGCTATCTCGAGAGTTTCGCCGCGCCGCTGCGGATCGATGCCGGCGCACTCGAGGATCGCGCTAGCGCGCTCTCCGCCTCCCGCCCACGATTTGAGGGCGGCACGCAGAGTTTTTCGTCGTTGGAGGAAGGCCTGGTCGATCACCTTAAAAATCTCCTCGCGAGGCGCTTCCCCCTCGGCTTGCACCCGGTCGCGGCGCACGCGCACGAGGGCGCTATCGACGTTCGGCTCGGGCCAGAAGACTCGGCGCGAAATGCGGCCAGCGAGTTCGCTAGTGCCGTACCACGCCGCTTTCACGCTTGGCGCACCGTACACCTTCGAACCCGGTCGCGCGGCAATGCGCTCGGCGACCTCAAGCTGCACCATGACGAGCGCTTCCCTCACGGAATCGAATCGCTCGAAAACGGTCAGAAGGATCGGTGTCGCAACGTTGTACGGGAGATTCGCAACGAGCCGCGTGGGCTCGTGCCCCGCGGCTGCGGGGACGGGAAGCTGTGTAAGCGCGAGCGCATCACCCTCGACGAGAGCGAAACGCGCGCTCTCGAAGCCCTTGGCTTCGACAGTTCCCGGCAAAATTTCCGCGAGGGCAGAGTCTAGTTCGACTGCCCCGACACTGGCGCCTGCGTCGAGCAGCCCAAGTGTGAGAGAGCCGAGTCCCGGCCCCACCTCGAGCACCACATCGCCCTCGCGCACGCCTGAGCGTTCAACGATCACGCGCACGGTATTCGCATCGAGGAGAAAGTTCTGCCCGCGCTTCTTCGTGGGGGTGATCCCGCGGTAGGCGGCAAGCAAGCGAATGTCACGGGGCGTGAGCAGCCTCGTGCCCGCATCGAGCGCGGGATACGCCTCGCTCACCCTTCGGCCCCCGCGAAGCCATACACGTCACGCTCGGTCGCGAGGACTCCGGCGCACGCTTCTTCGAGGCTCATGCCCTTGGCCTCGGCAATCACGCGCATCGTGTGCGGAATGAGGTAGCTCGAGTTGGGCCGACCCCGGAAAGGCTCGGGGGTAAGGAAGGGTGCGTCGGTCTCGACCATAATCCGGTTGAGCGGCGTCACGGCGAGGGCCTCGCGCAAGTACGCAGCGTTCTTGAACGTCGATGTGCCAGAGAATGAAAGGTAGGCCCCGCGATCAAGCGCTTCGCGCGCGAATTCGGCATCGCCGCTGAAGCAGTGAAAAACCGTGCGCTCCGGTGCACCTTCCGCGTCTAGAACGTCGAGAACATCCCGGTGGGCGTCGCGATCGTGGATCTGCATGGGCAAACCCTTTTCCTTCGCGAGCGCGATGTGCATGCGGAAGCTCTGGATCTGGGCGTCTCGCTTTTCGGGCTTCTTCTTCGACGTGCGGAACCAGTCGAGACCCGTTTCTCCAACAGTCACCATCCCTGGGGCATCGAGGAGATCGGAGATTTCCGCGATTGCGTCTTCGAGGGAGCAAAGATTTTCCCCGTGGCGCCCCTTGCCGGAGACGACATGGTTCACGGCATCGTTCGGGTGGATCGAGACGCCTGCGCGAAGCCGCTCGGCGACAAACGCACGTTGTTCTTCAGGAATGTGCTCGCCGCGCATGACCTCGGCCGTCCAACGTGCCGAGGGAAGGTCACATCCAATCGTGATGATCCCGCGCACGCCCACGCGCTCGGCCCACGCGACATGCTCGTCTATCCCGCGCGAGCCTTCACCATCGGAGAAGTCCAGGTGAGCGTGGTTATCGATGACAGGACTAGGTAGGGGCTCGGGGTACTCCGGCCACGTGAGATCGCGGTGGTGCCCGCTTTCGGCGGTTGTGGAACGAGAGTTCACTGCCTTAGTCATAGGGTCAGTCTAGTGCGGGGCTAGGCGTCGGAACCCCGCAGATCCACCCGCGAAGCCTTGCCCGTGAAGCCCAACACACGAGAGCCCTGCCTCCGCGCGCAGCGCTCGAAAATATGCTTAGATTGATTTCTGTTGTGCGTGGGCACGCACCCTCGGTGAGCCTTTGATCGTCGTGCCCCTTCACCACCCCAATTTTTCAGCAGTTCGAGCAAGGAGCGCATCATGGCAGTGCCTAAGTATAAGATGTCCCGGGCCCGCACCCGTTCGCGCCGCGCGAACTGGAAGGCCGAGACCACCGATCTCGTGAAGGTCACCGTGCGCGGTCGCACCGCCTCGGTTCCGCGCCGCCTCGCGAAGGCGTACCAGCGCGGTCTCATCGAGATTGACGGCTGATTTCAGCATGTCGCGAAGGGCGCTCCACCTGCGGGTGGGGCGCCCTTTCGGTTTAATCCCTCTTGTGCTCGAGCGCCGCCTCGTAGAGATCTCGCGCTGAAACGCCTTCGCGCTCACGCGCCACGGCCTTGGCGGCATCTTTGAGACGCTCCCCCGCTTCTGCGCGAGCAAGGACGAGTGCGGCGAGGTCCGCCGGGTCCTCCTCCCGCGGCGGAGCGGGCTCGACAACGATCACGATTTCACCGAGAACATCGTTCGCACGCGCCCAATCAACGAGCTCAGCGAGCGATCCTCGAATGACCTCTTCATGGGTTTTCGTGAGTTCCCGAGCCACGCATGCCTCGCGTTTCTCTCCAAAAGCCTCGCCCATCGCTTCGAGACATTCGCGGGTGCGCCGAGGCGATTCAAAAAAGATGAGGGTGCGTTGTTCGCGCGCGAGAGCATTAAGTGCCGTCCGTCGCTTCCCTTCGGTTCGCGGAAGGAACCCCTCGAATGCGAAGCGGTCGGGCGCAATACCGGAATGCACGAGGGCGGTGAGCGGGGCCGAAGGACCGGGAAAAACATCCACCGCAATACCCTCGCGCTGCGCGGCATCGACGGCACGAAAACCAGGGTCGGAAACAACTGGCATGCCCGCGTCAGTCACGAGTAGCACCTTCTGGCCATCGCGTGCGGCATCGATCAGGGTTTCGGTGCGCTCAATCTCGTTGTGCTCGTGGTACGCGAGCACGCGCGCTTTAAGCCTTACGTCCAACTCCGTCGCGAGTCTTTTCACGCGGCGGGTATCTTCTGCGGCGATGAGATCGGCCTCGCCCAGCGCCGCGACGAGCCTGAACGACGCGTCGAGAGGATTGCCAATGGGCGTCGCGGCGAGTGCGATCGCGCCTGGCGTGAGCACGGGTCTATTCTCGGTTTCCACCGTGCGATCCTATCGTGCAGCCCTCTAGGATGGCCTGGTGAGTGAAACGACTGCAACGGCAACAAGCGGTTCCACCCTCGCGCCTGCGAAAGGTAAGCGCGCGGCGAGAACACCCTCCGGAAAATCGGGGTGGCCCTTCGGCCTGAGTGACCGGGTCGCGACGTGGATCCTTGCAGCGCTCCTCGCGATCTGGGCGGGAGCGCTGCGCCTCTACAACCTTGGCCACGTGAAAACCCTCATCTTTGATGAGGTGTACTACGTTCGCGACGCCTACACGCTCCTTCGAGAAGGAACCGAACACGCCTGGGCGAAAGACATTTCTAAGGCGGCGTTCGAGCGCGGTGATGTCGACTCATATCTGCCCGACCCCCAGTATGTTGTTCACCCGCCCGTTGGCAAATGGGTGATCGCGCTCGGGGAGTGGGCACTCGGTGCGGATAATCCGTGGGGTTGGCGCATTTCCGTGGCTCTTCTGGGGACGTTGAGCGTCGTCCTGCTGTTTTTTACGGTCCGACGCTTGCTGGGTAACACGGTGCTCGCGTTCATCGCCGGGTATCTGCTCTCGATTGATGGAGTGCACCTCACCCACTCCCGCACGAGCCTTCTCGACCTCACCCTCGGGTTCTTCTGCCTTCTCGCTTTCTATTTCCTCCTGCGCGATCGCGACCAGTTTCGCACTGCTCTCAGCCGCATCGAAGGGGCAGAGCGGGGTTTCGGGCACGTCATGGGGATTCGCTGGTGGCGGATTGCCGCGGGAATCTCGCTCGGCCTTGCGTGCGGCGTGAAGTGGTCGGGTCTCTACTTCGTCGCGGTCTTCGGCATCATGACCGTGCTGTGGGATTGGGCCGCGAGGAAGCGCTACGGCGATCCCCGGTGGAAGCTGCGCGGCTTCGCCCTCGACGCTATCCCCGCGTTTTTCGCAATCGTGGGTAGCGCGCTCGTCACGTATGTGTTCTCGTGGAGCGGGTGGTTCGCCTCTAAGGACGGCTACTTTCGCAACTGGGCCGAAGAAAACTCTCACGCGTCAAACCCCGTGAGCGAGGCACTCCTATCGTTATGGCACTACCACACGGAGGCGTATTCGTTCCACGTGGGGCTCGATTCGACTCACACGTATGGAGCGAAGCCCTGGCTGTGGCTCCTGCAGCTCCGCCCCACGAGCTTCTATTACGAGTCGTACACGTACGGCGAGGTGGGCTGCCAGGTTGAAAAGTGCTCGGCGGCCATCACGAATATCGGCAATCCGCTCATCTGGTGGTTCGGGACCTTCGCGCTTCTCGTGACGCTCGTGATCGCAATCGTCAAGCGCAACGGAACTGCGGCGGCGATTCTCTCGGGAATCATCGCTGGGTACGTGCCGTGGTTCCTGTATCTCGACCGCACGATCTTCCAGTTCTACTCGGTCGTTTTTGAGCCGTGGCTCATCATGGCGATCGTATTCGTATTCGCCCTCATGCTCGGTGGGCGCACAGCACCACGTACGAGAAAGCGCGTCGTAACACTCGCGATCGCCTCCCTCGTGGTCACGATGACGCTTGTGTCGATCTTCTGGTGGCCGCTGTGGACCGCCCAGGTCATTCCCTACGACCTGTGGCGGGCCCACATGTGGTTCGATTCCTGGGTCTAGCGGCGTCCCATCTGGTTCGTTAGGCAGCTGCCTCGACCTGGAGCCACTCGTTCTTCTTCGCGAGGAATGTCTTCGCCGCTTCCTTCGCTCCCTCGAGGCTGTGGTGAGCACCCCAGCCACACTGAATTTCGTTCGCAGCGGGAACCTCACTCGCGTTGAGAAGGTCGTTCAGGGTCGCTTCAACGAGCGGCGCAACCTCCTCGGGCGTGTGGTCGCCGCGCATGAGCATGTAGAAGCCCGTGCGGCAACCCATGGGCGAGATATCGAGAACATCCTCGCTGTGATTGCGCGAGAACTCCGCCATCATGTGCTCGAGCGAATGGACGGTTTCGGATTCGAGAGCATCCACGTTCGGCTGCGTGAAGCGAAGGTCAAACTTCGTGAGAACGGCCCCGCCGAGATCCTTGCGGTCAGCGACGCGGATGTACGGCGCTGCAACGACGCGGTGGTCAAGATTGAAGCTTTCAACATTCATACGGTCGTTCATCGTGACTCCTCAGTCTGTCGTGATGGTCTACGCGCCATCCTAACGACGCGAGCTACGGGCAGTGCGCCCGCGTACCACGCCTTGAAACTCCTGACGGATCTCGTCATCGGCCTCCTTCGGCCACACGAGTGCGATGCGTGTGCCCTCGCGTTCGGTAAGTGGCCGGTGCGTCACATCCTTGCGGGAATGGAGGCGTGCAAGGGACATGGGCATAACCGCGAAGCCATTGCCCGCAGCAACGGTCGCGACGGCCCCCTTCGCGCCGCCGCAATCAGCAAGGCAGAATTCGTGCTCGCCCTCAAGATCGCTCTCGGCGAGCTCGTCAAAGAGGCTCAGGGAGTTGTCCTTCGCAACGACTGCCACTGGGCGCTCCTCCCATAGCGGCACTGCGTGGACATCCTCGAGCGGGAGCGCGGGAGCATCACCCCTCGCGACATCGCCCCACGGCAGCCGGGCAAAAACCATGTCGACCGCACCGTTTCCGAGAGCCTCTTCTGGGGAGCGTTCGCCAAGGGAAATCAGCACCAATTCTTGCCGCGCCGGGTCGGTGCGCCAACGCCGGGCGAAGACGTCCGGTTCAATTCCGGGGACAAAACCCACACGTAGTGGAGGGATGTCCTCGTGGCGCGCGGCCTCACGTCGCGTCACTTGATAACCGCAACGGTAAAGGGATAGGTGTAGGCCTCACCGTTGTTCGCCTTCATCGCGGCGAGAATCGGCACCACAATCGTTGCTACAAGGATCGCGAGGCCGATGAGGGCGGCGATCACGAGGAAGAGGAGCGGAACGATGAGGAATGACAGGAATGTTCCAATAAAGAAGCAGACCCACGCGATGACGCTGTACACAAAAAGGTTGATAGCGAAGTTGAGCGCGCCTGCTGAGGCGTTGCGAACGAAGGGGCTTTTGTCACGATAGATCAGGTAAATCACCAGTGGCCCGACCCAGCCGAGCCAACCGGCGGAAACAACCGTGGCAATAAGAGTGCTGAGATGCGCGAGAATTGCCCATGTACGCTCATCGCTCGTGACGCCTCCGGCTCCCGTGAATCCGGTGCCTCCAGCGGTAGCTGTGCCATCACTTCCGCTGCCTGGGAACTGGTTCCCGGAAGTCGGGTTGCTAAAACCGTAAGGGTTCGAGGGCTGGTCACTCATCGTGTCCTCCTGCGTGAAGTAGAGATCGTTTCGATCGCGAATCGTGGATTGACTGGAGAAGCGAATCAAGTTCGGCATAGCGTTTGGCACTCGCGCACGCGACGTACGCAGGGCATTCCTGGGGCGGAAGCTCAGAATCGGCGCCGCTCTCGGGGCTGCATGTCCAGGTGCGTATGCTCCCGCCGGCTTTTTCCACGAGGTGAAAGCCAGCAGCGATGTCCCAGGGGTTGATGCGCGTGAGCGTCGTGGCATCAGCCCAACCCGCTGCTACGAAGCAGAGCTCGAGTGCGGCTGAACCGAGATTGCGGATTGCCCCTGCCTTCTCGAGGAGTGCGCGGCGCTCGCGTTCAGCAAAGTCGCGGTCGTCGCTCAAGTCGCGGAGCCCGGGGAAACCGGTGAGCACGAGAGCATCGGCAAAGTCACGCTCGGGGTTCGGGCCGAGGCGCTCATCGCCCAGGTACGCGCCGCTTGGATCGGACCAAAACTCGCGCCCAAGAGCGGGGGCGTTCACGACGCCGCCTACGAGAGAGCTTTTGACGGCGACGCCAATCGAAATACCGAAAAGCGGATTTCCCGTCGCGAAGTTCGAGGTGCCATCGATCGGGTCGACGTAGAACGTGACGGGCCCCGAGCCTTCGTGGGTTCCACCTTCTTCGCCGACGATGCTCGCCTCCGGGCACCGCTCGAGCAACACCTCGCGGATGCGATCCTCGCACGCGCGATCGTGAATCGTCACGATGTCGTGCGAGTTCGCCTTATATTCGCGCTCCACGGGGCCCCGGCCCACCTCTGCGAGGTAGCTCGCGGCAGCCCCAGCAGCTTCGCGCGCAATCGCCGCGAGCTCCGCATGGGCAGTTTCATCCTTTGCGATGGCTAAAGAATCCGTTTTCACGCCTCCATTCCATCACGAAGGCCTTCGTCAACCTGGAAGCATGCATCAACGGCACGGGCCCGAGCAGGGCCCTCAGTGTCGCGGCTCGACCCTGACGGGCGTCGCCTGTTCAATCGACGCGGCACGCCCCTCCGCGACCGTGTCACGCGCGTCGCTGAGCGTACTCAGCTCGACGGGGACATCTTCGAAGTACGCCACGGGGCAAGGTCCGATCCGGGAAATACCGCGAATGCGCCCTGCTCCGGCACCTGCGGCATGGTCGCCCGCACGAAGGCGTAGCGCGCGAGGATCGATCAGCGCTCGCCCGGGACCCGGACCGCACTCCCCCGTTGCCGTGAGCGGAACTCCCCCGCGCGTCACGAAAACCCCCTGCTCCTGCATCTCACCGTCAACCCATTGGAGACCTGCGAGTTCCGCGAGGAACTCGGACCTCGGGAATGAAAGGGCGTCGTCGGCACTGCGGGCTTCGACGACGTGACCATCCTCGAGCACGCACACGCGATCGGCCCACGCGAGAATATCGAGCACATCATGCGTCACGCACACAAGGGTCCGTGCCTGCGAGAGGTCAGCGACAAGGCCACGCATTTCCCTTGCGGCGCGAACGTCCAGTGCCGCAAGCGGCTCGTCCAGGAGCAGCACACGAGGCTCAACCGCAAGTGCCCGCGCGAGCGCACATTTTTGCGCTTGACCACCCGAAAGCGTGCGGGGTCGCCTGTCCTCGAGCCCCTTGAGACCCACCTTCGCCGCGAGTTCCCCCGCCATCTCGCGGGCCTTGCGCCGTTTCATCCCCTCACTCACAAGGCCGTAAGCGATGTTGTCAAGAACGCTCATGTGATCGAAGAGATGCGCTGATTGAGAGAGATAGGCAAAACCTCTCTTGTGCAGCGGTGTGCGGCTGAAATCCTCACCATCGATCGTCACGAGGATTTCGCCATCGCGCGGAGCGGCAAGGTGCCCGGCGAGCGCCTCGAGGATCGTGGACTTTCCGGCCCCATTCGGACCCACGAGCGCGATGTGCTCTCCGGGCTCGATCCGGATGCAAGCCTCAACTCCACGACCGGGAATACGAACCGCGAGCTCAAGACTCATCGAGCATCCGCCTCACGTCGAAGCGGGCCACGGGCATAGGCAAGAGAGACGACCACGAGTGAAAAAATGACGAGGATTATCGAGAGGCCCACGGCATCGGCAATGTCTCCCTCGCGGGCAAGGTAGATCTGCAGCGGGAGCGTGCGTGTCAAACCGGCGAGAGAGCCAGCAAACGTCAGCGTCGCCCCGAATTCACCGAGCGAACGTGCGAATGCCAAAGTTGCAGCGATAAGAATCGACGGTGTAAAGCGAGGAATGGTGACGGTTCGAAACACGCGCATCGGACGCGCGCCTAAGCTCGCCGCGGTACGTTCCTCGGCAAACCCACGCGCGCGAAACGCGCTTTCGAGAGTGAGGACCACAAACGGAAGCGAAACAAAAACCTGTGCGATAACGACCGCGCTTGTCGTGAAGACAACTCGGATGCCGGCGCTTTCTAAAAGTGGCGCCAGGAGACTTTGGCGCCCGTAGGCGAGCAGAAGAGCGATACCTGATACCACGGGAGGTAGCACGAGGGGCACGAGCACAAGTGCGCGCAAGAGCGCTGTGAGCGGACCCGAGGAGCGAGCAAGTTTGAGCGCGAGCGTGAGTCCCAGGGCAGTCGATATGAGGCACGCAAGCGTCGCCGTCACGAGAGAGAGAAATCCCGCCGTGCGATTCTCGGGTGCAGCAGCAAGATCGGCGAGACCGCTCCAGGGCGTCGCCCATGCAAGCGCGACGATCGGAAAAACAATGCTGAGGCCCGCCAGCACGGCGAGGAGCCCAACGAGTCTCGGGGTTCTCGCACTCTCACGATGCACCGGGCTCACTCCCCCTTTTGGAAACCAGCTTCCGCTAGCGCCTTTTGACCATCGTCGCTAAGGACGTAATCCACGAACTCCTGCGCAGCCTCGTTTCGCTTCGCCCTTTCAGCTTCTGCCGTCACGGCGATGGGGTACTCGTTCGCAAGCGATGCCGCCTCGGGGATTTCAACCCCATCAACTTTTTCGGGCGCGGAGGCAACATCTGTTTCGTACACAAACGCCACATCAGCCTCCCCGGCTTTCACGAGTCCAAGCGTGTCGGTTACCGAATTCTGCTCGGTATCAAACTCGATCTTGGGGTCTCCAGCATCGCTGAGCACCTTCTCCGTGAGGGCTCCGCAGGGCACCTCTCTCGAACATCTCACAACTACGAGCTCCGGCCGGGAAACAAGGTCATCGAGCCCCGTGATCTGCTTTGGGTTTCCCTTCGCGACCGCAATCTCGAGGGAATTACGGGCAAAAATACGAGGAGATGAGGAAACGAGGTCCTTTGATTCGGCCGTATCCATCCACTTCTTAGAAGCGGAGGCGAAAACATCCGCGGGAGCGCCGCTATCCATTTGAGTAACAAGATCCTGCGAACCGGCAAACGTGAAGACAACATCGATATCCGGATTCTTTGCTTCGAAGTGCTTCTCGAACTTCTCAAACGTGGTCTTGAGTGAGGCAGCAGCGAAAACCGTGATCTTCGTGCGCCCAGGGGAAGCGTCGGAACTCGCGCTTTCACCTGCGCTTCCGCACCCTGCGAGTGACGCCGCAGCCAACATTGCCGCGGCTCCAGCACCGGCCATGCGTTTCATCGAGGCCATCCTCCATGAAGGAAATCGACATTGGGAGTAGAGAACAGCCTATCGGAAGCGATTTCACTCCTCACGACCGCACGATCTGCGCGGGGCCGGTGCGGCAGGTGCATAGCGCTCACTTCACTGGTCGAAAGCCAGCATCAACGATCGTCATTTGCCCCTCGTGGCTGAGGACAAGGTCAACGTACTTCTGCGCGGCCTCGCTTCGATTGCTTTCCTTTGCGTCCTTCGTGACCGCAATTTCATACGTGTTCGAATGAAGATGCGCCCCCGCGAGCTCGATTCCGTCAACCTTGTCTTCAGCGGAAGCGACGTCGCTTTCATACACGATGGCGGCATCGGCCTCCCCCGCCTTCAGGAGCTCTAGAGCATCCCTGGAGGATTCCTTCTCCGTATCAAAACGGAGGTTCTCGAGAAAAGCGTTCCTCACGAGCTTATCCGTGGTCTCACCGCACGGAACCGCACTCGCGCACCGCACAGTGACAAGCTCGGGGCGCGCAGCGAGATCTGCGAGGTCTTCGATGTTCTTCGGATTCCCCTTCGCGACGGCGATCTCAAGTGTGTCAAGCGCAAAAACCTCGGACGAATGCTTCGGCACGAGCCCCTTGTCTTCCGCCTGATTGATCCACGTGGTCGAAGACGGCGCGAACACATCCGCGTGGGCACCGCCGTCCATCTGAGTGACAAGTTCCTCGGACTCGGCAAACGTCAAGACGACATCGAAGCGCGGATTTGCCGTTTCAAAATCCTTTTCGAGTTTCTCAAAGGAGCTCTTGAGCGAGGCTTCCGCGAAAACGGTGAGCTTCGTGCGAGCCGGCGAAGCGTGTGCCCCCGTACTTTCCCCACTTCCACTGCACCCCGCGAGTGGCACTCCAATGAGCGTTACTGCGGCTAGAGCGCTTGCCATGCGCTTCATCGCGTCATCCTCCAAGAAGCGAATCGAGATAGGGAGTTGAGAACAGCCTATCGGGATCGAGTTCATTCCTCACGGCTGCAAAATCATTCCAGCGTGGGTAGAGGCTCCGAAGTTCAGCTTCCTTCAGCCAGTGCATCTTGCCCCAGTGCGGCCGGCCCTCAAACTCAGCGAGAGTGTCGTGAACGAGGCGGAGATAGTCGTCGTTTTTCGCGTGACAAGGGTTGTGAGCGGCAATGTATACGGTGTCTCGTTCGCTCGCCGTCGAAAGCCACACGTCATCGGCTGCAGTTCGGCGAACTTTGAGCGGAAAGATGAGCGAGGGCGTCGAACGCTCGAGTGTGCGTGTGAGCGTGTCGAAGGCCTCGTCGAAACGGCAAGCGGGAATTGCCATTTCGCACTCGCGGAAACGCGTGCGGCGCGAGGTAACGAAGAGTCGGTAAGGCAGGTGCACCGCCTCTCCCGCAGGCATGAGCGTTGAAACCGCACCTGAGAGGGATCCCTTCGAAACCGGCACGGCCTGGACAAGTCGGTTCGCGAGCGCAAATGCGCCGTTCCCGACGACTTCGCTCTCGACAAAGTCGCGCACCCGCCCCATTCCTTTGCTCGACGACTCCGCGGGGACATGGTTGAGTTCGCGCACGACGGCTCTCTTCCCGCCGGGAACAAAGAAGAACTCCTGATGATCCTGGACGGCACTCGTCTCGAGGAATCTCGCAGCAGTCTCCTCGAGTGGCGCTGCGTACTCTCTCCTGTGGAGTTTGTAGAGCGGGATCGTGCGAAGCCGTACCTCGACAATGATGCCGAGGGCGCCAAGACCAAGCCGCGCGGCTTCGAAAAGCTTTACATTGTGCTCGCGGTCCGCCCACACGGCATCACCGTTCGCGAGCATGATCTTGAGACCGGTAACTAACCCGCAAACCCCCGTGAATCGTCCACCGGTTCCATGCGTGCCGGTACTGATCGCCCCTGAGATCGACTGCCGATCGATGTCGCCCATGACTTCAAGCGCGCGCGAGTGCCTCGCGAGTAACGGCCCAATTTCCCACAGGCGTGTGCCGCCGCGCAGTGTCACATCGCCCGTGTCTTTATCGATGCTCACGAGCCCGCGATACCGATCGAGGGTCAGGGTCACGCCGTTCGGCTTCGCAATTGGCGAAAAGGAGTGTCCGGCGCCCATCGCTCGAAGGGTCGTTCCATGGGCAGTTGCCCGCGCGATGTGGTGCACGATTTCCCGTTCGCTTCGAGGGTGCACAACTTCCGTGGGCGAGAACGCTACGTTTCCCGACCAGTTCGCGCGAATGTCGCGCGCCGAGCCCAAAGCGATCTTTGCCATGCTCTCAGCCTTCCCTCGTTGATCCGGAACCTAAATATACGCGCGCCCTAGGCCACGATAAGTAGGGGCGACATCAATAACCTCGACCCCTTTCACGACAACGTAGGCGCAAAGGTGCTCGGCTACCTCGTCAGCTTTCGCGTGTCGCGCCCATACGGTATCTCCTCACACGCAATCTTTCGGCAGTCGTCCCGCGCAACGGCGATTGCACCTCTCCTGCGCCTTCGAGGCCAACAAAGCCGAGAGAGCGCGAATTCCCCCGGCCCCGCTTGTGCTGACGCTGCCACCACGGTGCGAAGGTAAGCGAAGTTCAGGCGCGACGGCGCCGCATGACGTCGTCGACGGTAAGGCCCGAGCCGATCACCTGGGCGTTCGACGCGAGATACGTACCCTGTTCAACTTCAGACTCAGCCTCACGTTCCTCGACGTCTGCGGCTTCGAGGCTGCTCCCGGTCGAGAGTGCGCCGTAGCGGAAGTTCACGCGCGAGGCAAAGCGCTCGTCGGCGAGAGCCTTGCCTTTCCCCTCTTCACGCGCTTCGAGCACCTGGCGCAAGAAGGCCTCGTGACGCTCGGCAGGGCTCATCTCGATCGGGCGCGAGTTCTCTGTTTCCGACGCCCGCTCAAGCTCGGCTTGGCTAACGTCGGCGTCGTTTTCCTCTTCGACTTCGGAGGCGCTCTCCACGCGAGCTTCGGCCTCATTCACCTGCTCGGCATCGGTCACGGTTCGCGCGCGCAGTGCTCGCGTCACGCGGACGACGCCGAGATAGAGGCCAAGCGCGGCTACGGCCCCGAGCGGGAACCAGATGTTCGTGAGCGAAAGCGAGGTCGTTACGACGCTCACGAGGGTTGTCACCACGAGAATGGCGAGGAGGGACCTGACCGCGGTGCCGAGAACTGTGCGGGGCACGCGATCGTGCACGAAGTCGGTGCGCTCCTCTACGCCGAAACGCGGGCGCGAAGTTGGATCCGCAGGGCGGAGAAGGCTGCGGTTCTCGGGCATGTCTGTCACCTCGTGCGAGAGAGAAGTATAGGTGCGGCAGGCGTCTGTGACGTCCCGGGCACTCTCGGAGTGGCGCTGCTGCGCGACCCTTTCCGCCTCCCCGAGCGTGTACCGCCGATCGGCGGCCTTGGGAACGGCGTACAGCAGCCACATGCCCACGAGAAGGGCGATCAGCACCGCACCGAGATTAAAGCTGTTCACCCCTTGATCGTAGGGACCCTGCGGGCTTTAGCCCCGCACATTCGGCCGCGTGTCGCAGCCCGTAGGGCGCCCCTTACCGCACAGGAGGAACCCGGTCGAGCAAAAGGCCTCTTGCCGGGATCTCCTCGCGGGTAAGAGCGAACACCCGATGGTCGCGCCATGCCTCCGCAACATAAATGCAGCGCTCACGTGAGCCTTCTTCTCGAAGACCCAGCTTCTCCACTACCCTGAGGGAAGCGATATTTGAGGGCCGCACGAGAATTTCGACGCGATGAAGCCCTTCGCCGAGGAGCACTTCCTCGAGTGCGAGCGCGAGAGCACGGGGAGCAATTCCACGCCCCGCCCAATCGGGGGCTACCCAATAGCCCACCTGGGCGGTCGAAAGCGAACCGAACACAATCGGGGAAAACCCGATGTGCCCCACAAGCGTGCGGTTGTGAAAGATACCGAGGGAGGACCACGCGATTTCCGTTCCCTGGCGCCTAAGCACCCTGAACTGCATACCGTATGACGGATAGCCACGATCCTCCCACGCGGGATCTCGAGCTTCCCAGCGTTCGAGCCACTCGGCGCTGCGCTCGCGCACGCGCACATAGGCCTTGCGGTCGCGGCGCACGAATGGGCGCAGAGTGAGCGGGGCGTCGCGGAGTCTCATGAGGGGAAGCCTAGCGCTAGTCGAGGCACGTTGTGACTACTGAAGCGTGAAGGGTCGACCCGAAAATGGTGCTGTGGCACGATGTCCTCATGAACGAGAGCATCACGCCCGCAACGAAGCGAGCGCTTCGCCGCGAGATTCTTCGGTCCCGCCGAGAGACCTACGGAGGAGAGGCAGCGCGGGAAAGCGCCCGCCGAATCCGGGCCCAGCTCGAGAAAAGTATCGACCCATGGATTGACGCCGCGCGAGGCCCCCTCGTCATTGCGGGCTACGTTCCCGTGCCTGCCGAGGCAAGCGCTCTCGCGTGGCTGCGACGCAAGGCACGCGACGGTCACATCGTCATACTTCCCACCTACGAAGGGGAACTTCTCGGGTGGCGTGTGTGGGACGGGCACGAAACTCTCGTTCCTTCACGCGGCGCGAAGTTTGGCGCCGAACCCACGGGCGATTCCTACGGGACCGAGGGGCTCGCTCGCGCCGACCTCATCATCACGCCCGCCGTCGCCGTTGACCTTTCAGGAACGCGTCTCGGGCACGGTAAGGGATACTACGATCGAGCTCTCGCCCATGTGCGCGCCGAAACCCGCGTACTCACCCTCATCCACGAGACTGAACTCCTCGATCCCGGTACGCTGCCCCGTGAGCCCCACGATGTACAAATACCCGAGGTTCTCACCGAGGCAGGTCTCGCTGCCCTCAGCAGACCCGCCTAACCTCACGCCACGGCGCATGCTTCACAGCCGAGCTGCGTCCCCAACATCCCCTCCACGCGGCATTCGCGGCACGATTCATCCCTAACGTGGAGCGCATGGGAGAAGAATCATCGCTCGCGCGAGCTCGACGCGAACTTGCCACTGCTGCCCCTTACGTGCGGCGTGCCGTACGGAAGAATCGGGGGCTCGTAGCCCTCGTCATTGTCGCCGGGCTCGTGAGTTTCGGAGCACCGCCACTTGCCGCACATGTCCTCCCTGGAATCTCCGTGGTTGTTGCAGACCGTAATTTTTCGCCAGGCGAAACAATCGAGGTGGGAGACCTGACGACTGCGAAAGTACGGCCCGATCTTGTTCCCGAGGGCGCTGCTCGGAGTTCCCGCGAGGTCATGGGCAAAAGCACTGCGGGATCGATCCAAAAGGGAGCTCTCGTTCTCCGGGAGCACCTGCGGGAAGCCGAATCTGCGCTCGGCACCGAACGTGCCCTCGTTTCGATCCCCATTTCCGCCTCCAGCGTCGTTGACGGCGCCGAGCCCGGCACGCAGCTTCGTGTGTATTGCGAACGGCCGTCAAACTCCGAGGACGTCGCTCAGGCACCAAAGCTGAACGAAGTGCGTGCAGTCCTTCGCGAGCCACGTGTTCCCGAGGGCGGTGGCGTCGCCCCATTCGCTACGTCCGGTACTGCAATGGCGACAATCGAAATTGAGCGCGCGCAGGTTTCAACTATTGCGCATTGCACACTCGATGCGCCTCCATTTATCGCCGTGGTCGGCTAGTTTTGACTGCGCAGCGTTATTCCGGCATGCGCCGGGCTGCTCCGAACCCCCTTTACCGAAAGGACACGGCCGTGAACGGCTTCAAAGAATTCATCATGAAGGGCAACGTTCTCGACCTCGCGGTCGGCGTTGTCATCGGCGGCGCATTCACCGCCCTCATCAGCGCTTTCGTCGACCACCTCATCAACCCGGTCGTGGCCGTTTTTGGCGGCACGAACGTTGATGGCTTCGCATACCGCATCATCGCGGACAACCCGGCAACGACCCTCGACTTCGGCGCGCTCATCTCTGCAGTCATTGCCTTCCTCATCACCGCCGCAGTGGTGTACTTCGTGTTCGTTCTCCCCGTGAACAAGGCGCGCGAACTCGACAAGATGCGCCGCGGCATCACTGAAGAGGTCACGGAACTCACCGACATCGATCTCCTCACTGATATCCGCGACCTTCTCAAGGCACAGAACACAAAGTGAGGCTCGGCTCGCTTAAGCGAGTCAGCTACGCCCCCGGACGGACATGAGCACGCCTCTTCAGCGTGCTCATTCCCCGGGGGTTTCTCGTTGCCTTATGACAAAGCAGCGGGCACGAACGGTGGACCTCGTTCTTCACTAGCGTAGGCACCAGTTTCGTAGGTCCGTCCATCTCCTCAACATCGGCGGAGCCGAACGAAGCTCTAGGCTACGAGCGTTGATCCCCGGTAGCATGTGGCGATATGTGCCCTCGCCCCGATCTCTACGATCCCCTCGCCACGTGGTTCGCGAGCCAGCGCCGGCCCCTCCCATGGCGAGAGGAGGGCACAAGCGCGTGGGGCGTTCTCGTCAGTGAAATCATGAGCCAACAGACCCCCGTTTCCCGCGTCGTAGAACCGTGGCGTGCGTGGATGAAACGCTGGCCAACCCCGCACTCGCTCGCGCTCGCTGACTCGGCAGAGGTTTTGCGAGCATGGGGTTCCCTCGGCTACCCTCGCAGAGCTCTCAGGCTCCTCGATTGCGCTCGCACGATTGATCACGAGCACGGCGGAATGCTTCCCGTGGGGGTCGATGCCCTCAGAGAACTTCCGGGTATTGGCGACTACACGGCGGCAGCGGTCGCGAATTTCGCGCAGGAGCAGAAGGCATGCGTTCTCGACACCAACATCAGGCGCGTGCTCACGCGAGTCCTCGACGCAAAAGCCTCTCCTACCGCGTCCGTCACGAAACGTGACCGCGCCCGGTTCGGAGCTCTCGTTCCAGCTAGTGCCGAGAGCTCCCGAATCTGGAACGAGGGCGTCATGGAGCTCGGCGCGCTCGTATGCCGCGCCCGAAATCCCAGGTGCGAGGCCTGCCCACTCGCGGAGCAGTGCGCATGGCTCAAAGCAGGTCGGCCCGGGCTCGGCGAGCGCACGACGCGCCCGCAAGGTTACGAGGGAACCGACCGCCAAATTCGGGGCAGGATCCTCAAAACTCTGCGCGAAGGCGGGGAGGCCACCGTCGGATTTCTCGAGCGCGCAAGCGGGGCCGAACCGGAGCGCTTCACGCGTCTCCTTGCGGACCTCCTCGCGGAGGGCTTCGTTTCACAATCCGCGGGCGGGCTCATCACGCTTGGTGCAGGAACTCGTGCGGAAGGAACCGCCACGAGCGCGTAAGAAGGCGCGCGCGTGGGGACGGTGAGCTAAGCGCTTTCCGACGCTTGCTTTGCCTTGAGCGCGTGAAGTCTTCGCACGAGGCGCTCCACGAGGAGCGAAACGGCGAACGCCAACGCGAGGGCGGCGAGAATCCCGAGGAGTGGGTGTGCCTCAAACCACTGGCCCGCGATCGCCCCCACGAGGCACGAATACACGGCCCACAGGAAGGTCGCGAGGAGAATTTTCGGAGTGAAGAGGGAACGCGGATACCGCACCCCACCCGCGACGAGATTGACCGCCGTGCGCCCGAGCGGAATGAAACGGGCCGTCATGAGATACGTGAAAGCGTGCTTCTCAAGGCCACGTTCGGCGGCCTCAATCGCTCGGTGGCCGCGGCGCCCCTCATTGAAGAAGGCCAGCTTGCGCCACGGGAGAACGCGGCCGATCTGATACGTCACGTGGTCACCAATCGCTGCTCCGCCCCAACCGGAGAGGATGAGCACGATCAGCGAAGGCTTGCCCGAAGTCGCCCATAGGGATCCGAGCGAAACAAGCAATGATTCGCTCGGGACCGTGGGAAAGAAAGCGTCCACGAGAGAGAAGGCGGCTACCACGAGGTGGACCCACCACGCTTCTCCCGCGTGAACGACTATCTCTTCGACAACGTGCATGTCGCAGCTTACGCCAAGGTTTTATCCGGCGATGTCCTCGACCGAGATGTCCTCGGAAATCGGCTCGAGCGAGCCGTCCTCCTTCTTCGTGGCAAACGTGAAGATCCCGAGCGGGCCCTCGCCCTCGGCGTCGATCACGATCTCATCGCCCTCCTTCACCTGACCGAACAGGATCTTCTCACTGAGCGAATCCTCGATGTCGCGCTGGATCGCGCGGCGAAGCGGGCGGGCGCCGAGAACCGGGTCGTAGCCCTTCTCCGCGAGCAGGGTGCGGGCCTCGGGCGTGAGTGTGACCGACATGCCGCGCTCCGCGAGGCGCACGTCGAGGCGGCCAACCATGAGATCGACGATCTGCTTGATCTCCTCGCGCGAGAGCTGCGGGAACACAACGATGTCGTCAACACGGTTGAGGAACTCGGGGCGGAAGTGCTGCTTGAGTTCCTCGTTGACCTTCGCCTTCATACGCTCGTAACTCGTCGAGAGATCGCCACCGGCCTGGAAGCCGATCGAGACGCCCTTCGCGATGTCGCGCGTGCCGAGGTTCGTCGTCATGATGATGACCGTGTTCTTGAAGTCCACGACGCGGCCCTGCGAGTCCGTCAGGCGGCCGTCCTCGAGGATCTGCAGGAGCGAGTTGAAGATGTCGACGTGGGCCTTTTCGATCTCGTCGAAAAGCACGACGGAGAACGGCTTGCGGCGCACCTTCTCGGTGAGCTGCCCGCCCTCGTCGTAGCCGACGTAGCCGGGGGGCGAGCCAAACAGACGCGAAGCCGTGTGCTTCTCGCCGAACTCCGACATGTCGAGCGTGATGAGCGCATCCTCGTCACCGAACAGGAATTCGGCGAGGGCCTTCGCGAGCTCGGTCTTGCCCACGCCCGTGGGGCCGGCAAAGATAAACGAGCCACCCGGGCGCTTCGGATCCTTGAGGCCCGCGCGGGTCCTGCGGATCGACTGCGAAAGCGTCTTGATCGCTTCGTTCTGGCCAACGACGCGCTTGTGGAGCTCGTTTTCCATGTTGAGCAGTCGCGTGGACTCAGCCTCGTTGAGCCTGACGATCGGAATGCCGGTCGCGGCCGCAAGAACCTCGGCAATCACATCGTCGTTGACAATGCTGATCGCATCGGACTCGCCATTGCGCCACGCGTCTTCCTTGGCCTTGCGCTCCGCCGTGAGCTTCTGCTCATCGTCGCGAAGGCTCGCAGCCTTTTCGAAATCCTGCGCGTCGATCGCGGATTCCTTCGCGCGCTTCGCCTCCTCGATCTTCTGATCGTATTCCTTGAGCTCCGGCGGGGCCGAAAGTCGGCGAATGCGCAAGCGCGCACCCGCTTCGTCGATCAGGTCGATTGCCTTGTCGGGGAGGAAACGATCATTCACGTACCGCGCCGCGAGCTGGGCTGCCGCATCGAGCGCGTCGTCGGTAATCGTAACCTTGTGGAACGATTCGTAGCGATCGCGCAGGCCGCGAAGGATGTCGACGGTCTCTTCGACGCTCGGCTCGTCAACCTGGATCGGCTGGAAGCGACGCTCGAGAGCGGCATCCTTTTCGATGTGCTTGCGGTACTCCTCGAGAGTGGTGGCGCCGATGGTCTGGAGCTCGCCGCGGGCAAGCATCGGCTTGAGGATGTTCGCCGCGTCGATCGCGCCTTCTGCCGCGCCTGCACCCACGAGCGTGTGAATCTCGTCGATGAACAGCACGATGTCGCCGCGAGTCTTGATCTCCTTGAGCACCTTCTTGAGGCGCTCTTCGAAGTCGCCGCGGTAGCGCGAGCCCGCCACGAGCGAACCGAGATCGAGCGTGTACAGCTGCTTGTCCTTAAGGGTCTCGGGAACATCACCCGCGACGATCGACTGCGCGAGACCTTCGACGACGGCGCTTTTACCGACGCCCGGCTCGCCGATCAGGACGGGGTTGTTCTTCGTGCGGCGGCTCAGCACCTGCATGACGCGCTCAGCTTCGCGCTCACGGCCGATGACCGGGTCAAGCTCCTGGTCGCGCGCGGCCTGCGTAAGATTGCGGCCGAACTGGTCGAGCACGAGCGAGCCCGACGGAGTCCCCTCCTGATTGCCGCCACCGGCATTCACCGTTTCCTTGCCCTGGTAGCCCGAAAGCCTCTCGATGACCTCCTGACGTACGGCCGCGGGCTGGGCACCCATGCGGGTGAGGACTTTCACGGCAACGCCATCGCCCTCGCGCAAGAGCCCGAGGAGGATGTGCTCGGTGCCGATGTAGCCGTGGCCGAGCTGGAGCGCTTCGCGGAGGCTCAGTTCAAGCACCTTTTTCGCGCGCGGCGTGAACGGGATGTGACCCGTGGGTGCCTGGGTACCCTCCGTGATGATCTCGCGCACCTGCTCCCGCACGCCTTCGAGCGTGATTCCGAGCGATTCGAGAGCCTTCGCTCCCACGCCCTCACCCTCGTGGATAAGGCCGAGAAGGATGTGCTCGGTGCCGATGTAGTTGTGGTTGAGAAGGCGCGCTTCATCCTGCGCGAGCACGATGACTCGGCGGGCGCGATCGGTAAACCTCTCGAACATGAATCTCCCTTGGTGTTTCGGCGTTGCCTACGAGCCTACTACGCGCATCTACCCAGTGCGCCCTTGTTCGCCAGCGGGGTGAAAGGCCCGCCCCCAACCCCCTAGGATTGAGTGACACACCGCCGCTTTAAAGCGCCGCAGTCGTTTTCGCTAGATCGAAGGAGCACCTAAGCCCATGCGAGCTCACGAGCACTCGCCTCGCGCGAACGCGACTCTCGAGATCGAGCGCGCCGACGCCGTCCTCATCGGTGCCGGAATCGCCTCGGCAACCCTCGCGATGATGCTGAGCGAACTCGAACCGACGTGGCACATCGTGGTTCTCGAACGCCTGAGGAGCCCCGCGCTCGAATCCTCGCACGCCTGGAACAATGCCGGGACCGGCCACAGCGCCCTGTGCGAACTCAACTACACCCCCATCGATGCGCACGGCCGCGTCTCGATCAATAAAGCGGTCGCCATCAATGAAAAGTTTCAGGTCTCGCGAACGTGGTGGGCACACCTCGTCGAAAGCGGCACGCTCAATCACCCCGAGCGCTTCATCCGCACCGTTCCGCACATGAGCCTCGTCCACGGTGAAGAGAACCGGCGCTTCCTCAGGGCACGATTCGATGCACTCCGCACGCACCCCTTGTTTTCGTCGCTCGAATACACGGAAGACCCGGCCCGCCTCACCGAGTGGGCCCCGCTCGTCATGGAGGGCCGAGGCACGGGGACTTCCCTTTCCGCAACTCACTCGCTCGCGGGGACCGACATCGACTTCGGCTCCCTCACACGCGCGCTCCTCGACGCATCTCAGAAAAAAGGCACGAGCGTGCACTACGGCGCCGATGTTGTGGATTTGCGCCGCATGGGCAACGACTGGGGCGTCATGGCGTCCACGGGCGGAACAACCCGCGTCGTTCGCGCTCCATTCGTGTTCGTGGGTGCGGGCGGAGCTGCCCTCCCCCTCCTCCAACGCTCCGGGATCAACGAAATCCGCGGCTACGGCGGCTTCCCGATCTCCGGGCAGTGGCTTCGCTGCACGAACCCAGAGATCGCTGCGCGGCACGAAGCCAAGGTGTACGGGAAAGCAGCCGTCGGATCACCCCCGATGAGCGTCCCCCACCTCGATACGCGCTTCATAGGCGGCAAGCGCGAGCTCATGTTCGGGCCCTATGCGGGCTGGAGCCCGAAGTTCCTCAAATCGGGTTCCGCGACCGATCTTTTTCGTTCGGTCCGCCCCTCAAACGCCCTTCCCATGGCCTCGGTTGCGCCCGGCAACCTCGATCTCATCGCCTACCTCGCCTCGCAGGTCACTCAGAACTTCGAGGATCGTTTGGCAGCGCTCGCCGAGTACTTTCCGAACGCACAAGAAAAGGACTGGGAGCTCCTTACAGCCGGTCAGCGTGTCCAGGTCATTGCACCACTCTCGCGCACGCGCGGAACCCTCCAATTCGGAACCGAGCTCATTACGTCTTCCGATGGAAGCATGAGCGGGCTTCTTGGCGCGTCACCCGGTGCATCGACCGCAACGTCAATCATGCTCGACCTCCTCAAGCGAGCATTTCCCGAGCATGCGGACCGATGGGAACCAAAACTTCGCTCCATGTTCCCCGCCAACGACGATGCCGGAGAAAACCTCGCACGCACAAGCCGCATTCTTGGCCTCACAGAACCACACCGGTGAAAGGACATCCATGAGCATTTCGCACTCCCCCTTCAGAGGAACGATCGTCACCCTCTCGAACGCGAGCGCACGCGCCGAGCTTACGAGTGTGGGCGCCGCACTCAATCGCTTCTGCATCGGCGAGCGCGACTTTCTCGTGCCCAGCCCCCTCGACGATGTTCAGTTCGGCTATCGCGGCGGAATCATCGCTCCTTGGCCAAACCGAATTGGGGATGGATCTTACTCTTACGGAGGCGTGGAATACGAACTGCCTCTCAACGAACACGAACGCCGAAATGCCCTTCATGGACTCGTGTGCTGGAGCGACTTTGCAGTCGAAAACCATTCTGAAAACTCCGTCGAGTTTGTTCACCGCATTATTCCCGTGCCGGGTTATCCCTTCCCACTCGAGATCCGCGTGCGATACGTCCTCGACAAAGACGCCATTACCACGGAGGTGACTGCGACAAATCTCGGCGAGCGCCGAGCCCCTTACGGCGTATGCCCCCACCCTTATGTGGTGCCCGGCGAGGAAGAGATGAATGAGTGGGAGGCGCGCGTGCCCGCCTCCCACGTGCTCGAGGTAGACGAGCGTCTTCTTCCCGCCACGCTCTCGCCCCTCGAGAACCACCCCGAACTGAATCTTGATGGCTCCCCTATCGGCCAACGCTCGATCGACCACGCCTACACGGGATTTTCCGAAGGACGCATAACTGTACGGAGCGCGATTGGTGAAGTGTGGGTGGAGTTTGACCCTGTTTCTCTCCCGTGGGCACAAATCCACACCGCTGACCATCCCGATCCAGCAAAGAACCGCGCTGGTCTCGCCGTCGAACCCATGACGTGCCCGCCAGATGCCTTCCGCACGGGAGAGGACCTCATCCACCTCGCCCCGGGCGCATCGCACACCGCTTCGTGGACGATCGGGGCTCGAGTACTCGACTAATCGCGCAAAACACGAAAGCGGGGGGGGGGGGGGGGGGGCCCCGGGGCGCCGGGAGGGCCCCTCCACCTGGTACTCGCTGACACAGCC
>NZ_JALXOZ010000019.1 GCF_025147465.1 Dermabacter sp. p3-SID358
GGCGGGGCAGTTTTGTTTCTGCGGTGACGTGGGTCGGGGCATCGATGCTGGTGTGTGCGAGGACGCTGGCGGTGGTCTGCTCGGGGGTATGGGTGGCGTTCTCTTCGTCGTCGATGGTGATGCGGGTGAACAGGGCGCGGTTGAGGATGCGTCGTTCGGCTGGTTCGCGCTTGTTGTAGAGCTCGTCGAGGTCGACCAGGAGTTCGGCGAGCTGGTCCAAGCCTGTTCGGGCCTCGGCGTAGGTGTCGGTGAGGTTGTCGAGCCGGGTGGTGATCTGGTCGAGACTGGAGCGGATGCGGTTTTGTCAAAGCACAGGTTCCAGGCTGCGCTTGCCCTAGAGGTAGTCGCCGTGGTGCCTGCCTGGTTCATCAGGATCGTCAGCGCAATGGTTTGTGTGACTCCTGAAGTGATCCCAACGACGATGCCGAATGCAAGTTCCTGCCACGGCGCAGCGAAGGAAGCGAATCCGGCAGCTGCAACGACGAGCAGGGCGAGCGCGGGCCCCTATATGAAATGGCGCCCATATGTTCGTGGCCAATCCTCCGGTAAGGCGGCCGCGTGCGAGAGAGACTTGGATTCCCAAGGTCGTCAGGACGAGTAGCCAGATAGGTAGGTCCTTCAGCTGGAGGATAGGCTGGTTAGCGCCGAGGCATACACTGTGACGGCAAGAAGGTGCCCACTGAGCGCAACGAGGGTCGTCCCGCTTTGGAAATCATGTTTTGTTGACTCGTTGTCCTCGCTCGGGTGACGCCGCCGGTGGTCTCTGGCGCAGTCCGCGTCGACACCGTGACAAGGACGGACCCGAACGCAAGTATGCCGCCTGCGAGAGCGGTGACGTAGACGCCGACTGTCTGGGCGAGCCATAGGCCAATGGGTGCACCAACCGCTCCGCCAATTGCCGCTCCGAAGCCGTACAAACCGAGTGCCTTCCCCAGTAGTTCCGGTATGGCGGTCTCTTTGGTCCAAGCAGAACTGGTTACGACGAAGACGCCAAACCCAAGATCAAGCAGCGCCGTTCCTGGCCAATGCCCAGCCGCGGGCAAGGTAAAGCTCCCTGCGCCCATCGCTGCAAGCGCCGCTGTGACCATCTACCGTCGCGTCGAGACATACTGACTGAGAAGTAGCACGAACGGTTGTACGGCAACGACGATAAGCATGACGATCCCTACGCGCAGCCCGGCGCTGGGAGTGCTGGCTGAGAGGCTTGTGGGAGCGCTGGTTTAGAGGATATAGAAGGAAGCGAAAGCTCCTCCCGCCGCGGCGGCGACACGACGGGAGGAGCGCATCAGATGCGTGGTCACGGCTCGGCGTGGGTCGCTGCGTCAGTATCGGTCTTAAGCTTTGTGCTGTCGGCAAGTTTGAGCCACACGACTCCGGCGATGATGACTGCGAGCCAGATGGCCTTGGTGGTAGTGAAGGTCTCTTCGAAGAAGACGGGCCCGAGAACGGCTGATCCGACGGCTCCGATTCCAGCCCACACGGCGTAGCCGATGCCAACATCGATGCGCTTGAGTGCAACGCTGAGGAAAAACAGCGTGCACAGGAAGAAGACGAGCGCGACGAGAGACCACGTCAGGTTGGTGAAGCCCTGGCTGCCATTGACGCTGAGGGCGTAGCCGACCTCGAAAGCACCTGCGAGCAGGAGCGCGGCCCAGGGCCCGGCGTTGCTGGTTTCCACGTTGGTGGCGGTGTCGGTGCTGGTGGTAGTCATGACGGATTTCCTTTCCTGTGGTTGGGTGACTTAGGCGGTGTCGGCGAGGTTGAGGCCGACGACGCCGACGATGACGATCGCGATGCCGAGGAGCTTTTTCCAGGTGAGTCGCTGGTTGAGGAAGAGGGCACCGACGATGACGATTCCGACCCCGGCGAGGGAGGTCCAAAGGGCATAGCCGACGCCGACGTCGAAGGTGAGCAGGGCGAGGCTGAGGAAGAAGGTGGCGATGGCGCCGCTGATCAAGGTCGCGATCGTCCAGGGGACATTGCGGAAGCCCTGGGCCTTTCCGGCCGCGATGCCGACCGTGACTTCGAAGACGACGGCGATTGCTAAGTAGAGCCACTGCATGGCAAGGGTCCTTTCTGTTGGGTCAGATGCTGTGGAGAGACAGGAAGCGGGTAAAAGGTTCGGTGTCACCGGGAGCTCGCAGCGGGCGCATGTGGGCGTCGCGGATCGTGTCGGTGATGCCGAACGCTGGATAGCTGTTGCGGTAGTCGAAGCCGAGTGCCGCGACCTCGTCGCGGGTGACGGCCACCCGAATGTCGGTGATGCCGGCGTCGAGGGCGTATCGGTAGCACATGCCGCACGGCTCACCGGTGGCCAAGAGGGTCGCGCCGCGAAGATGAGAGCGCCCAGAGGCGGTGAGGGCGTCACGGATAGCCACGATCTCTGCGTGAGCCGTTGGATCGCCCGTTTCGTGGACGCGGTTGACGCCAAACTCCGAGATCACCCGGTCGCCGTCAACCACCACTCCCACGAACGGAATGCCACCACTCTCGACATGGGCCAGCGCCGCGGCGACCGCCTGGGTCAGCACATCCTCCAGGAAGTCAGCCATCCGAGCCCCCGGAGGTACTCACGGCGTCGACGGCCTTCTTCAGTCTGGTCGCGCTCGGGACGCCTTGGAGAAGGGTGCCGTTGATCACGATGCCGGGCACCGCAGTTACGCCGACGGTCTCGGTGGCATGAGCCAGGTCGGCGCGATGCTGTCGTAGCCGCTCCGGGCTGCTCATGGCTTTGCGGACCGAAGCGGCGTCCATGCCCAGGGTTTCGGCGATGTCGACGATCACGTCCTCGTCACCGATGTCGCGATCGTCCTGGAAGAAGGCCGCGAACATGGCCCGCGAGTAGTCCTCAGCAAGGCCTTGCTCCTGCGCAAGCTGCAGCACAAGGAACGCTTTCTCCGTACGAGGCTGCGGCGAGACACTGGGCAGTCGCACCGGGACCCCGACGCGCTCGGCCATCGGGTAGACAGCATCGCGCCACACGCGGGGCAAGTAGTCATCCTCTGGGCGCAGCGTGGGGACCGGGTCAGGGCGCAACTCGAACGGTCGCACCCGGACCCGCACGTCGCGGTCACGCTTCAGTTCCTCGATGGCAGGTTCGACCAGGAAACAGAATGGGCAGACATAGTCGACGTACACATCAATGGTGGGTGTAGACACAAATCTCTCCTAGCTGTATGTGCATACATATAAGTCGGTGGGGGCTGGGTTCGCTCGGGTAGGGGTTTGGGTCAGGAAGGGAAGCTGGTGATCGCGTTGAAGGCGCGGCTTCTCTCGGCGTCGGTGGCAACAGTGCTGGCGAGCAGCGCCCTGAGGCGTTCGTTATAGGTTTCGGTCAGGTCGCGTACGAGTGCAAGGCCAGGCTCGGTGAGGACCGCATAAATGCCGCGACCATCGTTGGGGCAGGTGTCGCGCACGGCGAACCCCTTGGCTTCGAGGCGTGCTACAAGCCTGGTGGTGGAACTCTGGTTGAGCCCGACCTGTGTGGCCAGTTCGGTGATCCGCAGTTCGCGATCTGGCGCCTCGCTGAGAAGCGTCAGAGCGCGATAGTCGGTCAGTCCCAGTCCGTGACGCTGTGACAGCCACTTGTTGAGCGTGGCCTCGATCTCGTCAACGGTTGTGACAACTGTGGTCCACGAAGCACCTGGCTCCTGCACTGTCTCACCCCCTCCGGTGATCTACATTCCTGTGCATGCATCTATGTTAGGCGGTGTCTCGCGCCGCGTCAACAGGCTCTAAAGGTGTTGGGGCGTGGTGTGGTCGAACGTGGCGCTTTCGCCTCTTCGCGTCCCCAGGGGCGGTCAGCCCGGAGGCACGCGTGCCGTGGGCACCCGTGCCTCATTTGGTTACGCCACCATTACTGGTGTGAGGGTCCCGGTCCGGCCCAGGGACTTCATGTCTGTGGCAGGAGTGTGCAGGGTGCGGCCGGCACCGAGCCAGGCGGCACCTCACTGACCAGCAGACCGACATCCGCGATCCGATCAAGCAGTTCCCGGTGATCGGCCGGGTAGGGGCGGTCGACCCCATTGGCGAGTACCGCGATCGTGTCTCCACCAGACGCCAGCGCTGCCCGGTGAGCTGCACCCTCGACCCCGTACTCTCCACCCGCCACCACGACCCGCTCACCGCGCGAGAGGTCGCCAGCGAGCTCGCCGGCGACATGCTCGCCATACCCCGTCGCGGCCCGAGCACCCGTGACCGTCACCAGATCCGCGGTCGGCCGGGCCAGGAACGACGTCGCACCGCGCGCCCACAACACATACGGGACCCGGTCGCCCAGATCGTTCAGCGCCTGCGGCCAGTGCGCATCACCCGGAATCACCGTCACGATCCCGGACTGTTCGATGCCCCGGATCCGCTCGGCCAGATCCTCGAGTCGGTGCGGCAGCCCGAGGCGATCGCGCCAGACATGCGCGTCCACACGATTCAGCCCCGGCACCGCGCCGTCGTCTCCGAGCAGGCGGATCGTTTCGATTCCGCCTTCGCGGGCAATAACGCGTCCGGTGATGGCGTCGTCGGGTTCGGATAGGATCGACAACAGCATCCGCGCGCGGCGTTCATCAGGTGCCAGGTCAGCGATACCGGCCATGACGTGGCCTCCTTCTCGGTCAGATGACGCCGAGAAGGTGCACAGCAGCACACGCGCAACGCGTCGAGGTCAGGCAGCCGCGGGCACAGAGCGGCGAGTCATGCGGCGCTCGCGCCATTCGGTGGCGCGTGCCCTTAGCAGCAGGACGATGCTGACCGGGCCCATGACCGCGAACTTCATCGCGTTCCAGATGCACAACACCACCAGCACGTGCAGCCAGCCCGGTGTGCCGTCCTCGATCACCATCATCAGCAAGCTCGCGACATACAGGTAGGGGAGGACCAGCAGCATCGCCGGCACGCCCCACTTCAGCCCACGGCGCGTACGGATCGCGTCGAGCCGGATGTTGGTGGGCATGTATCGGCGCAGGAAGTAGCGGGTGTAGACGCTGCGATCCAGATCAGGCGGAACATGAGCACAGTCCTCTCCTCGTCTCCGGCGACAAGGAATCAAGAAGGACCGCTCGGCCGAAGCCAGCTGGTCACCCCACCACGTCCGGCGGTAGGTCGCGCAGGTAGAGGTCGCCACTCCCACGATACCTCCGCTGTCATGGGAACGGAAGCAGTTGCTCGCGGGGCATCCACCGACTTCAGCGACTCGACGTGCTCGGGCCCAAGCCCGGGTGACCAGCGGCGTGGTCCGCGATGGCTCTGATGACGGCTCGACTCCCCGAAATGGGCGTGGGGGAGCCAACGCGCGCGATACACTCGCGTAAGAGGGTAGTGCTGTCTGCGAAGGGAACACCGATTGCGATGAGCCAGAGCGGTGGCGACTTGTCAGTCCGTCCTGCGCCGAGTGTGATGCAACATGCCATCCGGCTGTTGGTGCTACTTGACGGGTGCGGCGAGGATGTTGCCCAAGGTGACCCAGAGGATTGTGTTGCCGTCATCCGGGCCGAGATGCGGCTCCAAGCTCTCGACTTCTGGCTCAGAAACCCTGACTACCTTGCCGACGAGCTCCTCACGATGGTCAAGGCTGACGAGTCACTCTCCGATGAGTACCTGCCGGTCATCGAGGACCTCCTCGACAGCCCTGAGCCGGACCTGCACTGGTACCCGATGCCCCGGTGGCATCATGGCGCATACGAAGCAATCGACGATGCCTTTTCTGTCCTCTCTGCATACGGCCTCGCCCAAGTGCGACGCAAGGGCGGCATCACGAAGACTGCCCGCAGTCAGTTCTTCCTAACGTCTGCCGGCCGTGCCGCTGTCGATGGTCTGCGAAGAGAGAAGGTGCTGTCCTGGTACACCAACCAGGTCAAGCTCGTCGCGCTCGTTGCTGGATCTGACGTCGGTAGCAAGCTAAAGCAGCGTCAGTACCAACAAGCCGAATATGCGCGAACCAAACTCGGCACGAACATCGCGCCGATTCACGATGGCGTACGCGAACGCTTGAACGAGGTGAAGGCCGTGGCAACGCGTGTGGAAGGAGTGGCATGACCATCCTAGGTGAAGCGGTGTTTGCCGAGCTCCGGCGTCGTGGCATGGAGATCGACCTGGCTCGGGTCGAGAGGATCCTGCTCAATGCCGACGTGTCATCGACGGCGTCCCGCGGCGTACCCGCGCGATTGCGTGTTCGGCGACTCCACGTCACCGGGACGAAGCACTACTCCGAGAATCCGGCGGAAGGGAACGAGGCGGCCGAGGTCAAGTCCGCACCCATCAACTTGAACTGGTCCCCCGGCAATGGGGTAAACGGTGTCGGTTCTGAAGCTAACCTGCGAGGCAAATCCTCGGTCCTACATCTGACGATGTGGGCCTTGACCGGACGGAGTCATTTGCAGGCCGACGTTTTCTCATGGATTAAACATGTGAGCGCCGAGTTTCACATTGATGAGGTCCCCCTGTACGTCGAGTTCGACGTGCGCGACGGTATACCGGTCGGCGCGGTAGAGCAGAGAATCACCTCCGGAAGTCGAACCGTGTTGGGGCAGTTCGATGGCCACTCGGAGTTCGAGTCTGTCATGGGAGCAGTCATGCTCGAGCGTCTGCGCCTGGACGCGATCTCCGTATTCGCCAATGGCGTGGAGACCAAGCACACCTGGCCTTCGTACGCGGCGGCGCTGACAGTGCACGCAGACAAGCTCGATCCCATCATCGGGAACGAGAGCACACTGAAGACCCGTATCCTCCAGATGTTTGTCGGCACTAGTTGGGCGGCTGTGGACGCGCAGGTCGCGACCGCACTCAACTCCCTCAAACACTCTCGACACGAGGAAGCGGCGAAGCGTCAGGCTGCCACCTCGGCTACGGCTACCGCTTTGAGGCAAGCCGAAGACCGCGTTGCGGCGGCACTGCAAGGTTTGGAGGCATTCGATACCGACGAGCCTGATGTTGATACCGTTTTTGCCCTCGCATCGGCGGCTTCCGAAAGAGCCCACGAGGCACACAATCTTTCCCTCCAAATCATGACCGCTGATGCTGCGGCCTCTGAGGCACGGGCACACCTGCGCGCTGAGGAAATGAGGCAGCAGGCCGCAATTGAAGATGCCGTCGCGAGGCGGCTGTTCAATGGCATGACGCCCACCGTGTGTCCAAGGTGCTCAACGAAAGTTGACGCCAACCGGTATGCGGCGGAAACCACGACGCATGAGTGCTCACTGTGCCTGCACGAGCTCGATCTGGACGATCCAACGGCGATCGACGGGTCGGACGCACCTGAAGGTGAAGTCGCAGCAGAGGGTGGTCGTGAGGACACGGAGATCGAGGAGATCATCGATCCGCTTGAAGCGCTCCGTAGCGCTGTGGCCGACGCAGACAGCGGTGTCGCTGCTCTGAAGGATCGCTATCGGGAAGCGGAAGCTAAGCGTCGTGAGGCTGAAGACGCCGCAGCCCAGGGGCGGTTGAAACTCGACTCAGCCCGGGCCCGACTTAAGGCCGAGCTGGAACTCGCCCGGGCGCAGAGTGCGTTCGACGCGCTGAGCAGCGCGATGACCGAACGGCGGACCGACGGCGATGATGATGACGAGCTTATCGTGCTACAGGCGACGTCGGACCTGACCAAGAGGTGGGTAAAAAACGACCAAGATCCTCTTCTGCAGTCGGTCTCGGACACGATCGCATCCCTTGCCCAACGCTTCGGGTCGACCAACATCACTGCCGTGAAGCTCAAAGGCAATGGCAACATGGACGTCGTCAAGGGCGGGACCACCACGACATACAGCAGTCTCACCAACGGCGAGAAGCTCCGCATCAAGCTTGCCGCGGTTATCGCGCTAGTCGAACTGGGCCACCGCGCCGGCGTCGGGCGGCATCCAGGCTTGCTATTCATCGATTCGCCGGCAGCCGAAGAGATCCCCGAAGCTGATCTGAAGACCATGATCGAGACGATGGTCGCAGTTGCTGGGGAAACAGACCTCCAGATCGTGGTCGCCACCACCCACGGTCCGATGCTCAAAGCCGTCCTTCCTCAGTCCAACTTGCTGGTCGCGACCGGCACTGACTTCGTGTGGTGACGTGACACGTGCATCGACGGCGTCCGGCACCACCCGTGGCCAACGGTTGAATGGAGGAGAGCTCGTCTCCGACTCATGCCAGAGGAGGTTCCGTGGCGGATCAGTCTGATGCTGGGGCTACTCTCACCGCACTGCAGGGGGTTCTTACCGGCGCTGAACCTCCTTCCGACTCTCTGAATAGGATCGGCGGCTGGGACTCGATCCAGATCGTCGCGCCAGAATTAGTCGACGACCCGCTTATCATGCCCGTGACAGCCCTGGCCGCCCGCGACGCCGCTGCAGAGACTGGCGGACCTGACACTGAGAGCATGCGTCGCGCGGTCGAGGCACTCGCTACTGCGGTGCTCGATACCGAAGATCCTGGACTCTTTGCCTCGGCTGTGGACTTCTTTTGCACTGACGCGGCGACCTCCGAGATAGCGGGTGACTTGCTCGCCGCGCGGTGCTTGACGCTGGCTGTACCTCCGACCAGCGAACAAGGAGGGTTGCATCAAGCCTCAGTGCTGCGGAGAGCTACGGCACTTGAAGCGGCCGCTCGGCTAGCGGTCCGCGGCCGCGGTTCGAAGCACAAGTTGCTGGCGCTCCTGGAGGACATCACCGAGCCACAGCCCCGTCGGTACGCGCAGGCAGTCATGCGAACGGTCGCGTTGGCATTCGACCACTGGACGCCTGACGAAGAGACCGCCGACGTCATCGACGTCCTCACCGGTGTTGCTGCCCCACGCTACAACCAACCACCAACTGAAGAAGTGGTTGAGCGTAACGAGGTGTTCCGCCGTGATGCGGCACCGGATGCTGCGTGGACGTTGGCGAACATCGCCTTAGCTAAGGCATTACGTCTGACCGCGGTGACGGACATGTGCAATGAACTTGACACCGCGGTCAAGAATCTTTCTTTTGTAGCGAATCTTGACGATCGCGACGACGCTTGCTTGCTTAAACCTGCCCTGGAGCTGCTTCGGAAGCTCCTGTCCGCCTTGCCGGCGACAACCGCCCCCTATGATGCCGCTGCCTGGGCGCCCGATCTCGACGAGGCCAAAGCGATCGCCGCACGCGCGGACGAATTCACCTTTGATCGGCGCGGGCTCAACCATTGGAGCGGCGACCGGAAGACGGCCGTGCTTCGGGGGTGGAGTCGATTCGCTGAGGATCTCGCGTTCCTGGGCGACCAGCTCAGCCGTGACAGCATTTATGACGCGTCGATCGTGCTGGACGATATTAGCGCCATCTACTCTTCCTCTCGTTCATACGAGCTCACCCACTCCGCAGGGGGATCCCAGAACGTCGTGACAGTTCTGCGGCCCGCAATCGGCAGCGGGTTCGCCGCGCGCGCCGGACTGTTGCGAAACCTCACTGACCACACAGACGCACTTAGAGGGAAACTTGCGGCCGCCAGCGCCGGGGGCGACTCGGCAAACAAGGCAGACTTGCAGGGTCGGCTAACGACTGCAGAGCATGTCTTGGAGGCTGCGCGCATCAGCCTCGTAGCGGCCCCGGAACCGCCGGGAAAATCCCATACGCAGGTGGCAGCCCTACCGCCCCTGCTGGCTGACTTCTTCGCATCTACGCCGGCCGTGGCTGACGCGCTCAAGGGTGTTCCACAGGAACAACTCGAACGTCTCACTGGCAGTATCGCGGACCGACAGGCTGCTATCGATCCAGATCCCGACCTCATGGTTACCGCGACCCGAAAGAGGATGATCGAGGCGCTGACGCGGGCGGAGGACTTTCGTGGCGACGTCGTTCCTGCCGTTACAGCTGTGCTCGACCAGCTCATCAAGTTCGTCCGCCAACGCATCAACTCTCAGCAGTCATGGAACTCCTACTTGTTCGATCCTGAGGCTGACGAGCAGGACTTGCATGCGGACCTCTACGACTGGCTGAATCAAGGGCAGCTGGGAAGTGCCACGAATGTCGAGGTTCAGGAAGTCGGCGGGGGTAGAGCTGACATCCAGATCCACTTCTCGGGCTTCCACTTGTACTTGGAATTGAAGGCCGACCACACGGCAGTCCCAGTCGCCGACAAGTCCACCTACATCAAGCAGACAGTTTCCTACCAAGCGTCAGACGTACGAATCGGCTTCCTCATTGTGCTGCGAATGACGCCGCCGAAGGACAAATCTCCCTCAGCCCACCTGACCGAGTACGTTTCCCATACGACAGTCCCCGTCAACGGAGGTGCCATTGAGCGTCACGTCGTGATGCTCGAGGTTCCTGGGAATCAGACCAAGCCGTCGAGGGTGCACTGACACTAACAATACGAGGCGGGCATACGGTATCTCCGAGGGCTTCTCGATGACTGCCTCCGGTATTCGTGCCTCGAAGCGGTCCCTCGCTCGTGTCCGCGTGCGTGAAGGTAAGGGGGCAGGTTACCTTTCGCGTCCATGCGTGTCCCGGAGTTCGATCCCAGCAGACCTCAGATAGTTGCGGATCGTGCTGGGGGAGTAACCAAGCTGCATGCCCATACGCTTGAACGTCTCGCCGGCTACATAACGACGGATCATTTCCCGGACCTCCCTGTCCGATGGCGTTGCACGCCGCAAGCGCACACCCCGCGTTCGCAGCAGCGATGCCAGCCGCTCCCGCCCAAGTCCGAGTTCCTTTGCAATCTCTCGTAACGTGGCGCCCGCCGCGTAGCGTGCCTCTTGCTCGAACCAGCATCTCCTCGCTCACGCGAGGGAGCTTTCGGGCGCGCGGCTCGAGGGGACGGACCCGGCGTTGACGGACGCGGATCAACCGATGCATCGAGCCCATGCGAACCAGTGAGGCGCAGGTTTCGATAAGCCTCCCGCTAGGTCCACAGGAATAAGGGACCTCCACCAGGACACACGCCCGGTGGAGGTTTGCTGTTTTAACTCCAGAGTGGCACATTTCCCCCCGCAGCCCATGGCCTCCCGCATCTTCCCCTCATCACTTTCGAAACGAGTGGCTGGGCCCCGCCCACATCGTGAACACTTCACTCAATTTTTGTCTCAGGTCCCATGGGTCCCCGCCGTTCCCGGGGTGAAGCCGTCACAATAGGTCCATGACCAGTCTCAAAAACTCGCGTGAATTGAAGCCTCTCATGACGACCCGCCGCGGCGTGCTTGCCGCGGGTGGTGTTGCCGCCACGATGCTGCTTGCGGCGTGCGGAAACTCAGAAAGTAAGGAAAGCAAGGAAGGCAAGCAAGCGTCGGATTCTGGCGCTTCCGACGCCACCCCCGCCCTGCCGTCGCCCACGCAGAGCGCTGCCGTGAGCGTGCCGTTCGACGAATCGAAGCCCTACCTCGAGTTCAACCCGGACTCCGAGGGGCCGGCCGTCGAGTTGCTCGTTGACTACCGATGCCCGCACTGCAAGCTTTTTGCCGAGGCGCAGGATAAGGACATTCGCGAACTCGTCGAGAAGGGCTACATCAACTACCGCGTCTACCCGCGCCCGATGCTCGATAAGCGCACGGGGCTCACGTTCTCGAACGATACGGCGAGCGCTGTCGTCGCCTCGTGGGTCGAGGATCCGAAGCTGTTCTGGGACATGAACGAAGCGATGTTCGCGCTCCAGCCCGAATCGCCGGAGGACCCCACGCCCGATACGGCCGAGGTTGCCGAAGCAGCGGTGAAGGCCGGCGCAAGTGAAGAGGTCAAGAACGCCGTCCTCGACGAGAAGTACCGCGACTACGTCGCGACTATCGAAGAGGTTGGCCAGGAACGCCAGGTTGGCACCCCGACCGTGTACATCGACGGCGAGGAGTGGATGGGCGACGGCGAGCAGCCGGGAACGCTCAAGACCGACCTCGTGAAGGCGATTTCCGCGAAGGCAAAGAAGTAAAAATTCTCGATTGATACTCTTCAGTCATGGAAAAGCGAGCCGCGCACGAGGATGATGTCGGCTCGCTTTTCACGTGGCACGCGCCGCTTTTTGCGGTTGCCAATCGCCGAGCCTTCGCGCGCGAGCGGCGTGCACGCGTGGACGCGTGGTGTGCGGGGCAAGCGTCGGATTCCTTCGAAAGGCGCGTGGTCGAGCTCGTGACCGCGCCCGAGGCGCCCTCGGCAGCGCTCTGCCATGCCGCCCTCGAAAGATCCGCTTCCGCCCCGGGGTTTTCTGGTCCTGACCAGTACCTTCGCGCCGCTCTGCTGCAGCGCTTTGCGCTCTCGGCAGTGGACCCGGGCGGCGCAGGCGGGGGTCGGCGGGCACGCGCATTTGGTCCGACGGATGCCTACGGTGCCGCCGCGGAAGCGTTTTCGTGGTGCGATGCCGCGCGAGAGAGAGGCGGCGTTGCCAGCATTCCCGATGTCGTGGTCGAGCTGGGCCTGACTCTCGTGCGCACGGCGCTTGTCGCGGGCATGACTGACGCGGTGGAAGCGCCGCTTGCTGCTGTTGAGGAAAACGCCTCCCGCGTCCACGCCGTGCATGTGCGTTTTCACGCCTGGTCGTCGATCGCGATTGCCCGGCTCGCCCAAGGCGACCCGGAGGCAGCGCTCATCCCCGTCAACCGCGCGAAAATTCTTGCCGACCGCGCTCGGGACCTTGCGGGGCAGTGGCACGCCGAGCGAGTACGCGCACAGGCCCTGAGCATGGCGGGGCGCACATGGGCGGAGGCCGCCGCTCACGCTGAGGTTGCTTCACTCGCCGAACGCGTTGCCGACGACCTCGACAGCACACCTGATTTACGGCGCGATGCCACCGTTTCGGCGCTCCAATCAAGGGCCCTGCTGCTCACGCGCATGCGAGAAGAGGATCGAGACCGGGCATCCTCGCGCGAGGCAGAGGCGATCCTGCGCCGCATTGCCCGGGCTCGGGCAGCGGGCGATGCCGATGAAACGGCCCTCGCCGAATTCGAGAGCCTCGCGCTCGCGGACTCGCGCTGAGAGGGGCGTTAGGCCATCGTGTCGCGCAAAACCGCGATCACGCGGTCCGCTTCCGTATCGGGGTTCACGAACACAAGTCGCAGCACCGTTTCGCCGCTGTGCTTCGTGGGGATGCACAGGATCACGCCGTCGCGGGCCATGCGCTGCGACCACTCGTGATACTGCTCGTCGGTCCAACCCGGGCGGCGGAACACGAGAACGCTGAGCTCAGGCTCGATCACCATCTCGAGGTGCTCGATATCGTCGATGCCGCGACGCACCGCGCGCGAAGTGGAGAGGCACTTCTCGATCGCCTCGGAATACTTCGCCGTGCCGTGCGTGAGCAGCGAGTACCACAGCGGGAGGCCGCGCGTGCGACGCGAGAGGTGGGCCGCGAGATCGCTCGGGTTGGCGTCGGACCTCACGATCGAATCCAGGTATTCGGCGTGCTGAGAGTGCGCGCGGTAGGCGGGGCTCGGGTCCCGGTACACGAGTGCGCAGCAGTCATAGGGGGCAAACAGCCACTTGTGCGGGTCGACGATGAAGGAATCGGCTTCCTCGATCCCGTCGAAGCGGGGGCGGGCGCTCGGGGCTGCGAGGGCGGCGCCGCCGTAGGCGCCGTCGATGTGCACCCACACACCGCGCGCGTGAGCGACTTCGACGACGGAGCGAATATCGTCGACGATGCCGGCGTTCGTGGTGCCGCCCGAGGCAACAACCGCGAAGACGCCCGGGTTCTCGTCGAGGGCGCGGGCGAGGTTGGGGCCGCTCAAATGGCCGCGCTCGTCCACTGGGACGGTGACGACTTCGACGTCGAGCAGGCGCGCTGCGCTTCGGATCGACGAGTGGGCGCTGCTCGCGCAGGCGACCTTGAAGCCCGTCGTGGGGCGTCCGTCGATAAACACGCCACTCGAAGCCCATTCTTCGCGGGCCTTCTCGCGTGCCGTCGCGAGCGCGGAAAGGTTGCCGCTTGTGCCTCCCGAGACGAAGGCGCCAGCGGATCCTTCCGGCCAGCCGAGCAGGTCCATGAGCCACCGCAGCACCTGGTTCTCGGCCCAGATAGCGCCGGCGCCGGCTTCCCACACGCCACCGAACACGTTGGCGGCGCTCACGACGTTGTCGAAGGCAACGGCCGCGCGCGTGGGGGCACCGGGAATATAGGCGAGGTTCATGGGGTCATCGGCGGCGCGGGTCGCCGGGATGAGAATGTTCTCGTAGATCTCAAGGGCTCGATCGGCGCCGATGCCCTCTTCGGTGATCATGTCGCCGGCCAGCGCCTTGACGGCTTCGTCAAGCTCGGCTGCGGAGCGTGCGGTGGCCTTCGGGTCATGGGCAAGCGCCGTGTGCTCGCGCGCCCACTTCTGCGCGGCCTCGACGGCGTGCTGCTCATCCCCCCACACGCTCGAAAGCATGCGGCTAGGGCGGCGGGTGGCGTAGGCGGTGGAAACGGTGGAAGCCGAATCCCCGGTATTGAGCGCCCCCGTAGCGGGGTTGCCCTGATGGTTGCTCTCGGCGACTTTGGCAGCGGGGTTCTCGTTCCGACGCTCGCCCGCGCCCTGTTGAAGCTCATTCTTCTGTTCGTAAGTGCTCACGCTCTCAATCCTAGGCGCGCGGGCCGGGACCCGTGGCAGAACTGAAGTGCCCCATCGCTCCGAAGCAGGGGACGCCTCTCGCCCCACGGACAATCTCTACGAATGGCCTTGGTGTCCTCTCGTTAGTGGCGGCGTGGCCGCTTTTGGCAGCGCGGCCGTTTCCTCAGACTCTTGCATCTGTCGAGACTCTTGCATCTGGCGCGAGCGTTCGTCCCCGCGGCTTTCGGGTTGCTTAGCTGTCGTATGTGGGTGTGGTGCTGGTGTAGGTGCGGCCGTTTGGGGTGGTCCAGGTGGTGGTGTGGGGTGTGGTGTTGGTGCTTGTCTTGGTGTTTGTGGTGGGTGTGACGGTGAGGGCTTCTTTGGCGAGGTTGCATCGTGCGCAGAGGCCTTGGGCGTTGGTGAGGGTGGTGGGGCCGTTTTGTGCGTGGCGTTTGATGTGGTCGATGTGGGTGATGGGTGCATTGCAGTAGGGGCCGCGGCAGGTGCGGTCTCTGAGGCGGACGAGTTCGGCGAGGGCTTTGGGGAAGATTCGGGAGCGGGAGTCCATGGCGAGGACTTCTCCGGTTGTGGCGCTTGTGAAGATGCGTCGGTATTTGACGAGGACGTCGTTGCTGTAGAGCTCGTTGAGGTAGTCGAATCCGGTTTTGGCGGTGATGGGGCCGGCGTCGGGGATGTAGGCGGTGGAGACGTCTGGGTCCACGGGCACGAGTAGCCCGATGTCGAATCTGCGGGCGCGCTCTGATCCCCGAACACCGCTGGTGTGTTCGGTTGCGTGGCTTTCAGTGGTGGCGTGTTCGGTTGGGATGGTCTCGGTTTCTTTGTCTGTTTGCGTTGGTGGTTTTTGTGGTGGGTGTGGGGCGCCGGGTGGTGGGTTTGTGTGCCTCGCGTCGTGGTTGTTGGGTGAGAGGTTTCCGTTGTTGGTGTGGGGGTGGGGTAGTGGTGTCCAGGGGTCGTGGGTGATGCCTGGTGCGGTGCTTGGTGGTGCGAGTTGTGCGGTGGGGTGGTTGGGGCGTGTGTTGAGGAGGGTTTCGACGAGGACGTCAACGGCGAGGTTGTGTGGGGTGTGGGCGGGTTTTTGGTAGTGGCCCCTCCATGCCCCAGCACGGGCTTTCACGCTCACGCCCGGTGAGCCGTCGGTAGTGGTCGAGGTTTCGAGGCGGAGGTTGTCTCGTTCGAGTTGCGTGAGGAAGTCTTTGGCTTTGTGGCGTGCGGTTTCCTCGGCTTCTTCGTGTGCGAGTGTTGCGCGATGGGTGGGTGTTGTTGTTTCTGGGGTGGCGGTGGCGCGTGAGGTGTCGTCAATGTCGTCGTCGAGGTTGGCGTGGGGTGTTGGTGTGGCGCCGGTGAGGTGTTCGAGGGTAAAGACGTTTCTGGCGAGAAGCGTTTGAAGCTCAGCGGTGACTTTGGTGGCGTGTTCGTGTGCTTTGCGCGTGGCGGTGGTGACTTCGTGTTAGTGGAGGACCTTGTGGGCTTGTGTGGCGCGGTGGGTGAGCAGGTCGTGGATGCGGTGGGCGTCGAGGGTGCGCATGGTGAGGGTGAGACTGCTCATCCCGTTGCGGAGGGTTTTCAGGGTGAGGCGGCGTGTGGTGAAGGCTTTCTTTTCTTTCTCGAGAGCGGTAGCGGGGTCGAGGGAGAGCAGGGCGTTGGTGGTGAAGTTTCGCCAGTGTTTCTTTCCAGCGTGGGGGTTGCGCTCCAGTTCCCGAGCGATCGGGCCATCCAATTGTTGGGCGTGGTGGCTTGTGGCATCGCGAAGGCTCGTGGTGATCGCGTGAGTGTCGGTGATGGAGATCCGCCCGGCTTCGAGGTTGGCAAGGAGGGTGGGCAGGTTTGTGGTGAGCATGCGGGAGCGGGCGATGTCGAGACTGGTCGCATACGGGGATTGTTTGAGAATCAGCCCAACCTCATGCGCGAGAGAGCGGCGCGTGGCGAACACTCGTGCCCGGTCTTTGTCGCTGAGGGAATCCAGGCCCGCAGACGGATCAACCCGGCCAGCATCCTCGCATGCGTCAGTTGCGTGTGAGGGAGAGGGGGTGTCGTTGTGTGTGGGGGAGGAGGCGCTGGTGGTGTGGGGAGTGGTTTCTTTGCTGGAGAGGTGGCCGATGCCGTCGGTTTCGTCGAGCTCGGTGAGAATGTGCGCTTTGACTGCTTCGCTCAGCTCCGCGATCCGCGTCAACGACTCCAACACATCCAGGCGGGTGAGCAGATCCGGCCCATCAAGGACACGTGCGGGAGTCGTAGCCGAGTGCGCGTCACCTGGAGTATCAGAAGAATGAGGGGGTGCGGTGGGGAAGGTTTTGAGCATGCCCATCAGCGCGGCCTGCCACCCCTTCGACCGAGAAAGAAGAAGATCCAGAACGTCGGTACGCGAAGGGGCCTCCAGTTGGGTGAGTCCAGCGAGTGCCGCGAGGTCATCAAGAGAGCCGGTGGCAGGGGCAGGGGAGGATGCTGCGGTCGCGACAACAGCAGAGCCCGCAGCAATACCGGCAGTGCCTGTGGCAGTACCGCTCGTGCCCGTGGCAGGACCGGCAGTGCCCGTAGCGGCATCGCGGCCTAACACTGTGCTGGTCATTGCGCCCCCCTTTCTCTCGACCGGGTTTTGAAGTGGCTTCTGTGTGGTGATGCCTCGAGCCTAAAAAGGGGGTGAGACATTTAAACCCGACCCTTGCCTTTCTCGAGACAACTCGAGCTTAAAAGAGGGGTGAGACATTTAAACTCGCCACCCTCTCCACGCGAATACCCTGGTGGCCGCGGTGTATGGAAAACACCCAGAAATCCAGAAAACACCGTGGAAAACCCGAATGATTTGTGGATAAAACAGATTGTGGAGCGCGAGCCAACGAATACTGAGCCCACCGAGCGACAAATCGCCAACTGAAACGAATTCACGAATGTGGATGGGCCCACCAAGAACAACCGAAATGCGAGGCGTGTCGCAAAGATGGCGAAGCGTTGTGGGGCCCGGGGAGAAGTGTGGTGAAGCCCCGGAGAGAAACGTGGTGGACTCAGAGAGAACCGTGGGAGTCACGGAGAGAAGGGGGAAGGAGGCAACTCGAGGGCGAGTCCACAGGTTGCCCAACAAGCGTCGGACCCGCATGAGCCAACCGAGCCCTGCCCACGCCTCGAGATCTCCGGCCAAAATAGCCAAAAACCTGTTGCAAACCGCGCGCTCCTGCGACACTTAAGGCATGGCTACCGTGACTCATTATTCAGACCAGCAGCGCTTCATTGCCACGGAAGGTGGCGTGGAGGCGGGGTACCTCGAGTACGACCGCGAGAACGATGGCGTCATTTTCGTCGCCACGCATGTCGTGACCGATCCGGAGTTTCGCGGGCGAGGCATCGCGGGCGAGGTGACCGCCGCGGCTTTCGAACATGCGCGCCGTCACGGCGTGAAGGTCCGCCCCGTGTGCCCCTACGTGCAGGGCTGGATCGAAAAGCACCCCGATGTGCAAGACCTCGTCGCCGAGTAGCGCCTCGCGGTAAGATTCTGGGGCATTCATGCCCCGCCTCGGGGGGCAGTCACACCGAGACTTGAGGAGGTCGTATGTCGAGCGCCCTTTTGGAGCCGGGTCCCGATCAGGGAATGGACCGCCTCCCGCCGCAGGATCTAGGTGCTGAGCAGGGCGTTCTTGGCGGCATGATGCTGTCGAAAGATGCGATCGCCGACGTCGTCGAGAAGCTCCGCAGCAACGACTTTTACCGCCCCGCGCACGAACTCATTTACGAGGCGATCATCGACCTTTACGGTCGCGGGGAGCCGGCCGACTTCGTGACGGTCGCCGATGCGCTGCGTGAGAGGGGCAACCTCGAGAAGGTCGGCGGAGCCCCGTACCTCGCCGATTTGATCGATGCGGTTCCGACGGCTGCCAACGCAGGATTCTATGCCGAGATTGTCGCGGAGCGGGCCACGCTCCGTAGGCTCGTCGAGGCTGGCACGCGCATCGTGCAGCTTGGCTTCGCCGCGGATGGCGGCGAGGTTGATGCCGCCGTCAACGAAGCGCAGGCGCAGGTGTACTCGGTCACGGACCGCACGAAGTCCGAGGACTACGTGAAGCTTTCCGAAGTGATTGAGCCGACGATGGACTTCATTGAGATGCTCCAGTCCAGAGGCGGGCAGGTCAATGGCGTGCCCACGGGATTCGCGGAGTTCGATGAGCTCACACAGGGCCTGCACCCCGGCCAGATGATCATCTTCGCTGGCCGCCCTGCGATGGGTAAGACGACTCTCGGCATGGACGTAATGAGGAGCGCCGCGATCCACAACGGGATGGCGTCGGCCATCTTCTCCCTCGAAATGGACCGCCAAGAGATCATGATGCGCATCATGGCCGCCGAAGCGCAGGTGCCGATGAGTCGCCTTCGCGACGGCACGGTAGACGATCAGGACTGGGAGCGCCTTGCGCGCGCCACGACTCGCTTCATGGATGCGCCGCTGTATATCGACGATTCGGCGAACATGACCCTCATGGAGATTCGCGCGAAGTGCCGTCGCCTCAAGCAGAAGGCGGATCTCAAACTGGTCGTGATCGACTACCTGCAGCTCATGAGCTCCGGTAAGCGCGTCGAGTCGCGCCAGCAGGAAGTCTCGGAGTTCTCGCGTGCGCTCAAGCTCCTCGCGAAGGAGATCGAGGTGCCCGTGATTGCGATTTCGCAGCTCAACCGCGGGAACGAACAGCGCACCGACAAAAAGCCCATGATGAGTGACCTTCGCGAATCCGGCTCGATTGAGCAGGATGCGGACCTCATCGTGCTCATCCACCGCGAGGACTACTACGAGAAGGAATCGGCCCGCGCGGGCGAGGCGGACCTCATCGTCGCGAAGCACCGCAATGGCGCAACGAAGACCATTCCCGTGGCGTTCGAGGGGCATTACTCGCGTTTCAAGGACATGGCGCAGTAGCGAGCCATGTCGACACTGATGGACGAACTCGGAGGTGAGGACGTGTCGCTGAGTGGGAATGAGCTGGCGGGCGCTGAGCATGCGCCGCTTCGCCGATCTCTGCCTGCGACAATCGCGGAACCGCTCGCCCGATTTGTGTCCCCCCTGACGCCCGCGGATGCACTGCGCAACCTCGTGTACGTGAGCGCGGCCGGGGCCGACGGTGAGCGGCTGTGCCGCGTGGATGCGGTGCTCGACATTCGTGGCGTGTGGGTCGCCCATCGAGGCACACCCGCCCCACTCGCCTCGGTGCAGGGACTTGAGGAACACATCGCACCCACGTGGGAGTACGCGCTCGAGGCGGCCCGCGAGGCCCAGTACCCGGCGGTCACTGGAGTCGAGTTTCAATTCGATCGCACTGGGGAGGCTCTCGCGCGGGTTTTCTCAGGCGCCGCGCGCCCACCCGCGGACTCGGGAGCCGACTTTCACGTGTGGCATCTCGTGCCCGAGCTCGATGAACTCCTCGAGCGCGTGAAGCCCGAGTCATGGTGGGAACGCCGACTCGAAGATCTCCAGACCCTCATAGGGCGTGTGCGCACGCGTGGGCAGGGCGGCCTATGAACGCCTACGGCAAGCGTTTCGTGCGGATCGACCTGATCGAGCGCTCACGCACGGGCGAGGTCTGGCGTGCGTGGCAATGCTGCCCGTGACAGGTGGCACGCTCGCCGAAGTTGTGAGTCTAAGGGGCCGCTCGGCGAAGCAGTGGCAGTCATGATCGCGAGGCAAATCCGCTGACTAGGAGTCTGGAGGAGTGGCGGGGTGGACGCGCTCAGAACGAGACGTGTCCGTGAAGTGGCGTCGGCGCTCGCTAAGACGGTGTGGGGATATCGAATAGTCGGGCTTATGCGAGTAAGAGCTGCCACTCCGGTTGAGATCTCCATTGGTCTGTAGGTTGATCGGTTTATACACAGTTTCGTGTCTCACCCACAGATCCTTTCGGTCGGGAAAGTCGTTACGCACCCGGCCTCACACCTGTTCCGGCGGCAAGTTTTCATTTAAGTGATGCTGGACGATGCCGCGTTGTTCAAGGTTTGAAGGGATCTTGAGCCCATTCGGGCGGCGTGCGATCTACCGCACCGCAACTTTCTCCAACACGAACACGGTGTCGCTACCAGCCTTCGAACTCGGCCACAACCTCAGGCCTAGTAGAGGGAAGAGACCCGCTAGGGCGGGTGAGATTTCTACGCTGGGGAGGTTGATCCACGCTGTGGACGTTGGATATCAGAAGGGTACTGACGCACGTTTACGAATCAACGACTTTAAGACTATGCGCCTCTTTGGTGCAGTCTCATCCCGAATTCGTTTCATGAAAGTAGAACTCGATATATGACTCACAATGATGTGTGCTCTATTCTTCTTCACGAAAAATTTCGTGAAACCGGCCCGGCGATGCCAGCAGCTCTAAGTAGGTGCCTGATTGAATCAGTTGTCCTTCTTCGATGACATAGATTCGGTCCATAGCACGTAATGTGGCAGCACGATGGGATACGACGATGGTTATGCGATCATTTTTCGTGGGTCCGGATGCAAGGTCATCGAAGATTGCCCTCTCACTCTCCGCATCGATGGCACTTGTCGGTTCATCAAGAATCCACACTGGAGCATTGCGCAGAGCTATTCGCGCTAGCGCAAGTCGCTGCCATTGGCCGCCAGAGAGTCCGACCCCGCCGAACTGCTCGCCCAGTTGGGAATCTAGCTTATTCGGTAGGTCTTCGACGGCTTTTCGCAGTCTGGCCGCATCAAGCGCGTCCCAAAGTTCACTGTCGCAGACATAGTCTCTTCTTGTTCCGAGAAGCAAGGACTCCCTCACTGTGAGTTCGTATCGCCCAAACTCTTGCGACAGTAGTCCAAAAATACTGGTGCGCGAGACGTCGTCGAAGCAGTTGATCGGTTCACCGTTTATCAGAACGTCGCCAGTACTGGGGTTAAACAGCCCCATGATGATACGGACCAGCGTTGTTTTGCCTGCGCCATTCACGCCGACGATACCGATGAGTTGACCCTTCTCCGCAGACAGTGAAATGTTATCGAGCGCTTTAGCCGCGCCATGGGGATAGCTATAGGAAACGGAACGCACGTGAAGACTTTGTATATCTGCTCGAGGTGTATCGGCGTCTGACGAGGAAGCTTCCCGGGCCTCACCTTGGAACTCATTAGTAAATCGTCTATAGGCATCGACGATCGGGGTGCCTGACACAACACTACCCAGAGTGTACGAGGCATCAGACGTAGCTGACATGCTCGAAATCAGTGCCACCACTCCGGCAGCAAGAACACCTGCACCGAGACCACTATCAGAGGCGAGTGTGAATAGAGCAAAGATCAAGAGGCCAGTCGCAAAAAGCCCACCCAGAACGATAAGGATAGTGGACTTCGACATCGCCGAGACAAAGAGCTGTGCGGCTTTGAAGGACCGCTGCTTAACGACGCGAGCTAATTTGAAGCCGGTCCCAAGTGCCGACAGCTCGAAAGCTGGCTTTTCGTAAACCAACTGATTGAGAGCGTAGCTTCCGAACTTTACTTCGTGAGAAACCAAGGGCCAGGTTCGGCCTTCGATTTTGGCGACCAGCGTAAAAGCGATGAGCGTAGGAATCGTAGCCAGCACGATGACCAACGCCGAAATGACACTGTAAGGAGCTAAGGCGAGGACCAAAAATGCCATGGTGGCGACTGCGCGGAACGAATTGATCACATAGGTTCCATGGAAGGATGCCGCCGTTGCAATGGCTTCGCTAGCGGTTCTTGCTCGGGTAGTGAGCGAGTCTCCCATGAGCTGGTCTGCCGGTACACGGGACATTGCTTTCGCGAACTCATACTCCATGCCCGCCCGGGTTTTTCGGCTCAAGATTTGACTGAGAGTCATCACAACAGACCGAACGCTGGAGTTCAGCCCGAATACGAGCCCCGCCGCGACAATAGCTCCAGACAGTTGGGAGTGTGATTCCCTCGCAGTGGCCTCATGCACGAGGTTTTCAACCGCGACTACCATCAGGGCAGGGCCGAGACTGTCGACGATCACGAAAATCAGATAGAACACGAGGACCACAGGCGAGTACTTCCACAACTGATGCACGGCCCAAAGCGCGGTCTTGATGGTGGAAGTCGTCATGACGTCCGCCCCTCGCCAGTCTTCTTTTCGATCATCGCGAGATTAGAGCTGACCTCAGGGTCTTCTGGATAGATAGCGGCGAGTCGCTCCAACGCAACAAGGAGGAAATCCAATCGCTCTCGATCAGGGACGCGTCTAATTTCTATCTCGAGTAATAGAAGGTCTCGTCGCGCTAAGTCCGAACGCTCAGCAAAGGTAAATAGTTCCTTTGAGAGATGCCTTTCTGAATCCTGGATGGAGTCGTTTTTTAGGTAGAGTTCAGCACAAGAAAGACGGACATCGACAAGCTCAGGGTCCAGAGATAGGGCTTGCTCGTAATGTGATAGAGCTAGAGAATTGATCTCGTTTTTTGAATAGTAATTTCCCAACGCGATGGCGGCATTGTAGTCCCAGTTCGAGCGTTGTGACAATTGGTGGACCGTTCGATCTACAAGTGATTCATCCCCCTGGTCCTCAGCTATTCTTAACGCCAGCTCTAGTTGTCCAGTGTCTGGAGGTTGATATCTGAGTGCCTCCAGGATGGCCCTCTTCGCCTCGTCAGTTGCACCTGAAGAGTGCAGCAGTCGTGCAAGATTTCCTCTAAAGATTGATAAAGACACGTCTTCTTCGTGTCTATCGATATCCAAGAGCTCCTTTTGGGTCTCGATCGCTTCTACTTCGAGCGCGACTGCCAGAGCCGTGTCTTGAGCGGCCACCGCAAGAGCGTAACCATTAAGAGCGGTAGCTCTAACAGAAGGTGATACCTCGGAGCTTCGTGCTTGGGTTGCTGCTTGTTTTAGAAGGATAATCCCCTGCTCGCGCGATTGCCAATGGGCGGGGAGGTGACGCAGAAGTATGATTCCCTTTTCGTACGCTAAAATCGCCCGCTCGTCCGCGGTCGTGGGAATAATCTGATTTAGAACACCAAGCGCAGTGAACGAGCTATTTAAGGCGACGTTCGCTCGTGCATAAAGTAGGGTTCCGTCAAAGGATCTTGCAATTGATTGTGGAGCACGGTCTAGTAAATTTATGGTGGCCCACGGATCATTGTTTCGAAGAGAAAGGTGTGCGCGTGAAATAATTTCCTCGGGAGGGGAATCGGGACTATTCTGTTGGGGCTGCTCGATGGTGTGAGGTCCGTTATCAAATGTCAGCAATGCGCCACACCGGCAGAGTTCTGCTATGAATATGCTATCGGGAATACTTATGATTCCAGGGCTTGGTAGGCTTAGTGGCCCCCGCGCAGCGTTAGATACCTCTTTTGCTATCCAGCGAAAGCGTGAGTATATGGTCGCAAATTTGTCGAACCTCTCCAGTGTTGTCGCATGCGGTACGGCGGTAGTGTAGAAGAAAGTGTTGACGGCCGGCCTAGAGGATTCGATCCACTGGTGGGAAAACGTTTGGGAAATTATCGCTGCGGCTAAGGGGGAGCTGGTCATTTCTTGCCTACTTCTGTGAAGCCTGGTGTATGCGGCGTTCGACGCCGCATACACCAGGCAATCGGTTGGGTTACTTAGGGCTGGAACAGTGTGCTCCGCAGTGCGAATATCCGTATGCGCCATGGCGTAGGCGAGGCGCCTTCTGGGAAAGTTGAATCGTCATTGAAATCACCTCCTCTTTGAGCTCATCTAGGATCTTACACCGACATGTGACTGCTGTCACGTGTGCGTGGTGCTTACTATACGGTAGCGGCCCTGGCTCTCCTTCCAGATGAGCCGTTGGGAGAACTTAAGGAACCTGACGAGAGCTGGCTAGGCTTATCCACCTGGGGCGGCTGGAGTTGTGAGTAAGGCAGTTGAACCCCGCAGGTCATGTCGCTCGAGTGGTGATGGCAGTACTGAACGTAGGTGTAGGGCCCGGAAACGGTGATGGAAGGGGCGTGTCGTTGTCCCTGGTTATACCGTCGGTGTGCAGAGGCTGTTAGAAAGGTTGATGACCACCATCTGGGGTGGATGGAGGTGTAGCAGGTTGACCGGAAGGGGGGTGGCGCTGATGATGATCTGGGCAGTTTTCCCACCCTGGGTGTTCACTCTATACGCGGTGTTTACAACGCCGGCGAGTGCCCTGAATAGCCATGGGCAGCGTCTTATCGCTGCCGCCTGGCCAGTGTGAAACTACTTCCCGATCCCGACGAGCATTTCGTCGCGGTAGGGCAGCTCGTCGAGTTTGTGGACTATTTGTTTATTTGCGCGGTCGTTTGCTGAAGACTTAGACCTATGGAGGTGGCCCCAGCGTCGAACGCAAGCTTGAATGGTGGTCAGACCATTCCGCAGCTTCTTTGGGCTCGGGCGCCGTCCTACTGGAAGACCGTTAGGAATGCTCGATGACTGTCGCGCACTGCCATTTTGGGCGAGTGGCGGGAATGTGTGTCGGCTTTCTCTATGCTTGGCGTCGTTAAATCGACGATCGCAGGCGATGTTCGTCCGCTGGTATTGAGGGTTCTGCGCCCATCCGCGCTTGAAGGACGCTCAGGACGCTCCAGTTGGCAGGAGCGTTCCCAGGCGCGGGTATTCAGACGGACCATCCGAGTGAATGCCCTCATCGTGGACGAGACCGAAGTCAATACCCGGGACGAGGCTGGCTGGTGTGTGGCCTCCCTAGTTCCTTAGAGGCCGGTGCTGGTTGTAATAGTGAAGCCAACCTCCGAGCGCGGCATGGTGTCGCGCTACAGGTGTAAACGGTAGGCGCTGCCATTGCTCGTTGCCTTATAGCCCGCGCGTTGAAGTCCTCGTGGCTATGCTCCCGGAGGAGAATGCCTGCGAACTTAGCCTGCATATTCATATGTGCAAGGCTGGTCACAAAATGCGAATGTCAACACTGAAACGCTATAGAAGTTGAAAGATGCGTCGGCGTGTGCTGATCTAGGTCCATGAACGCCTACGGCAAGCGTTTCGTGCGGATCGACCTGGTCGAGCGCTCACGCACGGGTGAGGTCTGGCGCGCGCGGGACTGCGAACGCGAGGATCAGTGCGCGCTCAAGATTCTCGATGACGGGCAGTTGGTCTCGGCGAGGCGGATACTCGAAGATTCCGACGGCGCCTTCGCCCACCCGCATCTTCTTTCCCCTTATGCGATGGACGAGTCCGAGGCGCTCGTAGCAATGCCGCTCGTGTCAGGTGGCACCCTCGCCGAAGTTGTGAGCCTCAGAGGGACGCTCGGCGAATCAGCGGCACTCATGATCGCGAGGCAAATCCTCGAGGCGCTCGCAACGATGCATGAGGCGGGGTGGGTGCATCGCCGCGTGAGTGCCACGACGATCATGTGCCGGGAAGATCGCCCACCCGTATTCGCTGTTCTCGCGGGCGTGAGCGCAGCGATGCCGGAGGTCGAAGCGCCAGATTTCCCGGTCGTGGACACCGCGACCGTGGAAGCTTTCTTCGCGCCCGAGGTCGCCGCCGGTGCCGTCGCTACACCCGCGGCCGACGTCTACGCGCTTGGTGCGTCTGTGCTGTTCACGCTCGCCGGCCCCGCCGCGCTAAACGATACGACAGTTCCCGAAGGCCTCTCGCCCGAATTCGCCCGGGTCCTCGCCGCAATGCTCGCGAGCGACCCCGCTGAGCGCCCGAGCGCGCGGGAAGCCCTCGCGCAGCTCCCGAGCGTGGAGCCCGGTTCTCCGGCTCTTCTTTCCGACGGTTCCCGGCTTGAAATTGTGGACCTCATGCCGGATATTCCGGAAGATTTCGATCCGTACGAGGGGGAGCCGCCCACCGTTGAGCCGGTGCCGTCGCCCGTGCCTCAGCGGCCCCCAAGCGCCGCGATTATCGAAGAAGTGGACGACGTCGAGGCGCCGTTCGATCCGCCCGAACGACGGATGCCTCCCGCGGTTTCACTCGTGCCGTCGAGCCCGGATGAGCACGACGTCGATATTCGCACCGGAAAGCGCGGGCTGGGTGAGCGTGCGCGCAGCTATGACCGGATGACTCTCGTGGGCTGGGCCGCGATCATCGCGGGCATGACGATCGCGATCGGCGCGGGTGCCTTCGCATCGCTCACGCTCATTGGCTTCCTGTAAGGCGCGGCGGAGCTAAGCGCCGAGGACGTCGCGCCACGGCTCTACGACGGCGGGATGGGGCCCCGAGGCCCGCACGCGCGAGGCAATCTGCACAAAATCCTCGCGAGCCGTGAGGGGGCCTGCCACGAGAATCGAGTTGCCCGTCGCACGGGAGTGCGCGACGTGAGCATCGGTGAGGATCCACGGCTCTGGGTAGCCCCGCTCGGCGCACGCGGCGTGAAGCTCTCGAGCCTGCGCGGCGAGGAAGCGTTGGGGCTCGTCGTCGCCGATGTTGACGAGAAGGATCCCTGGATCCTCAGCGTCTGCGTCGAGCACGTCGAGCGCCGCGCCATAAAAGTCAGCAGTTGCGAGGTGAGGCGCGGTCTCCTTCCCGCTGAACACATCGAGCACGGCGGCGTGGAACCGTCGGACCTCACCGCTCGAGGCGGAGTCCGTGTGCTCTTGCGAGAGCGCGCGCACCAGTGCGAGAGCATCGCCCACGCGGTGTTCGAGGCGCGTGCCCGCTGGAAGAGGCAGGTTCTCGAGCACGAACGTGACGAGGCGGGGTTCGATGTCGACCGCGAGCTGGATGCTTCCCGGGCGCGTGGCCTGCACGTACCGCGCGAGTGTGAGCGCGCCCGCGCCGAGGTGGAGAATGCTGATCGGCGCGCCTGCCTCGAATCCTTCGTCGAGAACGTTCGCGATGCGCCTCAAATACTCGTAGCGAATCTCTAACGGATCGGCGGGGTTGACGTGGGACTGCTCGTGCCCGCCGATCGTGAGGATCGTGCCGCCCCAGTCGAGGTCGTCGACGAGGGCGGCATCGAGCCCACTCACCTCGAGGTGGATGTGCGGCATGAGGATTAGATGCCGATGGGCGCGGCGCCCGAGGCCTCGCCCTTGTTCTTCGGCTCGCCCTTGATATTGAGTGCCTGGATCTGGGAGTTCTTGCGCGGATCCATGAGCAGGTCGATGAGGACCTTCCCGCTTTCGCCCTCGAACGTGCACACCGCTTGGAACGGTGAAAGCACCTTCAGGTTTGCAGCCTTCTCGAGCGTGAGGTCGGCGCGGTCGAGGCCGGCGATCCGCAGGGCCGCGTCACGCAGACGCACGCGTTCGGCGCGCGAGACGTCCTGATCCATGTTGGTCGCAAACAGCGCGAGAAGCGGGTCGCTTTCCTCGCTCACGCCCTGCTCGGCGCGATTCGCGAGCACGGTGCGGGCGGAGCCACTCGGCACGAGGGCCGTCGGCTGGCCCTCGAGCTCGACGTCGCGTAGCCACGCGAGCGACTTCTCGAGGGCCTCCCGGGTCGAAGGGGCAAGCTCGCGCTTCGGGGCCCGGGTGAGCTCTTCCTGGTGGGTGCGGATCGCCTCGAGCGCCTCGAGCGAGCACGGAATCGCGGGTGCATATTTCGAGTTCGCGAGGGCGATCACCGTGAGACCCGTGCCGCGCAGCCACACCATGAACGAGCCATATCCGGGATAGCCGCCCGAGTGCGAGATGACGTCCCCGAGCTTCGGGAACTTCTCGACGACAAGCCCGAAGCCGTAGCCGCGCACACGGCCGAATCCAGTTTCGCCTTCGAGCACCGGCCACTCCTGGATGCGGTGAATCTCCTGCATTTCGCGGCGCGAAGCTGGTGAAAGCATCGCGCGCGATTCGGCACTGATGCCGTCGGCGCGGCGCACACCCACCTCGGAAAGGAAGGCCGTCCACTTCGCGACGTCCGCGACGGTCGAGAAAAGCCCCGCCATCGCGCCGAACACGCCGGGCGTATCGAAATCGACTTCTTCGAATCGCGTCGCGCCTTCGCCATCGCCCACGCGGTGGCCCGTGAGCACGCGCGAGCGCTGCTCGTCGGTCATCTCCGCGAGGGAGAACACCGTGTCCGTCATGCCGAGCGGCTCGAGGAAGCGGCGGCGAATCTCGTCGCGGAAGCTCACGCCCGTGACCTCGTCGATCACGCGGCCGAGAAGCACGTAGCCCGTGTTCGAATACTCGAAGCCGCAGCCCGGTTCCGCGATGAGCGAGAGACCGCCCGCGATGTACTCATCGAATTCCTCGGCGCTCATCGACTCCTGGCGGTCGCCCCACGGGTTATCCGTGACGAAACCCGCGGCCATCGTGAGGGCGTGGCGAATCGTGAGCGCGGGGGAGTCCTCGCTAAACGCGCCGATGCCTTCGGCGGCGGGAACGTAGGTCGAGATTGGGTCGTCGAGGCGCAGTTTGCCCTCGTCGCGCAAGGCGAGGATCGTTGCGGCCGTGAACGACTTCGTCATCGAGGCGATACGCGAGATCGAATCAACGCCGGGCGTGAACGCGCCCTCGTCGTTCTCACCCCCAACGAGTGCGCTCGAGCCCGCACCACCGGAGGCGAGGATCTCGCCGTCCCTCGCAACGCCCCACGCAACCCCCGCCATGCGGTGGTCCGCGACGGCCTTGTCAAAAATCGCCGCAACCGCGTCAATCGTCTCGTTAGTCAGTTCGTGAGCCATCGCCCGGGCCCTGTCCTTTCGTCTCGGTTGGCGGCGTGCCGCCCTCTCGCTTAGCTTCAGCGTAGAACGCCGCGATGAGGGCCGCGGCCTCTTCGCCCATAGCCCTCACCAGTATCTCGGATTCGAGCCGCGCGGGATCAAAACGGGTGCGGGTCTCCACGTGCGGATCAGGTCCGACGGTTGCCGAAGAACCGTCGGACTCTCCTTCCGTGAGGTGAAGCTGCTCGACGTCCAGGCCGAGGAGCGCGAGGTAGTCTGCGGGTGCGCGATCGATGTGTTCGGTGAAAGCAAGCGTGAGGGCCCACACGTGCTCGCACACGTCGGGCCAGCGCAGGCACGTGCAGCCGAAGGAGAGGGGGAGTTCGGCGCTCGGGAGGAGGGCGAGGCCTTCGCTTTCAAGTTCGCGTTCGTCGGCGATGTCGTAGGTGCCCGCGAAGACCGCGAGAATCTCGTGCGGGTCGCGCGTGGCTCGCGCAATGAGAGCGTCGATGTCGTTTCCGCCCCGCGGCCCGAAGTCGAGCTGCGGATGCGTAAGGGTGCCATCGATCGCGGCAGTGACCTCGCCCTTGACGTGACCCGCGGTGACGTCGAGCCACTCGACGGCCCCCGCGCGCGCGAGTCGCCTGCCCGCCGCGAGCTTCGTGCGGCCGAGCTGCACCTCTGCGCGTGCGAGGAACTCGCGTGCGAGGAAGCTTTCGCCGATCGCGCCGCGCTTCGAGGTCATCTCGATGTTCACGAGCGGCGCTCCTTTCGTGCGTCGTCGAGCGAAACGATTTCGGCGAGCTTGTCGTTGCTGAGCTCCGTGAGCCACCCTTCGCCCGAGCGCACCGTGTGCTCGGCGAGCTCAAGTTTTGAGCGCAGCACATCGTCGATTTTCTCCTCGATTGTGCCGATCGAGATGAGCTTGTGAACGGAGACATCGCGGGTTTGGCCGATGCGGAACGCGCGGTCGGTCGCCTGGTTTTCGACGGCGGGGTTCCACCAGCGATCGAGGTGGATCACGTGGTTGGCCGCCGTGAGGGTAATGCCGGTGCCGCCTGCGCGAAGCGAAAGCAGCATCGCCCCCGGGGTGCCGGGGGAGTTCTGGAACTCGCGCACCATCTCGTCGCGTTCCGCCTTCGAGATGCCGCCGTGGAGGAACGGCACGCGAAGCCCGAACGTCGTTTCCCAGTGCTCGAGCATCGTGGGGGCGAACGCCGTGAACTGCGTGAAGATGAGCGCCTTCTCGTTATTCGCGACGACAGATTCGAGGATCGTGTCGAGCCGTTCGAGCTTGCCGCTTCTGTGCTCGCCCGAGGCATCGAGCACAGGCGAGCCATCACCGAGGAAGTGCGCGGGGTGCCCGAGAACCTGCTTCATCTTCATGATCGTCGTGCTCACGATCGTGCGGCGTCGGCGATTCCTCGTGATTGGGTCGGAGATCTTCGAGAGCTCCTCGAGCTGCTTCGTCATGTCCTCCACGAGCGCCTTGTAGAGCCCCGCTTGCTCTTCCGTGATGTTGACGAGTTCGCGTTCCTCGCGCTTCTCGGGCAGGTCCGAGATGATGCTGCGATCAGTCTTCACGCGCCTCAAAATGAACGGCCTCGTGAGGAGGCTCAGGCGTTCCTGAACAGCGCGATTGCCCTCGTTGATCGGATTCACGAATCGTTCCTTGAAGGCCGCCTCGCTTGGGAGCAGGCCCGGCGTCGTGATCGAGAGGATCGAGTGCAGGTCCGTGAGATCGTTCTCGACGGGCGTGCCCGTAAGTGCGAGACGTCGACCCTCGGGAAGAGCCTTCACCGCTTGCGTGACACCCGTGTCGTGATTCTTGACGTGCTGCGCCTCGTCGAGGACCACGCGATGGAACTTCGCGGCGGCAAGGTCGTCGAAATCGCGGGACACGAGCGCGTAGGTCGTGAGCGTGAGGTGGGAAGCGCGGGCGCGCTCGCGGAACGCCTCGCCGTGGAGGCGATCGGGGCCGTGATGGATGTGCACCTTGAGGCTCGGAAGCCAGCGCTCAGCCTCGCGTTGCCAGCTGCCGAGCACCGACATCGGGCACACGAGGAGTGTGGGGCCGATCCGGGGGAGTTTTTCGCGTTCGCGCGCGAGGAACGCGAGCACCTGCATGGTTTTGCCGAGGCCCATGTCGTCGGCGAGAATCCCGCCCACGCCGCGCGCATCGAGGAACGAGAGCCAGTCGAGGCCACGCTTTTGGTAGGGGCGCAGCGTCGCCTTGAGCGTGCGCGGGGCGGGAAGCGCGGGAACGGCAACCTTGTCGGTGCCAAACAGGAGTTCGTCGCCGTTGCTCGTTTCCGCCTCGACGCTCAGGTCGAGATCCTCGAGCCCACCCTCGGTGAGGAGGCCGCGAAACTGCACGTCGGTGAGCGCATCGCGTTCGCCCTCGCGAGAATTCTCCGCCGCCACCCGGCGCGCACCCTGCAGGAACGCCGTCGCCGCGCGCAGCGTCGAGGAATCGAGCCGCACCCACTTCCCGCGGATGTTCACAAGTTCGCGCTGCTCCTCGAGGAGTTCCTCGAGCTCGTCGGGGCTCAGCATCGATTCGCCAACCGCGACGCCGAACTCGAACGACGCCATCGCGCCCGAGAAACCAGTCGATTTCGCGGGGCGATTCTCGCGGTCGTCCTCCTCGGGCGTTGCCACCTTCGCAACGACGCTTACGCGCTGCTTCGTCCACTCGCGCGGGAGCATGACCGTGATGCCCTCTGCCTCGAGAACGTTCGCCTCCTCGGTGAGAAAGCGCGAAAGCTCCTTGGTGGAAAGGTTCCACGTGAGCCCTCCCGGCTCAGCGTGGGTCCCCGCAAGCGTCGGAGAAAGGCGGCGCACGTGGGAGGCGTGCTCGAGCGCGCCCACGCTCGTGAGATCACCCGCATTCACGAGATCCCCGAGCAGGTGCACGCGGCCCGAGGTTTCCGCGAGGCAAACCTCGACCTGCCAGCGGGCAGCGGTGGAGTACACACGAAGTCCGACGGTTGCCGAGCCTGCGTCGTAACCCTTCTTTTCCGCCTCGCGCACGCGCACCGTGAGGCGCGGCTGCCTCTCGCTCAAAAGGACGCCGGCGAGCGCCGAGTCCACGAACGAGTCGAGGGCCTTTCGCACGCGGCGGTCGTTGACCGTGTCGAGCGTGAGGAGGGCATCGCTGTTGTCGAGGGCATCGAGAAGCGCGGCGCCCACGGGGTCGAGGCCCGCGAGCTCATCGGCCCCGGGAAGCTCGCCCGCGCGCTCGCGCTCCTTGCGCAGCCGCGTGAAGGTCGCGCGCGCGTGGGCATCGACGAGGTGTTCGAGCGCGGGATTAGTGGGAGAGGTACCGACTGCGAGACCGGGGGCGAGGCGCCATCGCACGCGCGAGGTGTCGTGCGCGCTCTCGGGCCCGGGCACGACGTCGCGCCGTTTGACGATGCGGCGCGCGTGCGAGTCGAGATTGAGGAGCGCAAGAGTTTCGGGGGCGAGGAGAATTCCCTCACCGAGGTCGAGCGGGCGGCCCGCTTCCGCAAGTTCGCTGATCAAACGCGCGATGCCGTCGTCGCTCGTATCCCGCGGCGTTGCCGATGCGCGGGCGAGGTGGGCGATGCGCGCGCGCAACGCGGTCATAAACTCGGCAAGATGCGCGCTTTCGAGCGCGAGGGTGCGCACGCGCGTGCGGCGGCCGAAAAACTCAACCTCGATCACGTGCCGCATGGGCCGCGCAAGCCACGGACCGAGGGCCGCGAGCGGTGCGGGATGCCTCCCGTCGGGGGAGAGCGCGCTGAGCGCCGAGTCGAGGGAGTCGAGAATGTGGGCGTGGCGCGCGGTGTCGGTCGCGTGTGCCCACAGGCTCACGCCGAGGGCGGTATCAGCGTGGAGATGGAGCGTGCACGAGCGATACGCGGGGCTTCGCCCGGCCTCATGGGTTCCCGTGGTGCTCAGAGGCCGTCGGCCACCGTCGCGGTTGCGTTCATCCACGCCTCGCGCGTCTCCTTCGAGAGCTTGGCCCATTCGAGGCTTCCGCCGTCCACGAAGTGCGACTCAAACGGAACCTCGAGCACGGCGCGCGTGTGAGCGCCGAAGTGGTGGAGGAGGCGCTTGCGTAGCACACGGTCGATCTTGCCGCGCGAGGAGTGCGACAGGATCGTCACGGCCTTTTCGACCTGCTTCTTGTGGCCGGTCATGCGCAGCTCGTCGATCATCCACGCGGCGGCGTTGAAGGTGTCCTCGCGCACCGTCGACACGATCACGAGCTGATCGGCGCCTTCGACGGCGGCAAGCCAGTTCGAGGCGCGCACGTTATTGCCCGTGTCCACGACCTTGACGCGGTAGAAGCGCGAAAGGGTGTCGTTGAGGCGGTTGAAGGCCTCGCCATCGATCGATGCGGCCGAGCCCGGGTCTTCATCCGAAGCGAGGATGTCGAAATTCATGTCACCCTGCGGGCGAACGTACTTGTCGAGGTCGGCTACGCGCGCATCCCCACCCGCGAAGTGATCGAGGTTGTTGAGGAGATCGAGGGCAGTGAGGTGGTGATCGCTTGGAATACCACGCCAACCGAGGGTGCCTCGTGTTTCGTTGTTGTCCCACGCGAGCACGCTTCCTCCGCGGAACATGCCGAGGGTTGCGGCGAGCATGAGCACACTCGTGGTTTTATGGGCGCCTCCCTTGAGGTTGACGACCGCGATGTTCTTCGGTGCATCAAGCCTTTTGCGGATCCGCTCAATCTGGTCGAGTTCGCGGCGCTCGGCGCGGCCGGGCCCGGGCTTGATGAGACCGAGGCTTGCCTGGCGAATGAACTTGTTGAAGCCGCGGGTTGCGAGCGGCTTGCGATGCGCGTCGTTGCCCGCGCGTAGGTCATCGAGGGTGGGCAGGTCATCCTTGGGGAGCTCACGCTTGGGTGAGACGACCGGTTCGTGCGGCTTCGCCGGTGTGGCGGGCTGGAGCGCGTCACCCTCCGCATGGCGCGAGGAAGTGAGTGGTTCGGGGGAGGAGGTTGAATCGGCAGCTGGCCGCTCCTCGGCGGCTGCGAGGCGCTTTTGAAGATCGGCAAGGGCCGCGGCGGATGCGGCACTCGCGGGGTCCGGGGACGCGGCACTCGCGGGGCGGGCGGCGTTTGCCGTGGCGGGGCTCGTGGCGCTCAGCGCCGAGTGGCGGCCACGTTTTTGCTCCGAGGCGTCGGGCATTGCGGCACTCGAGGCGTAGAGCGGGCGGGAATCGCCCTCGCGGGGTTGGATGCGACCGTTGGGTTCGACTCGAAGGTTGTGCGTTGCGGGACCATCGAAAATGACGACATCCACCGGTGCATTCTGCTTACGGGCTTCCGCGACAAATGCGTGCTTGATAGCCGTGCGCACCTCGTTCCTGCTCTCGCCTTCGATCCGTTCGGCGCGATCGGCGAACTGGATCGTGGCATCCTTCGCCGAAACGATGCGTGCGTGAGCAATCATGAAGGTCCTCGCTGCGAATGTGTAAACGATTTCGGTGGGCGGCTGCACGCCCTGAGCAACCATCGTAACGGCCCCACCTTAAACGTTGAGAGGTGAGGCGTATGACTCGAACACAACTTGCCGCTCTTAGAGAGACGAGCTGGGTTCACATTTGACCCGAAGTGTTTTAGAGTTGCAGTACCGGCGTTGCCCGCTCCAAGGCATTCCGGCGTCGCGTTCGCGGCACAAGTACGGCAGGTATGCCGGAACATAGCCGCCGCACAGCGCTCACCCCCTTGCGCGTGCGGCCTGGCGATCGGAAGTTCCCCCGAACCCGATCGCCGCTTCGCAGGGACCTCCCCCCCCCCCTTCGTCCCGCGAAGCCAGCGAACGGACCGTGAGCCCCATTTGTGAGCGCTCCGGTCCGTTCGTCTGTGAGGAGGTGTTCTTCGTTATTTTGTGCCGAGCAATGCGACGTCGCTCCCGAGCTCGAGGCGGTAACCCGAACCGCGCACCGTCGAAATGAGCTTGCGGTAGCGCCCGAGCTTGTTGCGCACGCGGCGAATGTGGACGTCAACGGTGCGCTCGCCCGCGTCACTACCCGCAGTGCACCACACCTCTCGCATGAGCTCCTCGCGCGAAACGATGCTGCGGGCCTTCCGTGCGAGGTGCGCGAGGAGTTCGAACTCACGGTGGGTCAAATCCACATCCTCGCCATCGATGCGCACGCGGCGACCAAACAGATCGATTACAAGCGATGGTTGCGCGAGACGCGATCCGGGGCTCCCCGGAAGGGACGGGCTTGCGGGACTGAGTGCACTCGCGGCGCCCGGGGCGCTGACGGGACTCACCGAGCGCGACTGGATCAGGCGCAAGCGTGCGGCTTCGGCGTCCCTGCGCGCGGGTGCGTTGGGCGACACGACTCCAGCCTTGCGAGGGCGAAGTGCCTGCGGCTTCCCAGCGGGACGCGGGGGGATTGATGTACCTGCGCTCTGACCGGGAACGGCCGTGAAGCGGGCGCGGCGGGGGCGGGGGTCCGACGCTACCTGCACGCTCGCCGTTCCTCCCTTGACTGTCGCGAGCGTGTGGGCGTGGGAGCGAAGCGCGTCGGCAATGAGCGTGGCCTCGCGTTGGCTGCTCGCGGCGGGAAGTTCAACGGTGAGCGTGATGCTCACGGTGCGGGTCGAGGTGGAAGCGGGGGTGCGGTCAAGTGCAACGGTCATGGCGATTCTCCAGGATGCGGCGCCGTGCGGCGCGAAAGTGTGGGGAATCCGGGATCTCGCGGGGGAGTGAAAGAAACTCGCGTGCGAGGTGTGCTCCCGGTGGGCACCTGGAACCCGCGCCCAGTGGCCGGCTCCTGTCAGCCGGCTTTCCGCAGTGCGCTTAGAGGCGCGGCTGACCCTGCATCATGGACATCGCCATGTCCATCATCATGCCGCGCATCATGAAGCGGGAGACCGAAGAGGTCCCCTCGATGATGCTCGATGCGGCATGGAAATTCATGTGACCAGTGTGAAACACGATCGGCGCCGACGCAAGTGGGCGTTCACATACTGAAACACTGCCGTGAAATCAGCTCGTGGACGTCCCCGCCGCGTCGGCGCCGTGATGAACGAAAGTGCGGGTCTAGTCGACAACCCCGAAGAGCCGGTCGCCCGCGTCGCCGAGGCCCGGAACAATGTAGTTCTTCTCGTTGAGCTTCTCGTCGATTGCTGCGGTCACGACCGTAATATTCGCGTCCTTGTCGAGCTTCTCCTCCATGGTGGCGATGCCCTCGGGAGCCGAAAGGAGGGTCACGCACGTGATGTCACGCGCGCCTTTTTCGAGAAGGTAATTCACGGAAGCGATGAGCGTGTGGCCGGTCGCGAGCATCGGATCCACAACGAAGCACTGGCGGCCCGTGAGGTCGTCGGGAAGGCGATTCGCGTAGGTCGTGACCTCGAGGGTTTCATCGTTACGCACCATGCCGAGGAAGCCGACCTCGGCCGTGGGGAGCAAGCGCGTGATGCCATCGAGCATGCCGAGGCCCGCACGGAGAATCGGCACGACCATGGGTTTCGGGTCGGTGAGCTTGCGGCCAACCGTCGTCGCGACCGGCGTCTCGACCTCCGCAGGCGCGACGGCGACATTGCGCGTCGCCTCATACGCGAGAAGGGTCACGAGCTCGTCGGCGAGCTGGCGGAAAACGGAACTGGGGGTGTCCTTGTCGCGAAGGACAGTGAGCTTATGGGCAACGAGCGGGTGGTCAATGTTCAATACGCGCATGAGGCCAGCCTATTACGATGAAAGCCGATTCGGCGCGGCCCCAGGGCCCAAAATGTAAGCGAGGTACGCATGGCATACGCGGGAGCGACGTTAGACCAGCTCATGCAGCCGGCGATCGATGAAGCACGCGCCGCCTCGATGCCTCCGCGCCGAGACATTCCCATCGGCGCCGCCGTGTACGACGAAAAAGGCACGCTCATCGCGAGCGCTGGCAACCGTCGGGAAGCGGATGAAGACCCAACGGCACACGCCGAAATTCTCGCCCTGCGCGAAGCGGCCCGCGTGCGAGGGCGCTGGAACCTGAGCGGTTGCACGCTCGTGGTGACTCTCGAGCCGTGCACGATGTGTGCGGGGGCGATCGTGCTTGCCCGGATCGCGCACCTCGTTGTTGGAGCGATGGACCCCAAAGCGGGGGCCGCCGGATCGTTGTACGACCTCGTGCGCGAAGAGAGGCTCAACCACCGCGTCGAGCTCACGACGGGTGTACGGGATGAAGAATGCGGCGATTTACTGCGCGAATTCTTTCGAAAGTTGCGTGAACGGCGCAAAGGGCTACGCGGAGAGTAAAAAGTCCCGTACCATGATGCCCGTTACACACGCGTGAAACAGGACGATCGCGTGCGCCAACGAGCAAGGGAATGACATGTCAGAGAACCCCCCGCAGCAGGGTATGCCCCAGGGCGACGGAGTGACTCCGAACCCCAACGTTCCGCCTTCGGCAGCTTCGGCCTCGTCAGAGCCGAGCGCCCCGCAGGCGTCGGGCCCCGCTTCCTCCGCACCCCAGTACCAGAGTCCCCAGTATCCGCAGGGCCAGCCGAGCGCACCGCAGTTCCAGCAGAGTGCACCGCAGTTCCAGCAGAGCGGCCCGGGTCAGCAGGGCCAGCAGAACCCGCAGCAGGGGTACCCCCAGTTCCAGCCGCAGCAAGGCCAGCCTCAGCAGGGACAGCCGGGACAACAAGGCGCCGACTTCGGCAAGCAGTTTGGTCAGGCCGCATCCTTCATCGGTAATCCGCTGCCGACCCTCGCAGCGGCATTTGCTTCGTACGCGACGGGTCTCATCGTCGCCGCGATCGTGATCGGCCTTCCCCTTCTCGGCTCAATGGTGCTCGATACACCGAGCATTGTTCCCGATGTGAAGAATGGTTTCGGTGCGGCGGGTGTTGGCCAGCTCAAGCCGGATACGCCCGAATTCCTGTATATCCTCGGTGCGCCTTTCCAGGCCGTTTCGATGGCATTCCTTGGCTCGTACACGGTCAACACCACCATTAAGGGGTCGTTCGCCGGAGAAGACGACGCGACGATGTCCACGTTTGCAAGCCTCGGACTCGTTCCCTTCCTCGTGCTTGCCGCGGTGCTTGCCGGCGCCTTCTTCGCCGGGCGTTACGTCGCTAAACGTAGGCCGAACGAGGGCGCCGTTGCCATCTGGGTCCAGGCCCTGATCGCGAGCTTCGCCGTCGCGGTCGTCTCGACCCTCTTGTCGTGGGCCCTCGCTGCGCGCGGGAGTGAGGAGATCGATAACTACGGCATGAGCTACGAGACCCACGTGAGCCTTCACGCCGCAGGGGTCCTTCCGTTCCTCGGTATCTTCGTGCTCCTCGCCCTTGCCCTCGTGGCGGGCCGCTACAGCACTCGCCCTCTCCCGAAGAAGTGGCCGCTTGTGAGCGAGTACTTCGATGCGGCGAAGCTTGCGCTTCTCTATGCCGCCACGGCGGCGATCGTGGGGCTCTTTAGCAGCGTCGTTGTCGTCCTCATTGCCGCCATCAACGAGGGCCACTTCGGCGACACTCTCAAGATGCTCGTGATGTGTGTTCTCACGCTCCCCGCGACACTTTTGACGGTGCTCTTCACCCACTTTGGTCTCGCGACGTTCTCGCCGGTGAACTACACGTACGGCCACGGCGCCTATGCGGGCCTGCTGATTAGCCAGGAAGGCGACATGGTTTCCGTGTTCACCCTCCCGCACTGGTGGATGATTCTTCCCGCGATTCCGTTCGCCCTGCTTCTCATGTTCGTTTTCGCAGGGGTGTGGGCGAAGTCCCGCCGCCGCGTAGAAGGCAACACTCTCGCGACTGTGACCTCGTGGGCTGCGCTTCCCGCCGTGTTCTTCGTGCTGAGCGTTCTCGGCATCATCTTTGCGACGATCAACTCGAACTTCGGCGCGAACGGAGCTCGCGACGTTCTCGAATCCGCCGGGCTTTTGAACTATGAAGGCGATGCCCATGCGGGTGTAAGCCTCGCGACCCCCTTCATCGCCGCGGTTGTGGGAATCCTCGTCGAGGTCATTTCGCGCTTCATCGCCCCGTTCTACACAAGTTTCGTTCCGGCGATCGCCGGCGGCTTCGTGCACAAGCAGTACGGGAAGAACTCCGAGTACAACGCCACCGAGGTGCAGCACAAGAAGATCGACTTCAACGCCTTGGCGGCGAACATGCAAAATCAGCAGGGGCAGCAGAATCCGCAGGGCCAGCAGGCCGCACCGCAAGGGTTCGGCCAGCAGGCTCAGCCGCAGTACGGTGGTCAGCAGCCGCAGTTCGGGCAGCAGGGTCAGCAGGCTCAGCCGCAGTACGGTGGTCAGCAGCCGCAATTCGGGCAGCAGGGTCAGCAGGCTCAGCCCCAGTACGGTGGTCAGCAGGCCCCGCAGTATGACGGCCAGCAGCCGCAGTACGGCCAGCAGAGCCCGCAGGCTCCTCAGTATGGCGGGCAGCCCCAGCAGCAGGCCTCCGAAGCTCCTCACTTCACGCAAGAGCAGGCCTACGGTCACAACCAGCCGCCCCAGCCTGGTTCTGCACCTTCCGCAAACGATGGGCCGACACAGCAGTAGTCACGTCGTCATGTCACGAGCGGCGCCCCTTTCGCAAACGCGGCGGGGGCGTCGCCTTTTGTGTGAGCTGTGTGTCCTTTCATGAACTGGCATCTGCGTTCCGCACCGCCTTTCCCGGATACTGGAGGGCGTGATCACACTCGACGGACTCACCAAAGTTTTCCCCGGAACCGGCGGTGCCGAGGTTCGCGCCCTCGACGGCATCTCCTTGGATGTCGCCGACGGCGAGATCCACGGCATCGTTGGCCGCTCCGGCGCAGGTAAATCGACCCTTATCCGTTGCCTCACGGGCCTCGAGAAGCCCACGAGCGGAACCGTGCGGATCGGCGAAACGGACATCGCCGCACTCAGCGGTCCGCAACTTCGTGAAGCGAGGCGGAGGATCGGCATGGTGTTCCAGCACGCGAACCTGCTTGATTCTCGTACCGCGGCGCGCAATATCGCGCACCCCCTCGAGATCGCCGGCTGGTCTCGCGAGAAAATCCGCGAGCGCGTCGCCGAACTTGTGAAACTCGTGGGCCTCGAAGGTCGCGAGAACAACTATCCAGCGCAGCTCTCCGGTGGTCAGATTCAGCGCGTCGGAATCGCGCGCGGCCTTGCGGCACGGCCTCAGGTGCTCCTGTGCGATGAGCCCACGAGCGCCCTTGATCCCGGGACGACCCGGCAGATCCTCTCGCTCATCAAAAACCTCAATCGCCGCCTCGGCATCACGGTTCTTCTCATCACGCACGAGATGAGCGCCGTGCGCGAAATCTGCGACCACGTGACTCTTCTCGAAGACGGAAAGATCGTCCAGACCGGCTCGCTTCTCGACGTCGCTTCCGATCCGTTCGGGCGCCTCGCGAAAGAACTCATTCCTCTGCCGCCCGCCCCCACGGGCGTCGATGCAAAAATCGTGAACCTTGACTACGGAAAGTCACCCGCCGTCAAGAACGTCAACGACATCGTGCGCTTCACCGAGAAACACGATGCGCTTGCCGAGGTCGTCGCGGCCTCTATCGAAACGATCCAAGGCCAGCAGATCGGTCGAGTCCAGCTCGCGTTGCGCAACGCCGACAACAGCCCCATTAGTGCGCCGGGCTTCGCGAGGTTCGTGAAGGACTGCGCCGACAACAACATCGTCGCCGTGGAGGTGCAGCCGTGATCGAGTGGTTCCACGAGTTCTTTTCGGATCCAATCTTCACCTCGACGAGCACGAATAACTCGCTGTGGATCAACACGGGGCTCACGATCTACATGGTCGCGTGGACGATGGGGCTGAGCATCCTGATCGGTATCCCGCTCGGTATCGGCCTGTTTGAACTCTCGCGCGCGCGTTCCCGCGCAGCTCGTGTCGCCTACCAGATTCTTGGTTTCGTCGTGAACGTGTTGCGAAGCTTCCCGTTCGTCATCCTCATCATCGCGCTTTTGCCGCTCGCGAAAATGCTCGTGGGGCGCGGAACTGGCCCCAATGCGGCGATTATCTCCCTCACGATCGCCGCGGTCCCCTTCCTCGCGCGCCTCGTCGAAACCGCCTTGCGTGAAATCCCCGCGGGCAAGCTCGAAGCCGTCGAGATGATGGGCGCGAGCCGCTTCCAGCTGATCAGACACGTGCTCGTCGCAGAAGCCCTTCCCGGAATCATCGCTGGCATCACGACGACGACGATCGGTGTCGTCGGCTACACGGCCATGGCAGGCACAGTCGGCGCCGGCGGACTCGGCGATCTCGCCTTCCGCAAGGGGTACCTGAGTTACAACGACACGGTCATGATCACGACCGTCGTTGTGCTCGTGATTCTTGTCGTGCTCGTGCAGGTCGTGGGGGATTGGGCCGCGCGCGCGGTCGATCACCGAGCGAAGGGCTAACGAACGCGGGTACGGTGTGGGGCAGTCCGACGTCGGAATCCGCTCCAGCGCTCCCACTCACCCACGCCGATGTCACGAACCGTCACATTTCTCGCGCCCGGCCGCACTTCCGGTGCAGGCTAGAGCCAATCGAGAACACCTAAGGAGAGACCATCATGACCAACCTCAATCGCCGCACCCTCCTCACTTCGGCCGTGGGCCTCGCGGGACTTGGATTTTTGAGCGCGTGCGTTTCGAACTCGCCGGGCACCGGTGGTAAGAATGGTGAATCAAGCGTTGACTCGTCACTCAAGATAGGAGCGTCACCCGTTCCGCACGCCGAGATCCTCCAGTTCGTCAAGGATGAGCTTGCGAAAGACGCAGGGCTCGATATCGAGATCGTCGAATACACGGATTACATCCTTCCGAACAAGGACCTCGAATCGGGCGATACTGACGCGAACTTCTACCAGACCCCAAACTTCCTCAAGAACGAAATCGAGGAAAACGGGTATAAGTTTACGGCTGGCAAGGGCGTGCATATCGAGCCGCTTGGCCTGTACTCCGAGAAGGCGAAGAGCATTGACGAGATTGAAGAAGGCGGAGAGATCGCCCTCAACAGTGACCCCGCGAACACCGCGCGTGGTCTGAGGCTTCTCGAGTCGGCGGGCCTCATCTCGCTCGGTGACGCCCCCGAGGACGCACTCGTCAAGCCCGAGGATGTCAAAGAGAACCCGAAGAACCTCACGTTCACCGAGCTTGAGGGCGGCCAGATTCCGCGCTCGCTTGGTGACTTCGCCGCGGGTGTCATCAACGGCAACTTCGCGCTCGAGGCTGGCCTCAAGCCCAACGAGGATTCGATCTTCCTCGAGCCGGGCGAGGACAGCCCCTACGCGAACTTGCTCGTGTGGCGAAGCGAGGATGACGGAAACGAGCACCTCAAGAAGCTCGAGGAGCTCCTGCATTCGGATGAGGTGAAGGCCTTCATCGAGAAGACCTACACCGACGGTTCCGTCATCCCCGCTTTCTAAGCGCGGCTAGAGGAGCTCGGTTGCCCCGAGCTGATCGAGCACGAAGGCGTACTCTTCGGCGCGCTGCTCCCACTTGGCGTAGCGCCCCGAGCGTCCGCCGTGGCCGGCGACCATTTCGCACTTGAAGAGGATCGGGTGCGCGGGGATCGCCTCTCCGCTTTCGTAGTTACGGGTCTCCTCACGAAGACGCGCAACCCACTTCGCGGGCTCGACGTAAAACACGCGGATGTCGTTGAGGCTCGTCGTCGCGAGAATCGCAGGGTACTGCACGCCCTGGATGTTCTCGTACGGCGTGTACTCCTTCATGTACTGGTACACCTCGGGATCCTCGAGCGGGTTGCCCCATTCTTCCCACTCACCGACAGTCAGCGGGAGGCTCGGGTCGAGGATCGTCGTGAGCGCATCCACGAACGGCACACCCGCGACGATCACGCGGAACGTTTCGGGGGAGAGGTTCGCGACCGCGCCCATGAGCAGGCCGCCCGCGCTTCCGCCATTAGCCGCGATGCGGTTCTTGTCGAACCAGCCCTCGCTCGCGAGGAACTGCGCCGATTCCACAAAGTCACTGAACGTGTTCTTCTTCGCGAGCTTCTTGCCGTTCTCGTACCACTCGCGGCCCATCTCGCCTCCGCCGCGAATGTGCGCGATCGCGACGACGACGCCGCGGTCCATGAGGCTCAGCCAGTACACCGAAAGCATCGGATCCGTGGGGACTTCGTAGCTTCCGTAGCCGTAAAGGAAGCCGGGGTTCGTGCCGTCGGGCTCAATATCGGCGCGGGCCATGAGCGAAATCGGGATCTTTGTACCGTCGTGGGCCGTCGCCCACAGGCGCTTCTCCACGTACTTCGTGCGATCGAAGTTCGGTACGGGAGTTTCCTTGAGGATCTCCGGTTCGCCGCCCGACGCGGGAATCTGCGCGACGGTCGTGGGCGTGAGCATCGAGTCGAGCGTGTAGCGGATCGTCTCCTCGTCCCAATTGCGGTTGTGCGCGAGGTAGACGGCATCGAGCTCGCCACCGTGCGAAATGTCGAAAGCGGAGGAGGTGTCCCAGCCTGTGCTGCTCTCGGCATTTTGGTCGCCGCTCACCTGATCGCGCTGCAGCACACGGACGGTCGGCAGGCCCGCTGCGCGCATCGTGATCGCCACGTGGCTCTCGAAAGCGTCGGCCCCCTCGATACGCTCGCCCTCGGCCGGGGCGAGAATTTCGCGCCACGTGTCCTGAGCCTCCGCGCCGCTCGCGTCGAGCTCCTGGCGCGCGAGCGCGAAGCCCTTGTGGTCGCGGTTGTGAAAGACGAGGTAGTGATCGCCCGCGTGCTCAACGGTGTATTCGACGCCTTCGACGCGACCCGCAACCGAGCGCGGTTCCTGAATCGGGCTTTCAAGGGAGGTCACGAGGGCCTCGCCGGTGACGCGAGAGGCCGTCTCGATGATGAGAGCCTTGCGGTTGCGGCTCGCGCCCGCGTAGGTGGTGAATTTCTCGTCGTCCTCGCGGAAAAGAAGGCGGTCTTCCGACGCAGGCTTGCCAATCTCGTGCACCCAAATCTCGCACTGACGCCAGGCTTCATCATTCTTGGCGTAGACGATTTCCGAACCGTCGAGGGAAAAGGCGAGACCGTAGGCGACGTCCTTGACGGAATCGTCGATCACATCGCCCGAAGCGAGGTCCACGATGCGAAGCGCATACACCTCGCCGCCAGAAGTATCCACGCTGTAGGCGAGGCGGTTCGAGGCTTCGTTGAGGGTAATGCCGCCGAGCTGGAAAAACTCGGTGCCCTCCGAGAGTGCTTGCGCATCGAGGTACACCTGCTCGCCGGGAAGCAGTTCGTCGCTTTCGGCGTCGATCACGGGAAGCTCGGGGCTTTCCGTGACCGCGATACGGCTAAAACGAGGGTAGTTGTCGCCCTCGCGTGTGCGGGAGATGTACCAGAAGTCGCCATCGCGGTAGGGCACGGAAGAGTCGGTCTCTTGCGTGTGGCTTTTGATTTCTTCGACGATGTGATCGCGTAGCGGGTGGAGGGGCTCGAGGATCTGATCCGCATAGGCGTTTTCCGCGTTCAGGTGGTCGAGGACCTCCTGGCTTTCCTTGTCGCGCAGCCAGTCGAAGTTGTCGACGACGGTGTCGCCGTGATGCGTGCGTTCAATGGGCTTCTTCGCCGGTACCGGCGGGTTTAGGGGAGTGGTATGTGTCATGGAGGCAAGCCTATAGTGCTTTCGGGGGCGCCACCTGCGCGTGACCTGGCTCCCACAAGGTTGCCCGAACTTTGACGACAGGCGACGAATCGGTAAAGTGTTCCGCGGTAGCGTGTCCGAGCGGCCGAAGGTGCAACACTCGAAATGTTGTGTACGGCAACCCCGTACCGCGGGTTCAAATCCCGCCGCTACCGCCAC
>NZ_JALXOZ010000002.1 GCF_025147465.1 Dermabacter sp. p3-SID358
GCCCCCCCCCCCCACGACCTTTTCTTGCGGCTACCGTGATCGCGAGCGCGGTGGCACCGAGCTACACATCACTGCTCCAGTCACTGCTCCAGCGGATCACACGCGCTGATCCGGATCCTTCCGGCCCGGGATGACGGTCGCACTCTTAAGCAGGCCCTTTTTCGGAGCGGGTTCCACGATTGCCACGAGTTCGCCCGTGGACGGCATAATCGCCGCCGCAGGGAAAGCTTCAGTATCCGACGCCCCCGGGGCCTCAATCCACTGACCAAATCTGAGCGCGGTCGCTTCGCGTTCACTCACGGCGTGGACCGGAAGAAACGATGCTGCGGCCTCCCCGAGCGGGGTGAGCGCAAGCGCTCTTGAGGGGGCCTCTTCCGCGCGCGGTGCGTCACGCTCAGGAACCTGCTGGGCACTCTCGACGCCGAACTCGCCCACGCGCGTACGCCTGAGGGCCGTGAGGTGCCCGCCAACCTCGAGGGCCTCCCCTAGATCACGGGCGAGAGCACGGATGTAGGTTCCCGAACTGCAATCGACGACGCAGTCGACGTCAAGAAAACCATCCGAAATGCGTGCGTCGCGGAGCTCAAAGCGATCCACGCGAATAGGGCGCGCCTCAAGTTGGACGTCTTCTCCCCCGCGCACGCGCGCGTATGAACGCACGCCGTTCACCTTGATTGCGCTCACGGCGCTTGGAACTTGCGAAATGTCCCCCGTGAGCGAGGTGATGGCAGTTTCGAGCCTCGTGCGGTCATCAAAGAGAGCGCGCAACTCGCTTTCCGGCGCAACCTGGCCCAACCGCTCACCTTCGGCATCGTCTGTGATGGTTGCGTGACCGAGGCGGATCGTCGCCTCGTAAGTCTTATCGAGACCTACGGCATAGGTAAGAAGTTTCGTACCGTGCCCCACGCCTATGAGGAGCACACCCGTTGCGGCGGGATCCAACGTGCCTGCGTGACCGACCTTGCGAGTTCCGAGATGGTAGCGCACGCGCGCGACCACGTCGTGACTCGTCATGCCCTGAGGCTTATCGAGGAGGAGGAAGCCGTGAGGCCCTTCGCCCGCGCGCTTTTTACTCATCGTCGTCGTCTACGAGGTGTTCACCCGGGACGCGATAGGGATCGGCTTCGCCCGCGAACTGCTTTCCTGCGCGTTCACGCTCGAGCTCGCTATCGCGGTGGCGTGCCTCAACAAGGAGGTCCTCGATCGTCTTCGAAGTCTCGGGGATCGTGTCCTCAAAGAACTCGAGCGACGGGGTAAGACGCGCGGTGATGCCGCGTCCCACGGCACTGCGGAGCATACCCTTTGCAGCCCTGAGTGCGGCGGCGCTTCCGGCACGCTCCTCGTCGCTTCCGTAGACGGTGTAGAAGATTGAGGCGTGCTGGCCGTCGCCCGTGAGTCGCACGTCGGTGATCGTCACGAAACCGAGTCGAGGATCCTTGACCTTTTCGTCGAGGGTGCGAGCAACGATCTTCTTAATCTGGTCGGCGAGGCGCCGCACGCGGGGGTTGTCATTCATGGTTTCTCCTTGCGTGATGTGAAGGTTGGGCGCTTTACGCCTTGCGCGCGAGCGCGATGTCGCGGTCGATTGAGGCATCGACGCGGTGCCTGAAGCTCATCTCCTCGCCTATGGTCACGAGCCCGTGCTCCTCGAGAATAGCGCGCATATCTTCGGCCGGTGTCGTGTGGCGATTGTGGGCGAGCGCCATGGCGCCGCCGCGTGCGAGCACTCGAGTCCATGCCGGAAGCGCGTTTCGAAGGAGATCAAGCGGTGAACGGCTGAGGTGCGCCCCAACTTTCGCCCCGTGCTGCACCCCGTAGGGTAGATCCGCGACGATCACGTCGGCACTTCGAGCTCTAAGGAAAACATCGATACCCGTGGAGTCCGCCGTGTAGAGCTCGAGGATCTGGCCCCGACCCTCACGTTGCTCACTCTTGGAACGCGCGAGCTCGGCATGGAAGTGCTTCCCAAGCGCTTTTTTATTGATCGTCAGCTTCGTTTCCGAGGTCGTGTGTTTGAGCTTATTCTCCCGCATCCACGCTGTGAGGAAGGCCCGATAGAGCTCGGCGTCTTTCTTGTCGAGGTCAACGCCCACGGGGCTGAGCCCCCACATGAGCGCCTGGTTGAGCGTCGTCCCGCGACCCGCGACAGGATCGAGCACCCGCAGGCTCCCGTCACGTAGTGCCTCTCCCCTGCCCGCGGCGTGGGCCGCGAGGTGAAGAAGGAGCGCCGTGAACTGTTCATTAGTTTTCCCTTGATACTTAAGGGTCGAAAGCAAGGTGCTCGGGTAAAGGTCAACCTCGGGAAGAGGGATCGGCTGGAGCAAGGGAAGCGTCGGACTCTCATCCACGTAACTGCGCTCCTCCGTTGGGGCGGGCATGCGCCCCACCTCCTCGAAGGCTGCGAACACATGCGGGCTGAACGCGAGTGCGTAGCCGAGCGCGCGCTGGGTTTCCTCACGTTCCCACGCTTCCTCATCGATGTCGAGGGCGAGGAACTCGAGGCCCGCCTCGCGCACACCGCTCGTGCCAATAAGGGCACCGGGCGAGCTCTCATTGAGAACGAAGGCAAGTTCAGCCGCAGCGAGTCGCGGAGCATCAAGCCCGTAGACCCTATTCGTGCTCGGCGCGATGAGAACGTTGATGCGCATGATCTCTCCGTTTCTTTCCCTGCCACACCGCATGTGCCGCATAGGCGGCGAAACGGGCGGCACCTCGGCCTAAACCGAAGCGCCGCCCGCAAGTTGTCACCGGATGGTTAGTCCTTCTTCTTTTCGCGCGGCTTCTCAACCATCTCGTAGGTCGTAATGAGGTCGCCTTCCTGGACATCGTTAAAGCTGCCCAAGTTGATACCACATTCGTAGCCCTCACGGACCTCGGTCACGTCATCTTTGAAACGACGCAGACCAGCGATCTCGAGGTTCTCGGTGATCACGACACCCTGGCGGGTGATACGGGCCTTCGCACCGCGATTGATCGTGCCCGACATGACGAGCGAACCCGCGATATTGCCGAACTTCGAGGAGCGGAAGATCTCGCGGATCTCCGCGCTGCCCATATCCTTCTCTTCGTACTCGGGCTTGAGCATGCCGAGAAGGGCGTTCTCGATGTCCTCGATCGCGCGGTAGATGATCGAGTAGTACTTGATCTCGACACCTTCGCGCTCGGCATACTCGGCGTTCTGCCCCTCGGCACGAACGTTGAAGCCGATAATCACGGCGTCCGAGGCAACAGCGAGGTTGATGTTGTTCATCGTGATCGCGCCAACGCCGCGGTCGATGATTCGCAGCTGAACATCCTCGCCAACATCGATACCGAGCAGCGCTTCTTCGAGGGCTTCGACCGAGCCCGAAGCATCGCCCTTGAGGATGAGGTTGAGGGTTTCGATCTTGCCCTCTTCCATGGCCGCTTTGATGTCCTCGAGGCTCATGCGTTTGCGACGCTTCGAAAGCTGCGCGGCACGCTGGGCAGCCTCGCGCTTTTCCGCGATCTGGCGGGCCATGCGCTCATCCGCAGCCACGATGAAGGAGTCACCAGCGCCGGGAACCGAGCTGAGACCAAGAACCTGAACGGGGCGCGACGGGCCGGCTTCTTCAAGCTGATTGCCGTTCTCGTCGATCATGGCGCGAACACGGCCATGACCCGTGCCACACACGATAGCGTCACCCACACGAAGCGTCCCCTGCTCGACGAGGACAGTCGCCACGGGGCCGCGGCCACGATCGAGGCTCGCCTCAATCGCCACCCCACGCGCGTCCTTGTCCGGGTTGGCCTTGAGCTCGAGGGCGGCATCTGCGGTAAGCAGAACCGCCTCGAGGAGGTCATCGATGTGCAGGTTCTCGCGAGCCGAAACATCGACGAACATCGTGTCGCCACCGTATTCCTCGGCCACGAGGTTGTACTCGGTGAGCTGGGCGCGGATCTTGTCCGGATTCGCGTCTTCTTTATCGATCTTGTTGACGGCCACCACGATCGGGACGTCTGCCGCCTGGGCGTGATTGAGCGCCTCGATCGTCTGTGGCATCACGCCGTCATCTGCAGCCACCACGAGGATCGCGATGTCCGTGACCTTGGCACCGCGGGCACGCATAGCGGTGAATGCCTCGTGACCAGGGGTGTCGATGAAGGTAATGGGGCGCATCTCGCCCTCGTGATCGACCTGAACCTGGTAGGCACCAATGTGCTGGGTAATGCCGCCAGCCTCGCCCTGGCCCACGTTCGCGCGACGAATCGCGTCAAGAAGGCGGGTCTTACCGTGGTCGACGTGACCCATGACTGTCACGACCGGCGAGCGGGGCTCAAGATCCTCTTCTGTCTCTTCGGCAAGTTCGCCTTCGAGATCGATATCGAACTGCTCGAGAAGCTCGCGCTCCTCGTCCTCGGGAGACACAATTTGGATCTTGTAACCGAGCTCCTCGCCGAGAAGCTGGAACGTGTCCTCATCGAGAGACTGGGTCGCGGTCGCCATTTCACCCATCGCAAAAAGCACGGTGATGAGCGAAGCGGGATTGACGTCGATACGCTCAGCGAAGTCGGTCAGGGTTGCGCCGCGGCGCAGGCGAATAACGGTATTGCCGTCGCCGCGCGGGACCTGCACGCCACCCGGTGCGGGTGCCTGCATCTGCTCGAATTCTTGGCGCTTCGCGCGCTTCGACTTACGGCTCTTCGCGGGCTTGCCACCGCGGCCGAACGCACCCTGGGTGCCGCCGCGACGACCGCCACGGCCACCACCGGGGCGACCACCCGGGCGTCCGGGAGCACCGCCGGGGCCACCTGGGCCGCCCGGACCGCCGCCAAAACCGCCGCGACCGCGACCGCCGCGGCCACCGCGACCACCGTTGCCACCCGCGGGTCGACCTTGGTTTTCGGCCTGCTGCGAGTGCGCGGGCATCATGTTCGGGTTGGGGCGAGGCCCGCGGTTCGACGGGCGCGCGTTGCCGCGGCCCTCACGCGATGGACGCGAATCGCTATCGCGACGCTGCGGGCGCGGGCCGCCCTGAGATTCGCCGCCGGGGCGAGGGCCGGGGCGGCCTCCCGGGCGAGGCATCCCCTGCGAGGACGCGAACGGATTGTTGCCGGGGCGCCCACCTGAGCGGCCACCCGGGCGAGGCATCCCCTGCGAGGAGGCGAACGGGTTGTTTCCGGGGCGCGCGCCACCCGGGCGCGGGCCCGGTCGGGAAGCGCCGGGTTTGGGTGCGGCCTGACCTGGCTTCGGCGCTGGCGAAGCCTCGGCCTTGGACTCACGCGGCGGCTTGGGAGCGCCGGGCTTCGGAGCGTTTGCACGCGCACCGGGCTTAGGTGCGGCACTCGGCGCCTGGTCGGGGGCGTCATCGCTCGCCTTGGGCTTCGGTGCGGGACGTTCGGTTTTCGCCTTCTCGACCGGCTTCGCCTCGCTCTTCTCGGCGCTAGCCTTGGCGGGCTTCTTCGGGGCCGGTTTGCGCGGGGCCGGTTTCTTCGCCGCGCCCTTGGATTCCGACGCCTCCTCACCCTTCTTCTTTCCCGCATTCGGGAACGCTGCGCGCACGCGGCGGGCAACGGGGGCCTCGATCGTCGAGGACGCACTGGTCACGAATTCGCCCATGTCCTTGAGCTTCGCGAGGACTTCTTTACTTGGCATTCCGAGCTCTTTAGCGAGCTCGTGGACGCGAAGTTTAGCCACAATTCTCCTGTCTCGGCCGCGCCGAGCAGGCGCGGTCCACTAGTTCCTGAGGGTGCTCATTTTCGAGTACTCATCGGATGTCCATTGGTGTTATCCCGCTTCCAAATGTGGTTCGGCACCCCTTTTGGGGTGAGTCATCGCTTCACGTGCTCTCTCAAGAGATCCGTTCTCAGCGAGAGCCGCGACGTCTACCGGTGCTCGAAAGGAGCGCTGGAAACCGCCGCATGTGAGAGCGAAAGCAATGCATGCGCGCTCCGGATGAACCCAGGCACCGCGCCCGTGGGCGCTTCCGCTGGGATCAACGGCGAGAGTGAGGGACGATCCCCCACCTTCGCGGACCACGCGGATCATCGCGCGACGATCGCCGGTTTCCCGGCAACCCACGCACGTACGAGATGGACGATGTGCCTCGGTCGAGAGCTGGTGCGAGTGTGAACTCGACGCGATGTGACTCTCGGTGATGGCGACAACGTTCCTCTCGAATACGAATGATCAGCTCGCCCAGTCTACCCCCTGGCTTTCGACACGGCAGGGAATTGGCCTCGCTGCCGTGCGCACTATCACGTGAAGAGCTGGCCTTTAAGCCCCCGCCGCTCAGCCTTCCTGACCCTCGGTGCGGATGTCGATACGCCACCCGGTGAGCTTCGCAGCGAGGCGCGCATTTTGACCCTCCTTGCCAATCGCGAGCGAAAGCTGGTTTTCCGGCACGACAGCGCGCACCTGCCGATTGACCTCATCGGTGACGACGACGGATGCCACCCGCGCAGGGCTCAGGGCATTGCCAACATACGTCGCCGGGTTTTCATCGAAGTCGACGATGTCGATCTTTTCGCCTTCGAGCTCGTTCATCACGGAACGCACGCGCGCACCCATGGGGCCGATGCACGCGCCCTTAGCGTTGACGCCCTCCACATTGGCCCGGACGGCCATCTTCGTGCGGTGTCCCGACTCACGCGCGAGCGCAACGATTTCAACCGTGCCATCGGCAATTTCCGGAACCTCGAGCTCGAAGAGACGACGCACGAAGTTGGGGTGGGTTCGCGAAAGTGTGATCGCGGGCCCTTTCGGTCCGCGACGCGTATCAACGACGTAGGCGCGGATGCGCTTGCCGTGCGGATACTCCTCGCCGGGAACCTGCTCGTGTGGCGGAAGGAGCGCCTCGACATTTCCGAGGTCGACTTGAACCATGCGGGCATCGCGACCCTGCTGAATGACTCCCGAGATGATGTCGTCGGCACGGCCCGCAAACTCTCCGAGAACAGCTTCATCTTCGAGCGCACGGATGCGTTGGAAGATCACCTGACGCGCGATCGATGCGGCCACGCGGCCGAAGCCTTCGGGGGTGTCATCCCATTCCTCGACTTCGCCATCAATATCAACGTCGCGGGCAATGACCGTCACGACGCCCGTTTTCGAATCAATCTCGACGCGCGCCTCCCTCGCGGGGTGAGGCGTGTGCTGGTAGGCGGCAAGAAGGGCACTCGAGATCGCCTCGAGGAGAACCTCCATGCTGATCTCGCGTTCGCGTTCAAGCGCGCGAAGCGCTCCCATATCGATATCCATTGCGTGCTCCTTATGCTCTGTTCTTCAATTATGTGCCGTGGCTGACCGGGACTATCGGAACTCGAGATGAATCTCGGCCCGGGCGACGTCGGAAAGGGAAATCCTATGCGGGCCGGGCGGGACCTTCTCTGTTTTCTCCGTTTTCGCAACTTTCTTCGGCACATGTGGCGGTTTCTGCACGTCGAAAACAAGCTCATCGCCCTCGACAGCTTCGAGACGACCAAGGAAGCTGCGGCCCGCAGTGTCGTCAACATCGAGAAGCCGCGTACGCGCACGTTTGAAGTGGCGGATTTCAGTAAGCGGCCGAAAGACGCCCGGAGTCGTGACTTCGAGGGTCGAAGGACCCTCGCCGATGAGGCTCGCATCGGCATCAAGAAGCTCAGAGAGTTCGCGGGATACATCTGTCACGGTGTCGAGGTCGGCGCTCCCAATCTCGTTTTCCGGTAGGTCCACGACGACATCGAGAAGCGCTGCCGCGCCGCGCTTTTTCACGTCGAGCGATTCGAGAACGAGACCGTGTTTCTCGATGATGGGCGCGAAAGCTTTCGAGAGCTTCTCGGCTTGACCGGCCTGGGCGGAGGCGGTGTTTTTCTCCATGGAGCTCCTTTCGCACGCTCGTCCCTACCCAATAGAGTGGGACATCGAGATCATAGTGTGCTGAACATCGTGGCACATCCGGGAGCGAGGAGCCGCATGAGGCCAACACAGAAAGTCCTGGCCAGGCGAGGGTTTCTCGTTGCAGCGATCACCGCACCAGCTCTCGCGGGTTGTTCTGGCCAGAGGCGCATAGCCATCGGTGAAAGGGAGGCCTACACACCTCCCCCACCGGGAATCGACGAGATTTACCGCACTGATCTCCTTCAATCTGTGACGGACTTCGCCTCAAACCTCGCAAAGACCGAATCGCGAGGCGATTTCCCGTCTTTTCTCGCCGCGGCACTCACAACTCATCAACGCGCCCTCCGCACAGGCGCTGAGCAAGAAGAAACCGCCTCAGCCGAGGCGAAAGAATCGTCGCGCACCACCGCGGCGTCTGCGGCTCCTGGGTCGAGCTCGAAGATTCCTGCTGAAAAAGCGATGGCCGAGAGCGCGCGCAGCCTCGCTGCGTTGCGCGATCTCTACGCCCAGGCGGCCATCCAGGTCTCAGGGGACTTCGCCGACCTTTGTGCATCGGGCGCCGCATGGGCCGAGTGGGCTGCCTCTCGCCTCGCGCATCGTGCACATGAGGCCAAGATCGAAGGGGTGAGCGGTCCGGAACAGTTCACCGACGCCGAGCCCTCCCGTGCTGTCCCTAAGATCGATCCTCCGGAACCCGCGGAGGCAAGTCTCATCGAAGTCCCTCTCCAGCGGGCACAGGAGGACGAGAACTTTGCCGCGTACGCCCTCGAAGTGGCAGCAACCCGCGTCGAGAAAGAAAGACGCGACTCGTATGTCAAGGCAGCGCGTTCCCACGCGGCGCGGGCCGAGGAGTTTGGGAAGGTCTCCGAACGACTCGGCTTCGAACCGGTCGCGCGCGAGGCGGGCTACGCCCTTCCTCGCCCCCTGGATGCGAAGAAGGCAGCCGAGATGCGCATTGACATCACTTCGCGCTCGTTAGCAAACGCGGTCGAACTCGTGGGCCTCGCACCATTTGGCGAACGGGCGCCGTTTCTCTTCGCGGCGCTCGAGAGCGCTAAGTCCCTCGAGCCGCTCCACGAACGCCTCGCCCCGTTCCCCGGGATCGACGCGGGCGACGACTAAGAACGGCCTACTATCCGCGCAGGTCCTCGAGAATTTCCGCGAGCGCGTTCGCGACCGCAACCTCTCGGCTCTCGCCGCTTTGACGGTCGCGCACCTCCACGACTCCCTTTTCGAGGCTGCGTCCTACGACAACCGTCGTGGGGAGGCCAAGCAGCTCGGCATCTTTGAACTTCACGCCCGGCGAAACCTTCGGGCGATCGTCGTAGAGCACGTCGAAGCCTTCTGCCTCGAGAGCTGCGGCAATTTCTTCGGCCTTCTCAAAGACTTCCTGGTTCTTGCCGGTCGCGAGAACATGCACGTCGAGCGGCGCGACGGCGCGCGGCCAGGCGAGACCCTTGTCGTCGTGATACGTCTCGGCAATTGCCGCAACAGCACGCGTCACGCCGATGCCGTAGGAGCCCATGGTCACGACCTGCTGCTTACCGTTCTCATCGAGAACCTTGAGGCCTAGAGCTTCGGCATACTTGCGGCCGAGCTGGAAGATGTGCCCCATCTCCATGCCGCGCGTGAGAGTAAGGGGGCCCGAACCGTCTGGCGAAGGATCGCCATCGCGTACTTCGGCAATCTCGGCGAAACCGTCGCCCACAAAATCGCGCCCCGCAACAACGCCAAGCGCGTGCGCTCCCTCGCGATTCGCGCCCGTCACCCATGTCGTGCCGTCCACTGCGCGCGGGTCGAGCAAAAGGCGGTAGCCATTCGCGTCGAGACCCCACCCCTGTGGGCCGATATACCCTTTCTTCACGGCCGGGTACTTCTCGAAGTCCTCTTCGGTGAAGGGGCGCACCTCGTTGGGGGCGAGCGCGGTCTCGAGTCGCTTTTCATCGGCTTGGCGGTCGCCCGGGATCATAATGAGGAGCGGGGACTCTTCACCTTCGGGAGTCTTCTCGATGTAGACGAGCGCCTTGAGGGTGTCGACTGCCTCCCACGCGCGAGAGTCTTCGCGCGGTGCGTTTTCATTGAGGAACGTGACGAGTGCGTCGATTGTCGTGGCGCCGGGGGTCTCGATGTCGCGCGCTAGGGGAAGCGCCGCGATAGCTTCGGAATCGAGGGCCTCCCCGGCAACCGTCGTCACGGCCTCGACATTCGCAGCGTACCCCGCGGGGCTCAGAGCGAACGTGTCCTCTCCCACGGGGGTCGGGTGGAGGAACTCCTCGGATCGAGAACCACCCATGGCGCCAGCATCGGCCTTCGCAATGACGATGTCGAGGCCGAGACGCTCGAATATGCGCTGGTACGCCTCGCGCATGATCAGATACGAACGCTCGAGGCCCTCGTCGTCAATATCGAAGCTGTAGGCATCTTTCATGACAAACTCTCTCACGCGCAGAAGACCCGCGCGCGGACGTGCCTCGTCGCGGTACTTCGTTTGCACCTGATAGAGCGAAATAGGCAGATCCTTATAGGACGTGAAGAGGTCCTTTACCGCGAGGGTGAACATTTCCTCGTGGGTGGGGCCAAGAAGCATGTCGGCGCCCTTGCGATCCTTGAGCCTGAAGAGGTTGTCGCCGTATTCGCTCCAACGGTTCGTCTCCTCGTACGGTTCGCGCGGGAGGAGTGCCGGGAAGAGGATCTCGTGGCTGCCTGCGGCGTCCATTTCTTCGCGCACAATCGCTTCGACCTTCCGCAGGACCTTGAGGCCGAGCGGGAGCCACGTGTAGATACCGGGCGCCGTGCGGCGAATGTAGCCGGCGCGCACGAGCAGCTTGTGGCTCGCGAACTCGGCTTCGGCCGGGTCTTCTCGAAGCGTGCGAATGAAGCTCGATGACATGCGAAGCATGGGGCGTTGTCCTCCAGGCAACAGGGGTCTCCGAGGCGAATTCCTCGACCCTCACAGTGTAGTGCGCCCGCCCCACACACCCCGCAAAATCCCAGGACTCAACGCGTATCGTGGAGTGTCACTCGTCACCACGGGAAGGTTGACATGTCTGAGCCGCTCACGCTTTCGGGTATTGCACCATCGCCCTCGATCGCGTACTTGCGTGCCCTCATCGGTGAAGAAGACTCGCTACGGGAAGAGATGGAGGGCGATCCCGACCGCCTCATGCAAATCGTGCGGGAGAAACTCGAAGGCTTCCTCATGCCGTACGAGTTCGGGCTCAAGGAAATCCTCACGAAGATCGAGATCCTCTCGGGCGAATGGGACGTGACAACCCCTCACAACCCAATCGATCACGTGAAAACCCGCGTAAAGTCGATGGACTCCCTCCTCGGCAAGCTTGTGCGCACGCAGTGCCCGCCCGACCTCGACGAAATCCGCAATCGCATCCGCGATATCGGCGGCGTGCGCATCACGTGCAGCTACGTCCAGGATTGCTATCTCGTGGCGCGCGCCCTCGCCTCGCAACCAGATATCACCCTGCTCGAGGAGAAGGACTACATCGCGAACGTCAAACCGAGCGGATACCGTTCCCTTCACCTCATTCTCGAGGTTCCCGTTTTCCTCTCAACTCGCACAATCGATGTGCCGATCGAGGTACAGATCCGTACGATCGCGATGGATTTTTGGGCGAGCGCCGAGCACGAGCTCAAGTACAAGTACCGCGGGGAGCTTCCCGCCGAAATGCGCAAGAAACTCGTCGAGATTGCCGCAACCGCCGCGAGCCTCGATGAGCAAATGGGGATCGTCCGCGACCAGATCGAGGGGCCACCACTGCCCGGTCACACAAACGACTAGACCGACTTGAGGTAGCCGGGCCTAAAACAGTACGGTTGCAAGTTCTCCTACCGGCACAAAACCAGCACGCTCGTAGGCACGCCTCGCACGAGTATTGAACGAATTCACGTAGAGGGTCACGCGCGGCGCGTGGTCGCGACGAATAAGGTTCGCGGTCTCCCTCATAAACGGCGCGGCGAGCCCCTTGCCGCGATAGGCGGGATCAATCCACACGCCGTGTACTTGCGCGACGTCGCCGAATAGCGCACCGAGATCGGCTTTGAACACGATCCGCTCACCGTCGCGCGCGATGTAGGTGCGCCGCTCGCGAAGCAAGTGCTCGACTCGGGCGCGATATCCCCTGCCGCCATCCCCGCGACACGGATCCGTGCCCACCTCCTCGCGGAACATCGCCACGGCAGCGGGGAACACATGGCTCAGGTCTCGTGTTTCGGCCGCCTCAACCGTGGCGGGGGCAGGGTCCGACGCTTGCCCTGCAGAATATTCAAGCAGCGGTTGGTGACTTCGTACCTCGCGCTCACGGGGCATCCCCTCGCGCATGACATTCCACATGTGCATCGCGATGCCGCGCTCCGCAACGATTGACGAGTATCGCGTCGAAATCGCGAGCGCGTGCCGTGAGAGACGCTCGATAGCGTCGTAAGACTCTGGGGCAAGGACACTCGCGCTTACACCGTGCCACAGGATTCCCCGAAGATCGTTGCCGCGCGTGAGAACCGTGAATTCAGTCCCGCTTCGTCCCGCTGCCGCAAGTTCCTCGAATCGCGCGGAAGCAAGGGTACTCACGTGCGCCTCTCGGAGCATCGCTTCGCGCGCGGGAGAAACCCACTCCCCCTCAAGAGGGTGTAGATCCGCGGGGCGTCTGCGCCACAGTGTCGAGAGTCGTGTCACCGGAAAAGGGTCACCGGCTTCACGATATCTGCGTAGATAAGAAGCACACTCATGAGAATGAACGCGATCGCGATGACATTCGTAACGGGGAGCATGCGCGAGGCGTCTACGGGACCGGGGTCAGGCTTGCCGCGAACGTGCGCGACGCGCCTGCGTGCAGCTTCATAAAGCGCTGCCGCGACGTGACCGCCGTCAAGCGGCATGAGCGGCACGAGATTGAACACGAAAAGCGCCATATTGAGCGAACCGAGCATCGACAGGAAAGTCCACGCCTTTTCCTTGATTGAGAAGCCAGGCGAGTCTTGAGAAACGATCTCACCCGCGAGCCTGCTCACACCCACGACGCCCATGGGACCGTTTGGGTCGCGCTCTTCACTGCTGAAGGCTGCTTTGCCGATCTCCCACACCCGTACGGGCAGGGTCACGACGACCTTCGCTGTGCCCGCGAACTGTTCCCACACGACGCCTGGCACCTCGGTGAGGGGCCGCGGCTTGAGCTCCTGCGTACCGGTCACACCAAGAAATCCCGCCTCGACGGTTTCGTAGGAACCGTCGGCCTTCTTCACCGGCGTACCCTCCGCATCACGCGCCACCACTTCATTTGCCACGGGCTTGGCTCTCACGGTTATCGCCTTGCCGCCACGCACGAGCCCGATCTCGACGCTTTCATTCGGATGCTTCCGAATAAGCGAGCTCATCTCGTTGAAGTCCTCGACGTGGGTTCCATCGACCGATGTGATGGCATCACCGGGCCTGATTCCCGCAGCGTACGCGGGCGCCTCAGGCATTCCCTCGCACGACGCATCACTCGAGGCAGTCGCGGGCACGACGCACCGCGACACCGTACTTACCTCGGAGGTAACGTGCGGCATTCCGAAACCGCTCAGCACAACCGCAGTGAGCACGACCGAAATGAGGAGGTTCATCGTGGGGCCACCGAGCATCACGACGAGTTTCTTCGGAGCGCTGAGCGCCACGAACGTGCGGTGGCGATCCTCGGCCCCGTACTGGCTCGAATCCCATTGCCGTGCCTCTTCACTCATTTGCTGGAAGAAGCCCGTGGAATCCTCGCGGACCGCATTCGGATCCTCGCCCTTGTGCGGGGGAAACATCCCGATCATGCGGATGTAACCGCCGAGCGGGATTGCCTTGATGCCGTATTCGGTCTCGCCCTTGACGCGTGAAAATAGAGTGGGACCAAATCCGATCATGTACTGGGTGACGCGCACACCGAAGCGCTTCGCGGGAACGAGATGCCCGATCTCGTGGAGGGCGATCGAGAGCCCGAGCCCGACAACCATGAGAAGGATGCCGAGCACGTAAAGAAGAATCATCACGGAACGGATGCCATCACGTCGGCAACGTGATCGAGGTACACGTCAACGACGGCTTCCTGGTAGCCATCGGCCCCCTTGCGGGCACGGAAAGCTGCGCGGCGAACATCGTCGACACTCATCGCGAATCCATCGGTGAAATACGCGTGGAGCTGATCGCACAGGGCGTCAACATCCTCGCGATCGTAGGCACGCTCCCCCTGATCCGCGGGGCGAAAACGCTCACCCGCGGGGCGCGAAAGGCGCTCCTGGAGAACTTCCGCGCGTTTAGTGAGCTCAGCGATCCACGCTTCTTCACCATCCCGCTCGATCGCTTCATCGCGGTACTGAAGCGCAAACGCATCCGACAGTCGGTCGAGCGCCTCGTCTACGGCAAGCATGTCGTAGCCGCCACGTTCGGTCGAGAATTTGGCAGTGATGACATCGGCGGCTTGGAAGGAGCCATCGCGCCCTTCGTATGCCGCGCGTGCGCGCCGAAGAAAGTCGTCGACCTCCTCGACGTTATAGCCAAAGGTGAAACGCCCGGCACGCTCAAAAGCCGTACTCATCAACTGCTCCCTTTCTCAACGGGGATGCTCACGCGACAAAATCAGGAGGCACACGCCGTCCTTGCACCACTGTAATGCTTAGGCACCCGAAAGACCGGCAAGCGTCGGCCCAAAAAATCACGCGCCGGTACCGCGCGCAATCTCCTCGACCCTCGCGACGCGGGCCTCGCGATCTTCCCGGCGCTCATCAGTTTCGACGACCGTTGCAGCAAGCTGACCACACGCACCGTCAATATCGCTTCCCCGCGTGTCGCGAATCGTCGCCGAGATTCCGTGCTCACGCAGGGTCTCCACGAACGCACGCTCGACCCACGGATCCGAGGCCGTCCATTTCGAGCCCTTCACGGGATTGAGCGGGATCGGATTAACATGCACCCAATGCGCGCCTCCGCGGGCGATGAGGCGCTTCGCGAGAAGCTCAGCTCGTTCGGCTTGATCATTGATGTCGCGAATGAGCGCGTACTCAATCGACACGCGGCGTCCGGTGGCCTCGAAATACTCCCACGCCGCATCAAGAATCTCATCGATGTCGAAGCGTTGGTTGATAGGTACGAGTTCGTTACGAAGCTCATCGTCGGGGGCGTGGAGGGAGACCGCGAGCGTCACGGGGATCTCTTCCTTCACGAGCTTGCGGACTGCGGCTGCGAGGCCCACGGTCGACACGGTGATATGCCGCGCGCCCATCCCAAAGCCCTCGGGCGCTGGGGCGTTAAGCCGCTGACACGTCGTTGCAACAGCGCGGTAGTTCGCGAGCGGCTCGCCCATCCCCATGAACACAATGTTGGAAACGCGGCCCTCGCCACCGGGAATCTCGCCGCGGGAAAGAAGGAGATTCGCGATCCGCACCTGCTCGAGAATCTCCGCGGCAGAGAGGTTTCTCGTGAGACCCATCTGGCCGGTCGCGCAAAACGGGCAGTTCATGCCACAACCAGCCTCCGACGAGATGCACAGCGTCACGCGGTTGGAGTAGCGCATGAGGACCGATTCGACGAGCGAACCGTCAAAGAGGCGCCATAGGAACTTCTGGGTCATACCCTGATCGGCGCTTTGCTGCGACACCTTCGTCAGCAGGGTCGGGAAGAACCGCTCAGCGAGTACGGCCCTATCCAACTTCGGGAGGTCCGTCATATCCTCCGGGTCGGTCGTGAAGTGCTCGAAGTAGTGCTTGGAGAGTTGCTTCGCGCGAAACGCGGGAAGCCCCATCTCCCTGATCGCTTCGGCACGTTCGTCGAGTGTGAGATCCGCGAGGTGCGCGGGCGGTTTACCTCGGCGTGAAGGTCGCAATTGAAGCTGGCCCGGGGCAAGCCGCACGGGCTCACCTTTGACCACTTCGCGCGAAAGGTCCTTCGCCACGTTAAGCTTCGGGGCAGGTTTCTCAGCCACTGATGGCCTCCACAATCGCGAGAAGAATGAAAACAGTCGGGGCGGTGAGAAGCATCGAATCAAGACGATCCATCATGCCGCCGTGGCCCGGAAGCAATTGCCCCATATCTTTAATGCGCAGGTCGCGCTTGAGGAGAGACTCGCTAAGATCGCCGACGGTCGACACGACCACCATGACGGCGCCGAAGGCGAGGCCCCACCATAAACCAATCTCCGGGAGCCACACGTGACCGATGAGGCCGGCGGCGGCAACGCCGCCGATGAATGAGCCGGTAAAACCCTCCCACGTTTTCTTGGGGCTGATCCCCGGGGCCATGGGGTGCTTTCCGAAGAGGACCCCCATGGCGTAGCCACACGTGTCGTTCATGATGGGCACAACGAGGGCGAACATCACCTTATTCGCGCCATTCGGTTGCGCCATGAGCAGGATCGTAAAACTCGCCATGAACGGCACCCACAACAGTGCAAAAATCCCCGCCACAGTATCGCGCAGCGCCATGAGGCCCGTCGCCTCGGTCGTGCGCCATATGATCAGGACGATCGCTCCCACGATGGTCGAAACGAGAAGACCAGAGGCGCCGTACTGCCACGCCGACACGACGACACCGACGCTCGCGACAAGAAGCGGAATGGAGGGCACTCGAAGACGCGCCCCCTCGAGAGCATTGGCCACTTCGAGAGTCGCAATGACCACGGCAATCGCGACCACGGGAGTGAAGAGCACCGGGAGCACATACACACACCCGTAGAGAACCGCCACGAGCGCGAGACCGACCGTGATCGCCGCGGGAAGATTACGCCCTGTTCTAGGCGTTCGTGTGTGCGTCGCGACTGGCTTTTCAGAAACGTCCGCAACAAGCCGCTCCTCGCTCACGAGGGTCTCGGGGGCCGCGAGGGGCGCTTCTGGCGAGGTGCTTTCAGACACGGCAACGGCCGTGCCCGGCGTAGAGCCAGGCACGGCGCGTCTGCGACCGTGACGTGTGTTCACGAATGGTGAGGGAGGCCGCTCAAACGGTGAGCAGCTCTTCTTCCTTAGCCTCGAGGGCGGCGTCAACCTGCTCGGTGTACTTCTTCGTGAGCACCTCGAGCTCCTTTTCTGCGCGAGTGCCCTCGTCTTCGCCGATCTCCTTGTCCTTGACGAGCTTCTCGATTGCCTTCTTCGCGTGACCGCGCGAACCGCGGATGGCGATGCGGCCATCCTCGGCCTTGGTCTTCGCGAGCTTCGTGTAATCCTTACGGCGCTCCTCGGTCAGCGCAGGAAGGACGATGCGCAGGTTGTCGCCGTTGTTCGTGGGGTTGACACCGAGATCCGATTCGCGAAGTGCCTCTTCGATCTGGGCCATCGCGCCCTTGTCGTAGGGCGTCACAATCACCGTGCGAGCTTCGGGGAACTGCAACGCCGCAAGCTGGTTGAGCGGCGTGGGAGTCCCGTAGTAGTCGGCGGTAATGCCCTGGAACATGGCGGCGCTCGCTCGGCCCGTACGAATCGCGGTGAACTCCTCTTTGGTCACCTCAACCGACTTCGCCATCTTCTTCTCGGCATCCTTGAGGATGCTTCCGGTGTCCTCGCTCATGTCTCTCGGTTCCTTCCGATTTATCAAACGTCTCGCCTGGTAAGGCTATCTTAGTCGCCCGTCACAACCGTGCCGATGCGATCGCCGCGCATAGCCCTCGTGATGTTGCCCGGCGCATCGAGGCCGAAGACCATCATTTGTTGCTTGTTATCCATGCACAGGCTAAAAGCGGTTGAGTCCACAACTCGAAGCCCCTCGCGCAGTGCATCCTTGTAGGTGAGGTGTTCGAGCTTCGTCGCATTCGGGTCTTTCTTTGGATCTGCCGTGTACACGCCATCCACACCATTCTTTGCCATGAGCACCTCGTGGCAGCCGATCTCGAGGGCGCGCTGCACGGCGACCGTATCGGTCGAGAAGTACGGCAGGCCAGCCCCAGCACCGAAAATCACGACGCGACCTTTTTCGAGGTGGCGCACGGCACGCAGCGGGAGATAGGGCTCGGCGACCTGCCCCATCGTGATCGCGGTCTGCACGCGCGTCGACGTACCCGCCTGCTCGAGGAAGTCCTGGAGCGCGAGACAGTTCATGACTGTCCCGAGCATGCCCATGTAGTCGGCACGGCGACGATCCATGCCCCGCTGGCTCAGTTCAGCGCCGCGGAAGAAGTTGCCTCCACCCACAACGATTGCGCACTCGACGCCCGCGGCGACTCCCTCGGAAATCTCTCGCGCGATACGCGAGACGACGTCGGGATCGACACCCACGCGCCCGCCGCCAAAAGCCTCACCCGAAAGCTTGAGGAGCACGCGGCGCGAGCCTTCCTTTGGTTCAATCGCGGGAATCGACGACGTGATTGGGTCGGGATCGGTGCTCATGTACATTCCTTCCGAGTGCGAGTTCTCGGGGTCACAGTCTACCGGTCTCACCGCACCTCCCCCTGTGGAGAAAACCCCGGTGTGAGAAGCTCAAAAGAAGCGAGGGCCCGCACCCCACGGGTGCGAGCCCTCGCGATGACGCTCCTGCAAGCGTCGGAAAAATCAGTTCCCCACGCGGAAGCGCACGAAACCAGTCACGGTGCCGCCAGCGGCCTCGACAACCTTGCCGACGCTCTGCTTCGGATCCTTTGCGAAGGGCTGGTCGAGAAGAACGTTTTCTTTGAAGAATCCGTTCATGCGGCCCTCAACGATCTTCGGGATCGCCTTCTCGGGCTTACCCTCGTTCTTCGCGGTGTCCTCGGCGATGCGGCGCTCGTTCTCGACGACATCCGCGGGAACGTCCTCGCGGGTGAGGTAGAGGGGCGAGTACGCGGCAATATGCATCGCGACGTCACGTGCGACCTCTTCGCCGGCCTTGTCGGTCGCGACGAGCACGCCAACCTGAGGCGGGAGGTCCTTGTTGGTGCGGTGCATGTAGTTCGTGACGACCTCACCCTGGACGCGGCCGATACGGCGCACGAGGATCTTTTCACCCATGGTTGCGCCAGCGTTCGTAAGCGCTTCGCCGAAGGGCGTCTCAGCGAGCTCCTCGGGGGTGGTTGCGCCCGACTCCACTGCGGCCGCAACGGCCTCGTCACCGAGAGCGATGAACTTAGCGTTCTTCGCCACGAAGTCGGTCTCCGAGTTGATCTCCACGAGCGTGCCGAGCTGGCCGCCCTCGACGTCGCGAACATCGGCGGCGATGAGGCCCTCCGACGCAGCGCGGCCCTCGCGCTTGGCGATGCCCTTGAGGCCCTTGACGCGGATGATTTCGACGGCCTTTTCGTGGTCGCCGTTTGCTTCGTCGAGAGCCTTCTTGACGTCGAGCATGCCCGCGCCTGTCTTCTCGCGGATGTCCTTGATATCTGCTGCCGTGTAGTTAGCCATTATCTGTCTCCTCTAAATGGTTGTGGGAGCGAACAGGTGATAGTCGAAAAATCAGGCTTCTTCGGAGGCTGCATCGGCAGCCTTGTCCTCGGCAGCGGGGGTCTCGGCGCTCTCCTCGGCCTTGGCCTCGGTCGTGCCCTCGGCCTTATCGGCCTCCTGCTGCTGGACCTCGGACTGCTTAAGCAGTTCCTGTTCCCACTCGGCGAGCGGCTCGGCGTCGACGGCCGAAACGTTCTTTTCGCCCTGGGTCTGCTTCGCGTGGCGCTCCTGGAGACCTGCGGCAGCGGCATCGGCCACCACGCGGGTCAGGAGTGTCACGGCGCGGATCGCATCGTCGTTACCCGGGATCGGGTACTGAACCTCGTCCGGGTCCGCGTTCGTGTCGAGGATTGCAACGATCGGGATGCCGAGCTTGGTCGCCTCGTCGACGGCGAGGTGCTCCTTCTTGGTGTCCACGATCCACACGGCCGAGGGAGCCTTGCTCATGTCGCGGATGCCGCCGAGGGTCTTTTCGAGCTTCTCCTTCTCACGGCGCATCATGAGAAGTTCCTTCTTGGTCCACTGCGAACCTGCGACATCCTCGAAGTCGATCTGCTCGAGCTCCTTGAGGCGGTCAACGCGGCCGGAGACGGTCTGAAGGTTGGTCAGCATGCCGCCGAGCCAGCGCTGGTTCACGTAGGGCATGCCCACGCGGGTGGCCTGCTCCTGGATCGACTCCTGGGCCTGCTTCTTCGTGCCAACGAAGAGGATCGTGCCACCGTGGGCAACGGTCTCCTTGACGAAGTCGTAGGCCTGGTCGATGTAGGTGAGCGACTGCTGAAGGTCGATGATGTAGATGCCGTTGCGTTCGGTGAGGATGAAGCGCTTCATCTTCGGGTTCCAACGGCGGGTCTGGTGACCGAAGTGGACGCCGCTCTCGAGGAGCTGGCGGAGTGTCACAACTGCCATGGTCGTAACTACCTTTCTGGGCTCTGGGCTCGCCCACCTCGCTCACGCTCGAGTGGCGCGGGTTCGGTGGGGTTGTTGCGCAAAGCCTGTTCTCGTTTATTACGGGCCGACGGTTGCCGGCTCGCCCTAGCGCCCTGCGTTTGTGCCGCCACTTCGCTCATGGGAGCGACGCGGAACGATGGCACACGCGCGTGGGTGGGCGCGCGAAGTCACCCGCGCATGCGAGTGCTACGGCAACTCTAGTACAGCGAACCTGATTCGCGCACGAAACTGAGGGGACGTGTGAGCGAGCCCGCGCCTCGTGCCACACCCCTCTACTTCTTCCACAAACCGCGGGGATGCCTTCCCAGCCGCGCTCGGTCGCGGTGAGCTTAAGCCATGCATATCTCCACCCGGCTCGGCGCCCGCATTCTCGTCATCTTCGCGCTTCTCATCGGCACAGGCTTTTTCACCCTCGCCCCCGCCCACGGCGAGGGCGATGAAAATCTCTCGCACGAGCGTCTCATCGCGATCGTGGACCACGCGCGCCGCGCGGTGCGCACTCTCGTCACACCCACCTCACCCACACCTCAGCCGGCTCATGATTCGAGCGGAAGCGAGGGCATATGGGCCTGGCCCTTAGGCCCGGAGCACGACGTTGTTCGCTTTTTCGAAGCGCCCGTGCACAGGTATGGGCCGGGCCACCGCGGCATCGATATCGCGGGAGGCACTTTCGAGGTGAGCGCGGTGGAGAGTGGCACTGTGACCTTCGCTGGGAAGGTTGCGGGCAAGCCCGTGGTGGCGATCCTTCACGGCAACGGACTCACCTCGACCTACGAGCCGGTTATCGCCTCGATCGCAAAGGGGGACGCGGTACATAAAGGACAGGCCATCGGCGTGATTGAGCAACTGTCGGAACACGCGCACTGTGACGCTGGCTGCGTGCACCTTGGGGCCAAGCGCGGCAAGGACTACCTCGACCCACTGCCGCTTCTCGAAGGCCAGGGGCCGAGCGTACTTCTCCCCCGACAATGAGCGCGCCCCCCTCTTCCCCCTCAGGTCGGATTGACGTAACTCTACGGCGGTAATGGCCCCATCACGCCCGGGGATGAGCCTGCTTCACGGCTTCCTTGAGACGTTCAGCAGAAACGTGCGTGTAGATCTGTGTCGTTTGGAGCGAGGAGTGTCCAAGCAGGTCCTGGACACTGCGCAGGTCAGCGCCGCCCTCCATGAGGTGGGTCGCGGCGCTGTGCCGCCACGTGTGCGGGGATATGTGCCCCTCGAGGCCCCCTTCACGCGCCGCGCGGTCGACCACGGTGCGCACGGCACGATCGTTGATACGGCCCCCGCGCGCGCCAAGAAAAAGCGCCTCGCGTTCATCGCGCACGAGGTCCCCTCTCGCGGCACGTTCCCACCGATCGATCGCTTCAAGTGCGGGAGCTCCGAGCGGCACGACCCTTTCTTTGTTGCCCTTGCCGATCACGCGCAGCGTGCGGTTCACACGATCCACGCTCGCGAGATCGAGCGCGCACAGTTCGGACACCCGCAGGCCAGAGGAATACAGCACCTCCAAAATGGCCGCGTCACGCACGCGAAGTGGGTCGGTTTGATGGTCTCCGTTCGGTCCGACGCTTTCCTCGCGCGAAACGCGTTCTGCCTCGTCGAGGATCCCGCGCGCCTGATCCGCACTGACCACGTGGGGCAGGGCGCGAGCCCGCTTCGGAGCGCGCAGGCGCCTGCCGGGGTCGAGCTCCACGAGTCCCGCATCGCACATCCAGGCAGTAAAGGTGCGAGCGGCTGCTGCGGCGCGTGCGAGAGTCGTGGGGCTGTGCCCGGCGTCAGCTCTTGCGGCAAGCCACGCACGAAGGTCGTGGATCGAGAGGTCGCGCGCGCCGTTCCACTCCCCCGAGCGCTCTTGGAAGGTGAACTCGAGAAGCGAAATCGCATCGGAAAGGTAGGCGCGGATGGTGTGCTCGCTGCGCGCACGCTCATAGCGGAGGTGCCGCTCGTAGCGTTCGAGAATCTTCTCGTCCCCCTCGGCAACGACAAGCGTGCGAGTACTGCGGGGTGAGCGCTTGTCCGTTCGTGAGGTCATGCCTCCAGTGTGGCACGCGGCGCCCGAGCGCACGGGACTTGCCTCGAGGGGTCATGCACAGACCGCGAGATCGCGCCACACCCGGGCTCCCGCTATGCTCGCCTTGAGTTCTCAAGAGGCTTTGAAAGGAGTCCGCATGAAAGTGGCGATCGTGGGTGCCGGGATTAGCGGGCTCGCTCTCGCCGCAGCTCTACATCGCGAGGGCCTTGATGTCACGGTATATGAAAAATCTCCTATGGTGCGCATCGGCGGGTCAGGGATTACGCTCGCACCCAATGCCCTGGCTGCGCTCGATTCCCTCGGAATCGGTGAGCCTTTTCGTGAACGTCAGCGCCAACAGGGACCGCTTCAAGGCGGACAGCGCAGTCCTCGGGGCACGTGGCTCATGCGTTTTCCTACTGAGGTCACCGCTCAGTCTCTCGTGATCGCCCGCGACGAACTCCACATGCTCCTTGCCTCTGCGTTACCTCGCGACCTCATTCGCACGGGAACACGCGTAGAGCGGGCCGCTCCGCGGACCGGCACCCTCACGCTCCTCGATCGTGAGGGCCACGTGCAAAGTGAAACCTTCGACCTCGTCGTGGGCGCCGACGGTCTCACAAGCGCCGTACGTCGAGCATGGCCCGAGGACCCGGGCACGCGGTATGCGGGATATGCCGCGTGGAGGGGCCTCACCGAAGCTCCCTTTGAGCTTGACGCTGTAGGCGCGGAAACGTGGGGAACGAGAGCACGCTTCGGGGTGGCGCCTCTCTACGACGGGCGCGTCTATTGGTTCGGCGTCCACACGACGCATGAACCCCGACGCGGGCACAACAACCTCGAGGAGTTGCATCGCCTTTTCGATCGCTGGCACTCCCCCATTCCCGAGGTCATCCACGCGAGCGGCGAAAACACGATTCAGTACCTCCCGATCGTCGAACTCGCCGCGGAGCTTTGTTCGTTCGCGCGTGGGCGCACCGTACTCATTGGCGATGCCGCGCACGCGATGACACCGAACCTTGGGCAGGGAGCGTGCCAAGGTCTCGAAGATGCCGCGACGTTGGCCGTGCTTTTGCGGAGCATCGTGAGCACGCCGCGTGCGGCACAGTCTCTCGAAACAGTACTCGTGAGGTACGACAGACTTCGCCGCGCTCGCGCAAGCGCCATTGCGCGCACCTCTCGCCGGATCGGCCGCGTCGCTCATATGGGCGGGCCCGCACTAGCCTCCCTCCGCAATGAACTCTTGCGCATCATGCCGGATCGGCTGCTCGCCGGTCAGGTCATGGCAACGACCAGATGGACCCCACCTACGACACACGCGTAGGTCTCTTGCTGACTCTTTCGCCTCAAGGCGAGCCTGCCGACGCTTCCCTTTAGTTTCGGCGCGCCCTCCCTCGTGAGACGTGCGCGAGCCCGAGAAGCTCGATGCGCGCGAGACTCGAGCGCACCTGTTCACGATCGAGAGCACACTGTGTGGCAAGCTCCCGCACCCCGATTGCAGAAAAACGCGGGATCCCGTCAAAGACGAGGCGGTCGAGAGGGCCGAGGAGCTCAACATCAAGCGGGAGGGCTCCCGTGCTCTCGGCAGGGCTTTCGAGGCCGACGGTTTCCACGCCTCCCGCCACTCCCGCAATCATCATCTCGATGTCCTCGACCCGCGAGATGAGCTGCGCTCCTCGCTCGGCAATGAGCCGGTGGCAGCCGCTGCTTTCCGACGAGGTTACGGGCCCGGGAACCGCACCCACGGGAAGGGAAAGGGCATCGGCGTGCGCAGCGGTGGAAAGCGCTCCAGAGCGCCACGCGGCCTCGACGACAATCGTCGCGTCGCTTGCCGCGGCGATGAGTCGATTACGCGAGAGAAAACGCCACCTGGTTGGCCGTGCCCCGATGGGCGCCTCGGAATAGAGCCCTCCTTCGCCGCGCACGCGCGCGAGAAGCCCGGCGTTTGCGCGGGGGTAATAGTCATCTAACCCGCCCGCAAGAAACGCGGCGGTTCCGCCGCCTCCCTCGTGCACACTACGGGCTTCGAGTGCTCCCGAGTGAGCGGCGGCGTCGATCCCCAGCGCACCGCCGGAGACCACTCGCACACCACGCTCCGCGAGCGCCGCTGCGAAATCCCGGGCAACGCTCGTGCCATAGCGAGTCGCGCCGCGCGCGCCCACGAGCGCAACGGCCTTCCCCTCACTCGGCGTGCGTCGACTACCCGCGTGCCACAGGGCAAAGGGCGCATTGATCCCTAGCGCAGAGAATCCCGCTGGCCATCCGGGCTCCCCCGGGCGCACAAGCTCGATGCCGCTGGACATCGATCGGTCAAGAACGTTGCGTGCCTCTTCGACCCGTTCGGTCCATGCCGCCTTGGCACGCTCGGCGGCATGACGCGCGTTTCGAATTCGCATTGATTCGTGCGCAGCCGTGACATGGAGCATCTCGGCTTCCGGATCGCACGCCGCTTCCTCGAGCACCGAGGCGATTTCGCGAATCGAGCCCTCGAGGGCAATGCTCAACGCTTCAATCGGTCCTCGCGCAAGCCACAGATACCGAGCGGCAGCATCGGTTGATTCGGCAAGAGCGCTCCAGGTGGCTCGCGCGTGCCGATCAGCCTCGGCTTCCACGCCGCTAGCGGGAACCGCGCACGGCTCCCAGAAGAAGCGAGGCGTCTGCTCTCCACGCCGCTCCCTTACGTGAGGGGTATTCATGAGGCATCCTCCCCGCGAAGCTCGAGTGCGGTCGCGACGTGTGTACTCGTGGGGCGAGGCACACCCTCAAGGTCGGCAAGGGTCCACGCGACGCGCCGTACGCGATCTCGCCCCCTCATCGTGAGGCGCCCCCGTTCAACAGCGCGTACCAAGATCGCCTCATCGCTTCGCTCAAGGGACATCTCCCTATCGAGGAATCTCCCGCTCATCTGGGCGTTCACGAAGTAGCCGGTGCCGTCGAGTCTTCGTTTTTGGGCCTCGCGAGCGGCACATACCCGCTCGCGGATCTCTTCACTCGACTCCTCTCGCGCTACACCGCCGAGCGAACGCACGGGAGGCAGCGAAATCCGCAAATCAATGCGGTCGACTATCGGGCCGGAAAGCCGCGCCATGTAGCGGCGCCGCTGAAGCGACGAGCAGCGACACCGATCACCGCGCGCATCGGCATTTCCGCACGGACACGGGTTCGCAGCAAGCACCAGCTGAAACGCGGCAGGGTAGGTCGCAACCCCGCGGGTGCGATGGAGGGAGACCTCCCCTGTTTCAAGGACCTCGCGCAAGGACTCGAGAACCTTCGGCGCGAATTCGGGAGCCTCATCGAAAAACAGCACTCCGCCGTGGGCGCGCGACACGGCGCCAGGACTCGCGAGATTACTCCCGCCGCCAATGATGGAAGCGACGCTCGACGTGTGATGAGGCGCGATGAATGGCGCCTCTCTCACGAGACCGCGAGTGGCATCGAATTCTCCCGCGATCGAGGATAGGGCGCTCAACTCAAGCGCTCGTTCTGGTGCGAGCGGTGGGAGAATGCTCGGAAGTCGCGAGGCGATCATGCTTTTGCCCGCACCGGGCGGGCCGAGGAGAAGCATGTGGTGTCCCCCAGCTGCGGCAATCTCCGCGGCCTCCCGGCCGAGTTTTTGGCCCTTGACATCGAGGAAATCCGGGCGTTCATGCGTGTCGCCTTCAGGTTCAGCTCTTTGCCCTGACTCCTCCATATCGCCGAGGCTTCCCACAGAGCACTCTGCTTTTCCGCCGAGACTGATGATCACCTCGCTCAGGTGTCGCGCCGAGCGTACTTCGATGTCCGGAACGAGCCGCGCTTCATCGGCGTTGGCCGCTGCCACCACAACCCTGCGCACTCCATTTTTCGCGGCAGCGAGCACGGCCGGAAGGACTCCCGGAACTGGCCTAAGGCTCCCGTCAAGCGCGAGCTCAGCCACGAAAAGAGTATTCTCGAGGACCCCCTGCGGAAACACGCCTTTTGCGGCAAGGGTCGCAACAGCGATGGGCAGATCAAACCCCGAACCGCTCTTTTTCATCCACGCGGGCGAGAGGTTCACGGTGACTTTCTTTTCACTGACGGGATGCCCCGCGTTGGCACAAGCGCTCTTCACGCGTTCTCGCGATTGAAGTGTTGACGAATCGGGAAGCCCCACAATCACGAACGCGGGAAGCCCGCGACTCATCTCGCATTCGACCTCGACAATTCGGCCTTCGAGACCCCAGAGGCTCATGCCGAGCACACGCGCGACGCTCACGCCCCGACCGCCTTGAGGTGCGTGACTTCGACGTGACCTCCAGGCATCACAAAGACACCGAAAGCGTCAAGCCGCACGGCTGAGTGACGGGGGCTGCGCTCGAGAAAGTACGCGCCGATCATTGTGCGGAGCTTGCGGATCTTGCGCGCATCGACCGCTCCCAGGGCCGACCCCATCACGAGGCTTCGCCTCGTTTTGACCTCGACAAATACGAGCGTGTCGCCATCGAGCGCGACGATATCGATTTCACCGTGGCGAGTACGGAAGTTTCGCTCAAGGATGTCGTAACCCGTTCGCGCGAGGATATCGGCGGCGATCTCCTCGCCGAGATCGCCTAATTTCTTTGTGGGGAGCGTGTCGGCACCGCGGGTGTCGACCTCTGTCGTGATCGTCATGACTCACACGATGCCGAATCTCCGCACCGATGTCAGGGGCCACACGGCGGATTGTGGAGGGCGCCCCCGCTGTGGAGCGCAAGACGCCGCCTAAAGGTCGAACGCGGGCTTTTCGAGCTCTTCGACGTTGACGTCTTTGAACGTGAGCACGCGAACGGAGCGCACGAACCTCGAGGTTCGGTGCACGTCCCACACCCAGGCATCTGCGAGGTGAAGTTCGTAAAACACTTCGCCTGCCGCGTGCTGAACCTGGACGTCCACTTGATTGGCGAGGTAGAGGCGGCGCTCAGTCTCAATGCGGTACGCGTATGTGCCCACGACGTCGCGGTACTCGCGATAGAGCTGGAGCTCCATGTCGGCCTCGTAGGCGTCGAGATCATGCACGTTCATGTTGCTCTCTCCCTCTCGTCCCAAGCTTTCATTCCCATGCGAAGGCGCGTGGCTTTCGCGAATCTCAAGATTACAGCGGCAGGTCGAGTGCTTGCTGCTCGGCAGGCACAAGGTTCCAGCTCGCGCGATGCTCAGCGTGGATCCCGAGCCGCACGATTGCCTCCCGATGAGCCTTGGAACCATAGCCCTTGTTGCCCGCCCACCCGTATCCGGGGACTTCGGCATCGAGCTCGATCATGTGCCGATCGCGCGCAACCTTGGCAAGGACGCTCGCGGCCGCAACAGAAGCGCACGTCTGATCGGCTTTGATGACAACCTCGAGAGGGCACCCGAGAGGCGCGGAGAGCCCGCGCGTCAGGTAGTCGAGGTTTCCGTCAAGAATGACACCGGCGAGCGGCACGTCGAGCGCATCGTAGGTAGCCTCGAGTGCGCGTACAGCCGCGAGAGTGAGGGCTCGTGAAATCCCGTGTTCGTCAATTTCCGTAGCGCGCGCGGTTCCGACGGCTGCCGGGCATCCCTCGCTTCCACACTGCGAAATCGGGCCGAGCGGAAACGAAATTGAACTGCCCTCACCCGCAAGTTCCGCAAAGAGGGCCTCGCGCCTCTTGGGGCTGAGGAGCTTGGAGTCTTTGAGCCCCGAGGGAAGCTCAGCAGGCGTCGGAACCGCACCTTCCCCACGCTCACACCGCAGGGCGAATGCTCCCACCGCAACCGGGCCGGCTAGCGCTCCGCGCCCCACCTCGTCGAGCCCGATAACCGCGCACGAGGAGGTATCGGGGTGCGATTCAAAGAACGCGGTAGCGAGGCGAAGTTCGCGCTCGACGGTCGCGCTGGGGCTCGGCATACGGCTCACGCGGCGAGCACGTGCTGTGGGAGGGCGCCGGGCCGAACCGCTCGGGCGCTTGCCGCTTTCTCGGCGTTGTTCACTTTCTCGAAAACCTTCTCACCGCCGTTGAGGGTGCTCCAGTGGTCGAGCGGAAGGAACAGCAAAATCGCCTTGCCCGTGACCTCCGATTCGTCAACAAAGGGATCCTCACCGCGCGCGTAGTGCTCTGACGAATCCGCGCTATTGAAGCGGTTGTCGCCCATCACCCACAATTTGCCCTGAGGAACCTTGACGTCGAACGAGACCTGGCACGCGCCATTGCCGGGGACGATATAGGTTTCGTCAAGCTCGACCCCATTGACGGTCATCGCGCCGCCGCGCTCCTTGCACACGATGTGGTCGCCTCCCACGCCGATGAGACGCTTCACGAGGTGGTTCTCGGTCGGGTCGGGTGCAAGGCCCACATAGCTGAGGGCCTTAGAAATCTGCTGCCCAGCCGTCAGCGGCCGATCAGCGTTTCCACCCACCCAATCGCCGGGATCCTGGAACACGATGATGTCGCCACGGTGGAGATCGAGAACGCCCGGGTGGAGCTTGGAGACGAGGATCTTATCCTCTTCCAGGAGGGTCGGGTGCATCGACGCAGAGGGAATAAAGAACGGCTGAACAAGGAAAGTCTTAATGAGCACTGCCACGAGGAGTGCGACAACGATGGTGATCGTCCAATCAAGGACGGAGGCGAGAACGCCGCTCCTCCGCCTACGAATCCTTCCGGGAGTGCGGGGCGCGGGGTCCTCGGAGGAATCGACGGCGCTAGGCGCGGTCGATAGTTTTCCCTCTTCGGGAGCCACGGGGGCGGAGTTCTCGAGCTCAGACATCTGCTTCAGTCTAGTGGGAGATATCGCGCCCATCGGTCAGGGGCCATACGACACGCGTCACGCGCCCCTGCGTGCGCGTCACGGGGACCATGCCACCGCCCGGATCGCCGAGGTGATCGCGTGAATCAGAGGAATTGTCGCGACTGTCGCCAAGAAGAAACATGTGCCCCTGTGGAATCGCGACATCAAAGTCCACCGCGCTCGCACGCGCGAGAGAACGTGGGAGATAGGGCTCATCGAGGGCATGACCGTTAACCTCGAGCTTGCCGTCATCCGTACAGCAGCGCACGCGGTCGCCACCTACACCGATCACACGCTTAACCCAGTAGCGGGACGAGCCACCGAAGTAGCCTTCACCATCAAAGACCACGACGGTACCGCGTTCGGCGGTACCCCGACTCGTGCGATCGACGAGAATGTACTCTCCTGCCTTCAACGTGGGCGCCATCGACCCACTCGGGACGTGGTAGGTCGTCATAACGAAGTGCCTCACGCCCAGCACTGCGACGAGTACAAGGCATAAAGACGCGGCGACCACCCACACGAGGGGCGATCGCCGCGTCTGAGATTGAGGCGACAACGCGCGAATCAGGAGTGCTCGCGCTTCTCGCGGATGCGTGCCTTCTTGCCAGTAAGGCCACGCAGGTAGTAGAGCTTTGCACGGCGAACCTCGCCGCGGCTCACGACCTCGATCTTGTCGATCGTCGGGGCGTGAACCGGGAACACACGCTCGACACCAACGCCGAACGAGACCTTGCGCACGCGGAAGGTTTCCTTGATGCCGCCACCCTTGCGGGCGATGACGTAGCCCTGGAACACCTGGATACGCGAGCGGTTACCTTCAACAACCTTGACGTGCACCTTGACGTTGTCGCCAGCACGGAAATCGGGAACGTCACTCTTGAGGTGAGCCGCATCGAGTTCATCGAACTTCTGCATGAGTTTTCTCCTGCCTCCCGCCCCGGGTCGGACGGCGAATGGTTTACCCCCTGGCGGCGAGCCAAGCCCGCCGAGGGCGTCTGTGAATCATTCAAGTGTGCCGGGCCTCTGGCCGCCATTCCAGTGGCGACGGATCTGCCCTGTTGCCCCATGTCGCAACCCCCCGAGGCAGGTCACGACGCAACACGCACGGTCATCCATTCTGCCACCGCTCTAAGCGGCACGCAATAAGATGACCTCGAAGACGTATGCGAGGTTGCTCGCACGAAAGGAGCCTCCCGTGAACGACAACGACGGCCCTACTCGCGCGCGCCGCACTGGATCGCACAGGGCTGTCACGAGCGACGGCCTCACTCATGCGGAGGCCAGGTCCTTTATCGAGCATTCGATGAAGGAGCATCTCTCGAACCTCATCTCGTTCGCTCTCGTCCTTCTTGCGCCGGCCGCGCTTTTTTGGGCTCTCGCCTTTCTCCCGTGGACCGGTGACGATCCGGCGCTCGCAACCATCGTGGGGCTCGCCGTCGCGCTCGCTCTCGTGATAGCGGGCCTTGTCGTGCACTTCGTTCCTCGCGGGCGCCGCCACGGCGTTCTCGAGGCAGTCGAAGAAGGTCATGTCGATTCCACACCCGAATCGGCGAAGGCTGCGAGGGCTCACCGCGCAAAATTCAAGGCCCTCAACCGCATTCTCCTCGGGCTTGGCGTGCTCGCCGTCATCGCGGCCGTTACGTGCGCGATTCACGCCTTCATGACCGGAGGCTTTGCTCCCCGAATCTTCCTCGATATCGGATGCGCATTCGGCTTCGCCGCACTCGCATTCACGGCCTTCTACTGGCCGTTCACGACGCGCCGCCTTGCACGGCATCTCGGGGAGATGAAGCACCCGGCAGATAAAACCGAAGAGAGCTAAGACGCCTCTACTCTCACCCCAGTGTTTCGCGCCCCTCGAGGAGATCGGGTCGCCGCTCGGCCGTGCGCTCGAGGGAGCGCTCGCGCCGCCACTTCTCGATACGCGCGTGGTGGCCGCTCAAAAGCACCTCGGGCACGTCACGCTGCACCCCGTCGGGTGAGGTCCAGCTCGCGGGCTTCGTGTAGAGCGGGTACTCGAGGAGCCCGCTCGTGTGGGATTCCTCAACGATCGATTCGGGGTTGCCAAGAACCCCCGGCACGAGCCTTACGATCGCCTCGGTCATCGCGAGCACCGCCACCTCGCCCCCGTTAAGCACGTAGTCGCCGAGCGAACTGAGCGTCACGCGCACGCCCTGATCGGCGAGGTATTCGTATACGCGCTCATCGATCCCCTCGTAGCGGCCGCACGCAAAGATGAGCCACGGCTCCGCGCTGCGCTCTTCCGCGGCGCGCTGCGTGAACGGTTCACCTGCAGGATTTGGGAAAATCACAAGCGGTGAGGTGAGGGCACCGTCGGACTCCCTCTCCCCCGAGCCGAGCACATCCGCGAAGGCTTCCGCCCACGGCTCGGGCTTCATGACCATGCCGGCACCGCCGCCCACGGGAGTGTCATCGACCGTGTTGTGGCGATCGTGCGTGTAATCGCGCAGGTTGTGCACGCGAAGGTCCACGAGCCCATCCTTGCGGGCCTTGCCGATGAGAGAAAGCTCGAGCGGGGCGAGATACTCGGGGAAGATCGTAATGACGTCGATGCGCACGCAGACCTAGCCTTCCGTCCCGTCGCGCTCGCTCAGCGCGTTTTCGGGATCGAAGAGCCCACCGGGCGGGTCCGCGAGAACAACCCCGTTCTCGAGATCGACTTCGGGCACGAGTTCTTCCACGAACGGGAGCATAACCTTGCGGGCATCGCTCGCACGCACGATGAGCAGATCCTGCGCCGGATAGTGATCGAGCCCGATCACGGTGCCGAGAACGCGACCATCATCCGTGCGCACCTCAAGCCCCTTGAGTTCCTCGGGATACCAGGCATCGGGGTCCTCCTCGAACTCCTCCTCGCGGTCGAGTTCGAGCGTGAGATCCGCGCCGCGAAGGCCTTCCGCAGCCGTGCGGCCTTGCACTTCGGCGAACTTCGCGTACCAACGCCCCTGCTGCACACGCGTCGAGGTGAGCGTGAGGCGCGCAGGCCCGCCTTCGGCACCCTCCACGTCGAACTCGGCGCCCCTCACGAGGCGCTCCTCGGGGATGTCGGTGCGCACGAGGAGCGACACCTCGCCCTTGAGGCCGTGGGCTTTACCGATCGTTCCCACGACGACGGTGACCGTTTCACTCACCGGCGAGCTCACCGCCCTCGGTTCCTTCAGGGTTCTCGCCGGGATCCTCCGCGGGGAGATCCACGGCGCCCTCGTAGCCCGCGGCCTCACAGGCCGCACCGAAGCCATCGAGCTTCTTGCGTGAACCGCTCGAATCGCGGTCGCCGTCGAGCACGGAAAGGAACGGTTTTTGCACCTCGATCAGGGCGTTCTTCACGCCCTCGTCATCAACGTTGTCAATCTCGTTTTGCAGGAGGTCGTTGAGGTTCTGCACCTTGGGAAGGTCGGATTTGGGAACGTGTTTCCCGTAAAAGCCCACGGCCTTGAAGGAATTCGAGGTGAACACGTTGCCGTTGCGGTATTCGGTGAAAAGCTGCGGTTTCGTCGCGAGCTCGGCGCACACGAGTTTCGCGGGCTTCTTCCCCTTCTCGCCGGCGCCGCTCGCCCAGGTGGCGTGGACCGACATCGGGGCACACGCCGAGGCGAGACCCTCGAGCGCTCCCTTGAAGGCTTCGGTATCGGCGTCCTTCCCCTTCGCGGATTCAGTTTCGATCCAGTCGGCGACCTTGCCGGCCGCACCCTTAACATCCTCGGTGGACTCGTCGAACGTTCCGCGCAGCTCCTCGGCGGCGCTCTGGAACAGGTACTCGTTCGTACCACCGATCTCGAGCGCGCTCGCCCCCATGCCGATCACCTGGAAGTAGGCGGGCGACACGTAATCGGGATCGCCAAAGAACTGGGTGCACGCGTACTCGGTCGCGGGGTCGACGTCAGGCTTCTTGGCCTCGACTTTCGTCACCTTCACGGTGCTTTCGCCCCCTGGCGTCTCAGCGCCCTTCGAACCAAAAGCGTCGCAGCCAGCGGCGCCGCATGCGAGAAGGACCGCCGCGCCAAAGGCAGCGAGCGGGCGGAGGTTGCGAGAGAACGTCATGAAATCCTCACTCACGGGTGTCAATAGGAAAAGCGGCAGCCGCGCCACACAGTAGCGTTGCTGCCGCCTCGAGGTGAACTTTCACCGTTAGCGCTTGTCGGTGTCCACGATGTCCACGCGAACGTCGTCGTCGCACAGCGCCGTGGTCACCGTGCGAAGCGCACGGGCCGTGCGCCCCGAACGCCCGATCACACGCCCGAGATCATCGGGGTGAACGCGCACTTCGAGAAGCGGCCCCCGACGGGTCGACTTCTCCTTGACGCGCACGTCATCGGGGTTGTCGACGATCCCACACACGAGGTGTGCAAGAGCTTCGGCGCGAGCGCTCATGCTCAGGCCTCTTCGGTGGTCTCTTCGGAAGTCTCGGCTTCGGCACCCTCAGCCGATTCCTCGGAGGACTCGGCGTTCTCGGCAGCCTCGGCGGCTTCCTTCTCCGCTGCGGCTTCGGCCTCAGCCTTTTCCTTGGCAGCCTTGACCTCTTCGCGCTTTTCCGCGGCGGCCTTATCGGCGGCGGCGATGCGCTCTTCGGCGCTCACCTTAGCTTCCTTGGTCTTGAGGGTACCTTCGGTGCCCTCTTCACCCTTGAACTTCGCCCACTCGCCAGTGACCTTGAGGATCGCGGCGACCTGGTCGCTCGTCTGCGCGCCCACGCCGAGCCAGTACTGCGCGCGCTCCGAGTCGATTTCCATGAACGAGGGCTGCTCGTTCGGGTTGTACTTGCCGATTTCTTCGATCACGGCGCCATCGCGCTTCTTGCGCGAGTCGACAACAACGATGCGGTAAACCGGTGCATGGACCTTACCCATGCGCTTTAGACGAATCTTGACGGCCACGAGGCTGTCTCTCCTTCTGCATAAGAATGGGTGAAAACCGCGCTGCCCGTGGGGTCAACATAAGCTGCGCGTTTCTCGGCTGGACGCGCCCGGCCGGGTAGAGGGCTCCGGAGCGGGCACATACAAGGGTCAATTATGCCCGAAAAGGCCCCTTTGGCGAAAGGCCGCAGGGTGTGCCACCGGGCACAGTTAAGGGTCCGACGGCTCCTTCACTCCTGTCGTTTTTGGCCCGAGAGCGGCGCGGAACAGTGATCAGAAATGCTAAGAGCGAGAAAACGATCGACGGCGAAGGCGGGGTACCCCTCGCCTTCGGCCCCTTCGCCACTCTCCCAGTCGCCGAGGCGCGCGAGCTCAAGGGAATCGCGGAAGGCGCGAAGTTTCCGATGCGTTTCGTGGGTGTCCCCGGCTTTCGCGAGCGTGCGGAACTCAGCAAGGGCTTTTTCGACGCTCGCGCGCTCATAGAGCTTTACTCGCCCACCACTCGCGCATGCCTGCGCCTTCTCCCACGAAAGCGGTCGATGCGCGGCAAGAAAGTCGTCCACGCCGATCACGAGTGCGTTCTGCTCGCTGAGCGGGTCGGCGCGCAGTTCGCGAACGATCGCTGCGAGGGCCTCGTCAACAGCGCCGGCATCGTAACCTTCGCGCATGATCCTCACGCTGGGAAACGACTCGGCATCGATGCGCTCAGCGAGGGCGAGGGACCGCTCCACATCCCCCTCGGTGAGCACGAGTTCCTCATCGAGAGTGTCGAGGAATCGATCGACAGCCTCGATGCAATATCGCGCACCCCGCCTCGAGGTCGGGAATCGGAGCCCCGAGGTCAGGGCGGGGAGGCTGCCGGTCGTGACGGTAGACATGCGCGCTACTTTCCGAGCATTTTGCGAAGTTCGGGCGGGAGCTGGTTCATGTCGAGGTTCGACAGGTCGGGGCTAGCGTCGGCCCCCTGTCCTGCGCCGCCAAAGGTACCACCGCCACCGAACGCTGCGCCCTTCTTCTGCGCCTGCTGCTCGGCCCACGCCTTCTCTTCCGCTGCGCGCTTCGCGGGGTTGCCCGAACGGGACTTCTTCTTATTCTTCTTCGGAGACTGCATGCGGCCGCGGGATTTCTTTCCGAAGCCCATGCCCGGCGCACCCATCGCGCCGCCGCCAGCCATGCCGCGACCTACCGAGCCCATCATCTTCTGCATCTGCTTGAACTGATCGAGAAGGCGATTCACTTCGGTCACGCTCGTGCCCGAGCCCTTGGCGATGCGTGCGCGCCGCGAGCCGTTGATCTCTTTCGGGTTCGCACGCTCGTACGGAGTCATCGACTGCACCATCGCCTCGATGCGCGTGATCATGGAATCGTCAAACTGATCGATCGCCTGCTTGTACTGGCGCATGTTCGGCATCATGCCGAGCATCTTCTTCATCGAGCCCATCGACTTAATCTGCTGGAGCATCGACATGAAGTCGTTGAGGTTGAAGTCCTCGCCTTGAGCGAGCTTCGAGGCAACCTTTTCGGCCTCTTCGCGGTCCATGCGCTTTTCGGCCTGCTCGATGAGGGTAAGCACGTCACCCATGTCGAGGATGCGGTTCGCCATGCGGTCGGGGTGGAAGCGCTCAAAATCGCCGAGCGCCTCACCCGTCGAGGCAAAGAGGATCGGGCGATCGGTAATACCCGTGACCGAAAGTGCCGCGCCGCCGCGCGCATCACCATCGAGTTTCGAGAGCACGACGCCCGTGAATCCCACGCCATCGCGGAACGCTTCGGCAACGCGCGCGGCATCCTGACCGATCATCGCGTCGACGACGAAGAGGGTGTTGTGAGGCTCCACGGCGTCGCGGATGTCGCGCGCCTGTTGCATCATTTCCTCGTCAACGCCGAGACGGCCCGCGGTATCGACAATCACGACGTCGTATTGTTCGCGCGCAGCGGTCGCGACACCGTCGAGTGCAACGACGACCGGATCGCCAACACCGTTGCCGGGCTCGGGAGCGAAGACCTTGACGCCCGCGCGTTCACCGACGATCTGGAGCTGATTGACGGCGTTCGGGCGCTGGAGATCCGAGGCAACGAGAAGCGGCGTGTGCCCCTCTTCCTTGAGGTGCCTCGCGAGCTTGCCTGCAAGGGTGGTTTTACCGGCACCCTGGAGGCCCGCAAGCATGATCACTGTCGGCGGATTCTTCGCGAACTGAAGCTGGCCGGTCGCTCCGCCGAGGACCTCGACGAGCTCAGCGTGGACGATCTTGACGACCTGCTGCGCTGGGTTCAGAGCCTTCGAGACTTCAGCACCGAGGGCTCGCTCGCGCACGCGCGAAGCAAATTGCCGAACGACGGGGACCGCGACGTCCGCATCGAGCAGTGTGCGGCGGATCTCGCGCACGGTCTTGTCAATATCAGCCTCGGTGAGGCGGCCCTGGCCACGCAGGCCTTTGAGGGTCTTGCTGATGCGGTCGGAAAGATTGTCAAACACGAAAAATTAGCCTCGGGAAAATTGGGGCGGCGAGCGAGGTGACGGCGCGCACCCGTGGGGGCGCACCTCGCGAGCCGGAGCGCACCCATTGTAACGGGGCGGGCGCCCTCCGGCTCGCGTAAAAGAGGTGAGTGTAACTACTCGAGAAGGGCGTCCACGAACCCGTAGGGATCGAATGGCGTGAGGTCATCCATGCCTTCACCTAGCCCTACGAGTTTCACGGGAACGCCGAGCTCCCGCTGAACGTTGACGACGATGCCGCCCTTCGCGGTGCCGTCCAGCTTCGTAAGCGCAATACCCGTCACGTTCACGGCCTCAGCAAATACCCGGGCTTGCTGCATGCCGTTTTGGCCGGTCGTTGCGTCGAGAACGAGGATGACCTCTTGGATTTCGGCGCCCTTGAGGGCCTTCGAGGCGACTCGGCGGATTTTGCCGAGCTCGTCCATGAGACCCTTCTTGTTTTGGAGGCGGCCTGCGGTGTCGATGACCACAACATCGACGCCTTGCTCGATTCCCGCCTGGACGGCATCGAAGGCAACCGAAGCGGGATCAGCGTTTTCACGCTCGCTGCGCACAGTCGTCACGCCCACGCGCTCGCCCCATGTTTGGAGCTGTTCGGCTGCCGCGGCGCGGAAGGTATCGGCGGCACCGAACAGCACCGTGCGCCCCTCGGCGATAAGCACGCGACCGAACTTCCCGGTCGTCGTGGTCTTACCGGTGCCGTTGACGCCGACCATCATGACGACGCTCGGCACTATCGATCCGTCAGGCGCCTCGATCGCGCTCGCCGCGAGGCGGCGGTCGAGATCGGGGTTGACGAGCTTCACGAGTTCTTCGCGCAGAATCTCGCGGATCGCGTCAGAGTCGTTCGTGTTGAGAACCTGCACCCGCTCGCGAAGCGCGTCCAAGAGTTCATCGGTCGCATCCGGGCCGAGATCGGCCATGAGGAGCGTTTCCTCGATCTCGTCCCACGTGTCCATGTCGATCTTGCCGCTCGTCAAAAGCGCGAGGATTCCCCGCCCAATCGATCCGGAGCGCTGAAGGCGCTCGCGAAGGCGCACCATGCGGTCGGCGGTCGGCTCAGGGGTCTCGACGGCGGTTTGAGGCTCGGCCTCGGGCTCGGGGACCTCGACCGATTCGACTTGCTCGGCGGGAGCTTCGGGCTCGATGCCGGCCGGCTCGGCCGGCTCAGCGGGTGCGGCAGTCTCGGCAGCTTCACCAGGCTCGACATGGCCCGCGGCCTCTGCTGGCTCAGCGGGAGCGGCCGGAACACCAGATTCGGAAGATTCACCGGGCGCAGCAGGCTCGGCAGTGGCGACATCAGCCGCTTCACCCGTGTCCGACGCTTGCGAGCCCGCCTCGCGTGCGCCTTCTTCCACGACGCGCGCGTGGGAGCCGTCGGAAGCTTCCCCTTCTTCGCCCTCCTTCTCGCGTGAAGGTTTCTTGGCGGGGGCCGAAAGAGTGTCGCTCCACGTGGGGGCGGCCGGGCGTTCCGGCTTCGACGGCTTCTTTTCGTCGCCTTTGGCGCCCTTGTCGGGTGTGTCCTTCGGGGCGTCCTTATCGGCATCGCTGCCCGACGGCCGCGTGAGCGCCCACAGCCCCGCCGCGATGACAGCGACACCGCCACCGCTCGCGACGAGGGTCAAAATTAGTTCGTTTAAGTCCACTGGCCCTCCCTTAAACACTTGCGCGCGAGAAAGCGCGCAGAAAAGACTTCCTCGTTATTGTATGAAAACGGCCCGCGCGGGCGCGGGCACGGAAAAGATGTGTGGGTTTGGCTCGAGCGCTTCAGGATGCGAGGCGAAGCGGTTCTCGATCGCCCTCACCGTCACGCGAGCTTTCGCGGCTCGTGTGCGGCTCGGGGGCGGTGCGGCCTGCGCTCTCGCCAAGAGGCCAGGCCTGCACGGGGACGCTCGCGCGCATCGACGCCGAGGGGGTGCGGCTCACGGCCTTCGAGGAACCCTTGGTGCGTACGGGCGCATCGCTCGACTTCTTCTGCGCCATCACGACGACGGCAATGAGGCCCGAGGCCAGGGCGACGGCCACGAGCATGAAGAGAATGACAGGTTCCATACCCAATATTTTGCCTCATCTTTACTTACAAGATCGCCAATTCTGCCCGCGAGTCCCAAAAAGGCGTGTGTTTTTCGCTATAGCGACACCCGAGCGAAAGGCTCGAGTGCGACGCGCGATTCACACCGCGAGCTCAGGGAACCAAATCTCGATCTCACGCGCGGCTGATTCGGGAGAATCGGAACCGTGGATAAGGTTCTCGATCACGGGCTTATCCCACGCGCGACCGAAGTCGCCGCGAATTGTGCCGGGCGCTGCCTCGGTTGGCTTCGTGGCGCCCATGAGGGTGCGCATCCCCGCGATGCACTCGTCTCCCGCAACGACAATCGCGACGAGCGGCCCCGAGCTCATAAATTCGAGCATGGGCGGGAAAAACGGCTTGCCTTCGTGCTCCGCATAGTGGGCCGTGAGCTCATCGTGGCTCGCGTTGCGCTGATCAAGCGCGAGGATGTCATAACCCTTTTGCTCGATACGGCGGATGATCTCGCCACGTAGCTGGCGCTTCACGGCATCGGGCTTGAGAAGAATGAGAGTGCGTTCTTGTGTCATGCACCTCACCCTAGCGTGCGGAGGCGTCGTCTCCCAGAACTCGGCGATCGATCGCGTCCTTCTCGCGATCGAGCTGGCGGCCCTTAACCACGCCTAGCCAGTACAGCACCGCGAAGAATGCCCCCACAACGTACATGACTGGAACGAAGAGACCGAACAGCACTAGCGGTACTTGAAGCGCGAGACCGAACCAATACGGCCATGCCTTGCCCTTCGAGAGGAGGCGCACCGCGAGGATAAAGACGACGAGAAGAGCGAGGGAGAGGATCCAGCTCGCGAGGCGTGTCTCAGGCGCGAGTCCATGGGCGACGAGACCGCCGAACAGCGCAACGAAAGCTTCACAGCCGAGGGTTGTCGCGCACAGCATTCGTTGCGCGCCAGATTTGCGAGTCGAGGGGGTGATGTCCACGGCTTTCACTCCCCTGCCCGGCCCAGAAGCTGGCGCACTTCAGCCGCGAGCGTGATCGAGCCGGTCGCCACGACACCCGAGAAGTCATCCCCGCCCTGCTCGGCGGCATCCACCGCGGCCTGGATCGCATCTGGCAAGCTCGCGCATTCGATCACGCGGTCCTCGTCTCCGAAAATGTCGCGGGCTTCCATCGCGAGAAGATCCGTGGGGATTGCGCGCGGCGAGATGCTCTCGGTAATCACGACGATGTCGAAAAGAGGCTCGAGGATCGCGAGAATCTCGCTCGCGTCTTTCTCCTTGAGGATCCCTACGATGCCAACCGTGCGTGTGAAGCGGAAGCTTTCGCGCACGGTCTCGACGAGAACCTCGGCACCCGCGGGGTTGTGAGCGGCGTCGACGAGAATCGTGGGGGCCTGACGCACGACCTCGGCGCGGCCGGGGGATGTCACGCGCTCGAGACCCGCGCGCACAAGCTCGCCATCGAGCGGAGAATCACCGCCCGTGAGAATTGCCTCCGCCGCGGCGATAGCGAGGAGCGCATTGTGCGCCTGGTGCGCACCGAGCAACGGAACGAAGATTTCCTCGTAGCGCGCGGCGATCGACTGCACGGCGATCATTTGCCCGCCAACAGCGGGCACGCGATCGAGTACGCCGATCTGCTCGCCCTCAATCGCGGCGGTCACGCCGAGTTCGGCGCATCGGTTCTTGAGCTCGTCGAGTGCACCGGGAAACTGCTGCGCCGCGATGACGGCGAGTGCCCCCTCCTTGAGAATCCCGGCCTTCTCCCCAGCGATCTCTTCAATCGTGTCGCCGAGGTAGTCCTGGTGGTCGAATGCGATGGGGGTGATGACGGTGACGTCCGGTTCGATGACGTTGGTGGCGTCCCACCTGCCGCCAAGGCCAACTTCGACGATGGCGACGTCGACCGGGGCGCTCGCGAAGGCCTGGAACTGCATTGCCGTGAGGTACTCGAACATGCTGATCCGCACGCCCGTCTGTGCGAACTCGCGATCGACGGCCTCGGCGAACGGAAGCACATCCTCGTAGGCCTGCACGAACGCTTCCTCACTGATCGGTGCGCCATCGAGCGCGATCCGTTCGGTTGGGCTGTGCATGTGCGGGCTCGTGAGGCGACCCGTGCGTAGGCCAGCCTCGATCAGCAGTGCTTCGGCGATACGCGCCGTGGAGGTCTTGCCGTTCGTGCCCGCAATGTGGAGGGTTCGATAGGCGCGTTCTGGGTGTCCCATGAGGTCGAGGAGGCGCATCATGCGCGTGAGGCTCGGTTCGATCTCGTTTTCGGGCGCGCGCGATTGCAGTTCCGCCCACGACTTCGTGAATGCCTCACTGTGCTCGATGCCGCTCGGCCGTGCCATGTGCCGCCTCACTTCTCCCTTTGCGCCGGTGGTTCGTGGCCTTCAGTGTAGTGGGCCTGCCTTCCACGCGAGCGTGTGATGCATGTGGAGGGCCCGGCTCGTGCTCCACACCTCATGCCGATCCCCGGGTCGGGTTTTCGGGGGCTTCGCTTTCCGACGCTTGTTTACGCTCGGGTGAAAAGACACAGCGGCACCCGTTGCCGCTCTGCAGGGGAATGCATTAAGGGGTACGGCGTGGGCGATTTTTGGGGGATGGACACCGAGCAGGCACGCGGTGCCGCCCGCACACTGGATGAACTTGCGGGGCGCCTGAATACCGAAACGACGCTCGTGCTAGAGGAGACACGCGCGGTCGCGTGGGAAGGTGCCGATGCGCAAGAGTTTCGCGCACACGTCACGAGTATTCTCTCGCCCCAAGTTCACTCTGCACTCGTGCATCTCTATGGACTCGCCCACGCACTCGAGAAAAACGCACTCGAGCAGGATGCTGCTTCGCACTCGGGCGGAATCTTCGGCACCGGTGGCGGTGGGATCTCCGCGTTTTCTCTCCCAAACTCTCGCTCGATTGAGGCGCTCGGTTCCATCGCTCTTACCGGCTACGCTGCCCTCACGCACGACCTTCTCGGTCTCGGGCCGCGTCTCGTGCGAGGAGTTGGCGCCGCGAATGCGCACACGTTCAACCACGACGTTGGCAATGCCGCTGACGAGGCGATGGGTTTCTTGACCAACGTCGGCAAGGGATTGTTTCTCGATCCTCGCTTCGCGGTGACCCCCACGACGCAGCCGAGCACGATCGTAGGGATCACCTCTTACCGGGATTCGCATCCGCCGCAGGAACTCTCGGACCTCCTCGCTTTCACCGAAGAGGCTCGCCACGCCTTCGGTGGGGGTGAGGACCGCGAAAACTACCGCGTACAGCACTTTCGCACCGCCGCGGGCGAGGACACCTATGCCCTGTACATGCCTCCCACCCAGATCGAGATGACAAAGGAAAAAGCATGGAACGGAACGTCGGGGAACTCGCGCGACTGGGCCTCCAACGTGGGGATCATGACGGGCATGGAAGTGACGACCATGAAGAACGCGCGCGCCGCGCTCGAAGCGGCGAACGTTCCGAAGGGCGCAAACGTCATGCTCATCGGCCACTCGCAGGGAGGCCTCGCGGCGGCCTCGCTCGCTTCGAGGCACGATTTCAACGGCAAAGACGGCTACAACGTCACAAATGTCATCACTTACGGCTCCCCCGTCGATGCGTTTACACCCGCGCATTCCAACACCAAGGTTGTCGCCATCGGGCACAAACAGGGCCTTCGCCCCTACGCGGAAACCGTCCTCGGCGGGCCCTCGCGCGCAGGTGTTTCCTTCACGGTCGACCCCGTTCCCCTGTTAGACCTCAACGGTCTTGACGCCCCTCATTCACCGCAGGTCACCAATATTGACCTCGCCCCCGCGAATGACCACAACGCGGGTTTCAACACGGGAATCTCCTTCTTCCAACCGGGGCAGGCACCAGTCGACCTGAAGTTCAACGGCTACGATCTCGCAGCCGCTCATGACTCGATGAGGCGACTCCCGGACGGCTCAATCGACCCGCACTATGGCTACTACCCCACACTTCTCACTCAGCAGGGGATCAATCCTGAGCTTCTTGCGGCAAAAGGCGACATCGACGGCCTCTACATGGGCGAGGGACTCACGCTTGTGGAAGATACGAACGTGCAGTTCGAGCGCACGCCCGAGACATCGGATGCCCTCGCTGAATCAACGAGCGCAAACACAGGCGGGTACCCCGAGGATTCGAAGTACCCGCCGCCGTGGAAATGGGAGGACTACCGCTAAGCGCGCTTCACCTGCACCGTGACCCTCGCACCGGTCACCTTTTCCGTCGTCTCGAAGTCCGCATCCGCAAGCGCGCCCTCACCGTAAGCGAGGCTCGTCGCGAGAACCTCGTGGGCAACGAGCTCTTCAAACGCGCGGACAGCCTCGAGAACGCTCTCGGATCCGGCAACACCGAGGGCGATGCGATCTGAAACATCGAAGCCCGCCTCGCGGCGTGCCGATTGCACGACGCGTACGACATCGCGCGCGAGGCCCTCGGCCTCGAGCTCGGAACTCACGCGTGTATCGAGCACGATGAAATCGCCTCCGCGGAGCACGCCGATCGCGCGCCCCTCCGTATCGGAGCTCTCACCCGCGACGAGGTCGAGTGTGTACTCTCCCTCGACGAGTTCGAGGCCACCCGAGGTGACGGTGCCGTCGTCGGCGAGGCTCCAATCGCCACTCTTTGCGCCCTTGATCGCGCGCTGCACATCCTTGCCGAGGCGCGGGCCAGCGGCGCGCGCGTTCACGCTCAGGCGCTGCTCGACGCCCATCTTTCCGGCCTCCTCGCTCGCCACATCGAGCAGGCGCACGGCCTTGACGTTGAGCTCATCACGGATGATGTCCGTGAACGGCTCGAGACGCGCGGCATCTGACGCCACGACGGTGAGCTCCGCGAGCGGAAGGCGGGCACGAAGGCCTTCCTTCTTGCGCAGCGCGTTGCCCTGCGACGCCACCTGGCGCACGGTATCCATCTCCTCGACGAGTGCGTCGTCGACGGGGAACAGGGAGGCGTCGGGCCAATCGGTGAGGTGTACGCTGCGCTCGCCCGTGAGCTCGCGATAGATTTCCTCGGTCACGAGCGGAAGCAGCGGCGCGGCTACGCGCACGAGGGTCTCGAGGCACGTGCGCAGCGTGTCGATCGCCGCCTCGTCACCCTCCCAGAAGCGCTCGCGCGAGCGGCGAACGTACCAGTTCGTGAGCATGTCGAGGTACTGCGCGATCGCTTCGCCGGCATCGGCGACCCTGAGCTCGTCGAGGCAGTTTTGCGCCTCGCGCACGAGCTGGCCCGTGCGGGCGAGGAGGTAGCGATCCATGACGTCCGTCGAGTCATAGCGGGCCTTGGCCTCATAGCCGCTGGGGCGACCGTCGGAATCCTTCTCGCCCGCCGCGTTCGCGTACAGGGCGAGGAAGTACCACGTGTTCCACAGCGGAAGGACGGCGGTGCGCACGGCGTCGCGGATGTTGTTCTCTGCGACGATGAGGTTGCCGCCGCGCAGGATCGGGGAGGTCATGAGGAACCAGCGCATCGCGTCAGCGCCGTACGCCTCGTACATCTCGCGCACATCCGGGTAATTCCTGAGCGACTTCGACATCTTGTTGCCGTCATCGCCAAGGACGATGCCGTGGCAAATGACATTCTTGAACGCGGGGCGATCGAAAAGGGCGGTCGCGAGCACGTGCATGACGTAGAACCAGCCGCGGGTCTGGCCGATGTACTCGACGATGAAGTCGGCGGGGTTGTGCGAGTCGAACCATTCCTGGTTCTCGAACGGGTAGTGGACCTGCGCAAACGGCATCGAACCGGAATCGAACCACACGTCGAAGATGTCCTCGATGCGGCGCATGGTCGACTTGCCCGTCGGGTCATCGGGGTTCGGGCGCGTGAGGTCATCGATGTACGGGCGGTGAAGATTGACCTCGCCATTCTCGTCGCGGGGAAGCTCACCAAAGGCTTCCTCAAGCTCTGCGAGCGAGCCGTACACCTCGATGCGCGGGTAATTCGGGTCATCACTCTTCCACACGGGGATCGGCGTGCCCCAGTAGCGGTTGCGGGAGATCGCCCAATCTCGTGCGCCCTCGAGCCACTTTCCGAACTGGCCGTTCTTGACATTGCCGGGGACCCAGTTGATCTCCTCATTGAGCTCGAGCATGCGCTCGCGCTGATCGGCAACCTTCACAAACCACGAACCCACAGCCTTGTAGATGAGGGGGTTGCGGCATCGCCAGCAGTGCGGATAGCTGTGCACGTAGCTCTTCTCCTGGAAGAGTCGACCGTCGCCCTGGAGGAGGCGGATGATCGGGCGATTTGCCTCGAAGACTTGAACGCCCACGATCGAATCGAGCGCGGTTCCGCGGAATGTCTCGAGGAACTTTGCGCCCTCGTCGACGCTCACGACAACCGGGATGCCGTACTCGGCGTTGATCTTCTGGTCGTCTTCACCGTAGGCAGTTGCCTGGTGCACGACACCCGTGCCGTCGCTCGTCGACACGTAGTCGGCAACCGTGATGATCCACGCGTTCTCGAGCCCCCACTTTTCGCGATCCTTCGCGTACACGTCCCACAGGGGTGTGTACTCGACGTATTCGAGCTCGGACCCCTTGTAGGTACGATCGCCAAGGGCCGCGGATACGTCGTCGGCGCTCTCGTAGCCGAGCTCCTTTGCGAACGCTCCAGCGAGGTCCTTCGCGAGAAGGTAGGTTGCGCCGCCCGCAGGGGTGCCGTCGGAACTGCCGTTCGGACCTGCCGGAACCGTCACGTACTCGACCTCCGGGCCCACCGCGAGCGAGAAGTTCGTGGGCAGGGTCCACGGGGTCGTCGTCCACGCGAGCGCCGTGACGCCATCGAGGCCTAGCTCTTTCGCCTTATCGCCGGCGAGCGGGAACGTCACGACAACCGAGGCGTCCTGGCGGTCCTTGTACACGTCATCGTCCATGCGCAGCTCGTGGCTGCTGAGCGGGGTCTGATCAACCCAGCAATACGGGAGAACCTTGTAGCCCTCGTACGCACGGTCCTTGTCGTAAAGCTGCTTGAACGCCCACAGAACCGACTCCATGAACGTCACGTCGAGAGTCTTGTAGTCGTTGTCGAAGTCGACCCATCGCGCCTGGCGCGTCACGTAGTCGATCCACTCGTTCGCGTAGGTGAGAACCGAGCCGCGCGCCGCGTTGTTGAACGCCTTGACACCCATCTCTTCGATCTCGCGCTTTTCGGTGAGACCCAGCTCCTCCATCGCGGCGAGCTCGGCAGGCAGGCCGTGCGTATCCCAGCCGAAGCGGCGCTCCACAAGGTTGCCTCGCATCGTGCGGTAGCGCGGAACGACGTCCTTCGCGTACCCGGTAAGGAGGTGGCCGTAGTGCGGCAAGCCGTTCGCGAACGGCGGGCCGTCGTAAAACACGAACTCCTCGGCGCCCTCGCGGCGGCGAATGGACTCGGCGAACGTGTCGTCTTCCTTCCAGAAGGCGAGCACCTCTTCCTCGAGCTTCGGAAGGTTTGGCGAACTCGTGAGGCTCTTACCGTTCTTGGGGTATGCCATGCGCGCTCCTCAGGATTGTGCGTGACCCTGGGCCACGACCTAACTGTTTGGTCTTTGGGCCCGAGGGCGCTCGAGGGCGCGGTACCACCTCGGTTAGCGCTCAGCTCGCGGGGCTTCACCTTGCGCTCACTTATTCCTCAGCTGTGACGGGCTGGTCCCGGCGGGTTCTACTTGGCGGCGCAGGGGTGGTTTTCCGACGCTTGCCGTTCTTCCCGCGGCTTCCCGGTGATGGCCGGATCGACGCCGTTTGGCATCAAAAGTATCACGCCATGGGCGCGTCTGGTTCGCTTTCGTGATCGTCGTCGCTCACAGCTGGGCGTGGCCGATCGAGGGAGCTCAGCAACATGCAGACGCACAGGATCACAATGATGCCCGCGGCGGTGACCCACGAGGGCATCGCCCCTCCGAGGATCAACACGAGGGCGAGGAAGGCCGTCATCGCGACGAGAAAAACCCCAACCGCGAATGTCGTGGAATCGCGTTTCATCCCTTCGCTCCTTCGCGCACGTAGGTGACGTCGCCGAAAATCGTGCGGCCGTCAATCTGGATCGTCACGTGCGAGGGATCCCAGCGGCTATATCCCTTCGCTTCAGAGTTCGTGGTCGTGCCGAGGGTGGAAGCGAGGGTGGAGTTCACGCGCCAGTCCTCTTCGGGAAGGATCACTTTGATGTTGCCAACGGGACGGTTACACATGATCGTGAGCGAAAGGTCCACGAGCAGCGGGTCGGGTTCACCGTTCGCCACCGTCCACGAGGCGCGGGCCTCCTCGTCAGTTGGAGGGTCGCCAAGATTGCTCAAATCGATGACCACCGGGCGAGACCATTCGCGGATCCCACCCGGCGTACATTCCAGGTAGGAACCGGGTTGGAACTCATCGACGCTCATATAGATCGGGGTCTTCCCTCGCGAGTCGGTGAGCCGAACCCACGACACGGACACGGAAAAAATGAGGAGCGAGGCGATGCCGAAGGCGAGGATCTGCCGGCTGCGCATGCCGCGCGCTCCCGCGATAATGAGCACCGCGCCAGAGGCGAGCGCGATCGCGGCGGCGCCCACGCCCACGCGCGGGACGACCTCGAGGGGGCCGTTCGGATTGAGTGCTGGAAACAGCCCCGGGAGATAACTCACGAGCGAGAATACGGCGACGCCGAGAAAAATGAACGCCGCAAAGAGCCACAGAACCGTGCGGCCACGCAGCGATTGCGCTGCGTGCTCACCGCTTGCGCCCGAGCTCGACGGGTCCTCTTCGACTCCCCAGGCGTTCGGCGCTTCACGGCGAAGCCGCGCAAGAGTGCGAAGAGCCTCGCGATCGTCGATAATTCCGGCCTGCTCGGCAAGGCGCATGAACAGGTAGGTTGTGCGTGCGCGGCTCGCACGCCACCCACCCCACACGACGATCACGCCGAGCACAGCACTGATCGGCACGAGGAAGGCAAGAACGATCGGCGCGTAGGCGATATACGCCCACACGATCGCGACGCCGAGCGCAAGCGAGGGAAATAAAAGGAGTGCAACAACGAGGTCCCCCGGCTGGGGCCGGCGACGAACAAGCGCGCGGGCGGGTGTGTCGTAGTGAGGTTCATCGGCGCCTTGGCGGGCTTCGGCTCCTCCACGTGCTCGGCCCCTCTCGAGGCGAGGAAGCGCGAGGTAGAACACGAGGTACACGAAAAGACCTGGGCCGAGAAACACGAGCGCGAGGGTCCAGGTGCGCACAAGTCGAACGGGAAGCCCATAGGCGTGTGCGAGGGCCGTGCACACGCCCGCGGCAAGGCCTTCGCCGGGCCGGCGCGCGAGGCCGTAGCGCAGCGCGAATGTTGTTGCGTCAGACGTTTCCTGCGCGGTCGCGAGCGCCGCAATTGTGCGGTCGGGGCGCTCAGGCTCGCGAGAGGCATCGCGGTGCGCAGAGGGTGACGTCATGCCACTATGGTCGCATGAGTGATCTTTTCCAACCGAGCGCTAGCGCCTGGACGCGCGAACGGGCGAGCGCAGAACTCACGGGCGTATGTGCAGCGCTCGCAAAGGCGATGGGCGTTCCAGTAGCCGCGGTTCGTGCGTTCTTCGTGCTCGGTGGGCTGACTCTCGCATGCGTACTCCCCGCAACCCTCCTTCTCGACCTCACTCCGCTCACGCTCTACGCGCTCCTCGGTATCGGCGGGAGCGCCTTACTCGTATACGTGCTTGCCTGGTGGGCACTCCCCCTCGACCACGAACACGAACGCGAGATTCTTGCCGAACTCTCCAATGCACCTGTGCGCGGCAAGCCCGGGCTTCGTCAGGCGGGCACGCCTCTCGCGGGCGCCCACACTCCCCTCGGCACGGCGGCAAGGTGGTTGATCCTCGCGGGCATCGTGGGTACGGCCGTTGCCATCGTGAGCATCGGTGCACTCCCCGCAATCACCCCGGATGTCAGCGTCGAGGGTCCTTTCGCCATCGGCGCGGGCGTCCTCGCGGCTGGAATTGCCCTCGGCACACTTCCACTCTCGAGCGTCGATACTGCACGCTGGACCGGAAAGGTCTCGAATCTCCCCTTAGCCGTCTCGGGCGCGGTCATACTCGGCGGGCTCCTCCTCGTGGGCGGCGCCCTCGTGATCGTCGGTGCCCTCCTCGGCGTGCGTGCGATGGGCGTCACCGCCGCCGCAACGCTGTTCTCGCTACTTCTCGCTTCGATTCTCGTGGTTCCGTGGGCGAAACGCCTGTGGGCTGGTATGCGCGAGGAATCCCGCGAGCGCGCCCTCGCCGATCACCAGGCGGAAATCGCCTCGCACTTGCATGACTCGGTGCTCCAAACCCTCACCGTCATTCAGCGCGAATCAACCCCTCCCGAGCGCATGAAGCACCTCGCGCGTCAGCAGGAAGTTGAGCTTCGCCGCTGGCTCTACGGCAATATCTCGCCGTCCTCTGCCCCACCGTATGCGACCCCGCGGGCCGAAAAGGCGCCACCGCAAAGTCTCCGCGAAGCCGTCGCGGACATCACTGAAGAGACGGAGCGCGCGAACGAGGTCCCGATCGAGGTCGTGTGCGTAGGTGATGCGCCGTTCGCGGACGGATACAAACCGCTTCTTCTTGCACTTCGCGAAGCTACGAGCAACGCCGCGCGTCACGGGAAAGTCGGCGTGCAAGTGTTCCTTGATGCTTCGGGAGAGAACATCGAGGTTTTTGTTCGCGACCGCGGCGAAGGTTTCGACATCAACGCGATCCCTGAGGGCCGTCTGGGGGTGCGCGAGTCTATCCTTGGACGCATGAACCGGGCGGGCGGCTTCGCAAGCGTGCGGGGCGCGATCGGCGGCGGCTGCGAAGTGACCCTTGTGCTCGAGAGACAGGAAAAGGAACGCCATGGCTGAGAACATTCGCGTGCTCGTGGTCGATGATCACCGGATCTTCGCCTCGGGGGTGAGCGAAGAGCTCAGTCGGCTCGGGGGCATCGAAATCGTGGGGATTGCTCTCTCCGTAGAAGAAGCAATCGACCAAGCGCGCGAGCTGCGCCCCGACGTGGTGCTTCTCGATGTGCACCTCCCGGGCGGAAACGGTGGTGGCGGCGCCGAGGTTGCCGAAACCCTCGAGTCCCTCACGACGGAAGCTGGGGAGCCCGTGCGCTGCCTCGCCCTCTCGGTTTCCGATGCCGAAGCTGACGTCATCGCCGTCATTCGTGCGGGCGCACGCGGATACGTCACGAAGTCCACGACCGGCGAGGAGCTCGCCGCTGCGCTCCATAAGATTGCCGAGGGCGATGCCGTATTCTCCCCACGCCTCGCGGGCTTCGTGCTCGATGCGTTCCGTGGCGTTGCCCCATCAATCCCAAGCGAGATGGACCTTCTGAGTCCCCGCGAGCAGGAGGTGATGAAGCTCATCGCTCGAGGCCACACCTATCGCGAGGCCGCATCGGCACTTTTCATTTCCGATCGCACGATCGAGACCCACGTCTCCAATGTGCTCAAGAAGCTTCAACTCACGAACCGGTACGAACTTTCGCGCTGGGCGCGCGACAAGCGTGTGATCTAGGCTTGTGTGTCATGCTTGAGGGCGTTCAGCCTCAAGATTCCTCGCAGCAAGGAGAATTCCGTGGGTCTATTCGATAAGGAACCGTTCACCGCAACCGCGACCAAGTCCAATGTGACAGTTGAGGTCGGTGAGGACACCTCACTCCTCCAGGCACTCATGGATGCGGGCGTGCCCATGAAGTACTCATGCGAAGGTGGCACGTGCGGAACGTGCGTCGTTCCGCTCGTGAGCGGCGAAGTTGAGTACGAGAACGAGTACCTCGAAGAAGATGAGCACGGCAAACGCATCGCGTGCTGCGTGGACCGCGGCGTGGGCCACATCGAGGTCGAAGCCTAAGGCTTCCCCTCTCTACCGCGTACGTCGGATGAGCTTGTGCTGCGCCGCTTGTGCAAGTGGGCGGAGCGTCACGAGGTCGAGGTTCACGTGGTGCGGAAGCTTCACGGCATACGCGATCACGTCGGCGACATCGTCGGCAGTGAGAGGCTTGTCGACGCCCTCGTAGACCTTGTCGGCTGCGGCCTGGTCGCCGCCGAGGCGCGTGAGGCTAAACTCCTCGGTGTGCACGAGCCCGGGCGCGATTTCGATGACACGGATCGGCTTTCCCGCGAGCTCAAGTCGGAGCGCCGCGGCGATCATGTGCTCACCGGCCTTCGCGGCGTTGTAGCCAGAGCCGCCTTCGTATGCGGTTTGGCTCGCGGTCGAGGTCAAAAACACAACGTCGCCGCTCCCGCTCGCTTCGAGCGCGGGCAGGAGCGCCTTCGTGACGCGGCCCGCGCCAAGCACGTTGGAGCGGAACATACCTTCCCATTTGTCGAAGGCCGCATCGGCGATCTGCTCAACCCCGAGGGCGCCACCGGCGATATTGCACAGCGTCGTAAGGCTCCCGCCGAACTCCCGCTCGACATACTCGGCAACGCGCGCAACGTCCTCGTCGACACTCACGTCGCACGCGAGCACGTCAAATTTCCCGGGAGCGTGCACCATGCGCGCGAGATCCTCGAGCCGCTCGCGCCGGCGCGCGATCGCGAGAATCCGATACCCCTCTTCGAAGAGACGCAGCGCCGTGGCACGCCCTATCCCAGAGCTTGCGCCGGTGACAACCGCCGTTCGCGATTCGCGCGCGTTCATACCCATCACACCTCCGTGTGCTCGAGAGCATCGAGGAGCTGCTCGCGCATGCGCTCAAGCGGCTCCGCATCGTATTCGGCATCAAAATCGCTCAGCCCGCCGGCGAGACGTTCGAGCCTCGAAAGCGCCACGTCGGCGTCGATGACCGACTGGCTGAACTGTGGCTCAAGTGCTTCGGCGCGCGCGGAGAGGTCTGTGCCCTGTGCGAAGGACCTATCGAGGAACTCGTCCACGAGTTCCCGCCGCTCGCGCATCTTCGCGCTCACGTTCTCGATCGAGGCACGGGCGCGGCGGATTGCGACGTGGAGCGAGCCGATGTGCTGGAGCATGACGTCAAGGTCGGCGAGAAGCGCGGATACGAGGTCGCGGATCGCGCTGTTTGCTTCAGCACGCGAGGCAGGCTCTTCGATCTCGAAGCGCTCATCAGCAAATTGCGTGACCATTGATGACTGGAGCCGCGCAAGGGAAATCTGGAACTGCGTTTCGCGCGAGAGCGCCGCGAGGGTCGAGAGCTCACCCGTAAGTGAGTTGAGGCGCGGGCGCAGCGCGTTGTCACTCGAGTCCCAAAGGCCAAGCTCGGCGGCGGCCTGAAGGTCGATGTCTTGGCGAATCCGTCGCAGAACCGAGTCGGTGTAACTCGCGATCGTTTCGAGTGTCTCCTGATCGAACGAGAGCACGCTCACTTCGGCGTGGATACCGAGGGCGGCACGCACGATGAGGTCGATCGTGTTGGTGACGACCATGCCGAGGGTGCCTTCGAGGGCTTCTTCGCGCAGCATGACCTCGCGAAGGAGCGCCTTGCGCTGGAACATGTCGTAGCCGTCGTAGCCGAGGTCGCGCACGGCCGAATCCACGAGCTTCGCTCCCACTCCCGCGACTTCGCGCGCGCTCCTGCCCTGCTCGCGCAGCTTCGTTTCTTCCGCGACGATCGCGGCGTAGGCCTCGAATACGTCGTTGAACGTCGCAGTGCTCATGGGCCGAGAGCGCACCGAGAGGTACCCGCCTTCGGGAAGAGGGGTGACCGTGGCAAACACATCGTAGTGGCTACCGTCGGAAGAGAGATTGCGAATGTACCCCGCGAACGGTTGTCCCTTTTCCACCGAGTCCCACAGCAGCCGGAACACGCCCGAGGGCATATCGGGGTGGCGGATGATGTTGTGCGGGGCGCCCTTGAGCGCACTTTCCTCGTAGCGCGAGAGCCGCACGAACACGTCGTTGGCCTTATCGATGTGGCCGCGTTCGTCGGTCGTGGAGAAGAACAGCTCACCCGCCTCGAACTCGAGTTCGTGGCCGGTCGGGTCGGGGCGCTTCATGGGAACCTTCCGCTTGCGGGCGTCGTGGGCGGCCGGGCGCGTAGGGTCCGACGCCGGCTCGCCCCCATAGTACGCCGCCTCTAGAGGCCTACCCGGCACGAAAGGCCCAGCGTGAGACGGCGGCTTTCGACGCTTCCCGTTGGGGCATCTCACGCCCCCGCATCCCCTGGGAGTTGCACGCGCGTGGAACAATGGAGGCATGAGCGAAAACAGCCACGACGCAGGTCACGACTCGACCGCCCAACCGATGAACCCCGCGATCCCCGACCGCCCGAGCCTCGAGGGGCTCGAAGGCAAATGGGATGAGCAGTGGGAGAGCGCGAAGGTCTACGCGTTCAATCGCGAGACGAGCCGCGAGAAGGTTTTCTCGATCGACACTCCCCCGCCCACCGCCTCGGGTTCGTTGCACATCGGTCACGTGTTCGCCTACACGCAGGCCGATATCCTCGCGCGTTTCCAGCGTATGACCGGCAAGGACGTGTTCTACCCGATGGGGTGGGACGATAACGGCCTGCCCACCGAGCGCCGCGTGCAGAACTACTTCGGTGTGCGCTGCGATCCGAGCCTCGCGTACGTCGAGAACTTCGAGCCGCCCCACCGCGGCGGCAATGCGAAGACCTCGAAGCCTCAGAACCAGATGCCGATCAGCCGCAAGAACTTCATCGAGCTGTGCCTCGAGCTTGCCACGGAAGATGAGAAGGCGTTCGAGCACACGTTCCGCACGCTCGGCCTCTCGGTCGATTGGAACCTCCGCTACCAAACGATCGACGACAACTCGCGTGCCGTGAGCCAGAAGGCGTTCCTCACGCATCTTAAGAATGGTCAGGTCTACCAGGCCGAGGCGCCGACCCCGTGGGACGTCACGTTCCGCACCGCGGTCGCGCAGGCCGAGCAGGAGGATCACGACCGCGAGGGCGCGTATCACCGTCTCGGCTTTACGCGCGTGGAGAACGGCGAGAAGGTCTACATTGAGACGACCCGCCCCGAACTCCTCCCCGCGTGCGTGGCCCTCGTTGCTCACCCGGACGATGAGCGCTACAAGCCGCTTTTCGGCACGAAGGTCCTCTCGCCGCTGTTCGAGGTGGAGGTGCCGGTTCTCGCGCACCCGCTCGCGCAGGCCGATAAGGGCGCGGGCATCGCGATGATCTGTACGTTCGGCGATGCGACCGACGTGATCTGGTGGCGCGAGCTCGACCTGCCCACGCGCGCCGTGATCGGCCGCGACGGCCGCATCATCGAGGACGCCCCGTGGATCACGAGCGAGGCTGGCCGCGAGCGCTTCGCCGAGCTCGTGGGCCTCACCGTATTCAGCGCGCAAAAGCGCGTGGTCGAGATGGTCACCGAGACGGGTGACATGGTGGGCGAGCCGAAGAAGATCACGCACCCGGTCAAGTTCTACGAAAAGGGCGATAAGCCCCTCGAGTACGTCACGAGCCGCCAGTGGTACATCACGAACGGCGGGCGCGATGAGCCCGACGGCGCCCTGCGCACGGCGCTCCTGAAGCGCGGCGAAGAACTCACGTGGTACCCGGGATTCATGGCCTCGCGCTACCGCAACTGGGTCGAAAACCTTACGGGCGACTGGCTCGTAAGCCGGCAGCGGTACTTCGGCGTGCCGATCCCCGTGTGGTACGGCCTCGATGAGCATGGCGAGATTGATTACGACCGCGTGCTCGTACCTTCGGAGGATCGCCTCCCCGTGGATCCCACGCTCGATGCCCCCGAAGGTTTCGAGGAAGCGCAGCGCGATCAGGCGAATGGCTTCACTGCCGATCCGGATGTGTTCGACACGTGGGCGACGAGCTCGCTCACGCCGCTTCTCGCAACCGGCTGGCTCGATGATCGGGATCTGTTCGAGAAGGTCTATCCGATGGATCTTCGCCCGCAGGGCCACGACATCATTCGCACGTGGCTGTTCAGCACGGTCGTGCGCTCGCATCTGCTCACCGATTCGCTTCCGTGGAAGGGCGCGAGCATCAACGGATGGATCCTCGATCCGGACCGCAAGAAAATGTCGAAGTCGAAGGGCAATGTTGTCACGCCGATCGATCTACTCGAGAAGTACGGCTCGGATGGCGTTCGTTACTGGGCCGCCCGCGCCCGCCAGGGTGCGGATACGGCCTTCGAGGAGGGCCAGATGAAGATCGGCCGTCGCCTCGCGATCAAGATCCTCAATGCCTCGAAGTTTGCGCTCGGCTTCGGTGAGGTGGCGTCGGACCCGGAGGGTGCCCTCCCTGCAGACCCGACTGCCGTGACCGAGCCGCTCGACCGCGCGATGCTCGCGTCTCTTGCGAGCGTCGTGGACCAAGCGAGTGCCGCGATGGCGAAGCTCGATTACGCGCGCGCGATCGAGGTGATCGAACCGTTCTTCTGGACGTTCTGCGACGACTACATCGAGCTCGTGAAGAACCGCGCGCACGGCGCAGCGGGCGAGGGTCCCGCGGCTTCGGCTCGCGCGGCACTCCAAATCGCGCTCGAAACGCTCCTGCGCCTTTTCGCACCGTACCTTCCGTTCGCGACCGATGAAGTATGGAGCTGGTGGCGCGAAGGTTCGGTGCACGCTCAGGCGTGGCCCACCTCTGCGCCGCTCGCGAAGGCCGCTGCCGGCCAAGACGAATCGCTCCTGCGCGTCGTGAGCGAGGCGATCATCTCGGTGCGCAAGGTCAAGAGCGACGCGAAGGTCTCACAGAAGACCCCGATGCTCCGCGCCCACCTCGCGCTCCCCGAGGAAGCGCTCGCGCAGTTCGAGAGCGTGCGATTCGACGTGTGCGCGCTCGGTTCGATCGAAGAGCTCACGCTCGAGGCCTCGACCGATGGCGCGATCATGCTTTCGAAGGTCGAGCTCGGCGAGCCGCCCGCGAAGAAGCGCTAAAGACACAACGGCTGTCACGATACAGCCGCGCATAATAGAGCCCCGAGAGTCACGGCAGGACCCGCTCCTCCGTGGCTCTCGGGGCCTTTTCGCCACTCCAGCCAAATTCCCGCCCGGGCCCCCATTCCATCCCGACGTTGACCTTAGAGCAACCGTGTTGCACTGAACGCTTGACTGTCCGGTGCTCCGCTTCTAGGATCGACGTCAATACCTTCCGTGGAAATGACGCCCAGTCGTTTTCTCAATGACGAGAACCAAGGAGGCCCCTGTGGCGGAAGAACTTCCTCAACATCCCGATTTCCTGTGGGATAACCCGGACCCGAAGAAAACGTACGACGCGATCGTCGTGGGCGGCGGCGGTCACGGGCTCGCAACCGCGTACTACCTCGCGCGGAACCATGGGATGACCAACATCGCCCTCCTCGAAAAGGGGTGGCTCGCGGGCGGCAACATGGCCCGCAACACGACGATCATCCGCTCGAACTACCTGTGGAACGAATCGGCCGCGATCTACGAGCACGCGATGAAGCTGTGGGAGGGCCTCACCGAGGAACTCGAGTACGAGATGTTCTTCTCACAGCGCGGCGTGCTCAACCTTGCCCACACCCTCGGTGACGCGCGCGAATCAGTGCGCAGGGTCGAGGCGAACAAGCTCAACGGCGTGGACGCCGAATGGCTCACGCCAGAGCAGGTCAAGGAAGTGTGCCCGATCCTCAACATCAGCGACAACGTGCGCTACCCGGTCATGGGCGCGACCTATCAGCCTCGCGCGGGCATCGCGAAACACGACTGGGTTGCGTGGGGCTACGCACGCAAGTGCAACGAACTTGGCGTGGACATCATCCAAAACTGCGAGGTCACGAAGGTCCTTTCCGACGGTGGCCGTGCGATCGGCGTCGAGACGACTCGCGGGAGGATCCTCGCCCCCAAGATCGCCCTCGCGGCCGCGGGCCACACGACGACCCTCACGGACCAACTCGGGGTGCGCGTGCCCACGCAATCGCATCCACTTCAGGCACTCGTTTCGGAGCTTTTCGAACCCGTGCATCCCACGGTTGTCATGAGCAACCACGTGCACATGTATGTGTCGCAGGCCCACAAAGGTGAGCTCGTGATGGGCGCCGGCATTGACCAGTACAACGGCTACGCCCAACGCGGCTCCTTCCACGTCGTTTCCGAACAAATCGCCGCGTCGATCGAGCTGTTCCCCGTGTTCTCGCGCGCGCACCTTTTGCGCACATGGGGTGGGATCGTGGACGTCACGCTTGACGCCTCCCCCATCATGTCGCTGTGCGACGTTGCGGGCGTGTACATCAATTGCGGCTGGGGAACAGGCGGATTCAAGGCCACCCCGGCCTGCGGCTGGGCATTCGCCTACACGGTCGCGAACGACCGCCCCCACGAGCTGAACGAACCGTTCTCACTTGAGCGGTTCACGACCGGCCACCTGATCGACGAGCACGGCGCCGCTGCCGTCGCTCACTAACCCCCACGGCGAAAGAGAGACCAACGATGCTTCTTCTCACGTGCCCCCATTGCGGCGATCGCGACGAGATCGAGTTCCACTACGGCGGCGAGGCTCATGTGCCCTACCCCGAAAAGACAATCGAGCTCGACGACACCGCCTGGGCCCACTACTTGTTCTACCGCGAAAACCCGAAGGGCGAGTACGCGGAGCGGTGGCTCCACACAGGCGGCTGCCGCAAGTGGTTCAACGCCCTACGCGATACCGCAACCCACGAGTTCCTCGCGTTTTACCCGGCGGGCGAAAAACGCCCCACCCTTGACGGCAGCAACGAGGCTGCACCGACGATGGGAGAGACCCAGTGAGCATGCGACTAACCGCAAAGCAGTCCCCGCGGCACGGGATCTCGAGCAACAAGCCCTTTTTGATCACGGTTGATGGCGTGGAGATCGAGGCCTTCGAAGGCGACACGGTCGCCTCGGCGCTCATCGCCTCGGGCCGGATCCACACGGCCGAATCGATGTATCGTCACCGCCCGCGCGGGATTCTCGCGGCGGGCATCGAGGAGCCGAACGGCCTCATCACCGTGCGTGCGCGCGATGCGCATGACATCGACGAGACGATGCTCCCCGTGACCACGGTCCCGGCCACACCCGGACTCGAAACCCTTTTCGTTTCGGGGCAGGGCGCACTCGATCCCCGCCCCGATCCGACTCTTTACGACCACAAGCATCGCCACGCCGATGTGCTCATCGTGGGCGCGGGGCCCGCGGGCATCGCCGCGGCGCGCTCGGCGCTCGCCGGCCAGTGCAGGGTTGTGCTCATCGATGACCAACCGATCCCCGGGGGTTCGCTCCTTTCGTCACGCGATGTGGAGATCGATGGATTAAGCGGCCCCGAATGGGCGAGCGCCGAGATCGAGAAGCTCAAGAAGAACAGCGACTTCACGTATCTTCCTCGCACGAGCGCGTTCGGCTGTTACGACGCGAACTATGTGATCGCGGTCGAAAATCGCACCGATCATTTACCTCGCGCGAAGCGTCCCGGGGTTTCTCGCCAGCGCATGTGGCAGTTTCGCGCCACCGAGGTCATCCTCGCGACCGGTGCCCTCGAGCGCCCCCTCGTGTTCAAGAACAACGATCGCCCGGGCATCATGCTCGCTTCGGCAGTGAGCACCTACATTAATCGCTACGGGGCGCTTCCCGGACGCCGCGCGGCGCTTTTCACGACGAACGACGCGGGCTACGAGAGTGCGCTCGACCTCGCGGCCGCGGGCGCGAAGGTCGAGGCCATTGTCGATGCGCGCGAAGACGTTCCCGAGCACTGCACAACAATCGCGAATGATGTCGGCGCGCAGCTCTACGCGGGATCTGCGGTCGTCGACACTGACGCGGGTAAGGGCGGTGTCCTCTCGGGCGTGAGGGTGCGCGGGCTCGACGAGAACGGCGCGCTCACGGGCGAGGCGGCACGCATTGACGTGGACCTCCTCGCGGTCTCGGGCGGCTACAGCCCGACCGTGCACCTGCACACGCACCGTCAAGGTAAGACCACGTGGAAGAGCGACGTCGCGGGGTTCGTGCCCGTAGCCCCGGTTGCGCATCAACACCACGCAGGCGCCTTGACGGGCCAGTACTCCCGCTCATCCGCGCTCGACGTCGGTCATCGCGTGGGCATCGAGGCCCGCGAGGCTGCCGCCGAAGCGAAGGGCTTCAACGCCGGGAAACTGAAGCGCGAGGTGGCCGAGGCAAGCGTCGGAACCGCACTTCCCCTTGACCGTTCCCCCGTGCGCCCCGTGTGGCTCGTGCCCGCGGAGGAGGGTGAGCCTAGCGAGTGGAATGAGCACTTCGTGGATCTCCAGCGCGACCAGGCCGTTGCCGAGGTCATGCGCGCCTACGGGGCGGGCATGCGCAGCATCGAACACATCAAGCGCTACACGTCGATCGGCACGGCAAACGACCAGGGCAAAACCTCGGGTGTGAACGCGATGGCAATCCTTGCGGCGGCACTCGGAGAAGAGGACCTCGAGAAGGTCGGCGTTTCGAACTATCGTGCGCCCTACTCCCCCGTGTCGTTCGCCGTGATTGCGGGCCGCGAGCGCGGCGACCTGTTCGATGCCGCGCGCATCACGTCGATCCAGCCCTGGCACCTCGCGCACGGCGCCACATTCGAGGATGTGGGCCAGTGGAAGCGCCCGTGGTACTACCCGCAAGGCGCCGAGTCGATGGATGCAGCCGTGCGTCGCGAATGCGCGGCGGTACGCGAATCCGTGGGGTTCATGGACGGCACCACACTCGGAAAGATCGAGATTCGCGGCAAGGACGCCGCGGAGTTCCTCGATCGCGTATACACGAACTCGTTCCGCTTGCTCAAGGTAGGCATGGGCCGCTACGGCGTGATGTGCACGCCCGACGGCATGATCTTCGACGATGGCGTGACGATGCGCCTCGCGGAGGATCGCTTCCTCATGACGACGACCTCCTCGGGCGCCGCCAAGGTTCTCGATCATCTCGAGGAATACTTGCAGACGGAATGGCCAGAGCTCGACGTGACGCTGACATCGGTCACCGAGCAATACGCAACGATCACGGTCGCGGGCCCGAAATCGCGCGCGGTCGTCGAGAAGGTCGTGCCAAACATCGATGTTTCCGCGAAGGGTTTCCCGTTTATGGCGTTTCGCGACACGACCCTCGCGAGCGGGATTCCGGCGCGCGTGTGCCGCATTTCGTTCTCGGGTGAGCTGTGCTTCGAGATCAACGTCGAGGCCTACTACGGTCTCGCCGCATGGGAGGCCGTTGAGGAGGCTGGGCGCGAATTCGGCATCACGCCGTACGGCACAGAGACGATGCACGTGCTGCGCGCCGAGAAGGGCTTCATCATCGTAGGCCAAGACACGGACGGCACGGTCACCCCGCACGATGCGGGCATGAGCTGGGTCGTCTCGAAGAAGAAGGAGGAGTTCCTCGGCAAGCGTTCGTTCGCGCGCGCCCACACAGCTTCGGAGGATCGCCGCCACCTTGTGAGCGTCATGCCCGTGGATCGCCGGCTCAAGCTTCGCGAGGGTGCGCAGCTCGTTGAGAAGGGCACGAATCTCGAGGTGCGCGACGCCGACGTCACGACTCCGCTCCTGCCCGGCGACGGGCAAATCGAGGACATCGGTTGGGTGACCTCGAGCTACGACTCGGTTGCGCTCGGCCGCACGTTTGGTCTCGCGCTCATCGAACGCGGTCGCGAGCGCGTGGGCGAGATCATCTCGAGCCCTCTCGATGGCCGCCTCGTCGATGTAGAAATCGGGCCCCTGTGTCTTTTTGATCCGGAAGGAGAGCGCCGCGATGGCTAACGCTCAGTTGAAAGAATTTCACGTGACACCCGCCGCCCACCTCGCGAGTGAGATGGAAGCGGCGCGCGTGTGCGGGCCCCGCTCGGTCGCGCTCACGGAACTCGATTCACCGCTCCAGGTGGGGCTTCGCGCGAAGCCGGGAAGCGAGAGCGCACGGGCCCTTGAGAGTGTGCTCGGCTTTGCGCTCCCCGCGCGGGTTGGCGAGGTCACGGGAAGGTCCGACGCCAGCCACGTTCTGTGGCTTTCGCCCGACGAATTCCTGTACGTCGACCCCACGGACACGACCCAGGGTGCCGTCGCCGATCTCGAGGCTTCCCTCGAGGGCCTTCCGGGGCACGCCGTGGATCTTTCCGCGAACCGCACCGTGTTTGAACTTTCGGGCCGCGCCTCGAAGGACCTGCTCGAAAAGGGCTGCAACGCGGACCTTCACGAGCGCGAGTTCCCCGCGGGCCGCGCGATCGCGACCCAGCTCGCGCACGTGCCGATCCTTTTGCATCGCGTGGAGCACAACGTGTGGCGCGTGTACCCGCGCGCGAGCTTCGCCGACTTCGTCGCGCGGTGGATCATCGATGCGATGACGGAGTACCGCCAAAGCGAAGTCCTCTAACGCACCGCGTGGGGGTATGGGGCCGTTCCGCGCATCTGGCGCGGGGCGGCCCTCTGTCTCGCCCTACTTTTCGGCGGCGATCTTCTCGTGATGACGGATGACCTCGGTCACGAGGAAATTGAGGAAACGCTGCGCGAACACGGGGTCGAGGCCAGATTCTTCGGCGAGGCGCGTGAGGCGTTCGACCTGTTGCTTTTCGCGATCCGGGTCGCCTGGCGGGAGGCCGTGTTCGGCCTTGAGCGCCCCCACGGCCTGCGTGAACTTGAAGCGCTCGGCGAGCAAGTGCACGAGGGCCGCATCAATGTTGTCGATCGACTGGCGATGGCTCCCGAGAACCTCGCGCGCGCGAGCGATCTCGTCGTCGCTCACGTGGGCACCGGCACTCGGAGTCGCGGAAGGCGTTTCGCTCATGCGCTAAGCCTTGCAGGCGAAGCGCCTCGAGTAAAGCAAGCTCAGCACATTTCTAGGCGCTTCGGCGACGCTTCTTCTCGCTCGCCTCGCTCGATTCGGCGCGCGTGAGCATAAGCGGCTCGCGCCCCTCGGTCACCACTGCCTCGGTGATAACAATCTTCACGACATCCTCGCGGGAGGGCACCTCGAACATGACGGGCTGGAGGATTTCTTCCATGATCGCGCGAAGGCCGCGCGCACCCGTGCCGCGCTCAAGGGCGCGATCGGCGATGGCCTCGAGAGCAAGCGGCTCGAAATCAAGCTCAACCTCGTCGAGCGCGAACATCTTCTGATACTGCTTGACGAGCGCATTCTTCGGTTCAATCAGGATGCGGGTGAGATCGTCACGGTCGAGGTTCGTGACGGACGTGAGCACGGGAAGGCGGCCAATGAATTCGGGGATGAGCCCAAATTTCAAGAGGTCTTCGGGGAGGATCTTCGCGTAGATCTCCTGCTCATCAAGCGGGGTGTGGAGCTGGCTGCCGAAGCCGATGCCGCGCTTGCCGATCCGGTTGCTAATGATGTCCTCGATGCCAGCGAAGGCGCCCGCGACGATGAACAGCACGTTTGTCGTGTCGAGCTGAACGTAATCCTGCTGCGGGTGTTTGCGGCCACCCTGCGGCGGCACGGCCGAGACGGTGCCTTCGAGAATCTTGAGGAGGCCCTGCTGCACGCCTTCACCGGAAACATCGCGCGTGATCGACGGGTTCTCCGCCTTGCGGCCGATCTTGTCGATCTCGTCGATGTAGATGATGCCGCGTTCGGCGCGCTTGACGTCCCAATCCGCGGCCTGGAGCAGTTTGAGAAGAACATTTTCGACGTCCTCACCCACGTAGCCGGCCTCGGTGAGAGCGGTCGCGTCAGCCATCGCGAATGGCACGTTGAGGAGCTTCGCGAGGGTTTGCGCAAGGTAGGTTTTTCCGCAGCCCGTGGGTCCTACGACGAGCACGTTCGACTTCGCGACCTCGACCTCGTCAATGTCCGTTCCGATGCCCGAATCCTTCGTTTCGCTCGCGCGCACGCGTTTGTAGTGGTTGTACACGGCAACGGAAAGGGCACGCTTCGCGGTTTCTTGGCCCACGATGTGGGTCTCAAGGAAATCAAAGATCTCGTTGGGCTTCGGAAGCTCAAACTCCTTCGCCTGCTCTTCCTTCTTCTCTGCGGCCTCGGTTTCCTCAGCAATGATCTCGTTGCACAGTTCGATGCATTCTTCGCAGATGTACACGTGAGGACCGGAGATCAGCCGCTCGACCTGCTTTTGCGACTTGCCGCAGAACGAGCACTTGTAGATCTCGCTCGAGTCACCAATCTGTGCCATGGAGGAGGAGTCCTTCCCGGGGAAGTTTTCGGGCCCTTGCCACACTAGCGGCAGTGAGGCAGCGAAACGGGGAGGCGCACCAGCGACTGTGTGTCGCTGTGTCGCACCTCCCCGAGTGGTTCACGCGTGTGCCGCGCTTACTGGCCGATCTGGTCCTGCTCACTGCGGCGTGCGAGAACCTGGTCGATCAGGCCGTACTCGAGCGCCCCCTGCGCGGTGAGGATCTTGTCGCGCTCGATGTCGCGGTGGATCTCGCCGCGGTCGCGGCCCGAGTGGTGCGCGAGGGTGTCCTCGAGCCACTCGCGCATGCGGAGAATCTCGTTGGCCTGGATCTCGATATCCGAAGCCTGACCGCCGCCCTGGCCGCCCATCGCCGGCTGGTGGATGAGGATGCGCGCGTTCGGAAGGGCGAGGCGCTTGCCTGGGGCTCCGGCCGCGAGCAGAACAGCCGCAGCTGAAGCAGCCTGCCCGAGGCACACGGTCGTGACATCGGGCTTGATGTACTGCATCGTGTCGTAGATCGCCGTGAGAGCCGTAAACGAGCCTCCCGGGCTGTTGATGTAGAGCGTGATGTCGCGATCCGGATCCTGCGACTCGAGCACGAGCAGCTGCGCCATCACGTCGTCAGCCGAGGCGTCGTCCACCTGCACGCCGAGGAAGATAATGCGATCTTCGAACAGCTTCGCGTACGGATCCTGGCGCTTGAAGCCGTAGGCGGTGCGCTCTTCGTACGTGGGCAGCACGTAGCGTGAGCTCGGCATGTGGCCGGCTTTCATGGAGGGCTCAAAAGTCATGGGTGTACTCCTTCAGTTTCGCCGCGTCAGTTCTCGTCCATGCCGCCGTCGCCGGTCACGTCGCCAGCGGCCGACACGATTCGGTCGATGAAGCCGTACTCGAGAGCTTCGGGGGCGGTGAACCAGTGGTCGCGGTCGCCGTCGGCAATGATTTGTTCGACGCTCTTGCCGGTCTGCTGGGCCGTGATCTCGGCCATCTGCTGCTTCATCGAGAGGATCAGATCGGCCTGGATCTTGATTTCCGAAGCGGTGCCGCCGAGGCCGCCGAGCGGCTGGTGCATGAGGATGCGCGTGTGCGGCGTCGCAAAGCGCTTGCCGGGCGTTCCCGAGCTCAGCAGGAACTGCCCCATCGAGGCGGCCATGCCCATCGCAACCGTGACGACATCGGGCTTGATGTACTGCATCGTGTCGTAAATGGCCATGCCCGCCGTGATCGAACCGCCGGGGCTGTTGATGTAAAGGAAGATGTCCTTATCGGGATCTTCCGCGGCCAGCAGGAGCAGCTTCGCGCAGATCGCGTTCGCGTTATCGTCGCGAACATCCGAGCCGAGCCACACGATGCGCTCGCGCAGAAGCCGCTGGTACACGTTGTCGTCGAGGCCAAGCGGCATTTCACCGGCCGCGTTCACGCTGTGCTGAGTCACGGTGCACTCCTTGTCACTTGAGGTTTCGTACCCCTCAACCTTAGCGACCGTGAGGGGCCTTGGCGGCCCTGTTCGCCAGGGGCGCAGTTCCGACGCTTGCTGTGCTAGAGCCGCGGCTGGGACCACAGCACGCCGCCGCTTGCGTCACGTATGGTGGCGCGGGGGCTTTCGTCGAGAGTGATCTCGACGTCGAGGAAGCGTTCTCCCCCATGCTCGTGGGCGCGATACGTCATCTTCTCGTTCGCGATGTCGACAACCTCGGTGCGGGCCGTGACGAGCCACGGGTGCGCGCGGCGCACGCCGATGAGCCCTGCAATCGCATCGCGCGTCGCGGGGCCCTCGCCGAAGAAGTCGCTCGGGGAATCGGGGAAGGCCTGGCGCACGTCGTCGTCTCCGCCAATGCGCTCCTCCTTGATGCCACGGAAGGCCTGTTCATCGCCGTAATAGAGGGCTGGCATTCCACCGAGCGTGTAGAGGATCGCGTGGGCCGTGAGCGCGCCATCGGCGCCGAGCACGCTCGCGATGCGGCTCGTGTCGTGATTACCCACGAAGGTGAGCGGAACGAAATGCTCAAGAAACGTGTTGTGGCGGCCGAGAGTCCACTCGAGCTCGAACAGGTTCTCTTCCTCGATACTCGAATAGATCGCCTTCCATAGCTCGTACTCGGTCACGGAATCGACTCCCGATTCACGCACGAATTCGGCGTAGTCGCCGTGGATGATCTCCGCAAAGAAGAAGACCTCAGGGAAATCTCGGCGGAGGTCGGGGATGATCGCGTTCCAAAAACTTGTGGGCACGGAATAGGCGGCATCAAGGCGCCAGCCGTCGATTCCCCGTTCGAGCCAGGAACGCATCACGTGGGCGACCCGCTCGCGAGCGGCGGCGCTTTCGTGATTGAAGCGAGCAAGCTCCCCGTGCCCCTCCCACACGCGAGGTGCCGGGCCGCCACTTGCCTCCATATCGATATCGAATTCGCGATCGTTCGCCTTCTCGCCGGGGCTTTCAAGCTCACGAAGAAGCGGCGCAAAATCAGTCGAGACGTGCGAAAACACGCCGTCGAGAAGCACGCGGATCCCCCGTTTTTTGCACGCTGAGAGAAAGCGGCCGAAGGCAGCATCATCACCGAGCCGCGGGTCGATTTTCAGGTAGTCAAGAGTGTCGTAGCCGTGGGTCTTCGAGGCAAAGATCGGGCCGAGCACGATCCCGTTGAGGCCAAGCTCCTGCACGTAGTCGAGCCAGCCGGTGAGGTGATCGAGCCCCCGGCCGGTGCGTGAATCACCTTCGCGGATCGGGGCGTCGGTGAAACCGAGCGGGTATACGTGCCACCACAGGGCGTGATCAATCCAAGCCATGATGTGCTCCTCCTCCGCGCGGCTCCGCGCGCTATTAAAAGAGTAGCGGCCCCCCCACCGCTTGCGCGGAGAGGGGCCGCCCCGTGGGGAAGGTGCGAGACTACTTGTCTTCGCCCTTGTCCTCGTTCTTCTCTGCAGCCTTCTTCGTGGTCGCCTTCTTCGCCGGAGCCTTCTTGGCAGGTGCCTTCTTGGCGGCCGGCTTCTTCTCGGCAGTCTTCTTTTCCGCGGTCTTCTTCGCCGCGGGCTTCTTTGCAGCAGCCTTCTTCGCGGGGGCCTTCTTCTTGCCCTCGTCCTTGGCGTCCTCGTCGGCTGAGGAAGCGTCGGACTCCTCACCCTTCGAAAGGCCCAGGTCGAGAACCTTGCCCTCGCTCGACTTGACCGTCACCTCGGCAAGCGCGTCGTCAAGAGCCTTCGAGCGCTGCACCTCAGCGAAGATCTGCTCGAGCTGACCACCCTGCGCGACAGCCTGGAGGAAGGTGTTCGGGTCCATGCCGTACTGCGCGGCCATCTGGGACACGAAGCCCATGAGGTCTTCCTGGCCCACCTCGACCTGGCGCGTTTCGAGGATTGCATCGAGGAGGAACTGCGCACGGATCGCCTTGACCGTGTCGTCCTTGATCTCCTCGCCGTGAGGATCATCAGCGTTCTTGCCCTCGTTCTCGAGGTGCGCCTCGATCTCGTCCTTGACGAGCTGCTCGGGAACCTCGATCTCGATGTCCTCGAGGAGCTTTTCGAGCAGAGCGTTGCGGGCAAGCGCCACGCGGTTGCCCTCGGCATCCTTCTCCGCCTGGGCCTTGAGGTCAGCCTTGAGCTCGTCGATCGTGTCGAACTCCGACGCGAGCTCGGCGAACTCGTCGTCGGCCTCCGGGAGCTCACGCACCTTCACGCTCTGCGCGGTCACGGTGATCTGTGCTTCCTCACCAGCGCGGTCGCCACCGGCAAGCTTCGAGGTGAAGGTCGTGGTCTCGCCGGCCGAAAGGCCGATCAGTGCTTCGTCGAGGCCTTCGAGCATGTTTCCCTCGCCGATGTTGTACGAGACGCCCTCAACGGTGTCGATCTCTTCATCGTCGATCTTTGCGACCATGTCGATCGACACGAAGTCGCCATCTTCAGCCGGGCGATCAACGCCCTTGAGGGTGCCGAAGCGCTCGCGAAGCGCGGTGAGGCGCACGTCAACGGCGTCGTCGTCTACGGCGGGCTCCTCGATCTCAACCTCGAGGTTGTCGAAGGAGGGCAGCTCGATCTCGGGGCGCACATCCTGCTCAACGACGAACACGAGGTTGCCTTCTTCCGAACCATCAAGGCCGGGAACTTCCGTAACCTCAACCTCGGGGCGGCCCGCCGGCTTGAGTTCAGCCTCGGCGGCGGCCTGCTGGTAATAGCCGGGAAGCGCGTCGTTCACGGCCTCCTGGATAATCATGGGCTTGCCAAAGCGCTGTTCGATGAGCGACGTGGGAACCTTGCCCTTACGGAAGCCTGGAAGCTGCACATCCTTGGCAATCTTCTTGGCGGCCTGATCGATTGCGGGCTTCAGTTCCTCGAAAGGAACCTCAACGTTCAGCTTCACGCGCGTGGCGCTCAGCTTCTCGACTGCAGTCTTCACGTGCAAGTCTCCTCGTAGTAGTTCTCGTATTTCAAAGTCGGTAACCGGGGCGGGGCCAGCGAGGCCGCCCCTGCGACGTCGGGATGACAGGATTTGAACCTGCGACCTTCCGCTCCCAAAGCGGACGCTCTACCAAGCTGAGCTACATCCCGGTGGTGCACCACGGCCGAGACCATTCGGGCCGCGAATACCGTTATGGCAACCCCGCCAAGTTTACCCGGCCCCGCGCGACGGCGCTGCGGCATCACTTGTACGATGTGACGAGATGCATGTATCGCCGCGCCCACGCTCGTCTTGGGACACGGCGCGGCATGTGGCAAGATGGATCCCTGAAGTGCTTCGAGCGCTTCGCGCGGGTGTAGCTCAATGGTAGAGCCTCAGTCTTCCAAACTGATTACGCGGGTTCGATTCCCGTCACCCGCTCCATTTCCGAATTGCATAGAGGTTGTGGGGGTTTCAACCGCCGGCGGTGCGCCTGGATCGCTCGCCTCCCCGCCTGCTCCCCCTCTTCCCCTTCCCGCATTGACGTAGCGAAACGGACGTAACTCACGGGCTTATTCGTTGACCCACGGGCGCATACTCGGGCAGCACGCGATACAGCCACGCAGCCCCACTCCACAGGAGGCCCGTAGTGAGAAGCGCCGCCCACCCCACCGGCAGCGCGAGCGTCACGAGCGACACGAGAAGCGGCGCCGAAAGCCGCCCCGCACCCATGAGAGTGTTCCACCGCGCGAGGTCGCGTGTGCGCGTCGCGGTATTCGAAAGATCGATGCCAAGAGTCATCATGATCCCCGAGCCCAGACCGTTGCCGATTCCTGCAACGATCTGCGCGACGAGCAGAACCGCGAAACCAGCACCACCAGCAGAAAGGCCCGCCGGGCCGATCGCGAAGGGTGCCGCAAGCGCGAAACCGAGGCCGAAAATACTCATGCACGGCACGATCGCCGCGGCCCTCCCCCACCGGTCCATGATCACGCCCGCGGGATAAAACAGCAGGATCTCGATCGCGGCGGCAATGCCAAAAATGAGCGTGACGTCCTTCTCCGTGAGGTGCATGAGCACCGCCATGAGCGGAACGATGATCGGCCGGTTCGTGCGCGCCGCAGCAAGCGGGAGCACCCCAAGCGCCACGCGCAGCATGTCCCGAAACGTCAGTTGGCGCCCGAGTGCACCGGTCACGGTTGCGGGTTCGCTTGGGTGTTTCGCGGGTTTGTCATGACCTCAGACAGGTGTTTCGCGGGTTTGCTTGGGTCTTTCGCAGGATTCACCTGGTCTTTTTCAGGTCCGACGGTTGCCGAGCGAGCGTCGGACCCCACCTTTTCGCGCGGTGCATCGCCTTCAAGCATGCGTGCCCATACGCACCACACCGCGATCACAACAAGCAGGGCGTACAGGTGGAACACCCACGATGCGTGCCCCATCCACAGCACGGCGGAGGAGAGCAGGGGGCCGAGGATCTCGCCGATGCGCACCGCGCCGCCGAAGGAGGTCATGCCCCGGGCACGCACGCGCGGCGGAAGATGTGTGCCGAGGTAGGCCTGGCGACCGAGGTTCCACACGATCATGCAGGCGCCCTGCACCACGAGCGCGAATACCAGCACCATCCGGTGCCACGGCGCCGCGGAGCCGGAGAGCGCTTCACCCACGACGACGCCGAGACCCACGTTGAGGACGACAAGTAGCACTCCGGTCGCGAGAATCGCACGCCGCTCCCCCACGCGTGCCATGAGCCTTCCCGCAGGGACCGTGCCCACAACGGAAAGGATTCCGGCAATGAGGCCGAGAGCGGCGGCTCCCGAGACCGAAAACCCCATGCGGATTGCGATAAGCGGCAAGATCGGCAAGATCGCGGCGTTTCCCGAGAATTGCAGTGCCGTTGGAACATAGACGGGGAGGATGAGCGGCCTGAGTGCAGCGGTGGCCTCGGAGCGAGCACCGCCGAGGTGCGATTCGCGAGGCTGGTTTCTCGCCACGCCGTCTCCTTCAATAGACTCGCCACGACGCGGCCTCTCGCGCCGTAGCCCACACGCGTCCCGCCCGCGCGGTCCGCCCGCGCAGAAAGATTCTGCCATGCGCACACAAGAGCCCCGCGAAAGTCTCACGATCGTCGATGCCGCGAGCGCGCTCGGCGATGCCCTCGTGAGCGAGGCCTACCTTGCTCTGCGCGACGCCGGCGAGGTAAAAGCGCTGAGCGCACAGCCGGATCGCCTCACGCGCTTCTCTCGCGCGATCACCTACGAGGCAATCCCCGAGAGCCTCGAAGATTACGCCAAAGCCCTTACCGACACGAGCAGCCTGTTCCTCGTGATCGAGGAGCACGTGGAAGCCGAGGCTCTCGCGGTCGAAACGATCCGCGCAATGCGGCGCGCGGGCGTGAGCCGACTCATCGCGGCCGCCCCTCTCGATGCTCTCGGCTACACCGTGAACGGCGTGCGCGATACCGAAGCCCCGCGCCGGGAACACTCCCTCACTGAGAGAGCGAAGAAGGCGTGGGCAAACGTCGGAACCCCGAACCCAGCTCTGCTCGCCGCCCGCCGCGCAATCGAGCTCGTGCGTTGCTCGGGCCTTGAAACCACGCTGCTCCTGCACCCACCGATCCTCGTGGCGCCCGGGCCCGCACCCGTCACGCGCACGCCAGCCTCCTATGCGCCCACCGCAAGCGCCGATATCGGCGCCGCAAATGCCGCCCGCTCGATCCTCGCCGCCCGAATGCCCACGTCAATCGGCGCCGAAGACGTGCTGAGCGAAAGCTAGGCCGAGAGAAAACTCAAAAAGACTGACCACGCCCGGAGACTATGCAGCGCTATCCAGGCCCAGCCCCCTATCGTGGTGTCGTGACTGAGAACGCGACGAACGCTCCCCAGAATCTTCCAGGCGCCGCTTCCTTCAACGCGGCCGGCTTTGACGCCTACCTCTTCGACCTCGACGGTGTCGTGACCCCCACCGCCGACGTGCACATGCGAGCGTGGTCCCGCATGTTCAACCAGGTGCTCGTGAACTATGAGGGCCAGGCAAAATACACCGACATGGACTATTTCACGTACGTGGACGGCAAACCTCGCTACGACGGCGTGAGGAGCTTCCTCGCCTCACGCGGCATCGAACTTCCCGAGGGCGCCCCCGACGACGCTCCCGCGGCTTCGACCGTGTGTGGCCTCGGCAATCGCAAGAACGCGCTCGTCCTCGAAATCCTCGAAAAGGAGGGCGTGGAACCATACCCGGGAACGCTCGCCTTTCTCGACTCGCTGCCCGCGACCGCGAAGGTCGCGATCGTCTCGAGTTCGAAGAACGCCCGCACCGTGCTGAAGGCCGCGGGGCTCCTCGATCGCTTCGAAGAGATCGTGGATGGCAACGTCGCCGCCGAGAACAAGATCCCCGGCAAGCCTGCCCCCGATACCTACCTCTACGGCGCAAAGCTCGTGGGAGTGCCCGCTGAAAAAGCCGTCGTCCTTGAAGACGCGACGAGCGGCGTCCAGGCCGGAGCCGCCGGCAACTTCGGCGCCGTGATCGGCGTGAATCGCGGCGTGGGCAAGGAGGCACTCGCCCAGGCCGGCGCCACCATCGTTGTCGACGATCTGAAGGAGCTGGCATGAGCGTCCACAAAGTCTCCGCTGATCCCATGGACCGAGTCCATTTGCCCGTAAGCGAATGGGAACTCGTCGAATCGCGCCCGGGCGCCGAGCTCGGCTTCCTCGAAACGATCTTCGCGACCGCGAACGGCTACCTCGGCATGCGCGGCACCCCCGAAGAGGGCCGCGACGTGGCAAGCCACGGCACATTCCTCAACGGCTTCCATGAAACCTGGCCCATCAAGCATGCCGAGAACGCGTTTGGTTTCGCGAAAACCGGCCAGACCATCGTGAACGCCCCCGACTCGACCGTGATCAAGCTGTATGTCGACGACGAGCCGCTCAACGTCTCGACGAGCGACCTGCTCGAATACAAGCGGTGGATCGATTTTCGCGAAGGTGTGCTGCGCCGCGACCTCCTGTGGCGTACTCCAAGCGGTGCCCACGTGCGCGTGCGCTCGAGCCGCATGGTGAGCTTCACCGATCGCCACCTCGCCCTTATGTCCCTCGAGGTCGAAATGGTCAAGGGAAGCGCCCCCATCGCGATCTCCTCGCAGATCATCAACCGCCAAGACCTCGACCTCGACGCTGCGACGACTCCCGAGCGCCCCGGCACGGCGTCGAATAAGCACGATCCGCGCCAAACCACCTCGTTCGACACTCGTGTCCTCGTGCCCGAAGATAACCACGCTTCGGGCGACCGCGTGCTCATGGGCTACCGCACCGCTCACTCCGGGCTTGGCATCGGCGTTGCCGCCGATCACGCGGTGGAAACCGAAATCGATTTCCAGAGCCTCGTCAAGATCGACGATGACATGGGTCGCTTCATCATGCGCGGCGAACTCCCCGAGGGCGAGAAGTTCCTCGTCAAGAAGGCCGTGGCCTACCACTACTCCGCGGGCGTTCCCGTGCGCGAGCTCCAGGACCGTTGCCGCCGCACACTTGATCGCGTGCACAAGCACAAGCTCGAGCACTACCACAACGCCCAGCGGGATTTCCTCACGCGATTCTGGGAGCGCTCCGACATTCGCATCGAGGGTCAGCCGGCCGTGCAGCAAGCGAGCCGCTGGTGCATCTATCAGCTCGCGCAGGCCGCCGCGCGCGCCGACCAGGCTGGCGTTCCCGCAAAGGGCATGACGGGTTCCGGGTACGAGGGCCACTACTTCTGGGACACCGACATCTACGTGGTGCCGTTCCTCACGTTCACCTCGCCCGAATGGGCGCGCAACGCCCTCCGCTTCCGCGTGAATCTGCTCGATTCCGCTCGCGAGAGAGCTCGCGAACTCAACCAGCGCGGCGCCCTCTTCCCATGGCGCACCATCAACGGCGACGAGGCAAGCGCTTACTACGCGGCAGGCACCGCGCAGTACCACATCGATGCCGACATCGCGTGGGCGTTTTCGACGTACAACGACATCACGGGCGACACGAGCTTCCTCGACCTGCAGGGTGCCGAGGTGCTCGCCGAGACTGCGCGCATGTGGGCCGATCTCGGTTTCTGGCGCACGAACGGCGAGCAGACCTTCCACATCCACGGCGTGACGGGCCCGGATGAATACACGACGGTCGTGAACAACAACCTGTTCACGAACATCATGGCGAAGTACAACCTCGAACGGGCCGCGCGCACCCTCATCGACCTGCGCGAACGCCTCCCCGAGGCCTACCAGGCCCTCGTGCAGAAAATCTCCCTCGACGAGCGCGAGATCGACGAGTGGAAGGCATGCGCCGAGGGCATGTACATCGAGTTCGATGAAACGATGGGCATCCACCCTCAGGATGACCGCTTCCTCGACCGTGAGGTGTGGGACATCAAGGCCACGCCCGCCGACAGGTTCCCGCTCCTGCTCAACTACCACCCGCTTGTGATCTACCGCTTCCAGGTCATCAAACAGGCCGACGTCGTGCTCGCGACCTACCTTCGCGGCGCCGAGTTCACGAACGAGCATAAGAAGGCGAACTTCGAGTACTACGACCCGATCACGACGGGCGATTCGACGCTCTCCGCGGTCGTGCAATCCATCATGGCCGCCGAGGTTGGCCACCAAGATCTTGCACTCGACTACTTCCTCACGGGCCTCTACGTGGACCTTGCCGACCTGCATAAAAACACGAAGGACGGCGTGCACATTGCCTCCGCCGGCGGTGTGTGGAACGGCCTCGTGGCCGGCTTCGGCGGGATGCGCTTCAACGGCGGCGAGATCAGCTTCGACCCGCGCCTTCCCGAAGAATGGCCCGCCCTTGAGTTCCCCCTCACCGTGCGAGGGAGCCGCTTCACCGTGCGCATCACCAAGGATCGCATCGACTTCACCCTCGAAGAGGGCGACGGGCTCGAGGTGAGCGTGCGCGGCGAAACCGTGCGCATCACGAGCAGCGGCGTGAGCGTTCCGCTTCGTGGCCAGGGCCCCATCCTCGAAGATGGCGACCTCGAGGCGCACTACGTGGGCGATGCGCGCGCCGACGGCACCCTCATCACCTCGACCGTGCCGGACCCGAACTCGCCGTGGGAATACCCCGCGGTGGCGATTGAGGGCCACGAAGGCTAGGTCCCGGGGTTAAGATTGGGGTCCGACGGTTGCCAGGCAGGCGTCGGACCCTGATTTTTCTTGCGCGGCCGGCACAGACCCGAAGTGGAGACACGCACGTGCACCTCCTCGCGGCACACCCGGCCCCGCACGCCACTCCAGGTTGTTTTGACGCGAAAGAGAGCCATGAAACCGCGCATCGTCCGTGCTGACCTTCCCTCCGAGACCGCCCGCGAGCTTCCGCCGTGCGTGAAGCGACGCGACCTTGGCGCGCTCGGTCTGACCGGCGCCGCAGCGCTCGCGCTTGCGGGTTGCGGCCCCGATCGTGGCGGACTCAAAGCAAAAGAGGTGCAGGTCGACGATACGGGAGCTGTGTCCCTCGACGATCTTCCCGAGAACCAGACGACCATCGTGAACTTCGGTGGCCAGCGGGCGTTCGTCGCGGTCGTGCGCGGAAGCGGCGAGGAGCTTCACGGTTTTGAGGCGTACTGCACGCACCAGGGCTGTGCGCTGAATCCCGAAGGTCCGGTGCTGCATTGCCCGTGCCACGACTCGACGTTTGATTCTGAGACGGGCGACGTCAAGGGCGGCCCCGCCGAAAAGCCCCTCACCGAGGTCACCCTGAAAGTCGCGGACGGCAAGGTCACCCGTGCCTGAGCTCACGAGCGACGGGCGCGTCAAACGCGAGGTCGTGAGCTTTGTGCGGCGCGGCTCCCGGCTCAATTCAGCCCAGGAGCGGGCGTGGGACACGCATGCCGCGCAATACGTTATCGACGTCCCCCGCGGGGCGCGATCGACCCTAGCCGACCCCTCGGTGCGGCTCTCACCCGCAGAGCTGTTTGGAAACGAGAACCCGCTCATCGTCGAGATCGGCTCCGGTCAGGGCGATTGCGTAGCCGCCGCCGCCGCTTCACGCCCGAGCGAGAACTTCCTCGCCCTCGAGGTGTATAAGCCGGGCCTCGCCCAAACGATGATTCACCTCGAACGTCTCGGGCTTCCCGGCAACGTGAAAATGCTCGAGGTCGATGCAGAAAACTCGCTGCCCACGTTGCTTGGGCCCGAATCGATTCGCGAAGTGTGGATCTTCTTCGCCGACCCGTGGCACAAAACGAAGCACCACAAAAGGCGGTTGATCTCCCCAGAGTTTTTGCGCGTACTCACGGGCCTGCTCGAGCCGGGAGGAATCATTCGCACCGCGACCGACTGGGCCGATTACGCCGAACACCAGCACTCCGCGTTCGAGACTGCCGCACGAGAGGGCTTGCTCGTGAACATGCACCCCGAGGGGCCGCGGCCTGAGGGAACGGCGTCGGATCCCGTGAGCGACGCGATGCCTACCTCGGGGTTCGCCCCGCGGTTTGATGGTCGTGTGCGCACTGCCTTCGAAAAGAAGGCAACGGCGGCAGGTCGCCTCGTGTGGGAGTTCGCCTACCGCAAGGCGTAAAGCCGGGGCGCCTCAGAGCTCCGCCGGAGACTCGAACTTGTAGCCGAGCCCGCGCACCGTCACGATGAGCTCCGGGCTCTTCGGGTTGACCTCGATCTTCGCGCGCAAGCGCTTAATGTGCACGTCGAGAGTCTTCGTGTCGCCCACGTAATTCGAGCCCCACACGCGGTCAATGAGCTGGCCGCGCGTGAGCACACGGTCGGCGTTGCGCAACAGAATCTCAAGGAGCTCGAACTCCTTGAGTGGGAGCGGTGTGTCCTCGCCGCGCACGCGCACCACATGCCGATCGACATTCATTTCGATGCCGCCGGCGGAGAGCACGGCTTCGTCTTCATCGCCGTCCTGACCAGGAGCCTTCTGCTGCTCGCCGCGGCGCAGCACTGCCTTGATGCGGGCGAGGAGCTCACGCGAGGAATACGGCTTCGTCACGTAGTCATCGGCACCGAGCTCGAGACCGAGCACCTTGTCAAACTCGTCATCCTTCGCGGTCAGCATAATGACGGGAACGGTTGAGGTCTTGCGGATCTCCCGGCACACGTCAGTGCCGCTCATGCCTGGAAGCATGAGGTCGAGAAGCACGAGATCGGCTCCGTGCACCTGGAACACCGCGAGCCCGCGGTCACCCGTGTTCGCGACCGCGACCTCGTATCCCTCTTTGCGCAGCGAGTAGCTGAGCGCGTCCGAGAAACTCTCCTCGTCTTCAACAATGAGGATGCGTGCCATGATTCCTATTCTCCTGTGTGAACGGGCAGGTCCCTGGGTGAATCGTCGGCGAGCTCGGGGATGCGAAGCGTGAACGTCGAGCCCGAGCCCTCCTTCGACCATACTGTGACTTCGCCGCCGTGGTTGCTTGCAATGTGCTTCACGATCGACAGGCCAAGGCCCGTGCCGCCCGTCGCGCGAGAGCGAGCCTTGTCCACGCGGTAGAAGCGCTCAAAGATACGCTCCATGTTTTCCGGCGAAATGCCGATGCCCTCGTCTTTCACCGAAATCTCGACCATGCCGTTGTCGCGACGAGTCGACACCCCAATGAGAGTGTTCGGCGGCGAGTACGTAATCGCGTTCATGATGAGATTCGAAAGCGCCGTCGTGAGCATGGTCGAGCTTCCGAACACCTCAAGGTTCTGCGTGCCGCCAGACTGGATCGTCATGCCGTGGCCCGTGGCGAGATTCTGGTTGAGAGCGACCGCCTCAGCGACCACGGAGTCGATGTCGACAGAGGAGGCGTCGGCAAAAGATTGCGCGCCTTGCACGCGCGACAGCTCGATAATTTCCTGCACGAGGAGCGAGAGGCGCCGCGATTCGGTTTGCATACGTCCCGCAAAGCGGCGCACGGCTTCGGGATCGTCGGCGGCATCTTCCATCGTCTCGGCAAGCAGCGTGAGTGCGCCAACGGGAGTTTTCAGTTCGTGAGAAACGTTCGCAACGAAGTCTCGGCGGGTTTCCTCAACGCGGGATTGATTGGTCAAATCGTCGGCGAGAACGAGGATGCGCCGGGAGCTGCTGAGAGCACCCACGCGAACGCTCACGACAGTGGGCGTGTTCCGGTCGGATCGAGTGTTTCTCTCGTTCGTGAGGACCTGCTCGCGAAAGCCGCCCTGGCGCGAAACCTGCGTGACGATGTCGATGAGGTCGCGGTGGGCGAGGCGCGGATAGTCGCCGCCGGTCGTGCGAACGAGACCGTAGCTGTAGGCAAGAGGTGAAGCGCGCATGACATCGCCGCTCGAATCAAGCAGCACGTACGCGCTCGAGAGAATCGAGAGCACCTCAGAGGTTGGCTCCGCGACGCTCGGCTGGGGCGGCTCGGGCACCGATCTGCTGCCACGCAGTGCCGCGTAGGTCGCCACGGCTCCCGCCACGAGGCCACACACTGCGGCAAGGAGGAGGGCAACGACGTTCACCCCACCAGGGTACGCGCTTCGAGAGTCCGACGGCGCCTCGGGCCCCATCGACGCGAGTTTCGTTTCCTGGTTATTCACCCTGGGGTTTGCGTACATTCACTTCCCGCCGAGAAAATAGAGGCACAGTATTGCCTCTAGAGAAAAGGACGATCCGATGCGTGCCGCATTCCAGAATGAACTTCAGGTCCTGCGCGATGGCCTGATGGAAATGAACTCCCTTGTGGCCACTGCACTTGAGGACGCCTCGAAGGCGCTTTTCACCGGCGATCTCGCGCTCGCCGAAAAGGTCATCGTCCGCGATCAGGAGATCGACGATCTCCAGGCCGAGCTCGACGAAAAGTCGATCGACGTTCTTGCGACCCAGTCGCCCGTTGCCACCGACCTGCGTACCGTTGTGGCAACGCTGCGCATGAGCGCATCGCTTGAACGCATGGGCGATCTCGCCGCCCACATCGCGCTCGTGCTTCGCCGCCGCCACCCGAACGAGGTCATCCCCGCCGATCTCCAGTCGGCCATCGAAACTCTCGCCGACCTGAGCCTCAACGCCGTAAAGGACGCGGGCAAGGTCCTCGAAACCTACGACGTTGCGCTTGCCGCCGTGATTGAAGAGCGCGACAACAACCTCGACCGCGCAATGGACGAGGTCTACGCCGCGCTCTCGGCCGAAGGCGCCCCCTACTCCGTCAAGGAGTCGGTGGATCTCGCGCTTCTGGCTCGCTTCTACGAGCGCATCGGCGACCACGCCGTGTCGGTTGCACGCCGCGTTGTGTTCCTCGTGACGGGCGACTCGCTCGACTCGCACGGCCCGCAGACCGACGTCACCGAGTTCTGATCCGCGCTACTTTCGCGGCGTAAAACAGCTGCAGACACTTCGGATCGCGGGGCCCCGGCACATGCTGGGACCTCGCGTTTTTCATTGAGATATGCCTCCAGCAGCGGCGGGGCCCCCTTCCCCTTCAGCCACGCCCTCCCCCATAGTCACTTCCCCCTAGGCACACTCCACCCCCTCCCTCATCAAAAGTGGTGAAAAACGGCGTTAGACTCTCATTTCTCAACGCGAGATGGCGATTTTTCACCGCTTACGAGGCAGCATGAGCACATCAGCGCCGCGAACCGGGTTCTTGCATCAGCAAGGTCTGCCGGTGACACCCCCGAGGGCGAGACTTCGACCAAAGAAGGTGCGCGTCAATGGGTGCGAGGCGGCCGTCGGATCCTAAATCGTTCCAGACTCGCCCGATAGCCTGGGGCAGTATCCGCATCACAAGCGACAGGAGTTCCCATGCCCTCGAAACCAAGCAATCCCCTGGTTGGCGCCATCGTCACGGTCGCCGGGATTGGCACGTCGGTCCTCGCGAAGAAGGCCCTCGAAGTCGGCTGGCATCGCGTTTTCGACGAGGAAGTTCCCGACTCGAAGTTCGAGAAGCAGGCGAAGAAGGACCTTAAGGAGCGCAAGAAGCAGGCCAAAAAGGATGGCGCTTCGAAAGCCGAGCTCAAGGAAATGACGAGCGAGTATGAAGACGTCGCAGCTTGGAAGGTCGCGCTATTCACGGTCCTCTCCGGCGTGGCCATCACTGCGCTGCAGCAGGCGGCGAAGAACGGCGCCCAGTCGGGTGCGGAGCGTCTCGTTGCGCGGCGCCCTCGCGCAAACCGCGGCTAAGCGCGTCTTAGCAGTTTTCGGGTCCGGCTCTTCACGGAGCCGGACCTTCGTTTTTCTGGGCACCGCGTGCCTTGGCTAATTCCGCCACTATTGGCTCCGCTCCGGCTTTCTTGCCCTAGGGTCCGACGGTAGCCAGGTAGCGTCGGACCCCATTTCTTGGCCTTCTACCCACTCCGTGCCCACCGGCTCCACCCGGTTTAGCTAGCTGGCCCCAACCGACCTGCGGTGCAGCAAGATCACCCAACTATCCAGCCACCCAGGCCACCAGTGGGCAAGCCATCCAGGTCACCAGTGGGCAAGCCATCCAGGTCACCAGCGGGCCAGCCACCATGCCCCCTCTGCCACCAACTGGCCAACCCCCGCTCACCAGCGGGCTTGCCACCATGCCAACCAGGTCACCAATGTGCCAGCAAGCCAGCCATTCCCCATTCACCCGCGTTACCCCCATCTCCCGACTCCGCAGCGCTGCCATTCCGAAAGTGGTGAAAAGTCGCCACGTCATGTCGAGATCCGAGCACCTAACGCCGTTTTTCACCACTTTCGCGAATTGGTGGCAAGTGGAAGGTAGGTGCTTCGGAAGAAGGCGGAGGCACAGCCTCGAAGGCGCGCCAGTAGCAGCTGCGAGGCGGCATTTTAAACTCGAACGGCCCCGCACGTTCGTGCAGGGCCGTCGCGCTCTTAGTTGCCGATTACTTCTCAGGCGCGAGGTATTCGAGAGATTCGTCGAGCAACTGCACAGTAAGTCGCTGCGTCTCGTTGCCCACGGTGACGTCAACGAAAAGATTGTCGCCCGGCTTCTTCGAAGTCGTCACTTGGACTGCCTCGGCGCCGTCACCCCCGAGCATGATTGTCTCGCCCGCGGGGACGTTGATGCTCGCACTTCCGCTCACGCCTTCGACGAAGTTGAGGTCAACCGTGTAGTCCTGCGACGACTGATTGACGAGCGCACCGGTGACCTTCACGCCATTGGCATCCTTGACAGCGAGGAGGTTGCGCACACCAACCGGCTTCGAAGCGCCCTCGGGCGTGAAGTTGATGAGCGCACCTTCAGCCGGCTGGTAAAAGTGGTGAGTTTGCATCGGGTTGAAGTAGGCGCAGCCACTCAGGCCGAAAGCGGCGATGCCCATGAGTGCGGCAGCGCGGGAGAAGGGACGAAGTTTCACTCTGGCTCCTGCAATTCGTGAGGTCCGTGATTGTCAATGACGGAATGGTTTGCATCGCGAAGCGGGACTACCGGACCGGGACCAAGAGCCCGCGGGAATGGAAGCCGCCGCGCTAGCAGCACCCTCACAGACTACCCCACACAGCGCCTTTACTGCCTAACTCTGCAGCGGCGAAATATAGCACATGCTCGGATGTTAGAATGGTCGCTGGACGAAAGGGACCTCAACTCATGAACTTTAACGTCGGCGAAACAGTCGTCTACCCGCACCACGGTGCGGCGCTCATCGAAGAAGTCAACGAACGCACCATCAAGGGCAAGGTGAAGAAATACCTCAAGCTCAAGGTTGCGCAGGGCGATCTTACGATCGAAGTGCCAGCGGAAAACGTCGACATGGTGGGTGTTCGCGACGTCGTCGATCAGAAGGGCCTCGAAGAAGTTTTCGAGGTGCTCCGCCAGCCCTATGTTGAGGAACCCACGAACTGGTCGCGCCGATACAAAGCAAACGTGGAGAAGCTCGCGTCGGGCGACATCAAGAAGGTCGCCGAGGTCGTACGCGACCTGTGGCGCCGCGATCAGGATCGCGGCCTCAGCGCTGGCGAGAAGCGAATGCTTTCGAAGGCCCGCCAGATTCTCACATCGGAGCTTGCGCTTGCCGAGGACTGCTCGCAGGAGCGCGCTGAAGAGATCCTCAACGAGGTTCTCGCGTCTTAATGAAGCACATCGCGGTTGTGTGCGGTGCGGGGGTAGCGACATCCTCGGTCATCCGCAAGCGCATCGAGGCGTATTACGACGTCCACGCCATCGACGTCAACGTTACGCAGGCGACCGTGATGGATTTGCTCTCGCCGCAGTTTTCCGCCGATGCGATCGTCACGACGGTCACGATCCCCTCGTCGATTGGGATCCCTCAGTTAAGCGGCATGCCGCTGCTGCTGGGCACGAATGCCCGCGTGACATTCGAAGCACTCGACGCGTTGCTCGGTTTCGACCCGACGAGCACTGACTCGAACTAGGCCAAAGCTCCGGCTCGACTCGGGAGCGCCACACCTCACTACAGCAAAATGCCCCTGCCCAAAACGAGAGCAGGGGCACTTTGGCGTCACACTTGATGAAAAATCCCGGCGCTTACCCGCCCGCGGTCCTCGATGAGGCCGGTTTCTTCATGATCCCGCACGAGAAACGCGAAATCGCGAACGGCGACGCACGGCGGAATCAGTGGCAGCTCAGCGCCTCGACAGCCGAGCGCACGATGTCGTCGAGGTCCTTCGAGCTCTTCCAACCCAGCGCCTTCTCGATGCGCTCGGTCGAACACACGAGACGAGCGGGATCGCCTGCGCGGCGCGGAGCAATTTCGGGCTCAATCTCGATGCCCTTCGCGCGAGCGATCGCGTCGATCACTTCGAGAACACTCGAGCCCGTTCCCGTACCCACATTGAAGACACGATGCTCGCGCTCTTCCTTCGCGAGATAGCCGAGGGCGGCGATATGCGCGTCGGCGAGATCCTCAACGTGAACGTAGTCGCGGATACACGTGCCGTCGGGAGTGTCGTAGTCGTTGCCGAATACCTTCGGGGTCTTCCCACATTCGAGCGCGTCGAGCACGATCGGCACGAGGTTCATCACGAGGGTGTCGGCGAGCTCGGGGGCGCCCGCGCCTGCCACGTTGAAGTAGCGCAGGGCGACCGTGCGCATGCCGTGGGCACGCTCGGCGTCGGCAAGCATCCACTCGCCCACGTACTTCGTAGCGCCGTAGGGGTTGATCGGGCGGCACTCGAGTTCCTCATCCACGAGGTCGACATCGGGCATACCGTATACAGCCGCGGAAGAGCTGAACACGAAGTCACGAACGCCCGCGCGTGCGGCGGCGTCGAGAACATTGGCGAGGCCGCCGATGTTGTCGTGCCAGTACATTTCGGGTTTCTCCACCGATTCGCCAACCTGCTTGTGGGCCGCGAAGTGGATGACCGCCTTCACACCACGGTCACGCATCTCGCGCTCGAGCACCTCGACCGCGTCGCTTGCGGTGACGTCCTGCTTGATCAGAGGAGCACCGCCAAGGCGATTCTCGAAGCCCGTTGACAGATCGTCGACAACAGCGACGGACTCGCCGCGCTCTTGAAGAAGATGCACCACGTGCGAACCGATGTAACCTGCACCACCAATAACTAATGTCGTCATGTGACCAGTCTAATGGGCGCACGCCTTCAAACCTCTCCGAAATCTCCACGCAAATCACACGCCGCAACCGCAATCTGAAAAAATCCCCCCGTAAACTGACCTTCATGACCGAGTCAGAATCGCCCGAGCCCACGCTGCCCAAGCGCAACGCGGGTCGTCACCGATACGTGAGGCCCACTAAGGCCGATTCGATCGCACTTAGCAACGCTCAAAAACGCCGTGAGGCAGCGCAGCGGGAGCATGGCTTCGACCTCTCCCGCAGGAGCGCTTCGCGGTTCCCGAAACCGGGCGATTCTCGCGCTCAGACTGGCGTCGGAACCCCTGCCGAATCCGCGAAGGCAAGCACCGTTGCCCGCGTCGCAGAAGGGTCGGCCGTCACCCCGCTCGGGGATGGGGTGATGCGCACCGAGCCACTCCCAAACCTGCGCCCGCGTAACCACCAGATTTCCGTGGCTCGCGAGAATGACGATTCGATTCCCACTGGCGCCCCAGCGAGCATCGGGATTGGCCGACGCACCAGTCTTGACGAGGGCTCTCTCGCGCGCGCGTCTGTGTGGACGGCAAGCGGCAGCGTCTTCCCCGGGTTCGGTTTCATCCCTACAAAGTGGCGTGGGGTTGGCATCGCGCTCATGCTGACCAGCATCCTCATTGTCGGCGCAGTCGCCGCGCTCCTCATTTTCGGCGATCCAGCCTCGCTCGTGATTCGGTACGGAACGCGACGCGTCGTCGTGATCACCGCCCTTGTGTTCGTTGTTGTGGCCACCATCGTGTGGGTCTCGACAATTTTCCTCACCAATCAGTTGCACAACGTGCGCGAGAGGCTGCGCGGCCCCGCTCGAAGCGCCTCAAGAGCCCTTGCTTACACGCTCGCTCTCATCGTGGCACTTCCGGGCATTTACGCAGCGCATAGTCTCTACGCGACCCAGGCGCTGCTCGGAAACTCGAAAGTGTTTGCCGGTGCCGAGAAGCACAATCTCGCCCCCGGCGTGGACCCGTGGGCGAATCGAGAGCGCGTGAACATCATGCTTCTCGGTCAGGATGCTGGCCCGGACCGTACAGGAACGCGCCCTGACACGATCATGGTGGCCTCGATCGACACGAAGACGGGCCGCACGGCACTCTTCTCCATCCCCCGCAACCTCCAGTACGTGCGGTTCCCGAAAGGCACTGCCCCGGCAGAAGAGTTCCCCGAAGGTTTCACCTACTTCGGCAAGGACCAAAACCTCATCAACGCAGTCTGGTCGTGGGCAGAGGGCGTGAGGCCCGACCTGTTCCCCGGCGACAAGAACCCGGGCTTGACCGCGACAACGATGGCGGTCGAGGAAACACTCGGGCTCAAGGTCGACTACTACGCCATGGTGAACCTCCAGGGCTTCGCCGACCTCGTAGATGCCATTGGCGGTGTCGATATCGAGGTGGAGCGCGATATTCCGATCGGTGGCGGCGCCTCCAAGGTCGAGGGGTACGTCAAGAAGGGTTGGCAGCATCTCGATGGCTTCCATGCTCTTTGGTATGCCCGCTCTCGCCACAATTCGAACGACTTCGACCGCAACTGCCGCCAGCAGCGCATCGTGCGCACAGTCGCGGAAGAAGCGAACGTCTCCACGCTCGCCCTCAACATCCCGAAGGTGATCGGGGCAACCGAGCGCAACATTGAGACGGACATCCCGATTTCTCAGGTCGAGGCGTTTGCCGACCTCGCGCAGCGAATTCAGAAGGGCGGCTTTAAGTCGTACCCGATCAATCCAACCGTGACCCATTCGGGCAACCCCGACTACCCGTACATCAAGGAATGGGTGCAGGCCTCGATCAAGGATTCGATGAAGGGCTACGGCGAGGTTCCCGTGAGTGGCAAGCCGGGCGGCAAGGCCGGCACGGGCACAGGCGTGGGTATCACGAACATGAGGCCGCTTCCCGCGGAGCCCACGACGTCGCCCGATGACTCGGGTGAATCCGGAGACTCGAGCGACTCGAACTCCGGCGACAATCCCGATGTACAGGTCAATCAGGACCCGCTCGCGCCGTGCATGCCGGGTAACGAGGATCCGATGGGCTAACGCCTCACCGGCTCGCCCTCACCAACGTCCCCTCACCGCGAAGCGCCCTGGTGTGGCTCGCTCTAGTCGAGCTGCAGCAGGGCGTTTTCCAGCACTTCCGGCATCGCGGGGTGAATCCAGTACTGCTTCGTCGCGATCTCGCGCGCATCGAGACCGAAGCTCATCGCTTGAATGAGCACCTGGATGAGCGTCGCCGCCTCGGGCCCGATGATGTGTGCGCCGAGGATTGTCCCGGATTCGGCATCGGCGATGATCTTCACGAAGTCGCCCGGCGCAGAAAGTTCCATCGCCCACCCGTAGGCGACGTCGGCAAATTCCTGCCGGGCCACTCGAAACTCGCGCCCGGTTGCGCCCGCCCACTCGCGGGCCTCTCGCTCGGTCATGCCAACCGTGGCGATTTGCGGCGAGGTGAACACGGCCGCGGGAATCGGCATGTCGTCGCTGCGGCGCAGTGCGTGGGGGTTCAGGATGTTGTGTCGCGCGATCTTCAGTTCGTGGTTCGCCACGTGTTTGAGCTGCGCGGGCGAGCTGAGGTCCCCGATCGAGTAGATTCCGTCGATCACCTCGCCGCCCGAGCTCAGGACCCTCTGATGGGCATCGACCATGACACGCCCCGCCTCGTCCATACCGATCCCTCCCGCCTCGACATTCAGCAGGTCGCTGTTCGGCGTTCGGCCGGTCGCCACGAGAATGTCGGCAACGGTGAGGGTTCGCGGTGCGCGTGCGCTGGAGTTTTCGGGGTCCGACGGTTGCAGGTCAATCTCGACGCCTTTTTCCGTGCGTCGCACTCCGCTTGTCGAGGTATTGAGGTGCACCGTGTAGCGCGCCGAGGCGATCTCGGTGATGCGACGTGCCACGTCGTCATCGAAGCTCCTCAGCAGGGAGCCTGAGCGGGCAATCAGGTGTACGTCCACGCCGAAGGCGTCGAGGATGTGCGCGAACTCGAGGGCGATCACGCCTGAGCCCAGAATCGCGATCGACTCGGGAAGCCGCTCAAGACGCATGATGGTGTCGCTCGTGAGGGGATGCGAATCCTTGAGGCCGGGAATGTTCGGGATTGCGGGGCGCGAGCCGGCCGCGAGAAGAATCGTGTCGGCGGTGACCTCGCGCGTGCCATCTGCTGTCTCGACCACGAGACGTTTCGGTGCGGTGAAGCGTGCCGTGCCGCGGATGAGGGCCAGGTTCTCATTATCCGAGTGGCTCGCGCGGTAATCCTCGCCGCCGCGGGAGATCGGGTCAATTCGACCGAAAACTCGGTCGCGCACGGCCGGGAATCCGACGCCACCAAGCGCCGCATCGACCCCGAATTTCTCGGCATGTTCATGGCGGGCATTGACGGCAATGTTAGCCGTGTGCACGAACATCTTCGTGGGGATGCAGCCGAGGTTGAGGCAGGTTCCACCGAAGACGTGTTCGGGGCCTACGCCTCGGTCGATGTAGACGATCGATTTCTCCGCGAACTCGGGTCCCGGGAAGGAGTTGCCAGAGCCGGAGCCGATGAGGGCGATGTCGAAGTGTTCTGGGGCGCTCATGGTGTCAAGGATACGGGCAGCGCTGTGCCCGCTCTCATCGATGCGTTTCTTTCATCCCTTCGAATCGCGCGCCCTCTTTCGGAACGACACGCCTCCCCCACTCCTTGGCGTGAAACAATGGATCCATGCCCGACATTCTCGAGACCATGCCCGAAGCGAGCGAACCAATGTTCCTGCTCACGGCCCCAGTCGAGAATGAACTCGTCATCACGAAGTCGCGCTTTATCGCGTACCTCGCCCCCATCGAGACGGTCGACGAAGCAGACCACCTCATCCGCGAGCGCCGCGCCATGCACCCGAATGCGCGCCACCACTGCACCGCCCTCACGCTCGGCACGCCGGTGCATCTTCAACGCTCCAACGACGACGGCGAACCAAGCTCGACGGCAGGCATGCCCATGGCGCAAGCGATGCGCGGGCGGCACATGACAAATATCCTCGCCGTCGTCACGCGCTACTTCGGCGGCATCAAACTCGGGGCGGGAGGCCTCGTGCGGGCCTACGGCAACGCCGTGACTGACGCGCTCGATGTCGCCTCGTCGAAGGGGCTCGTGCGCGAACGGGTTGTTCGCCAAGTGACAGATCTCGAGGTCGGCTACGAACTCGCAGGCACCTTCGAGGCATCGATTCGCGCGTGGGCCGAGAATACCGGTGGCGTGAGCATCGAGGGCGCCGACTACACCGCGAGTGGGCTTACCCTCCGCTTCGTTCACCGCGTGGAAATCGCCTCTGACCTCGAGCGGGCTGCCGCTGAGCTTTCGAGCGGCGCCGTGAGCGCGGCAAGCGTCGGATACACATACGCCGATGTGCCCGCGCAATTTTAAGGCCGGCCAGCACCCGATTGACGTGCGAAAAGTCCCGGGTCGTCCTATAGTGCTTGGAGGCCGCGGAACCGCGTGCCCAAAGCTGACGATGGAGTCTCGATGAAAAAGATCCTCAATTCACTGCTCGCGAAGATCGTGATCGCGATCGTGCTTGGCATCCTCGTGGGTCTCGTAGCCCCCGATTGGTTTTCGCGCGGAACCGCGACGTTTTCGAAACTTTTCGGCAACTTCCTGAGCTTCATCATCCCGCTCATCATCATCGGCCTCATCACGCCCGCGATTTCTGAATTCGGTAGAGGCGCCGGCAAGTGGCTCGGCGTGACCGCTGCACTCGCGTACGCCTCCACGCTCATCGCTGGCACCTACGCGATCGGCGCCGGGTACCTTGCGTTCCCGCTGCTGCTCGGCGACGGCACTAAGCTCGGCGGCGTATCCGAGCCCGAGACGAGCTTCGAGCCGTTCTTTGAGATCGCGATGGACCCCATCTTCGGTGTCATGACCGCGCTCATTACGAGCTTCGTGATCGGCCTGGGCATCGTCGCAGTGCGCGCAACAACCATTCACGAGGGCTTCCTTGAGCTTCGCAAGATCGTCAATGCCACGATCTCGAAAATCATCGTGCCGCTTCTGCCGCTCTACATTTTCGCAATCTTCGAAAACATGACGGCGAAGAAAGAAGTGTGGGACATCATCGTGAAGATGCTGCCGATCGTTGTACTCGCCTTCGTGCTCACCGCGATTATGCTCGTTCTCCAGTTCCTCGCCGCCGGCATCGCCAAGCGCAGGAACCCGTTCGTCATGCTCGGGAAGATGCTGCCTGCCTACGCGACGGCGCTTGGAACAAGCTCGAGCGCCGCGACGATTCCCGTCACGACCCGCTGCGCCGAGAATGCCGGCATTTCGAAGTCCGTCTCGAACTTCGTGATTCCACTGTGTGCGACGATTCACCTTTCAGGCTCGACCGTGAAGATCACCCTGTTCGCGTTCGCGATCCTGTGGACCACACACGGTGATTACAGCTTCGCGAGCCTCCTCGGCTTCGTGGCGATGCTCGGCGTGTCGATGATCGCCGCTCCCGGCGTGCCCGGCGGCGCAATCGTGACCGCGTCGGCGCTTCTCGCGGAGCAGCTCGCGTTCAATGAATCGCAGGTGGGCCTCATGGTGGCCCTCTACGTGGCGCTCGACTCGTTCGGTACCGCCACGAACGTCACGGGCGACGGTGCGATCGCCGCGATCGTGGATCGCCTCTCGGGCGGCAAGGTCAGCGACGATGACGACGAGGAAGTCGCCACCGCCGACAACGCCGCTGCGCCGGCTGCCGCTGAGGGGTCGGCTGCGGCCTAAGCGCTGCACACTGCATCACCGCTGAACAGAGCAGCACCGCTGCACCGCACAGCACCGCTGCAGTGAGCAATTGGAAAGGCGTGGCTTCGGCCGCGCCTTTCCTTCGTCGAGGGCCCATCTACTTCCCTCACTCGCCTTTACCCGCTGCTCGCCCCGACTTCCGCGGTCCCTCTTCCCTCAACTCGCCACGCCCCCACACCTCTTCCCGCAGCTCGCCCCCCATTCCCGCCGACCTCTTCCCGCAGCTCGCCCTCCCCATTCCCGCCGGCCTCTTCCCGCCGGCCTCTTCCCGCAGCTCGGCCCCATTCCCGTCACTCTCCATAAAGAAACCGGCCTCCACACCCCCATCCAAGCCAGCAACCCCGCACTTTCTTCATCAACCGCGACGGAAAAGCTTCAGGTCGAGAAGGAAAAGCTTCAGGTCGAGGCGGAAAAGCTTCAGATCGTGACGCGAGACACCGGCAAAGCCTAAGATCGCGACGGAAGAACCTTGGACCGCGGCGCAGCCCCACCCGCAACACCTCAGCTGGCGCGCCCGAAGCCCCGTCTCCTAGGTCGCAGCGCTCAGCCGAGGGCAGCCCGCACCGTGCGGGCCTTCGTGAATGTTTCCTCGATCTCGGCGCCGGCATCGCTCAAGCGCGTAATCGCGCCGCCCACCCCGAATCGGGCGCCGGCCTCATCGAGCACCGCCGTGCGGATCACAATGCTGAGCGACGCCGCCCCGTTCGGCGAGATCCACCCGATCGCGCCGGAGTAGACGCCACGCGGCCCTCCCTCCAAGTCGCGAAGAAGCTGCACCGTGCGAAGTTTCGGCGCACCTGTCATCGAGCCGCCGGGAAAGGCCGCCTCGATGGCGTCGAGGGCGGTGCGGCCGGGCGCGAGTCTGCCGGTAATGGTGGAGATCATCTGGTGCACCGTGGGGAAGGATTCCACCTGGTAGATGTGCGGCACCTTCACACTGCCAGCCTCACACACGCGCGAGAGGTCGTGCCGCACGAGGTCGACGATCATGAGGTTTTCGGCTCGGTCTTTGCGGCTTGCGGCGAGCTCGGCGCGCAGCCTCGCATCCTCCTCCGGCTCAGCGGAGCGCGGTGCCGTCCCCTTGATCGGGCGCGATTCAACCTCGCCTGTGGCGCTCACCTCGAGAAACCTCTCGGGCGATGCACTCGCGACGCTCCACTTTCCACACTGAAGAAACGCCCCGTAGGGAACGCGCGCCACGCGGCGCAGCCGCGCGTATACGTCGAGCGGGTAGTACTCCCCCGGCACCTGCGCCTCGTTCGTGAGGCACAGCTCGTAACTTTCGCCTTCGCTAATGAGTTCCTGGCAACGGTCAATCAAATTCGCGTATTCCGCCGCGGTGTGCCGGTAGGTGGGCGCGGGTGAGGGTCCGACGCCAGCTTCTGCCTCACCGCCCTGATCTTCCCCTTGCGCTTCTCCCGCCCCCGTGAGCACGCTGACCAGGGTTCGAGTCGTTTCAACGATCCACGAATGCTGCTCCCCCACCGTTCCGGGATGATCCGCGCCGCCGTCGAGCTCCGCGAGCGCCACGGCCCTCCCCGTGCCGCGATCGTGGTCGATCACGAGTGCGCGCGTGAGAAACACCAGGTGAGCATCGGGTTCCATGCCCTCGCGAGACTCGCGCTCGAGGCCAAGGGTTTCGGCACCGAGCCCGTAGCCGAGGTAGCCCATGTATCCGAGGGCGAAGCCACCAAGGGTCTGCGACGCGCGCCGCCCATCCTCATCGAGCCGTACAGCGTTCAGCCTCATCCGCATCGCGCTGAAGAACCCGTCCTTTGCGGGAACGCCCTCCACGCGTTCCTCCTCCGGAACTCGATAGTCGAAAAGGTGCGCCCCTGGGCCGTCGCACGCGCCCATGATCGAGAAGCGCGAACGGCGATCCTCGCTTGCCGAGTCGAGCCACACCGCCCGTTCGTGCGCTGAAAAAAGGTTGCGATAAAGTGTTTCAGCCTCTGTGAAAACATTCGTCAACGTCACCTCGCTGCCGAGCAGCAACGTGTGGGTCGCGGGCGCAGAATCGGGTGTGGAGGCGAGCGTCGGCGCTGAAAACTCTGGGCCGACGCTCGCCGCGCAAACGTCGGACCCCACCGCCGGGGGCCGGACCGAGCCCTCCCCCGCACTGCTTTCGCACTCCGCGGCCGTGGCGCGAGGACGTTGTGCGGCCCCGCCGCCGACGGCGAGAAAGGCGCGCATGAGGTCGAGGCCGCCTTCGGTGCGAATCGACTCGGGGTGGAATTGCACGCCCCACGCGTCGTACCCGCGCAGGCGTGCTGCCTGGATGACGCCGTCGGCGGTGGTACCGAGAACTTCCAGTTCAGGCGGGCAATCGTCGATCGCGAGAGAGTGGTAGCGCACGATGCGCAGCTCGCGCGGAAGGTGCACGAACACCGGGTCGTTCGCGGCAGCGCCCGTGAAGCGCACCTCATCCTCGAGGCCATGCATGGGCGTGGGCGCACGATCCACGCGCCCGCCGTGAGCGGCGGCCATGAACTGCAGGCCAAGGCAAATACCAAGCACGGGGATGCCCCGTTCGAGTGCTTCTCGATAAACGTCCGGGGAGCAGCCGAGGTCACCGGGGTTGTGGGGTGTGCCGGGGCCCGGGCCGATGATCACGTGGCTAATGCCGTCGAGGCTCGGGCGCGGCCCGCTCGCGAGGACAACTTCCGGCATATCGCCCGAGGCTTCGGCGACCAGGTGCGCAATGTTAAACGTGAACGAGTCGTGGTTATCAACGATCACAACGCTCATGCGAAACACTCCCGGAGAGGCTCGGCGCGCTCCCACAGCGCATCCTGGAAGTCTCGCGCGGCGGGGGCGAAGGGGCCGCGGGGAAGGGCGTACGTGTCGGCAATGTGCGGGGCAGGCAGGTCCGTCAGTCCGACGGTTGCCTCGCGCACACCGTGCAGGGAACTGAGCAGCCACACGGCGTCAGCTTCGAGGAGGCGCTGTTTGGTGAGGGGCGCCGCGAGGGTTTCGTGACCGCGCTCGCGCGCGATCGTCACGATCATGCGTTCGGTGATGCTCGGCAGGCGGTCGGTATCGATGCTCGTGACGAGCACGCCGTTCGACCACAGGACGACGCTCCCGTAGACAGTTTCGCTGTAGTGGATCTGAGGGGCGAGAGGGTGCGAGGTGCCGTCGGACTTGCCTGCGCTGCTCACTCCCACTGAGCGTGTGCGAAGGAGGGCATCGTTCGCGCCGTTGCCCACGGCCCATTGCCGCACGCACTCTTGCCACGCGAAATCGGGGCCCTTGAGGCGCGGATGGGTGCGCTCGTCGCTGCCGGGGTAGGCGATCAGGTGCGCGGTGGTCTCCAGGCGCTGCTCCGGGATGGGCCGCGCGTTGACGTCGGATTGGAGCGCGCCGCCAACCTGCTCGAGGGTGAGTTTTGGGAAAAACAGGCCTGCCTCTCCCCCGAGTGTGTGCGCGGCTCGTTCGTAGAGCGCCGCCACGGCGTCGTCGATCGCGCCCGGGCCCACCTCGGCGCCCCACAACTCGTGCGCCGACTCGCGCATGCGGTCCCGGTGCAGATCCGGGGCTACCGCGCGGCCGTCCCTCACGAGGAAGGAATCAACGAGTGGCACGGCAGGGCTCCTTCACAGTGATCGCGCGGGCAGGTGGGCAAGGGGGACAGCGGTATTGTTGCTGGCTGCAGTGATAAAGGTACACCCGCCCGCGCGTGTGCCACGACGGCGCGCTACTCCTCCTTCTGGGCCTGTGCTCCCTGGGGGTACTCGGTGCGCAGCCAGGCCATGAACCCCTGGGCGACACTCGCGCCGTACGGATCGTGGACGATGCCGTGATCGATTTCCTCGGCAACGATCGCCTGGGCCAGATGGTAATGCTCGCGAACAACTCCGTAATCCATGTCTTCTCTTTCGGCGATCTCTTCCTCCCCGACGAGGCAGTGCTCCCGGATGGCCGAGAGCACGCGCATGAAGTCGTCGTTGTCGCGGAGGTGGTCGTAATCAATCATTGAGGTTCCCTCTCAGTCGTCACCATATGTGGTCTAGATAACAATAAAAAATACTTCGTGGGGCGCAACCCCTTTCGCGAATCTGTTGACCCTCGCCGCACCCACGGAAAGTGACGACAGCGACTGACGTTACGATCACTTTTCGAAGAAAGTGATCGTAAGGGTGGTCACGATGAGCAGTTCCTTGGCTGTGCCAGCCGTTGAGCGTGTACCCGAGAGATGGGAAGTTCCCCACGGCGCGACCTGGCGTCGCGCCCGTGAGCGCGGCACTCATACGCCTACGCACTCGTCCAGGTTCTTGTGGGGCAGCCCGTAGTCAACACAGTTTTCGTGCGCAAAGAGCTCGGCGTCAACACCTCCGTTGCACAGCGAGCGATCACGACACTCACTGAGCTCGACATTCTTACTGAACGCACGGGGCGCAAGCGGGGGCGCGTGTGGCACTGCACGGCCATCATCGACGCTCTCGAGGACTACGAGGAGCATTCACGCCGGGCTTGAGCAACTTCGTTGTCTTCCACGATTCGGCGCCTCCCCGAGTGGCGCGCGCACCGGCGGGCACAGAAAACGGGCGACCCGGTCGAAATGACCAAGCCGCCCGTTGCTTCGTCGAGTGGGCCCTGCGGGGATCGAACCCGCGACCCGCGGATTAAAAGTCCGATGCTCTGCCAACTGAGCTAAAGGCCCCTGTTACTCGAACTACCACAGTTTAGCGGCCCCGCGCCTCGCCTCCAAGTTCGCGGGGTGCAGCTCACGCGCGAACACGGCGAGAATCAGGGAAAAATGTGAGCCCCGACCTGGCGGGGTCAAGAATGTGTCAGGAAAAAACGGCGCCGCGGTCGCGAGCGGACTCGCGTAAGGCGTGAGCGACACCCTCACTGCCGACGACAACCCGATCGCGGCGCCGATGACTACGTGACCAAACCCTTCGCGCTCGGGGAGCTCCTTGCGCGTTTGCGCGCCAACCTCCGGCGGCGAACGTCGGGCTCCCCCTCCCCCGTCGTGACCACCGCCGATGGGCGCCTCACGATCGACCTCGCCGCGAAAACCGCGACCGTGAACGGCAGGCCTGCGCGCCTCACCCCGCACGAGTGGGGCATCGTGAGCTACCTCGTGAGCCACCCCAATCAGTTCGTACGCAAGGACGAGCTGCTTGAGAGCGTGTGGGGCCCCGAATACACGAACGAGGCCGGCTACGTGCGGGTCTACATGTCGCAGATCCACCAGAAACTCGAGGAGGATTCCTCCGCCCCGCGCTGCTTCCTCACCGAGCCGGGCCTCGGCCACCGGTTCGTGCTTGGCGGCTAGCGTTAGCGTGGCAGGTAGGCGCTGCGCTGCCTCGTCCAGGTGACGAGGAGGCGTTCGCGGGCGCGGGAAGACAAAGTTGAACTGATCCTCACCAAGTCGGTGTCGTGATTCGCTCGCAACACTATCGGTCAGCTCGAAACCGTTCGCGAGCTGAAAGAGCTCGGGGTGGAGATGCGATTCGACCAAGAGAACATCTCCTCAATCAGCGCTGGCATAGAACTCGTGCTCACACTGCCGGTGTCTTTCGCGCAGGCAGAATCGGAGTAGAGCAGCCAAAACGTGCCGTGGTGCATTTGGAAAGGCTTCAAAAAGGCAAAGCGCACCGCTTCCACTTGTACGGGTACACCGACTCCGCTGACGGCACTTACATGCAGAACATCGCTGATAGCAGGATTCAACATTTGGCCGATAACAAGATGCCCGGCGAATGGGCCCGTCACATCCTGAAGAACCCGCACTACCCCGGCGACTTCTTATAAGGCCCCGTCGAAGTCGACGGCAATGTCACCGTTCAATTCCTCGACAGCAGCACCCAAGTAGTCGCCATCAAACAGTAGCCCAGTATCGACATCTAAGCGCCTGCCAGATTCTGGTGGGCGCTTGCGTATTCTTGGAACAGTGGATCTAGTGCAACTGAGAGTTCTTCAGCAAGTGGAGGACTACGTGACGCCGTTCCAGGTGGTCGAGGGATTCAATGACCGCTGGTGGCACCGCATGGCTGGACCAGTCGGCGACGACACCCTGGGTGGCAAAGAGTACATCCAGTTTCTTGCCGATAGTGTGGAAGTCGGGCGCGCTGAGGTAACAGATTGGCCGCTCTCCGATAGCTATATCGGAGTTGACTCGACAGTGCCAACCAAAGAGATCTGGTTCTTTGAAATCCGCCATGACCTTCGCCGACAGCACTACGGGGCTGAGTTTGCAAGGCATCTGATCAGCCACTACGCAGGTTACCCCTTGATCGCTTTCTCCGAAGGCGCTGACGAGTTTTGGGCAGGAATTGGCTGGCACTATTACCCGCGTAAAGACGGGGGTCCCCATTACCGCAAGCTCTTCGTTTCCCAGAAGATTCGCCCATGACCTTTACCCGCTAGGAGTGAACCAGTCAGGCGGCTAAATCGTAGTTCGCGCGCGTTTGTATCCAGCGTGGTATGAAAGTTTCGCACAACCGCTCACGATGGACACGAGACCCCAGTGCGAAGTGGTGTTGTCGAACAGCGCCGATACTCGCTATGACCAGCAATTTTGCGCCGGATAAGCAGACCGAGAACTGAGTTGCCGTGCTAGCGAGAGCGCTCCCTCGCAAGGTTCAGAGTTGCCTTTGAACCAGAGTGAACCAGTCCGGGTCTCGCGCGCAACGATGCTCTCGCGTAGTGTGACGACGTACTTTTCTGTGTAGGCTCCGAGAGGACCTGCCCGAGTGCGCGACATCGCATGCTAGTTCTCCTGATCAGAGCGTGTATGGACACCACCCAATGATTATGAGGTCCCCGTGTTGCAGTTCGATTTGCTGCAGACGGTTAAACGGAACGATGAAGTACCGGTAGGCGCATGGGTATTGCACTCGCGGTTGCGGCTTCACCGAACATTTTTGAGCTGTGGGTCCGCCGTCATAGGGCTACTGGTAGTCATCGGCGAGGTCGGAAGTGTAGAGCGACTTCGAATCGTTCGCTTGAGCGATCGCCTCGCGGACTGAGGGGCGCCCGATGTCGAGGACGCGAAGCTTCCCACCAACCTCGGCCACTGACTCGATGCGTCGGAATTCAGAACCGTAGTTCTCGGCGAACTGCGCGAGACCCTTGAGCTTCGGTAGAGCATCGGACAGGTGGGTGCCGTGGGGGTCGACGATGTCGACGACAATGCCACGGTCAGTTTCCGAGAAGAACAGGAAGTCCGGGCGGAGCGCCTTCCACGAGTGGTTGTCCTCGTAGGCAATTGCGAGGGACTCCTTCACAGGACGGTCAGGGTTGCGGTACCAGCCAATAAAACCGGCGCGGTCCCCCTCGGCTGCCAGCACCTTCTGTTCCCAGTCGTTGAGGTCTAGCGGATAAGTCCCATCCTCGGATGTGAGCAGGTGCGTCCTGCTGACAGGCAGGTCCCGCTCGGTACCGTCAGCGTCGCGTTCTTTGGTCTCAGCCTGCGCTTTCTGAGGAACTGTGAGCACAATGCGGTCTGGCGAGAGTGACATGCCTTCGAGCCGGTCATATTCGGCTTGCTGTTCGTCGGTGAGGTTTTTGCGTTCCACGCGCGTGTCGGTCAGCCATTTCCGGGCTATGCCGTCAGCTTCTTCTTCAATTGCTGTGACAATGTCGGGCACGAGGCCAAGCGCGGAGACGGTGATCTGTGCTTCGAGCAGATCGTCTTCATCGTCACCTGGCGCGAGGTGCTGCACGTAGGCACCAGCCAGCGCCGGTGAAAGGAGGCGAGCCGCGGCACGATAAGAGTCGTCCAGGGCTCGTAGATCGACAGCGGTGTCGAAGCTGGTGGATGTCCAATCACCACCACCAATCTTCCGACGCAATTCCTCTCCGGACATGGTTTCCACGTCACGGCGCGCTTTGGCAACCTGATCCTTGAACTGAACCACACGCCCATCGAGCGCCGAACAAAGCAGGTTCTCGGCTTCGGCGACGGGGTTCTCCCGGATCTTGTCCTTCGCCAGCGTTGCCGCGAGCGCGGTGAGGCGCTTGATGGGCTTTACCTTGCCCTTAGGGATCGTGAACGTTGGTAGCGAGGCGAACTTGCCCCACACCTCATCCGGGATCGCCGGGTTCGCTCTAAGATCGACAGGCTCGAACAGGACGCGACGGCCTTCCCCACCACCCGTATCGGAGTCCTTACCCGTGGCACCGCTCATGAGCATTTCTGCCACGTTCATGGCGGTCTGTTTGTCGAAAAATGGCAGCAGGCAGTCCACTGAGTTCAGCAGTTCATTGCCAGGAATCCGGCGCGCGAGCGGAGTGCGAATCATGCGCCCAAGCAACTGGGTGATGTGCGTGGGGTCCGATGCCGGGCGGAACGAGACCAGTACCTCGGCACGTGGGCAGTCCCAGCCCGTCGAGATCGCGGTCTTGGCAAGTAGCACACGACACCAGGTCTGGTCTTGGACGCGCTGCGGCTCGAGGTAGGGCACCTTATAACCGGCGACGCTGAGGTCTTGGTGCTCGCCGAACACATTTGCCACACTATCCTCGGGCAGTTCCGGCCAGGCTTTGAAAATCGTGGTCAGCGTTCGTGACAAGTCTTCGTCAGTGGGTTTGTCACCGAGTTGTACGACAAGTAGAGGCTCGACTGGCTCCAAATCCCCCTGAGCGTCAGCGTATGCACGCCAGGCCTTGCTGGATGCGCGGAGCTTTTCGACAGCGCGGGTGAGCAGCACAGTATCAAAGGTGCCGGATTCAGCAGGGATCGACAGCACAATGTCGTCCTTCAACAAACCGGACGCCTGCACGAGGGCGGAGTCAACCTCCACTGAGGGGAGGGCAATTCGGTTCTGCGCGCCCTTCATCGCCTCTTCAAACCGCTCCACAGTTGCGGAAATACCGAGAACGATCGGGATCGCAGGGGTCTTGCCGTGGCCATTGATAAGACGCTGGACGATCGTGGTGCGGTCCTTTACCGGCTGCATTCCACGGTGTGCCTCGTCAAGCACCATGTACAACGTGAGGTCCTCGTGGTTGATCGTGTTGGCAAGCACGTCGTAGATGCTGGTCTGCAACAGGTCCGGAGTAAGGGTGTCGATTCCCTCGCCGTCGTCCACATGGCGATCAGCGCGTACCAATCGGGAGTTTTTCGACAGCTTTTGCGTGTTAAGAAAGTACACATTGCCAGGTTTGAGCGACGTCTCCGAAAACGAAGACTCAATCACACGCAGGCGTGACGCCAGCTCAGAAGATGCTGCCTGGATACGAGCGCGTGACTGCTCGTTGAGTGCGGGATCGTCGGAGAACCACAGCACCACCGCGCCCGGATCGGGCGGGAAGTCAAACTCGTCAGAACCGAAGAACAACGCCTCGATAACGCCAGCGGCCATCACGGTCTTACCGGCCCCCGTCGCAGCAGACAGGGAAAACTGGGACACATCGCCATATCGAATGTGCATATCGCGGGCACGCGAGAGATTCCCGAGCACCTTGTCGACGGCGTCGGCCTGGTAGTCCTTGAGTGAGTAACGCATCAGGCACGCCCCCTATTGATCTCGAAATTCTGCAAATACGACGAGTACAGCCGCACTGGTTCCACACCCTCGGGAAGCTTCCGGCAGGCCATCTGGAATACCGCGTCGTCTTCAGTCACAAAAAACACCGTCCGCACACCAGAAGCTCCTGCCAGAGCTTCGAAGAACTCAGCAGATTCATTGAAGTTTTCCAACACCGCATACACCTCGGAGACATTCCAGCCCCGAACGCCGAGCGAGGTGATGATCCGTCCCTGCGAACCCGCGCGGAGCCACAATATCGGTGCGACTCGTTCAAATGCGCGATGATGTCGCACAGATAAAGGCGACTCGTAAGTCAGCGTGAAGAACGCGGCATTCTCCTCGAAACCATCAGCCATCGGGAACTCGTCCGTGAACTTGTAGCCACCCTTAATCGGCTCCCCGTTGGGCGTCTTGCCCGTGATTGCAGCGGTCACGCGAGGCTTCGTAATGTAGTCACAGATGCCCAGCGCCTCCCACTCAGGATCACCCGGACGTAGGCCTTGCTTGCGGAGCTTCTTCTGCTCATCAGCGCTCACCTCGTTGTTCGTCACCGAGATGCACTGACGACGACCGCCGTCCTGCTTGTTCAAGCGCATCACGGCGTGAGCAGTGGTGCCCGAACCAGAGAAGAAGTCGAGGATTAATGCTTCGCTCTTATCTTTAGTGAAAAAGCGCAGCGCATCTTCTACGGCATAGAGAGACTTGGGAAATGGAAATCGCCGCCCGTCCAGAATGTTGGTCAGCAGTTTTGTTCCGCCCTGCTCCGGACTGTGCGAGCCCACCCTCCACTGAGTTCCGGTGACGAAGGTAGATCGATAACCCGTCTCGTCTACGATGATCGAGCCATCTTTCCTTTGACCCAAAATGGGAAAGAGACCACGCTCAACTTTATCAATATTCCCCTTCTTCAAATATGTTACAGCTGTCTCCGAACCACGCCACCTCCCAAGCCTGAGATACCCTTTCGAAAGTAGCGCCTGCGCGTTCCGTGAACTTATTTGCCAGTTCCCTTCAGAGCCATCCTTGCGAATCGGCCAGATTGCACAACATCCATCAGGAACGCCCCTAAACTCTCTTCGGTTGCCAAAAAAAGGCTTCCCGACCGAATGAAAAATCCCCTCCCCGTCTTCCTCGTAAACGAATATAGGATAAAATTGATTCGGACTATCTTCACGCTGGGTATTACTTCCAGAACGCATAAGTCCATCCCAACGAAGCTTTTCAGCACGCTTGTCGCGCGTCACCCTCCACTCAGCCGGCAGTGGCAAATCGAGCGGGGCCGACTTTCCAACAAACACGAAAAATATATACTCGTCGGTGCGCCTGAACGCTGCCTGACGTGCAGCACCACTCGGATTGATGACACTAGAAATCATCTGGGTGCGCGCCTCCGGAAAAGTCTGCTCTAACAGCAGCCCGAGACGAAGATATTCTTTCTCATCGATTGTGCAGATAAGTACCGAATCGTCTGGGTTGAGAAGTTCTTTGGCAACGAGGAGACGTCGTTCCATCATGGCGAGCCATTTGGAATGGCGGTAGGCGTCGTCCCCTTCGACGTAGTCATTGTTGTACTTCCAGTCCTTCGCACCGGTGTTGTACGGAGGGTCGATGTAGATCGCGTCGACCTTACCCCGGTGGGTGTAGGTCAGCATCTCGAGGGCATGGAAGTTTTCTGCGTTGATGACGGTGTGGAACGGCTTATCGCCGCCGCGCTCGAGGCGGCCGGTCTCGACGAGCCCTGGGAAGATGCCGTCCTTGAACTCAGCGACAACGACCAGGTCGTCGACAACTACGTCGCGCTGTTCCGGCTCCTCCGCGTACATCTCCACCAGGTGCGCGAACCTGCCGTCTTCTTCACGGGCGATGTGATCGACGAGCCACAGCCGGTTATCACCTATGGCCGCAGAGCCGCGTGGTTCGAGAACGCGTACCTTGCTACCGCGTTTGGGTGTGACACCGGGGAGTTCGACGGCTTCTGGCTGGTGGCGTTCAAAAACGAGTCCGAAGTTACGCCGACTGGTGAGAGCTCGAATCTCGCTCTCGAGGTCGGCCCCGAGCTGTGGATCTACTGCGTGGAGTTGACGCATGAGGTCAGTGAGTCGCGACATTCGCGTTCTCCTCGTCGGTTGTGGCCCTAACAGTCGAAATGTTTTGCATTATGTTCCCTGGTACTTGCTTTGTTCTCTAATTGTGTCGCTTTGCTTGAGTGTGCGCCAGTAATGAATCTCGAACTGCCTGGGTGTGTGTTGCTTCAGCACTTCGCCAGACGCGTGCCGCTACATCGCCGCAACGTCTGCTTGGGATTCTAAAGTCCCCTACCCCGTGGTGCTCTCACGTGGGCGTTCTGGGTCCCCGCTTAAAACACCCACCCTCCTAGCGGAGCTGGGAACGAACGTATTTTCACTACGCACTTTTGGAAAGGACCCCGTCATACTCCACACACAGCCGGAAGGCGAGATTTACGTGAGGAGGCCGCGGTCAGAGATATCAACCAGCGAGATTAAGGCGCAAGCTCGAGCAAGCGCGGACAACGAGGGGGAATCTAGTGAAGCGCAGCGCTAGTTTCTGCACGCGGGCGATTCTTGATGGAAGATAGCTGGCCGGTAGATCTCCGGTGTGGTTGTGCGGTTACAACACAGAGGTGCCGAGCCCATGCGGGCTCGGCGCCTTTGTAGTCTTTCTGCCCATACGGGCACCTTCGCGGTGACTCCGCGGTAAGTGGTGAGTCGAAGAGGTTAGCGCGGTCGGCGGCTCTCGGCAGAGCCCACCGTGCCGCTCACATCCGTCGGGTGGTCGAGGTACCAGTAGGCAACGCTCGCGATGTCGTCATTGCGCTCGAACAAGCCGTTGTCCCAGTCGCCAATCATCTGCTGCGTGACGCGCAAATCCTCAGCGAAGTAGATCGGATCAAGAAGGTGCCAGCGATACATATCGAAGTGCGGAGGCATGCCGTGCTCGTAGTTCGAGAACTTCGAGCGGTCCTTGACGTCGACGCGCGTGAAACCGAATGAGTGGCTCGAGTAGGTCTGAGGGATCGGTTCTGGATCCTTCCGCAAAGCATCCTGGAATGCCCAGGAGCCACCCACATAATCTTCAAGGCCCGTGCTCGTGAGGGTGGGCCATTTCTCGTCTCCGTCGATGAAGAACTTGAGCTCGCCCTCGCCCCACCAGTAACGCTCAAGCGAAGTCAGGGTGAAGAAAGAACCGAGGTAAACGCCGCTGCCCTTAATGTTTTCGAGAACGACGTGGTCATTGCCCTTCCCCAGATCGCCATTGCTCCTGCGCCACTGCGCATGGAAGTAGCCCGCCGAATCATCAAGCTCGTCGCCCAGTGTGCAATCCACCTGGTAGAAGAAGCCTTCGATGACATCCGGATGCTGGCTTTCGATGACGATCCGGGCGTGCGAACGGAACGGCATAGCGATAAATGAGTTGAACCCGGAGTTGGGCGCCACCACAATTGGGAGGGACTCCACGCGACTGGAAATAGCACCACCGCAGCAAAAGAAGTCCCCAAGGGGCGCCACGACCGAAGGCGATTCCTCGCCATCCCAATACATTTTCACGAGGAGATTGCGGTACACGAAGGGGTTCGCCTTGGTCACCGCATTACACGTGATCCAGATATGCCGCACAACACCGGGGCCCTTAACGTCGACGAGGACGAACTCCTCCCCCGGCTTGAGGTCTACGCACGGCGATCCCTTGCGGGCAACACCGAGATGCGATGCGGCCTGCGCGGCCTTTCCCTTCTCACCGCGAGGATTCTCCGCGTTGAAGGTCCGGGTCACAACGCCCGACTTCATGTCTGTGGGGTCGAAAATATTCAGCACTTTTGCTCCTTCTACTTCACAGCGCCGGCGGTCACGCCGTTGCTCAAGGTTTTCTGGAAAATAAGGAAGAACACGATGGTGGGCAGCAGGGAGAGGAACGAACCGGCGTTCACGACGGTCATATCCACCGTGTATTGACCGCGAAGTGTCGCGAGCGCGATCGGAATCGTTTGCGCATCCTGGCTATTCAAAAGCACAACCGGGATATAGAACTCGTTCCATGTCCAAATGAAGAAGAACACCATCAAGACAGCAAGCGTCGGGCGAATCACCGGAACGACAACCGTCCACAGAATTCTCCAGCGGCTCGCGCCATCAACACGTGCGGCTTCGAGAAGCTCACGCGGGAACGTTCCGAGCACCCCTGCGAGCAGGTAGGTGCCGAATGCTCCCTGCAGCACGATGAAGATGATGATGACTGACCAAATCGTGTTGAGAGTGCCCGTTGCTTGCGCGATGTAGAACAGCGGGTAAATGAGCGCTTCTTGCGGAATCATGGTCCCGAGGAGAAGAACCGCAAGAACACCGGTGCGCATTTTGATCCTGCCGATACCGATCGCATAGGCAGCGAGCATCGAAATCAACACACCAACAACGGCAACGACGACCGAGATCACGATTGAATTCGTGAGGGCTTTCGGAAAGTCGATGATGTCGAGGTAACTCTGAAGCGGCCCTAGATCAAACTTTTCCGGCAACGCCAAGGGGCCCCTCGTGGAGTAGTCCGCCGGGCTCTTGAAAGCATTGAGCACAACCAAAAGGAACGGCGAAAGAACGAGCAGGGCGCCGGCGCATGTCGCGATAAGCATGAGCAAGGATCCGGGTCTCACGCGCTCCCACAGCGTCCCTCGCTCCCGCTTCTGAATTTTGACGTCTCTCAACGGGTCTTTAGTCACCGAATCACGCATCTTCGCTCCTCCTTTGAACCCACAGCATGACGAGTGCAACCACGAGGATCACCGCCGCCATCACTGTGGCGATAGTCGCGCCGTATCCCACACGAGAGAGCTCGAAGAAGTTGCGGTAGGCGTAGTAGCTCGGCACTACCGTCGATCCCTCGGGCCCGCCTCCGGTCAGGATGAGGATGGGCGCGAAGACCTTGAGAGCGGCGACGGTCGCCGTCAGGGTCACGATGAAAATTTCGGGCCGGATCTCCGGGATGGTGATTTTCCGAAGTTGCTGAAACCATGAAGCACCGTCAAGGTCTGCCGCCTCATAGAGAGACGGATCGACTCGCCCGAGCGCCGCCATGAAGATGACGAGTGGGTATCCGAGCTGCAACCACACGAGCATGAGCATGACCGTGACGATCGCGACCTTCGGGTCACCGAGCCAATCCGGCGGATTGGAGATCCCCACGCTGCGAAGGACCGCGTTCACCGCACCCGCATCCGTATTCATCACCCAGCTCCAAATAAAGCCGGCAACGGCAATGGGGAGGATCTGCGGAAGGTAGTAGCATCCGCGCAAGAAGCTTGCGATGCGAGCTCCGTATCGCGGGGCCACGAGGTTGAAGAGGATCGCGGCGAGGAGAAGACCCAGAAGTGTGGGAACGACGACGATCGCCACGATCATCAAGAGCGAGTTCTTGAACGACATCCAAAAGGCATCGTCCTGGAACAAGGTGGTGTAGTTCTCGAGCCCTACCCAATTCATCTGCGCGGCTCCGCCTCGCCAGTCAAAGAGACTGATGAAGAGGTTTCCGAACAGTGGGATTAAGACGATGACCGAAAAGCCGATTGTCATCGGCAACAAGTACGGCCAATACCGTTCCTTGTGCCGAGCGTTGTGACGATCCCGGTCTCTAGGCCGAGCTCGACCCTCCACGCTTATTGCACTCATCGCGGTCACTTCCCAGTGCCTGCGTCATAGAAGTCCTGAAGAGCCTTGATGAAATCGTCCGCGGTCTCGTTCCCGTTCGACATCGCCTGCATGTGTTCCTGGATGAAGTCGAGGAACCCGATCACCGGGTAGTCGGGGTAGTACGACAGCACATCGCCGTCCATGAGCTCAACGAAGCGCTCGGTGTACTCGCGTGTGCGTTCATCACTGATCGTGGAAGGGTCACCTGCAATCGGCAGGCCGCCAAGTTCGCCGATCACATTTTGTACTTCGTCCGAGAGCGTGATCTCGATCCACTCGTACGCGAGCTCCTTGTTCTTCGCGCGGTCCGGAACGCCCCACAGGTGGCCCGACGAGCCCATCACAAGGTTTGCTCCGGGGAAGGTTGCGTAGCCCCAATTGAAGTCTGCTTCACTCACTGCTCGGTGGAAAACGCCGTGGTTCCACACAACCATCGCGGCCTTGCCGCTGAGGAAGTTCACCGTCGCTTGCTCGAAGTTGAGGCCCGCGATGTCCTTGCCGACGTACCCTCGCTCGATCCATGACTGGAAACGCTTGGTACCCTCTGCCCACGGGCCGGAGGTGAAGTCCACGGGATTCTTCACAAACATGAAGTCATCGATTTCGTCGCGTGTCGCGATTGCCGACACGAGCGAGTACCACACCCACATTTGGTTGAATCCTTGGCTCGTTGCCGCCGAGCTTGCAATTGGGGTGACCCCAGCTGCCATGAGCTTGTCCATCCCGGTCTCGAGCGCGTCGAGATCACTAAAGTCTGGTTCTACCCCGTGCTCCTTGAGCAGGTCCTCGTTGTAGAACAGCGTGACGTACTCGCCGATGTTAGGAATTCCGTACCAATCGCCCGAGCCAGCCATGCCGTTCTCGTACAATGCGAACGAACGCATGGAGGGACCGACCTTGTCGTCCCAACCGCGCTTGCTGACTTCATCAGTGAGGTTGGTGAGCAGGCCTTGCATGGCGAGCTGGCCACCGTCGGCATTTCCCTTGTTGAACTCGATGACATCGGGAACGTCATTGCCCGAGAGCGTAATTTTTGCGTTCTGGCGCACGGCGTCGAAGCTCGTTTGCTCGAAGCTCACCGTCACGTCAGGGTGCTTCTCCTTGAAGATTTCGAGCGCCTTCTTCCACCCTTGGCCTTGAGCCGAGGTCGGATCCTCGTACTGGAGGATCTTGAGCGACTTGCCGTCGCCCTCGCCCGACGACCCACATGCGGTGAGGCCCGTGGCGAGCACCGGCGCGGCGGCGGCGATGCCGAGAGCGCCAAGAGTCTGACGTCGCGTGATTTTCATTTTCTTACCTTTCACTTGATGCGGTTCATTCCGCAGTGGTGGAAACGGAGTTTCGAGAAATTAGAGGGCAGGGGACCTTGATGCGAGACGGTTCGGTCGGTCCGTGGTCGATCAATTGCACGAGCTGGCGTACTGCCTCGGCGCTCATGCGAGGGTGGGGAAGTTCGACGGCCGTCAGGCGTGGCTCAAAGAATTCGGACGTGTATTGCACGTTGTCGAATCCCACAATGCTGAGATCATTCGGGATTGAAAGGCCCATGGCGTGGGCTGCGCGCGCGACGCCAAAAGCTGTTCGGTCGGAGAAGCAGAAAAGGGCTGTGGGGCGTTCCTCAGCACTTCCACTGAGCAGCTCCTTAGCTGCCATTTCGCCAGCAGAAATCGAAGGGTCTAGCGCATTGATCACGAGGGCTGAGTTCTCGTCTTCGAAAAACTCCCGCATCGCTTTGCGGTAGCCCTCCTCACGCAGATGGCGAGCGATGTACTTTTCCTCGTCGACTCCGATGTAGCCGATGCGGGAGTGGCCCGCATCGATGAGGTGCTTTGTCGCGTCATAGGCGCCCTGAACTTCGTCGGCGATAACCTCCGTCACGACGGGTGTGAGTCCAGAACTGACACAGTCGAGGAAAACAAAGGGCACACCGTGCGGAACCTCAGGTATCTGGCGCCTGCGAAAGTAGTCCGCGGCGAAGATGATGCCGTCCACATCGCGCTGAAGGGCCGTGCGAATCGCGTCCTGCTCGGCGTTCGGCCCCTCAAGGACGGGGATCGTCACGAGGATGTACCCGGCCTCCGTCGCCGCTGATTGCGCGCCCAACACGAGGCCGGGAAGGAAGAGGTCATCAGCGCTCGTGTGACTGATAAGGGCAATCGCGTGGCTCTTATTGAGCTTGAGTCCGATCGCATGGAGGTTGGGCGTGTACCCCATGTCCATGGCCGCTGTGCGAATACGCTCGGCGAGTTCTGGGTTCACTCTCCCCTGATCCTTGCGATTCAGGGCAAGCGAGACCGTCGAGACTGATACACCGAGCTGCTCGGCGATGTCTCGCATACGCACCATTGCCGCCACTTCCTTTGCGCCGTTACCGTGGGTCAATCGATTTACTCGTGACGTTAGAGACGTCAAACGGTTGACGCAACGACGAATCTGAAGAATTTTGTTATGGGCTCCCCGTTACGGCTTGGCTCGTCTTTCGGCGACTAGGATCGGGACTGTTGTCCAGTAAGGGCAGCGCCAACTGCCAGGCTGCACCGATCGCGAAGGAGGACGCCCATGGCACGTCGCTGGTCCGTCCCGCCTGCGCGCGAGCGCGGCGAGGTTTTACTTGCGAGTGGTCCAAGCGGCGTTTTCCATTGCATTTACAGCTTTCCCTCCGCGATTGCCGCGGTTCTCTTTGGAGGGTTTGCCACGTTTCTCATTCTCGATCCCGGGAAAGCCACGCAAGCGGCGCTCATCATCGGGACGATCTTTCTGGCGGGCCTTGCCTTCTTTCTTCTCGCGGGGTTCGTGTGGTGCACGCGCTTTGGGGTGTGGGCTACGCGACGCGGTGTGCTCGTTCGCTACATTCCGGGTCGAACGACGTTCCTCCCGTGGACAGCGATCACCGCTTTCGAACCTGGGATGCACGATGGAGTGGAGTTGCGATCCCTGACTGCACGCATGGTCGATGGCACGAGCACCATGGTCCCTATTCTCTACAGAACAGACGGGCGACGGAACTTTCTCTCCTCGACAATCACGCCTGAAGGCGCCCGCTACGTGGGCTCCGACGTGAACCCCGCGGTCGTGCTGCCCCAACTGCTTGACCTGCATCGCCAGGGGCGGCTCGGGGCATAACCCAAGCCCGGACTTCGATTTCCCTCTGCGACAGCGTCACGCCTGCACCGGTCGCCTGCCATACTTGAGACAGATCCCCGCCACAAAGGAGCACGCCCATGGCATCACGCTGGCCCATCCCACCTGCCAAAGAGCGCGGCGATATTCTCCTTTCGTCCGGCCCCGGCGCTATCTACCGCTGGATCTACGGCGGAGTATGCGCGTTTTTCGCCGTGCTTATCGCGGTCGCACTCGTGATGATTAACCTCTTCCCCCACGACACTTCGGGTACGGAGCGCGCCGTGCAAGCGGTCGTCTTTGGCGGCCTCATCTTGTTTCTCATGTTCGGATTTCTGCTTTTCACCACGCAGGGCGTGTGGGCCACGCGAGAAGGCATTCTCATGCGCTCGTTGCCGAGCACAGGAAAGTTCCTCCCCTGGGGTGAAATCAATTCACTCGAGCCTGGCAGGCCCATCGGCAGGAGGCTTCGCACTCTCATCGCGCACACGTCAAGCGGTGAGAGCCTCAGAGTCCCCGTTTACTACAGGTGGGGAACGTCGAGCGTGAGATTCAGTGCGAAGCTCACACCCGAAGGTGCCCGCCTCGCGGGGCCCGACAACAACCCCGCGGTGGTCCTCCCCCAGTTGCTTGAGCTGCACCGGCAGAACCGGCTCGGTGCGCAACTCTAGATCAGTTCAACTACTCGGCGAATACTGGAAGCTCTACCTCGCCCACAGTGCAAGCTCTTCCCACTGGGCAGGGGCGCCAGTACGACTAAGAGGAACCAGAGCATTCACGGGATAAGTAGCCATCAGGGACGGCAAGTGCTCAGCAAGCGACAAACCAAGTTGACGATGCAGGTATTGAATTAGTGTGAGCTGGCCAAAGACCTTGTTCATCGCGCCTGCGATGGGAGCCAACCGAACATCATCGTTCAACTTGGGCTTGATGTCATAGACACGATTGAACATTCGCGCGTGGTGCGCGGCGAGGTTGCGAAGCACATTAAGCGACTTGAGCCATGACTCCAGTTGAGGCGCGCTTAAGCCACACCGTTCAGCCATCCGATTTCTGGCAGGGCCCGGAGACATTCCATAGAGGTGGGAAATCATCCCCCAGTCCATGATCTCCACTGCCGCCCAAATTGGCATCTCACCCCGATACTTCCGCCAATGATGGCCTACGAAATCCTCTTTTGATCCGCGCAACGCGGAGTCATACTTCTCCCGCCACACGTCATACTTACTCCTACGGTCTCGCCGACGTTGCCGAGCCTGCGGGCCTAAGTGTTCGGGAACGAGGTGGATGAGAGGGTCAATTCTGCCGAGCTCATAGCCGAGCATGGCACGAACCGCCATTTCCACCCGATCCAACTCGCGGAAGATACCGTGTCGGAGCCTCTCATCGAATTCGTACAGAGCAGCGACGAGTTCCAATGACGCACCGTCAATAAAATTCTCAGTAGCTACTCCATTTATCGGATTGAACTTCAGTAGTGGGTACCAGTACCCCGACAAGCGGTAATAGTTGAATCGCTGCAGGAAGCTTTCGGCCCAGGCCCGGTCGCCGATCTGCAGGCCTCGCTTGCGGAGCAAATCGACCTGCTCCGCATAGGTCTTGAATTGCTTCGCGTGGACCACGCGCCCCCCCTATCCCCAAAAGCAAAGACCGGCCCTGGACTCCCACCGAGGTGGGCAGCGGAACCGGTCGTATTAGCTCAAGGCTACCCCGGCCCAAACTTCGACACAAGCAATGGGGCCCTAGGTGGACTGACTGGGGACGTTGATTGAGTTTGCTGATTCGGCAAGAACAGTTGCTAAGTTGCTGGCGTGGCTATGCCAACTCCGGCTGGCCACGGATAACTGCCCGAGTTGGCTCCAGCTGACGCGGAATCAGCGGCAACACTGGGGGGTTCCGGGCTGCTCTCTGTGAGGCGGGCACCTATTCGCGCTGAGCCTTCTCTGATGCCTAGCTGGTCGTGGCCGACTGTCAAGCGCCCATTTGGTTTTAGCGTGACCTGCTCGGCTTCGAGGTAGTCAACAACGATTCCGAGGAGGGCTTCGCCTACCGCACCCTGAGTGACGCTCACGTCATGCTCGACCAGGCTGACATCGGCAGGAAGTGGTGAGCGGCCCCTTTCGATCCCCATAGTGCAGTATCAGCGTCCAAATCTCGGTTCCAGATTCTGCCGTGCAACCTGGACAGATCCGTTAGTCATCTTGGTTGCTATTACTGCGGGACGGAGGAGACATAGAGGCGCTTGGAGTCCCCGCCTCATGCCCCAGCGCGGAGAGTACGATACCCACCCAACCTTCGGGAGGCGTCCAGGCCCCTCGCGGTAGCACGCTTGGCTCCTCAAGATCTTCGACAGCCCCCCCTGAAGCGCCTACTTCGGCGCTCAATCAGGCTGACCACCGAAGTTGAAGGTCCACCCCTGCTCATCCACGAACTCCGGGAGCGAGCAGCAGGGCACGCTGAAAGACTCACATACGTCGGGAATGCGGGGCTTCTTCATGCTCCGCGAGCGAGTCTCTTGGGTGACCACCGTGCCGTCGTGCACCATGGCGAGTGCAATCACGAACGGATCAGCACTGTTGCGGTGGCCACCGCCACGGTTTCCCAGCAGGAGCGGGTGGGCCTTGAGGATCTTCTTCGTCGCCAACTGCACGTCCTCGGTGAGCGGGAGGAAGAGACCCTTCTGCTTCTTCACCCAGGCGGCGCACTCGTCATCTTGCTTGAGAACCTCGCGCTTGACCTCATCCACCGCCCGCACCTGCCCAAGCGCGATGAGAGCTTCGATTTGCTGCCACACGGCAGCGAAAGCACGCGGCTTGAAGATGTCGTTCCGGCCGTTTATGAAGGCGCCCGTGTCGAAGGAGTAGAAGGGGAACAGCATTTCATCCATGGCTACAAGTCCGCCACTTCAGCCAATCTCTCCATTTGGCCCACCTTCACGCCCAGGTAGGTAGCAGCCGTGGAGGAGTCGAGCGACCTGCGGCGATGGGCACCGGTAACCTGCCTAATGTAACCCTTGCCTAAGTTTCGCGCCTTCGTGTAGTAGAAAGAGCCGCCCCCCTTCTTACTGCTACGTCCCTCCGAGGAGGTGCTCTCTACCTCTGCGGCAGAGCCTCCCTCATTCCTCTGCTTCTCGCGGAACTCTTGGTACGCAGCGAGCTCGACCAATCCGAGGGTGGTGAGTCGTCGCAGGAAGGCCTCGGCGCTCACGCCGTAGGGACGGGCGTACTCGATGAGCTCGCACAGCATCCACGCGCCCTCGTGGTTGGCCACCTCGGGTGTGGCCAAGATCAGGTCTGCCGGCATGAGGATTTCCGCCGCAAGTGCGTTACAGCGCGCCTCCAGCTTACGGTCGGGGGTGGTAGCCCTTGCGTCTGTGGTGGCGTCGCAGAGGCCTTCCGAGTGCAGGAGAAGGTGAGCATACTCGTGGAGGAGTGAGAACGTGCGCCCTCGGGTGGCGTCCTTGCCGTTGAGGACGATCACCGGGATCTCTTCAAAATAGAGGGAGAAAGCACGCATCTCTGCTGTCGGCACCTCTCCCCCCTCAGTGGTCATCACCAAGACGCCGGCTTCCTCCAGCGCGTTCGTCCAATAGTTGAGGTGCTTGTATTTGTCAGTCTTCGAGGTGGGCTTCCTTAGGCTGGTGGAGGCTTGCAGTAGCGTGCGCGCCCGCGCTGCAAGCTCTCTGTCGGCGAGCCCCTCAACATTTAGGCGCCAGGTGGTGGAAGGTAGCTCACCCTCACGCTCTGCGATGTCCAATAGCGCATCGCGCTGGAAGTGCGCCCGGTGGTACTCAGCGTGAAGTGCTAGAGACCACTCCCCCGAGGTGGCCTCGGAAAGCCTGCGGAAGTCGCGAAGGGAGTCAAAGTCTCGTGGCGGCTCCGGGAGAAAGAAGACGGCCAGTGCGCGGTTGTACACCTTCGCCGCGCTGCGAAGCTGCGCGATGGTGGGATGCACATTGCCGGATTCCCACTCCGCGACGCGCCCCTCTGGAATACCAATCTTTCGCTCGGCGGCAAGGGGCTCTAGGTTTGCACTCTTGCGAGCCCAAGCAAGTAGCTCGGGCTCGACCAGCGCCGGAATAGAGGTCATGGAACAAGTCTCCCGCATGAGATTAACAAAAAGGGTGAACTCCACGCCAGGAACGAGATTTCTCTGCCAAAGAGTCGCCGTTGGCTCGGGGGTGGATTGACGCGGCGTGTTGCGACTCCAGTGGAGCAATACTCAGGATGCAACGCACAGGTGGGAACGGAAACTACTGCCAAGAGCCCGGAGTAGTTCGCTAGTACACCTGCCCGGAGACGTTAAACCATTGCTAGAAGGACGACTGAATCCGCACGCGGTGTGAGGACCGTGGTAGTTATCGTACCGTAGCGAGCCGTCCAGCTCACCCCGGCGTGGCACTTCTGAGGTGTAGCAACGGGCGTAGTCCTAGCCATCAGCCAAGGTGCGGTGAAACCACACGATCTTGCCGTTGGTCTGCGGTTAGTTCGGGCGAGTGTGCTTGTGCCTGACCTGCAGCTTGGCACAGGTGTCTCGCCACAAGCGGGAGCGGTTGGCGCCGCCGTTGTCGGACTGGACCCGCTCAACGGTCACTCCGCAAGCTCTGAACCACTCGACTAGTCAGATCAGGACGACAATCGCGGTGACGGTGATTTTGTCGTCGTGCATCTCGGCGTAAGCGATGCAGCAGAAGTCGGCGATGACGGGTTGCCGTAGGCCCTGCTCATCAGCGGGTCGCTGTACTTGACTTGTTCTTCGGCATATCGGGGTGGCGGTTCAGTTCCTTTCTCCCTGTTGTCAACCGACGTAGCACCAGCCACCGACGTCGGGGATGTTGCCGTGCTTTGTCACATCGACATGAATCATCCGGCCTGGGCGGCCGTGCTCATAGAGTCGAACAGGCTCGCGAATGGTACGGCCGACATGGGAGAGCCGGTCCGGGTGTGCGTCGGTCAGGATCCGGTGGACAGTGGACGGCGCGATCCCGAGCCAACGGGTCAACTGCACAGGTCCTTCCCGCAGTCGGAGTCTCAGCTGGATACAACGCTTCGTCCTCGTCTGGCTGGTCTTGTTGGGAGAATGATGCGGGCGCGAGGACCGGTCCGGCATCGGCTGGCCGGTCCGGTGGTGCTCTACCCGACGCTTCACCGTGGGCCAGGACACTTGGAACCGGGACGCAACCTCCTCGCATACAACCTTGACGGGCCCGTACTGGCGCATGTTCCGCATCCAGTCCTGGTCTAGGGGCGGAATCGTCTGCGCAGTCGCCGTTTGCTCCGGAATCGAGAAGTCTAAGTAGACGCTTCCGTAGGAAATAAAGGTCCAATGCCGACCCGCGAGCTGACCTGCAGCGCGATAGGCGTGTACAGGTGGAATGTCAGATCAATAATGGCTTCCCAACCACGATCAGAAACCGAACCAGAGCGTCGAGATCGCCATGATCGGACTGCACTCGGGTGGTGCCCGTAGGTGCTGGGTGTGAGCCGCGCGTCAGACACGTCACAGCATCGCCACTGGGAACAAGGTGTCGGGCGAATTGACAACCGAGGAGCGCGGTACCACCGAGAAGAAGAATGTCTATGCCAGCCGTGGTCTCGGGCGGCAGTCCTGCTTGGGACCCAATCCGCTGTGAGCAGCGTCAGGTCGCCAGAACCATGACCGAGGTGGGCAGCATGACTTCCATGCCACTCGCGGCCCTGCGCGCTATATCAGGAACCTCGATCTCAGAGAGGCACTGCGCCGACACTCCAGCCCTTCCAGCCACATCAGACAGACGCTCACCTCACCCAACGCGCTCCTCGGGGAGGTCATCGCCAACCGATGTTCTCCACAAGAGACCTCCCCCGCACCACCTTGAGCGGTGCGAAGGGAGGGCTCAATGCGAACCGGCTTCGATGCGGCTCGGTGAGGGCTAACCCCAGATCTCGGCGACGGCCGCGATGAGCTCGGGGCTCGCCTGCTCGTAATCGAAGGTGCGCGGCAAGTGGCCCGACGGCACCTTGCCAAACGCCGAAATCTCACGCATGAGCGACTCGGGGCGCTTCGCGGCAACACCGGCGATGGCCTGCTTGAGCGTGAAGCCAATCTCGGCGTCGTTCACGAAGGCACGCAAGCGCGCGTAACGAACCTCGCGGCCCTTCTCGGTGTCGTCGAGAACGGTGCTGAAACCTTCGCTCGTGAGCGTCGCTTCTGTGCCAACCGTGAGGCCGGTGACAGTGATCGTCGCGGCATGCTGCGCAGGACGATCTGCGGGGCTGAGCTTGCGAACGCGAAGCTCATCGGCGAGTTTCTCGACACCGGGGGCGAAGGAAGCGTCGGACCCGCTCGCCTTCAGATCCCCGAACCCAGCCGGGTCATGCCCAAGCAACCGAATGCGCCACCCGCGCCGCTCGAGCGCCTCGCGCGCCACCTTGGGGGTGTCGGCGGGGATGGTGAGAGTGAGGCTATTTTCCGACGCCTGCACGGCCACGCGCACGTGACTCCACACGAGATCGTCGCCCGCCTTCCACTCTTCGTGGAGCGTGAATTCGCCATCGCCACCCGCGGCGACGACGAGCTCGAGCACCTCGGGATTGTCCTCGATGTTGTCGGGAATAGCATCGGCCGGCGTGAGCGGAAGAATGCCGCCGGCGCGCACGAGCACGGGAATCGAGCCGAGCGAGCGGAACATCTCTTGCGTGAACGCACCCGAATCGGGGGTGCCGTAGCGCTGCTCGGTGAACAGGTCGAGCCACATGCCGCCCGGGAGAATCGGTTCAACGCTCCCGCGACCCACGTCCTTCGCGGCAGGGCGCGTAATCGGGGCCACGAGAAGTTCGGAGCCGAACAGATACCCCTGGTCGTTGCGATACGCGGGATATTGCGGGGCCTCGAAATACACGGGCTCCACAATCGAACGACCCTCGTGATGCGCGCGGTAATTCATCGCGTGCAGATACGGCACGAGACGGTGACGAAGACGCAAATGCGCAGCCTGAATTTCACCGTGCGGGGCCGGGAAGTTCCATGGTTCCTTCACCGCAAACGGCGAATTCGACGAATGCAGGCGGTTGATCGGCGAGAACACACCGAACTCGACCCAGCGAGTCGCGAGCTCGTTATCGCGAAAGCCCTCCATGTGCCCACCAATGTCGTGGCTCCACCAGCCGTAGCCGATGTTCGCCGCAGCAGCCGTGAAGCCGGGCTGGAACGCGAGCGAGTCCCACGTGACGATCGCATCGCCTGAAAAACCCACGGGATAGCGGTGCGATCCGGGGCCCGCGAACCGCGAGAACGTGAGCGGACGTTCAACCGAGCGCGCGCTGCGCGTGAAGTGCTCGTGGTTGAGAACCCACAGCGGGTCCACGCCTTCCACACTCGAATAGGGGCCCGATTGCCAATCGATCCACCAAAAATCCGTGCCCTCATCCTCGAGGCGCTTGTGCAGCACATCGAAATAGGCGTCCATGAACTCGTCATTGTTCACGTCAAACGGGATCGCCTGGCCGTCGGCGGGCTTGCCGAGCGCCTCGCACATCGCCTCATACGCCTCCTCGAAAGCGCGCACGCCATCAGCGGGGTGCACGTTGAGCGTCACGCGCAGCCCGCGCTTATGGAGCTCCTCGAGGAACCGCTCCGGGTCCGGGAAAAGGTCACGATTCCACGTGTACCCCGTCCAGCCCGAACCGTACTTCGGATCAACGTCCGTGAGGTGCCAATCCATGTCGATCACCGACACCGAGAACGGAATATCCTCCGCGCGGAACGCGTCCATGAGCTCGAGGTAGCTTTCCTCGGTGTAGCGATGATAGCGCGACCACCAGTTGCCGAGCGCGAACTTCGGCACAATCGGTTGAGGGCCACTAATCGCAAAATAATCCTTCACCGCAGCCACATGGTCACGACCCGCGGCGAACACGAAGAGGTCAATGCTGCCTTCCTCGGCAGCGCGGGCGCGCAGGCGACCGTCGGAATCAAACACCATCGACGTCGAATCGTCGATCTCCGCATACCCCACCGTAGAGTTCACGCCCGGCTCGAGCGGGATCTTGCCGTCGGCCACGTCGAGGGTGCGAGCCGCGCCTCCGAGGTTCCCATCGAGCGCGCGCTGCGTCTCACCATTCAGGGCAAGCTGGCGATCCGCCGGAAGCGAGAGGTCCTGCCCGTAGCGCCACACCGAGTGATACGCCGAAACGCCGCCCCTGACCTCGACCTTCAGGCCATTCGCCGAGAACGGGCCGCGGTCATACTCGAGGTAGAAATTCTCGGTCGTGACCGTGAGGCGGCCCTGATACTCCCCGATCGTGTACTCGGAAGGATCAAGCACCACGTCGCGGTTGATCGCGAAGGTTGAGGGACGATCCTCAAACGTGCCGCTCGGCGAATACTCGAGGCGCACCACGCGCGGCGTGACCGGCGTGATCCGGAAATGCTCGCCGACGAGCTCAGCGGGAAGGGCAATATCAGTCATGAAGTCTCCTCATCTCGCGCGGGCCCACATGCTCAGCCTACGTGCGGGACTTGAGCCGAGGCCGGGTGGGATGCACCGACGCCTTGCGCAGATCGCGCCTATGCCGCGCGAGTTCATGAAAAAACCAGAGCGTGCAGGCCCGAAAAGGCGCTGCAGCCCTGGAATTTTCATGAAGAGTGACGCCACCGAGCAACGACCGGGTCCTGGCTTAGCTCTCGAGGGGCCTCGCGTCCAGGTCGAAAGCCATGATCACGGCATTCGCTAATGCGCGCTCCTGATCGGGCTGAAGGAAACCAATAGTACGGCCGAGGAGCGAGGCAGGGATCGTGACTGTGTTGTCGACGGAAGCGGTACATCGGTGGTCGAGCCCGTTACGCTCGCCGAGCTCAACCTCGCTCGAGAGGCCTTTGACGGTCGAAGTAACGGGCGCGACTGTCACCTTAGTCATCGCACTTCGGGCGACCTCGCGGGTCAGCACGAGCACCGGTCGAGTCTTGTCGAGCTTCGCAAGGCAGATTTCACGCACGTCAGCCCTCGAATGAGGCGTGGCCCGCGGTCCACTCCACGAGAGAGTCGAGATCGTCCTCTGGACCTTCGGCATCCAAAATTGCGGCGTCGGCAAGTGCGGCTTGCCGCCTCTTCTCCCTTTCGAGAGCGAGCCTCACCAGATCGGCTCGGCTTCCGGCAGCCCCTGCAGACACGCTTTGGTCTAGGAACTCCACAAGGTCGTCGGGAAGACGCAAGGATATTTGCACCGTCATGCCTTCAGCCTACCAAGGTGCATCCCGATCTGGGATGCACTGTCAAATACGCTTCGACGTCAACAAAATAGGCCTAACACCCGGTGCCGCGTGGGACTCGCGCCTATCCCGTGCAAGTCCATGAAAAAACCAGAGCGTGCAGGCCCGAAACAGGCGCTGCAGCCCCAGAATTTTCATGAAAAGTGACGCTCGGGCGCCTACATCACGTTCCGGCGGCCCTTCTCGGCGCTCGTCGCGTGACCCTGCGGGTCAACCTCGAGGATGAACCGCAGCACGTGAAGCGCCGTGCGCTGAAGCTCGCCGAGGGTGAGCCCCTCCTCCACATCGAGCGAATCCCGCACCCCCGTATCGCACGTGTCGCCGCCGTGTTCCTCGCTTCCGGGCATGAGCACGTCGATGCCTCCGCGCACGCGATACGCGCTATCGCGAAGGGCCGGGAAGTGGGGATCGTCGGCCATGCGCATCCACCAGTCGGTCACCACGAGGCCGTCGAAACCGAACTCGCCGCGCAGGATCGTCTCAACAAGGTCGTAGCTGTAGTGCCCCCACACCCCGTTGATCTTGTTATACGAGGTCATGATGGTGCGCGGCTTCGATTCCTCGATCATGATCTGGAAGCCCCGCACATAGATTTCGCGCAGGGCGCGCTCGCTCACGCGCGAATCGGAGTAGATGCGGTTGTGCTCCTGATTGTTCGCGGCGTAGTGCTTGGGGCACGCGGCAACGCCCTTGGACTGCACGCCATTTACGACGGCCGCGCCCATGAGGCCCGTGAGCAGCGGATCCTCCGAGAAATACTCGAAGTTGCGGCCACACAGCGGGTCGCGCTGGATGTTCATGCCGGGGCTTAGCAGAATGTCGGAGCCCTTCGCGAGCATTTCCTCGGCGTGGAGCGCGGCGAGTTCGCACACGCCCTCGGGATTCCACGTTGAGGCGAGCGCGGTGCCGCACGGCAGAAGCGACGCGAACGCGGAAATGCGCAGGCCAGAAGGGCCGTCTGTCGTGATCGCGGGCGCCACGCCACGCGCGCGCAGCGACTCGGTCACGCCGCCGAGCGCCCCGGCGTTGCCGCGCACACCGAGCGGGCTATCCATGGTGGTATCGCCGTAGGCGAGGGTAATGAGATCTTCCGTTCCGACGGTTGCCACGAACTCCTCGAGGCTCACCTTTCCGGCGCGCACGTCGTCAAACGAGGGTGCGCTGCCTGCTTCCGGCTCGGGGAACACCTCGGGGAGCCGCTCGAGAATGCGGCGCGCAAGATCCCGCTGCTCCTCTGGGGCCTTCTCATATCCGACGGTTGCCCGGCCATCATCGCCGCGCGTGAGGATCATGCGGTCGAACCCGCAGCCCTTCTGGATCGAGGAGGCCTCTTCAACCTCGCGCACGACAAGGAGTTCGCCGACCTCGATGTCGCCCGCGACCTCGGTGTCTTTCACGCTTTGCCCCACGTGAAGGCGATAGGTTCCGGGCTCGAGCACGTAGGCGCTGCGGTGGCCGGTCACACCGGAGTCGTCGTAGGAGGCGAAGTCGCGAAGGTCCACCTCGAGGCTCACCGCGGCACTTTCACCTGCCGCAACGCGGCCCGTGCGGGAGAAGGCCGCGAGGCGGCGCGAGGGCTGGGAAAGCTTCCCGTCTGGCGTTTCGAGGTAGGCCTGCACGACCGTATCGCCGTCGCGCTCGCCAGTGTTCTTTGCCGTGACCTCGATGCGGGCGCGGGTGGCGTCGGAACCGAACTCCCCGAGGCCGAGCGTGAACGACGTGTAGCCGAGGCCCTCGCCGAAGTGGAATTGGGCGGCCTCGGGCGCGAAGGTTTCGTAGTAGCGGTAGCCCACGAAGACGTCCTCGACGTAATTCGTGACATCGGGGTCGCCGAAGTGCTCGGCGGTCGGAGCGTCCTCGTAGCGGCGCGCAATCGAGGCGGTGAGGCGGCCGCCCGGCTCGCGCGCGCCCGTGAGAACCTCCGCGAGGGCGCTACCGGATTCCATGCCGCCCGCCCACGCGATGAGGAGCGCCGAAATGTCGTAGCGCTCGGCCCACGAGAGGTCCATGACATTGCCTGCGTCGACCACGACGACCGTGCGATCAAACGCCTTCGTGACGCACGCGAGGAGAGATTCCTCTTGCTCGGTGAGGTAGTACGAGCCGGCCGCGAGCTCAGCATCGCGGTCTTCGCCCGCGGCGCGACCAATCACGAGGATGGCCAGGTCGTTGCGGTCGGCGGCGGAGCTAATCTGCTCGTCAGTGAGCTCGAGCTCGGGATAATGCGTGGGCCACTTGCCCCACACCGTGCCCGGATCCGCGGGCTGCTCCTCGCTGAAGCGGTCGTACGCCGAGGCGAGCTCCTCGTCGACATCCACGGCATCCGATTCGCGCAGCGCGTCCGTGAGGTTCGTGATGTAGGGCGGGTTCACGTCGCCCCCCGAGCCATAGCCAACGGCGAGCCAGTTCTTCGCCGTTCGACCAAAGACTGCGACGCGACTGTGCGGGGCAAGAGGCAGCACGCCGTCATTGCGCAAGAGAACCGTGCCCTGCGCGGCAAGCTCACGGGCCTTCGCGGCGAGCCGCGGATCGAGGCGGCGATCCGCCGAATCATCGGCGGCGGTCGAATGCTGGGACATCGTTTCGTGACTCATAGTGCTCCTCATTGATGCTCTCATCGAGGCGCCGGCGCCCCGCGGTACCTCCAGCTTACTGGCCGCCCATGCCCGTCGTCGCGAAGCCGCGCACGATGTGGCGCTGGAAGAGCACGAACACGATGAGCAGTGGCAACGCACCGATCACGGCACTCGCCATGCCCTGCGCGTACTGCACGCCATAGGCGTTCTTCACGGTGCCGAGACCCACGGGGATCGTCATGAGCTCAGGCGAGTTCGTGATGATGAACGGCCACAGGAAGTTGTTCCACGAGCCGATGAACACAAAGATTCCCACGGCAACGATGATCGAACGTGAGAGCGGGAGGATCACCGAGGTGAGGGTACGCAGCATCGATGCGCCGTCGAGCTTCGCGGCTTCTTCGAGTTCGATTGGGAGCTGGTCGAAGAAGTTCTTGAGCACGATCACCATGAGCGGGGCAACGACCTGCGGGAGCACGACGCCGGCGAGGGTGTCGGAAAGCTGCAAGAATTTCATCTGCTCAAACAGCGGAACGATGAGGATCTGCGGCGGCACCATGATCGCGGCGATTGTGAGAGCGAAGCACAGCTTCTTGAAACGGAAGTTGTAGCGCGAGAACACGTACGCGGCGGGTACGGAGGTCACGAGGGTGATGATCGTGACGATCGCGGAGACGAGGATCGAGTTCCAGATCCACAGGGGGATGTCGCCCGCGGCGATCACGTTTGCGTAGTTCTCGAAAGTCCACCCCTCGGATGGCCAGAACGTGAGTGGCGCGGCGGAGGCATCGCTCTCGGTTTTGAGCGACAGCTGAAGGGCGAACAGAATCGGAATTGCCCAGCAGAGCGCGAGGATCGCGAGCGCGGCAAACGCCACTACGCGAGAGACTTTCGAGGAGCCGAGCGTGAGGGAGCGCTGGCGGGCGTTCTCCTCGCGCTTGTGGCTCGCGCGGCCCTTGAGGCCCGCGCGCTTGGGTCCTGCGGCGGTATCGAGGTCGGTCACTGCAGTGCTCATGTTTAACGCTCCTTTGCGTTACGGTTCGTGATCGCTACCTGGATGAGAGAGACGACAACGATCATCGCGAAGAAGATGTAGGAGACGGCCGAGGCGTAGCCAACTCGGTAGCCGGAGAAGCCCTGGTCGTAGATGTATTGAATGATCGAACGGGTCGCGCCATCGGGGCCGCCCGCCGTCATAAGGAAGATCTGGTCAAAGACCTTGAGCGAGGCCAGGATCTGCAGCAAAACGATCAGCACTGTCGTGGGGCGCATCATCGGGAGCGTGACCGACCTAAGCCTGCGCCACGCACCAGCGCCATCAACCTGAGCGGCCTCGTACACGGTGTCCGGAATGTTCTGGAGAGCCGAGAGGTACAGAAGGAAGTTGAAACCGATCGTCCACCACACGGTCGTGAGCGCAATCGACCACATGGCGATCTGCTTGTCACTCAGCCACCCGATCTGGTCAATCCCGAGGTGCGCAAGGATGCCGTTGAGGAACCCAAAATCGTTCGCAAACATCACGCCCCACATCGCGGTCACGACCGAAACGGGAAGCAGGTAAGGCCCGAAGAACGTGAGGCGCCACAACCACTGGCCGGGGAGACCCGTGACGACGAGGTAGGCAAGCACGAACGAGAGGATCACAAGTGGGATCGACGAGATGAGCGTGAAGAACAGAGTGTTGAGCAGGCTCGAGTACATGTCGGCGCTCGTGAAAGCCTCGAGGTAGTTATCGATTCCCACAAAGCCACTGTTCGTGGAGGCGAGCGACTGATCCGTAAAGCTCATCCACAGGCCCCACACGATGGGGACGATGAGGAAGAGGATGAAAAGGATCATGTAGGGAAGGGCGAACCATCCCGCACCGCGGGAGGTGAAGCGTGCGCGTTCATTCATGGCGTGACCTCCTTATTCGATGGGGTTGGGTTGCATGGCGATGCCGCTGATGACGTCGAGCATTCCCTCGATCGCCCGCTGCGGTTCGACGCTTCCGCGAAAGCCCTCGATAAGCCGCTGGCACACGCGGTTTTGGAAATCGGAACCAGCACCCGCGAACCACACCTTCGGGTCCACAACCACGGTTTCGGCGGCATCTTTGTACTGGTTTTGGACCTCGAGCTCTCGGTACGCGGGCTCATCCTGCGAGGGGAGATAGCCGGGGATGTGCCCTGCGGCGCCCCACTGATCGCCCTTTTTGAGCATGGACGACACAAACAGATACGTGTTGCGGCGGAGCTCATCGGTCATACGGCGGTTGTTCGGGAGCACGTACGTGTGGGAGTCGGCGTAGTTCGCGGGCGTTCCGAACATCGTGGGCATCGGCGCCCCTGCGAGCGCCTCGACGTTTTCTTTGAATCCGTTGAGCTCCCACACGCCCGAGAAGATCATGCCGTTGCGGCCACCGTTGAAGGCGGAAAGGGCGCCCGGGTAGTCCTGCGAAGAGGCCATACATTTGTCGTCCATCCACGAGTTCACCGCGGCGACGACGCGCGCGGCGGCATCGATGTCCATGTCGGCCTTCTCGCCTGGTTCAAAGCTGTACTCGCCGCCGGTCTGGTGGAAGAGGCCCCAAAAGAGTCGCCACGCTTGCGCGGTGTCGAGCTGATACCCGAAGGCAATTCCGGGTCCGCCGGTCACCTCACCAAGTTTTGTGCCGACTTCCTGAAGTGCTTCGGGCGAGTCGATTGCGAGGGTGCCATCGGATTCGAGAACCCCAGCCTTTTCCGCAACGACCCTGTCGAAGAAACTGATGAAGGGGTGGGTGTCGAGCGGGATCGCGTACTGCTTGCCGTCATATTGGCAGGCTTCAAGGAGCGCGTCGGTGAACGTATCGTTCGTGACGCCGAATTCTTCGAAGAGGCTCATGTCCCACGGTTCGATGAGGCCGCCCGGGGCGAAGCCGGCGACGCGGCTCACGTGCATGATCGCGGTGCTCGGCGGCGCACTCGACGCGGCGGCCATGGCGAGCTTGGTGTAGTAAGGGTTGCCCCAGCTAAGGGTCGTGGGCTCAACCTCGAGGCCGGAGTTCTCCTTGACGACCTCGGCAATCATGCCGCGGGTCTTTTCACCGTCAGCGCCGGAGAAGAGATCCCAGACGGCGACCTTGGAGGGATCCGCTTGCGCGGCTCCGCATCCGGCTAACCCTAGTCCGAGAGCCCCTGCACCAAAGCCCGCGAGGAGCGTCCGGCGACTGAGCCTCGACGGGGTGCGACTATTGTGCGCGCTCGGCATGGCGCTTCACCTTCCTCGTCATCGTTGACAGGTGTGCGGTGTCACTCACCTTTGATTCTCACGTGAGAGTTTTGCACTTTTCCTCTGGTTTCGTCAAGCGCACGCGCCCTTCACGCCCGCGGTTGGACGGAAAGGCGCGGGGGTCCGGCGGCTGCGCCCCCTACACTGAAACCACTTCTCACGTGATGAAAGGGGCAGCATGAACGGGCCTAGTCCACGCAAACGCGCAAGCATCAAGGACGTTGCGGCGCGGGCCGGCGTTTCGTGGAAAACCGTGTCGAACGTCGTCAACGATCGGCCGGTCGTGAAGCCCGCTACCCGCGACAAGGTTCTCGCTGCAATCGCAGATCTCGGCTACGTGCCAAACGAAGCAGCCCGCGAAATTCGCGGCAACGCCACGCGCACCGTTGCCCTCGTGATTCCGCACCTGCTCAACCCGTATTTTGCGCGGCTCGCGGAAACGTTCCACAACATCGCGGCGCGCGCCGGCCACAGCGTGAGTATCGAGCTCACTGGCGAGCATGCCGATATCGAGCGCCGCTACGCCCGCGGGCTCGCCAAGCGTTCGTTCGGGGCACTCATCATGGCGCCGCTCCTTCCCGAGACGGTGCGCGAGCTCGCCGAGCACTCGCCCGTTCCCACCGTCGTTCTCGGTGAAGCCGTTGCCGATCACGGAAGCATTCACCACGTGAGCATCGACAACACTGCGAGCGCGGTCGACGTCGTGCGCCACGTGATTGATCGCGGCGTTTCGCGCCCGCTGTTTCTCGGCGCCCAGGAAGGCGTGGCCTCAACCGGTACGGAACGCCTCACGGGCTTTCGCGCGGCGTGTCGCTTCGCGGGGATTCCCCCTGCCGATCAACTCCTGATTCACACGACGGAATGGACGCGATACGAGGGATATGCACAGGTGAGAGACCTTATTGGAGAAGCAGCAAACGCGAAGAGTTCCACGAGCACCAGTGGCACCAAGGCACTCCCGTTTGATGCGGTCGTCGCTGGCAACGACCTCCTCGCGCTCGGCGCATGCGAGGCGCTTCGCGACGCGGGCTACACGATCGGCACCGACGTGCTCGTGTGCGGCTGGGACGACATCCCCGAATCTGCGCATTGCACTCCCCCGCTCACCTCGGTCGCGCCCGATCTCGAGTGCCTCGTATCGGCGGCGCTGTTCGCCGCGCTTGGCGACGACTCCTTTGCACGAGGTGCACAAACCGCCGAGGTGACGTCGCTTGGCTCAGCATCGACGTTCCTCGTGCCGCACACGCTCGTGACGCGCACCTCGACACTTGGTCACTAAGCCACCCTTTATTCCCACGTTGCAATTTTGCTCGACGGCGTGATTGACTGGCCCCAACCAGTACACACAACGACGTGAGGACATCACCATGCCACTCGTTCCCGAATTCGCCGCAGTTCCCGAGCTGAAGGATCTCGCCGAGAAAGCTGAGCATCTCGCGGGCCTCCTCGACGCTCCCCTCTCGGCCGCAACCGACGTACCAAAGCCCGAACATCCGCGCCCCCAGTGCCATCGCGCCACGTGGCTCAACCTCAACGGCCAGTGGGAATTCGAGATCGACGCTGGAGACTCGGGCCGCGAACGCAGACTCCTCGAGCGCCCCCTTGAGGGCTCGATCCTCGTGCCGTTTGCTCCAGAATCCAAGGCCTCGGGCGTCGAGCACACCGACTTTATGGAAGCCGTGTGGTATCGCCGCGAGGTGGAGGTTCCCGCGGAGTGGAGCGAGGGCCCCGGCGGGCAGCCCCTCGTCCCGATCCTTCACTTCGGCGCCGTCGACCACGACACGACCGTGTGGGTCAACGGTGTGGAAGTCGCTCGCCACCGCGGCGGCTTCACTCCCTTCCAGGCAAACCTCAACGGCATCGTAAGCCCGGGCGAGACGACCACGATCGTCGTGCGCGCCCGCGATTCCCGCTGGGAACCTCAGGCACGCGGCAAGCAAGCCACGTGGCACGATTCCACGCACTGCCAATACACTCGCACCACCGGCATTTGGCAAACGGTGTGGCTCGAAGGCGTTCCCGCGCACGCCATTTGCGCCGTGCACACCACCCCATCGCTCGCCGACAACTCCTTCGACATCACGTTGCCTCTCACCCACAACACCAAGGACACGCGGGTCGAGGTCACCGTCGGAACCCCCGACGGCACCACCCTCGCCACCGCAAGCGCCCGCGCCGACCTTGACCTCGCACCCCGCGTGCGCGTCACTGTGCCGGACGAGCACGTGCGCGTGTGGGCGGCAGGTGAGCCCGAGCTGTACCGCCTCACCGCACGACTTCTCGATTCTGACGGCGGCCTGATCGACGAAGTGCATTCCTACGCAGGGCTTCGCTCGACCGCCCTCGAAGGCACGGAGTTCCGAATCAACGGTGAACGCGTATTCCAAAGACTCGTACTTGACCAGGGATATTGGGCCGAGACGCTCATGACCGCGCCCTCCGACGACGCGATGCTCACCGACATCCAGATTGCCCTCGCCGCGGGTTTCAATGGCGCTCGGCTGCACCAAAAGGTGTTCGAGGAGCGCATGCTGTTCTGGGCCGATCTGTTCGGCTATCTCGTGTGGGGCGAGTTCGGCGACTGGGGAGTTTCGGGGCGCGGCGGCCTTGGCTACAACCAAGAGCCGACGGCGAGCTTCATCTCGCAATGGATTGAGGCGCTCGAACGTGACTTTTCGCATCCGAGCATCGTGGGATGGTGCCCGCTCAACGAGACGCATCAGGTGCTTCACGACCGCATCACGGTGCTCGACGATGTGACTCACGGGATGTACAACGCGACGAAGCTTGCGGATCCGTCGCGCCCGGTGATCGATGCCTCGGGATACAGCCACCGCGTGCGCGGAGCTGACATCTACGACTCGCACTCCTACGAGCAGGATCCCGAGGCGTTTGCACGCGAACAAGCGCCACTTGCCGAAGGAAAACCTCAGGTCAACAGGCGTGAACTCGCTCCAAATGAGATGCCATTTGCGAACGGCGACTTCTCGATCCCCTACGCCGGCCAACCATTCTTTGTTTCCGAATACGGCGGCATCTGGTGGAACGAGGAAGAAGCGCGTGCTGCCGAATTCACGGGCCAGGACCAGGCCGAGTCCTGGGGCTATGGCAATCGCGTGCGCAGCGAAGAGGAACTGTACGAGCGCTTCGAGGCACTCACGAATGTCCTGCTGAATAATCCGCTCATGTTTGGCTATTGCTACACGCAGCTCACCGACGTGTTCCAGGAAAAGAACGGGGTTGTTGATTTCGAGCGCGGCATGAAGCTCGACCTTGCACGCTTGCGTGCGGTGCAAACAAAAAAGGCTGCCTACGAGGAGTAGTCCCGGCGTTTTGCCGGTCCGCATCATGAAGAAAGTGCGGCGTCCGAGGCCCCCAAACCTTCCAGGGCCGCACTTTCTTCATGATCTGAGCCAAGAGCAAGAGCAAGAAGGGCTCGGCCGCACCCCTCATTGATGCCGCGCTACTTTATGAAGAAAATCCCCCGGTAGCGGCGCCGCGACCCCGCCCCAGACCAATTTCTTCATAGTTTGTGCCGCCTCAGGGAGAGGATGGCACCGGGGAAAGGAAGGCACCGCGCTTCGGCGAAAGAAGGGCAGCGCGCCCAGGGACCGAAGAAGGCGCTGCACCGGCACTACCAACCCCGACATGAAAATCGCCCGCCCCAACATGGGGGCGGGCGACCGCGCTAGGCGCGCACTCTTATTGATGCGTCGCGATCAGTTGTCGGACTTCGTGAGCAGCCCGTACACGAACATGACCACGAGCGCACCGATCACCGACAGGAGGATCGTCCACAGCGACCACGGGTTATCGAGGAGCGAGCTCCAGCCGCCGTCGCCGAAGAGACCACCGATGAGACCACCGACGATTGCGCCGATGACACCGAGGATGATGGTCATCCCCATCCCCATCGACTGCTTGCCCGGCATGACTGCACGAGCGATGAGTCCGATGAGGCCGCCGATGATGATCCACGAAATGATTGCCCAAATAAGAGACATGGCGTGACTACTTTCTGTGTAAGTGAACCAGGTTCACAGCTGTCCCGGGCGGTGTTGGCGAACCTGGGTTTGCTAACGGTGCCCGGGAGGTTGAAAGATCGTCAACCACTCCCCATCCTACCCGGCGTCAAGTAGTGCGAAATTGCACGTCACTCGGATTTTCTGGCTCCTTTACCGAACGCACATCACACCTTTGCCTGAGCGCCACACGTTCGCCTCGCGTCAACGCCCCATCACATAAGGAGGGCGGCACGCCCCACGACGCGCCGCCCTCAGTCAACGATGAGGAGATCAGAAATCCCAGTCGTCGTCTTCCGTTTCAACGGCCTTGCCCATGACGTAGCTCGAGCCGGAGCCCGAGAAGAAGTCGTGGTTCTCGTCGGCGTTCGGCGAGAGCGATGCGAGGATCGCGGGATTCACCTCGGTTGCTTCCTGCGGGAACAGTGCCTCGTAGCCGAGGTTCATGAGTGCCTTGTTGGCGTTGTAGCGAAGGAACATCTTGACGTCTTCGGTCCAGCCGACCGGGTCGTAGAGGTCTTCGGTGTATTCCTCTTCGTTGTCGTAAAGGTCCATGAGCAGGCTCATCGTGTAGTCCTTGAGCTCTGCCTGGCGCTCGGGCGACTGCTTCTCCACGGCCTTCTGGTACTTGTAGCCGATGTAGTAGCCGTGCACGGCTTCATCGCGGATGATGAGGCGAATGATGTCGGCCGTGTTCGTGAGCTCGCCGCGGCTCGAGTAGTACATGGGCAGGTAGAAGCCCGAGTAGAACAGGAAGCTCTCGAGGAGGGTCGAGGCGACCTTGCGCTTTTCGGGGTCGTCGCCGGTGTAGTACTCGAGAACGATCTTGGCCTTCTTCTGGAGCGCATCGTTGTGCTCGCTCCAGCGGAACGCTTCATCGATTTGCTTCGTGTTGGAGAGCGTGGAGAAGATCTGCGAGTAGCTCTTCGCGTGCACGGATTCCATGAACGCGATGTTCGTGTACACGGCTTCCTCGTGGGGGGTCACGGCGTCGGGAATGAGGGAGATTGCGCCGACGGTTCCCTGCACCGTATCGAGCAGGGTCAGGCCCGTGAAGACGCGCATCACGAGCTCTTGCTCCTGTTCGTTGAGCTTGGACCAGCTCTGAATGTCGTTCGAGAGCGGCACCTTTTCGGGCAGCCAGAAGTTACCGGTGAGGCGGTCCCACACTTCCTGGTCTTTGGGGTCTTGGATGCGGTTCCAGTTGATGGCCTGCACGCTGTGTTTGATGTGATCGGTGTTCACGCTCGTCCTTTCGCAACGGTGGATCCCGGGTGGCGTCGGACTCTCGCGGCCTGCCGACCGCCCCTCCGTGCCAGCGTAAGCTCGGGGTTCCGACGCCTCCACGCGGCATACGGTGCCCATCCTAGCGAGCCGAGCCGGCGATTCGATGGGTTCGCGTGACTTGCTCTCAGCGAGGCGTTTTAGGGTGAGCCGTAGATCACTCCCGCAGTAGTCAGGAGCCCTGATGCCGTTCATGTCGCTCGTGTTTATCCTGCTCATCGTCTACGGAGCGGCGATGGCTGTCTTCCCCTTCCAGACGTGGGAAATCACCATGGGGTGGGCATATAAGGATCGTGAAGCAAAAACGAACCAAGCTCGGCGCGTCTCGCGCTCATGAGGGTGGGCGGCGCCATCATCGTCATGGGGGCGATCGCAATGTTTGGCTATTACCTTCAGGCCGCGGGGTAGGGGTAGAGCACGTGTCACTGCCGTCCATGATCCTCGCGTCTGTTTTCTTCTTTGCCTACATCGGCGTGTGCCTCTGGGCGGTGATTGCCCCGCGCGGCTTGTGGCGCACACTCAACGGTCGGTTCTATCGGCGCCAGCGAGATGCTGAGCCGAGCAGCGCCGTCTTTATGCGGATGCGGATCGTGGGAATCGTCGCGGCACTCGTGGGCGTGGTGGGTATCCCGCTCGCGGTCGTGTGGGCGATGGTCACGAACGCGATCGTGAACGGTTAGCAGCCAAGGGCCCGACCCGCCTTTACTCGCAGGTGAGGGCGTCCCATGACCGCGCGATCTCGGGTACGTTTGCCGCGCGAGTGGCTCAATTTGACATCCTTCTGGTGGCGCACGCTACAGTGACTGGGAGCGCTCCCACCGGGTGTGCGTCGCGTGGCTTTTCGGCCGCGAGGCGCGCGAGACTCTCGATCACGAGGGGCGCACTACTCAGCGAAGAGGAGGGCACGCGTGGCCACGATCAACGATGTCGCACGCGCCGCGGGCGTGTCCCGCAGCACGGTCTCGCGCGTGCTCAACGGTCAGATCTCCTCCCCAGAAGCCCGCGCGAAAGTGGAAACGGCCATCGCCGAAACCGGCTACAGCGCCAACGCTCACGCGCGCTCCCTCGCCTCGGGCAAGAGCAACGTCTACGCAGCAATCCTCACCGAGCCCTACGGCGAACTTTTCGACGACCCCACCTTCGGGCGGATGCTCCAGGGCATCAACTCCGCGCTCGTGGGCGGCGACATCGCGCTCAATCTTCTTTTTGCCACAACCGATGAGGAGCGAGAGCGAACGCTGCGCCAGCTCGCCCCGAACCGGGTCGACGGCGCGCTCGTGCTCTCGCCCCACATCGAAGATCCGCTGCTCGAAGCAATGAGCACCGAGATCCCCACGATCGTTCTCGGCCCCCTCATTGAAGGCCGAGAAAACACGTGGACCGTGACGATCGATGACCACCAGGGAGGCGAGCTCGGCGCGCGCCACCTGGTTGAGCGCGGTGCCCATCGCATCGCGATCATTGCGGGCCCGGAAACGGCGCAGGGCGCTCACGACCGCGTCGAGGGCCAACTCTCGGCACTCGAAACCGCCCCGCTCGAGGTCATCCACGCACCTTATTCAACAGGCGGAGGCGCCTCGGCCACGCGCGAGCTGCTCTCGCGCCACACCGACATCGATGGGATCCTGTGCGGCTCGGATCGCCAGGCCCTCGGCGTTCTCGCCACGCTCCGCGAAGCAAGCCGAAACATCCCGGGCGACGTCAAGGTCGTGGGATTTGACGACCACGCCTTCGCCGCCGAAACGACCCCGGCACTCACGACCATCGCGCAGCCCATCTTCGACGTCGGTGCAAGCGGGGCGCGCTTGCTCAACGCCCTCGGCGAGGGCCAACCACTCCAGTCGCTCACGCTTCCCACGACCCTCGTGGTGCGCAAAACGACCTGAAACTTCCACGCACGAAAGATTCAAAGGAGAACCTCATGAACGACAGTTGGATCCACGAGATCCCCGCGTCGGTCCGCGCGATCCGCGAGGCCACCGCGAGCCGTCGCGCCGTGCTCGGCGCAGGAGCCGGCGTGAGTGCGCTCGCCCTGCTCGCAGGCTGCGGCGCCAACAACGACCCGAACACGGTCACCGTCGGATCCCACCAGAGCGACGCAATCCCGAAACAAGCCGTGTTGGACATGCTCGAGTCGTGGAAGGGCGGAAAGGTCGAGATCAACACGGTCGACCACGAGACCTTCAAGGAAAGCATCAACAACTACCTCCAGGGCAACCCCGACGACGTGTTCACGTGGTTCGCTGGCTACCGCGCTCGCTTCTTTGCCGAACGCGGCCTCGTGAGCGACCTGAGCGACGTGTGGGAGAACATCGACGGGATGCCCGAGTCGATGAAGGTCGCTTCTTCCGCCGACGATGGGCGCCTCGTGTTCATCCCGTGGAACTACTACCCGTGGGCCGTGTTCTACAAGCCGAGCGTGTTCGAGAAGCACGGCTGGAGCGAACCGGCGACGTTCGACGAGTGGCTCGCTCTTAACGAGGACATCAAAGCCGCGGGAATGACCCCGATCGCGTTCAGCGACAAGGACGGCTGGGAAGCGATGGGCACGTTCGACATGCTCGACCTGCGCGTCAACGGCTACGACTTCCACGTCTCGCTCATGGCCGGCAAAGAATCGTGGGAAAGCGAAGAGGTCAAAAACATCTTCGCCGCCTGGCGCGAGCTCCTCCCCTATCAGCAGGCCGATCCGCTAGGGCGCACGTGGCAGGAAGCCGCGCAGTCGATGCTCAAGGAGCAAACGGCGATGTACACGATGGGCATGTTCATCGACCAGCAGTGGGCTGAGAGCAAAGACCCTGACGACCTCGACTTCTTCACGTTCCCCGAGTTCGACCCGTCAATCGGCGCGGACGTCGTCGAAGCTCCGATCGACGGCTGGATGATGGCGGCAAAACCCCACAACGAGAAGAAGGCGAAGGAGCTGCTCACCTACCTCGCAACGGCCGACGCCATCCAGTACAAGCTCGACGCCGACCCGTCAGTGATTTCGCCACGCACGGATCAGGATCAGAGCAACTATTCGAAGCTCCAGAAGAAGGCCGTTGAGCTCATTACCAACGCGAGCGCGATTTCGCAGTTCCTCGACCGCGACACGCGGCCCGACTTCGCCTCGACGGTCATCAGCCCGTCGCTGCAGAACTTCCTGAAGAACCCCGACTCGATCGACTCGATCCTGCGCGATATCGAGAAGCAGAAGAAGTCCATCTTCCCTGCCGAGTCCTGACCCCTATTTTCGACCTCTATCCAAGGAGCGAGTCGTGTCCAAAAAGATCGGACCGCTAGCCAAGCTGCACGGTAAAGATAAATTCACCGTGATCGCCATGAGCGCCATCCCGCTCGCGATCGTCGGCGTTTTCGTGTGGATTCCCGCCCTGTGCACCGTGATCCTGTCCTTCAGCAATTGGGACGGCATCGGCGGCCTCAGCGACATTCATTTCGTTGGCATCCAGAACTACATCGACATGTTCACTATTTACCCGCCGTTCTGGCCCGCGCTGTGGCACAACGTCATATGGCTTCTCGTGCTGTTCTTCATCTTCACTCCGCTCGGGATGTTCCTTGCGGTGCTGCTCGATAAGGAACTCAAGCTCACGAAGTTCTACCAGACCTCCCTTTATCTGCCGGTCGTGCTTTCGGCCGCGCTCATCGGCTTCATCTGGCAGCTCATGTACAGCCGCGACCAGGGTTTCATCAACGCCATTCTTGGCACCCAGATTGATTGGTACGGCGACCCAAACATCAACCTGTACGCGGCGATCATCGCGAACGGTTGGCGTCACGTTGGCTACATCATGCTGCTCTATTTAGCGGGCCTCAAGGGCGTGGACCCGGCCCTCAAGGAAGCGGCCGCTCTCGACGGCGCAAGCCCCACCCGCACGTTCTTCCAGATCATCTTCCCGGTGCTACGGCCCGTGAATATCCTCTTGCTCGTCATCACGTTCATCGAGGGGCTTCGCGCGTTCGACATCGTGTGGATCATCAACAAGGGCCGCAACGGCCTCGAGCTCATCTCGACCCTCGTGACCTCGAACGTCGTGGGCGAGGCAAGCCGCATCGGCTTCGGTAGTGCGCTCGCCACGATCATGCTCATCATGAGCTCAATCTTCATCGTGATTCAGCTGCGCATCATGCTCAAGGGAGAGAACTGACATGACCCCGAAGAAAAAGAACCTCACCGTCTCACGGGCGTTCCTCAACGTCTTCCTTATGATCGTCGCGCTCGCGTGGCTGTTCCCCCTCCTGTGGGCGCTGTTCAACTCGTTCCGTGACTACAGCTACACGAGCCAGCACGGCTATTTCAGCTTCGGCGGCTTCACGCTCGACAACTTCGTGAACGCGTGGGAGCAGGGCGGCTTCACCCAGTCGTTCCTCAACTCCCTCATCATTACCTTCTTCGCGGTGCTCTTCACGCTCGCGTTGAGCTCGTGCATGGCGTTCGTTCTCGCGCGCTTCTCGTTCAAGTTCAACCTCGCGATGCTCGCCTTCTTCGTGGCCGCGAACCTACTCCCGCCGCAGTCGCTTCTCGTGCCGATCTACCGCATGTTCATGTGGATCCCGATCCCCGAGTTCCTCTCGGCCTCCGGTTCGCTTCTCGACACGCATCTCGGCGTCATCATCGTCAACACGGCGTTCCAGACGGGCTTTTGCACGTTCGTTCTCGCGAACTACATGAAGGCGATCCCGGCAGAAATCTACGAAGCTGCCGACGTGGACGGCGCCTCGGTGTGGTCGCAGTTCTGGACACTCACGATCCCGCTGTGCCGAACCCCGCTCGCTGCACTCGCGACGCTGCAAACGGCCTGGATTTACAACGAATTCTTCTGGGCTACGGTGTTGTTGCAAAAGGGCGACAAGTTCCCCGTGACGAGCTCCCTGAATAACCTCAAGGGCTCGTTCTTCACCGACTACAACCTGCTCTCGGCGGGCTCGATCCTCGCAGCCCTGCCCATCCTGATTCTGTTCTTCGTTCTGCAGCGTCAATTCGTTTCGGGACTCACGATGGGCTCGACCAAGGGCTAGGACCACCCACTCAACCGGACAAGGATGACCCCATGAGTACACTTCACGAAATCACCTCCTTCTCCCCCGGCTCGGGCACTCGGATCGCGCCCCGCAGCCACCTCTCGACGAACGCTGAAGCGGTGAGCCTCGCGGGCACCTGGAAGTTCGCGTACTCGCGCAACGCCGAGGGTGCGGGCGAATCAGCTCCGACGGTGGACTTCGACGACTCGAGCTGGGACGACATCACCGTTCCCTCGCACTGGGTTCTTACCGGTGGCGGCGAGTACGGCGACTTCGGGAAGTATGGCGCTCCCGCCTACCAGAACGTCCAGTTCCCCTTCCCCGTGGATGCCCCGAACGTTCCCGACGACAACCCGACTGGCGACTACCGCACGCGCTTCACGCTGAGCGCTGAGAAGATCGCGGAGCTCGAGAGTGGCGCGCGCGTGTACCTGCGCACCCTCGGCATCGAGTCCCTCGCGATCATCAACCTGAACGGTGAACAGGCGGGCGTCGTGCGCGGCTCGCGCCTCACGCAGGAGCTTGACGTCACGGACCTTGTCGTCGAGGGCGAGAACGTGCTGCACGTACGCGTGCACCAGTGGTCCTCGAATACCTACCTCGAGGACCAGGACCAGTGGTGGCTGCCCGGTATCTACCGCGACGTCGAGCTGCTGTTCCGACCCGCCGCGGGCATCGAAGACGCGTGGCTACGCGCCGATTTCAACCCGAAGAACGGCCCCGCCGCTCCCGGCCCCGGCACGCTCATCCCGGAAATCCGCGCGGAGGAAGCAGCCTTCCCCATCACGGTCGCGATCGACGAGCTTGGAATCTCAGCAACGTTCGAGAGCCCGGCAACCGTCGGACCTATCCCCGTTCCCGAAGTGGAGCCGTGGAGCGCGGACTGCCCGCGCCTGTACACCGCGACCGTATCGAACGAGGCCGAGACTCTGACGATCCGCACGGGCTTTAGGCGCGTCGAGATCGTGGGCCACGAGTGGCGCGTGAACGGCAAGAAACTGCGCATTCGCGGCGTGAATCGTCACGAGTACGATCCGAAACTCGGCCGCGTATGGGACCGCGAGAAAGCACGCGAGGGGCTGCTACTCATGAAGCGCCACAACGTGAACGCCATCCGCACCGCACACTACCCGCCGCACCCCGAACTCTTCGACCTCGCCGATGAACTGGGCTTTTGGGTCATGGACGAGTGCGACTACGAGGCGCACGGCTTCCTCGGTGAGAACTGGCGCGACGTTCCCGCGAACGATCCGCGCTGGCGCGCGGCGCTTGTTGATCGCGTCGAGCGCTTCTTCGAGCGCGACAAGAACCACCCGTCGATCATCTCGTGGTCACTCGGCAACGAGGGCCACACGGGCGCGAACATGGCGCAGATGGCGAACTGGCTTCGCCGCCGCGACCCGGAGCGCCCCGTGCACTACGAGCAGGATTACGACGGCCAATACACCGACCTAGTTTCGCGCATGTACCCGCCTCTCGAGGCGATGAAGGAGATGTCGCTCGGTCGAGGTGGGTTCGCAAGCACCATGCCCGGCCGTAACGCCGAGCTCGCGAAGCGCCCCATGATCCTGTGCGAGTACGTGCACGCGATGGGCAACGGCGCGGGTGGCGTGAGCGATTACGAGGAAATCTTCGAAAACTACCCGCAATGGCACGGCGGCTTCGTGTGGGAGTGGCGCGATCACGGCATCGCCGCCCGCACGGAAGACGGCACCGAGTTCTACGGCTACGGTGGCGACTTCGGCGAGCAGGTTCACGACTCGTCGTTTGTGTGCGATGGTCTCGTGCTCTCCTCGGGTGAAGCGACTCCCGCTCTCGCCGAGTTTGGCGCGGTCGTGAGCCCCATCAGGATCGACTTTGAGATCGCGGTGGAAGGCGACGCAGAGACGGCATTCGATCGCGACTTTGGCGACGTCAACATCACCGCGGCATACATCCAGGACTATCGCCACGCCGGTTCGTTGAGCGACTTCATCTTCGAGGTCATCGACGAGGTCGACGGCCACGAGGTTCTGCGTCAGGAGTGCACGGTCGAGAAAGCCTCGGCCCACGGTTGGAGCAGCGACGCCGGGGAGATCACGCTTCCCCCGTTTGCGGAGGGCCACGAGGGCGAGAAGTTCCGCACGGTCCGCGCGGTTCTGCGCGAGGGCACCGAGTGGGCCGACGCCGGCCACGAAGTCGCGTTTATTCAGGCCCAGGTCGTGGACTCGAGCCAGACCGTCTCCCCCTCCTTCCCCGCTCCGCTTCCCTTGACGGCAGGAGATGCCGGGGAGACTGAGGGTCAGGTTGCAGAGCAGGCCGGTCAGGTTCCGGATTCCGACGGTTCCTTCGCCCTCGGCGAGGCCCAGTTCGATCCGCGCACGGGCGACCTCGTGAAGCTCGGAAGCCTCGATCTCGAGGGCCCGCAGCTTCGCCTGTTCCGCGCCCCCACCGAGAACGATTCGCTCGGCGACTTCGGCTCATACATCCTCGCCGACCCCGCCGAAACGACCGGCTCGGGCACACAAGCTCCGCCCACGGCGGCCCTGTGGCGCGAGATCGGCATCGACAAGCTCGAGCGCCGCGTGATCGGCGTGTGGCTCGACGAGCACGAGGTGCGCGCCCTTCACCGTTACAGCACTCCCGCGGGCCGCGCCTACGTTGACCTCGAAATCACGTGGCGCCTCGAGGATGCTGCGGGTGACGCAAAGGGTGGCGCTTCGCGCGCGCTGCGTTTGTATGCCGATGCCGCGCCTTCGGCGAACTGGGAGCACGTGTGGGGTCGCCTCGGCCTTGAATTCACGGCGCCGCTCGGCGCGAAGGAGGCCTCGTGGTTTGGCTCGGGGCCGCTCGAGAACTACGTCGATTCGTGCCGAGCAGCGCGCATTGGCCGCTTCTCGATGCCGGTCTCGGATCTGAACGTCGAGTACGCGGTTCCGCAGGAATCGGGCCATCGTCCGGGATTGCGCGAGCTGCAGCTTTCGGGACTTGGCCTCACGGTGCGCGCAGATGCCGTCGGATCCAACCGCGAACGCCCTGGTTTCCAGGTGCGTGAGCACTCAATTGAGCAGATCACGAAGGCCCGCCACCCGCACGAACTGGGTGAACCGGAGCGCACGCACCTCATTTTCGATGTGGCGCAGCACGGCCTTGGGTCACGCTCGTGCGGCCCGGACGTGAGGCCTGAGTACCAGTTGCGCCCGCGCTCAGGCTCGTGGTCGCTCGCGTTCGAGGTGTAGACGCCCACTAACCGAGGGCCCCTGAGGGCGCACCCCAATGAGGGTGTAGAAAAACGACATTACGGGCCAATTTTCGGCGTCCCTGGTCACTTTTCTACACCCGCGCTCCATGCCCGCCTTGCTCATCCCCGCCGTCCGCTCGCTCCCCCATCTGGTTCCCCCGTCTGGTTCCCCTGCCTCGCTGGTGTCCCCTCCCTTCCCTTTCCTTCCCCACTCCTTTCTGCCTATTCGCCACAAAGTGGTGAAAAATCGCCACCTCGCGTCGAGAATCGGCCCCCTGACGCGGGTTTTCACCACTTTCGTGAGATGCCGAAGGGAAAAGAGAAGGTGAGGGAAAAAAGGGAAGGTAGAGAGGGAGGAAAGAAGGGGGGAGGTAGAGAGGGAGGAAAGAAGGGGAAGAGAAGAAGGTGGGGGCCAGAAAAGTCTGCTGCAACTGGATTCCGACGGTAGCTCGGCCTCAACTGCACCCCTGCTCGCACATAGCAAAGCGCCCCGCCCACCTCAGTGGTGAACGGGACGCCGTGCTTAGGTGTAGAAAACGGACCGGGCAAACCCGCGACGGGGTCACAACGTCGTTTTTCTACACCCTGGAATGAGTAGTGGGGCGGGCTGCGAAGAGCTCCGCACGCAGCCCTTCGCTTAGAGCATGCAGCTCACGCAGCCCTCGACCTCGGTTCCGGTGAGCGCCATCTGACGCAGGCGGATGTAGTAGAGGGTCTTGATGCCCTTACGCCACGCGTAGATCTGCGCCTTGTTGACGTCGCGGGTCGTCGCCGTGTCGGGGAAGAACAGCGTGAGCGAGAGGCCCTGGTCGACATGCTGGGTAGCCTCGGCGTACGTGTCGATGATCTTCTCGTAGCCGATCTCGTAGGCATCCTGGTAGTACTCCAGGTTGTCGTTCGTCATGTACGGCGCCGGGTAGTAGACGCGGCCGATCTTGCCTTCCTTGCGGATCTCGATCTTGGAGACGATCGGGTGGATCGAGCTCGTCGAGTGGTTGATGTAGGAAATCGAACCGGTGGGCGGAACGGCCTGCAGGTACGCGTTGTACATGCCGTGTTCCTTCACCTCCGCCGCGAGAGCCTTCCAGTCCTCCTGCGTGGGCAGGTGAATGCTCGAGTTCTCGAAGATCTCACGCACGCGCGCTGTCTTCGGTTCCCACACGCCGTTGATGTACTTCTCGAAGTACTCGCCGCTCGCGTACTTTGAATCTTCAAAGCCAAGGAAGGTTTCGCCGCGTTCCTGGGCGATCTTCGTGGAGGCCTTGATGCACTGGTACACGACCGAGTAGAAGTACATGTTCGTGAAGTCGAGGCCTTCCTCGCTTCCGTAGTGAATCGACTCGCGCGCGAGGAACCCGTGGAGGTTCATCTGGCCGAGGCCGATCGCGTGGGAAGCCTTGTTGCCGTTGGCGATGGTCGGCACCGAGGAGATGTCGGAAGAATCCGAGACCGCCGTGAGGGCGCGGATCGCCGTCTCAATGGTCTTTTCGAAGTCGGGCGAATCCACGGCCTTCGCAATGTTGAGCGAGCCGAGGTTGCACGAAATGTCCCGGCCGAGCGTTTCGTAGGAAAGATCCGCGTTCATGGTCGACGGGGTCGAGATCTGGAGGATCTCCGAACACAGGTTCGAGTGGGTCACCTTCGCACCGCCGATGGGGTTCGCGCGGTTCACCGTGTCCTCGAACATAATGTACGGGTAGCCCGATTCGAACTGGATCTCGGCGAGAACCTGGAAGAAGTCGCGGGCGCGGATCTTCTTCTTCGCGATGCGGTGATCGTCCACCATTTCGCGGTACTTCTCGCTCACGTTCACGTCAGCGAACGGCTTGCCGTACACACGCTCGACGTCATACGGCGAGAACAGGTACATCGGCTCGTTGTTCTTCGCGAGCTCGAACGTGATGTCCGGGATCACGACGCCGAGGGAGAGGGTCTTGATGCGGATCTTTTCGTCGGCGTTCTCGCGCTTCGTGTCGAGGAAGCGGAGGATATCGGGGTGGTGCGCGTGGAGGTACACGGCGCCGGCACCCTGACGTGCGCCTAACTGGTTCGCGTAGCTGAAGGAATCCTCGAGGAGCTTCATGACGGGGATGACGCCCGAGGACTGGTTCTCGATCTGCTTGATGGGCGCGCCGTGCTCACGGAGATTCGAAAGCAGAAGGGCCACGCCGCCGCCGCGCTTGGAAAGCTGAAGCGCGGAGTTGATCGAGCGGCCGATCGACTCCATGTTGTCTTCGATGCGCAGAAGGAAGCACGAAACGAGCTCGCCGCGCTGCGCCTTGCCCGCGTTGAGGAAGGTCGGGGTCGCGGGCTGGAAGCGACCATCGAGAGCCTCGTCAACAATGTGCTCGGCAAGCTCCTGATCGCCAGCGGCGAGGGTCAGGGCAACCATGCACACGCGATCTTCGAAACGTTCGAGGTAGCGCTTGCCGTCGAACGTCTTGAGCGTGTACGAGGTGTAGTACTTGAACGCGCCAAGGAAGGTCGGGAAGCGGAACTTCTTCGCGTACGCGCGCTTGTAGAGCGACTTGATGAACTCGAAGGTGTACTGATCGAGAACGTGCTTCTCGTAGTACTCCTTCTCCACGAGGTAGTCGAGCTTCTCCTGCAGCGTGTGGAAGAAAACCGTGTTCTGGTTGACGTGCTGGAGGAAGTACTCGCGGGCCGCCTCGCGGTCCTTGTCGAACTGGATCTTGCCGTCCGCGTCGTAGAGGTTCAACATGGCGTTGAGCGCGTGGTAATCCATCGCCTTGTTGTGCTCGTAGCCCGGCATCTCGGTTAGCTCTGCCAAAACCGTTCCAACCCTTCTTTGACTTTGGTGACATCCCTCGATGTCCCAAGGAGCTCAAACTTGTAGAGGTGCGGCACGTTGCATTTGCGAGCGATGATGTCGCCAGCGATGCAGTATGCCTCGCCAAAGTTCGTGTTCCCTCCCGAGATCACGCCTTTGATGTGTGCGCGGTTGCGCTTGTCGTTGAGGAAGTGAATGACCTGCTTGGGGACTGCTCCCCCGGTGTTGCCGCCGCCGTAGGTGGGCACCATGAGCACGAAGTCTTCGTCCATGACGAGCGGCTCGTCGTTCCGCCTGAGCGGGATCCGTTCGACCGTGTTTTCGGGCAGCTCAAGCTTCTCGATGAAGCGTTTCGTGTTCTCCGAAACGGACGAAAAATAGACGAGCTTACTCATGGCGGGCTTTAACGACGCTTATATGCTCAGAAGCTTGCGGCCTGGCGCAGCTCGCTCGCCTGGGCGGTGAGGGCCTTGATCTTGTCGGGACGGAAGCCCGACCACGAGTCGTTCGCGGTGGTCACGACGGGCGCCTGCATGAAGCCGAGCGACTTGATGTGCGAGAGGGCGGCGGAATCCTCGGTGATGTCCACGAGGGTGTACTCGAGGCCAGCCTTGTTGAGGGCGCGCTTGGTGGCATCGCACTGGACGCACATGGGCTTGGTGTAGACGGTGATCTCCATGAGGGGCCTTTCAAAGTTCGCGGTGTTCTTCGTGTTCGCGGGGACGTGAAACCCCACTGCGGGGGCTGCGCGAACCAACGGACTCAACACTACACCTAGTGGCAGATCGATGGGAGCACCACAAGATGTACTGAATTACACGACTGTCATGTGGATGGTGTGTGGACACCCTGTGGCCTCATGTGAACGCACGGTGAACGGCGATCGTGTTATCCACGAACGGTGCACGTCGTAGGCGCGGGAGGTGGTGGACAGCATTGTGGACAGGGTGTGATCGATGGTGAATTTTCGGTGTTATCCACGAAGAAATGGGGACGGCAATCGGTACTGCCGCCCCCAAAAATTTCTTGTGTGATTCTCGCCCTTCGGCGTGTCGCACAGCGATGCGAGGGCTACGCCTCACTTCGCTCGCTTTCCTTGTCACCTTCCGGTTCCTCCCGCGAGCCCTCCGCCGCGTGAACGTCCCCGTTTTCCTCGCTGCCCGGACGAGCGTCAAACCCCTTTTCCTGTTCGGGCGCCGTCACGATCGGTGTCTCCGTGAGGGGGTTTTCGACGACGACGGTTGAGCCTTCACGTGCCTCTGCCCCGTGACCGCGGCTCTCGTGCTCTTCTCCTTCGCCCTCAACCTCGGGCTCGGCGTTGATGTCGCGGCCCTCCGCGAGGGCGAGCTCGCCAAGAACGGCCCTCGCCACCTCGAGGTCCTCGAGCGCCTCGGTGAGCCCATAAGCAGGCTGTTCTCCCTTCGCGGCGAACGCATAGAACGCCTCGTGGAGACCGTAGGCGGGCGAATGCTCGGAGAGGCGCTCGCTCGTCACGATCGCGCCATCCGATTTCTGCGTGAACGTGAACGAACCACGCGTATCGAGATCCGCCGCAGCGGGAAGTTCCACGCGACCCTGCCGCCGATTCGTCACGAACCGAACGGCATCGTGGTACTCGGGTGCGAAAGGAAGATAGTGCCACACAAGTCGCACGTGCACACCCTTGTCGAGAGCACCGAGCACCTCGATCGAGCCGGGAATCACCTGCTCCGGCCAGTGACGCACCCCGTGCAGCTCCTCGAGCGGGCCGTAGGTCGAGCGCAAGAGCGCAAGCTGCGCGAGCACACCCGTGAGCAGGCCCTTGACGTAGATGTCGCGATCTCGCTGATTCGCGCCGGGACCCGCGCCCTTCTCGACCGCTTCTTTAAGGCTTTCGCGGCGCGCGATACGCTGCTCGGAAGGAAGATCGTAGGCGGCGGAGGTCACGTGGTGTTTGCCGTGCATCACGGAGCTCGCCGGCATGAGTGTCTCAAACTCGAGGCTCCGAAGGTCACGCGCCTGGTTCTCGCCTACGAGGAGCTTGATGGACGAGTCATAGAGCGCACCGTAGGCAAGCATCACGAGCGGCCTGCCGGCCATGCGTTCAAACTCGGCGATCGCCTGAAGCTCCTCAGTTCCGTATGCGACGGGCGGCTCCACGAGCACGGGAATACCGCGCTTGATGATCTGGAGGATATCTTCACCCTTCACACCGTCGGCACTGAACACCACCGCATCGAGTTCAATATCCTTGCTGCGCACGGCCGCCATGAGCTCCTTGACGCTTCCGTAGCGCCGCTCCTCCTCGAGGCCCCACTTCTCGCTCGCCTCACGTAGCCTTCGCGGCGAAATATCAACGACCGCACTCACATGGAATCGATCGTGGCGACGTAGCAGCATCGGCAGGTGCACAGCCTGCGCGCTCGTCCCGAGCCCCACAACGGCAACGTTAATCTTCGAGGGCATGAGCGAAATCCTTCCGGTCGTGGCGGGCAGCGCCGTGCGAAAAAGTTCCGACGCCTGCCAGGCAACCGTCGGACCTCCCATCCATTAAACACGCGGGCCAGCATTAGGAACTAAACCACCAAGCGATTACGCTGAGAATTATGCGCGATGCGCACGTGCGAGAGAACGAGCCGAAGGAGCAGGCCGGTGTTTTACGAAACCGCCCACAAGTTCGTCGCGCCCATGATTAAGGCGTGGTGGCGGCCGAAGGTTACGGGACTTGAGAACGTGCCCGAAACGGGTCCCGTGATCATCGCAGCGAATCACCGCGCGAATGTAGATTCGTTCCTCGTGCCCGTCGTGTTCAACCGCAAGGTGCGCTACATCATCAAAGCCGATTTCTGGCACAAGAGCGGCCTTACGGCCCGCATTAAGCAGCGTTTCTTTGAGACTGTGGGCTCGATCCCCGTGGAACGCGGAACCCTGAAGTCCGCTCACGGCTCGCTCGAAAAGGCCCGAGACGTGCTCAAAGAAGGCGGCGTGTTCGCGATCTACCCCGAGGGCACGCGTTCGAAATCCGGCAAGCTCGGTCGGGGCCGCACGGGCGTCGCCTGGCTCGAAGAAAAAACGGGCGCACCCGTCATTCCCGTGGGCCTCATCGGTACCGAGAGGCTTTTCGTACCCGGCAAGACCCTCCCACGGCCGCGCCGCGCGAAACTCGAGGTGCGCATCGGCGCCCCCATCGACTTCAGCGATATCGATCGTTCTCTTCCCGAAAACCGCAGGCGCCGCGCCGTTACGGATCGTGTGATGGAAGAAATTCAGAAGCTCAGCGGGCAAGAGTACGAACCCCCCGAACAGAAAACGGAACGCTAAAGGAGATCAACGGTGAGCATCCTCGTCGCCTACATTCCCACGCCGAAAGGCGAGGTCGCGCTCGACGCCGCCATTGAGAGGGCCGTGCAGTTCGATGTTGCCCTCCATCTCGTCAACGTCGTGCGTGACTCTGTCGAGTCGGACCCGCGCCACGCGAGCGCGGAGCAGCTGGCGTACGCGGAGCAAACGGCGCGCCGCGCAGGGGTGCGCGATGTCAGCTCGCGCACCCGCCACATCGAGGAGGGCGACGAGGTCGCCGACGCGATCATCACCGAGGTCGAACAGACCGGTGCCGACACGCTCGTGCTCGGCGCCCGTTACGGCGGCGCGAACGACCCGCGCTACCTTGGCAACACCATTCAGACGGTTATCGCGGATTCGCCCGCCGACGTCCTCGTCGTCTAACCCCAGCCAAGCTCGTGGAGGCGGCCCTCCTCGATTCCAAAGAGATGGCCGATCTCGTGAAGCACTGTCACGCGGATCTGCTCTTCGAGATCCTCGCGGCTTTCCGCCATGCGGATAAGTGGCCCGCGGAAAATGATGATTCGGCCCGGTTCAAGGAGGCCGTCGTCGTGGCCCCGCTCCGTGAGGGGCACCCCATCGAACACCCCGAGCACATCCTCGCTGCCCTCCGGCTCCTCGTCCACGAGGATCACCGTGTTCGAATCGGCAACCTGGTTGACAACCTCGAGAGGCAGTGAATCGAGCGCATCGTCAACTGCGGCTTCGAAGTCTTCGCGGCTCATGGGGTGCATGCCATAAGAATCCCAAAACGCCTTTGTGGAGGCAAGCGTCGGCCCCGCCCCCGCCGAACCCGGCAGGAACGGGGCCACGTCTCAGATTCCTTCGTTACTGGATGCTGCCGGGAACCTCGTCGGCTCCCGTTTTGGCCTTCGCGGCCTTCTCGATGCGCTCGCCGATCTCCTGATCGACCCTCTTCCAGTACTCGAACACGCGCGAGAGAACGGGCTCAACGACCGAGTCGAGGGTACCCGCGACGGTTTTCACGAACTCCTCGCGTTCCTCATCGCTAAACACCTCGCGCACGAGGGTGCCGGCCTGACCGAAATCGTCATCTTCAGCGTGGAGCGTGTACGCGGCGCGCACCATCTCACCGTCGGACTCCCAACCGTTGTCGACCGGGCCCTGCTCATCCTGGTAGGCGCGACCGAAAGAGTTCGGGGCATAAACGGGAGCATCGCCCGAATGGAAGAACTCCATCGCCCCTTCCTTCGAGTAGGTGTTGACGTCGTTCACCGGACGGTTCACGGGAAGCTGATTGTAGTTCGTGCCGAGGCGGTTGCGCTGCGCATCCGGGTAGGAGAACACGCGGCCGAGCAGCATCTTGTCGGGCGAGAAGCCAATGCCGGGAACAAGGTTCGAGGGGCTGAAGGCCGCCTGCTCGATCTGAGCGAAGTGATTCACCGGGTTCTGGTTGAGCTCGAACTCGCCGACCCTGATGAGCGGGTAATCCTTCTTTGACCAGGTCTTCGTGAGATCAAACGGATTGAAGCGGTAGGTCTTCGCATCCTCGTAAGGCATGATCTGCACCGAAACGTCCCACTTCGGGAACTCGCCGTTCTTGATCGCGTCGAAGAGGTCCTTGCGGTGCGCATCGGCGTCCTCACCAGCGATGCGGGTCGCCTCTTCGTTCGAGAGGTACTCGACGCCCTGCTGGGTGTGGAAGTGGTACTTGACCCACGACTTCTCGCCAGCCTCATTCACCCACATGTAGGTGTGCGAGCTGTAGCCGTTCATATGGCGCCAGGTCTTCGGAAGGCCACGCGGACCCATGAGGTAGGCGACCTGGTGGGCGCTCTCAGGCGAAAGGGTCCAGAAGTCCCACTGCATAGTGGCATCGCGCAGGCCCGAATCGGGAAGGCGCTTTTGCGAGTGAATGAAGTCGGGGAACTTCATGGGGTCGCGGAGGAAGAAGATCGGCGTGTTGTTGCCAACGATGTCGTAGTTGCCCTCCTCCGTGTAGAACTTGAGGGCAAAGCCGCGCACGTCGCGCCACGTGTCGGGCGAACCGAGCTCACCGGCGACGGTTGAGAAGCGCGCAAGCATCGGGGTCTTCGCGCCCTTCTGGAAGAGCTTCGCCTTCGTGTACTTCGAGACGTCCTCGGTCACTCGAAGCTCGCCGAACGCGCCGGAGCCCTTCGCGTGAGGGCTGCGCTCCGGAATGCGCTCGCGGTCGAAGCGCGCAAGCTTCTCAACAAGGTTGACGTCGTGGAGAAGGAGGGGGCCGTTCGCGCCGACGCTCAGCGAGTGAGCATCGGATTCACGCGGTGCACCGGCTTCGCCAGTGCTCGGAAGGTTGGGATCAAAGGTGCTCATTCTGCTTCCTGTCCTTTTCTCGTGGGTAGGAATGGGGCGATCGATCGCCTCGGCTTCATCGAGGAGGGATCACGTTTTCTAACTCTACCTGCGCTCCTTGAGCGCACTCGCAAAGTCAGCGGCCTTGAGAAGCGGGTGGCGTCGGACCCTTTGCGCGCGAGGCGCGCGCAACAAAAACAAAACCGCCCACCAAAACTGGCGGGCGGTTCTAGCTGTACCCCGTACGGGATTCGAACCCGTGTTGCCGGCGTGAAAGGCAGGTGTCCTAGGCCGCTAGACGAACGGGGCGGGCGGAAACACTCTACCCATCTCCATCCTCGAACGCCAACTGGGCAAGCCTGACGGTGATGCACTCCACCGCATGGTTGAATGAGGTGCAGCTCATTCACCCCAACAACGATCCGCGAGGTTCCTTCGTGACACCGATTCACACGTCCCGCACCGGCGTACTCACGCGCGCCGCCGCGACTCTCAGCGCCCTGGCACTCGCCGCGTTATCCCTCAGCGGTTGTGGGATGTTCACTCAGTCAACCCCCAAGGCCTCCCCGAGCTCAAACGGCGCTACCGCCGAGGGCAGCGGCACCTTCGACAAGGATGCTAAAGCTGCCCTCAAGAAGATCGAAGGGTCCACGAGTAAGGCCTTCGGAACCGAGGGCATGGAGCCCCTCGGCCAGCTCTCCCCCGTGATCGAATCCGCCGCGTACGATCTCGGCGCTGACCCGGCGCAGGATAAGCGCTGGTCGAAGTTCTACGACCAAAAAGCCCAATGGGGCGAATGCGAACGCGCAGATTACAAGGCCGCCGAATGCGCCACGATCGACGTGCCCCTCAAATGGAATGAGCCCGAAGGCGCAACGCTTTCGCTCCTGCTCACACGCCTCCCCGCCAAAGCTGACAAACCCAAGGGTTCGCTCCTCGTCAACCCCGGCGGCCCCGGCGGCTCGGGCGCTGAACACGTCGCCGCCTACGGCTCCATGCAGATCAGCCCCACCGTGCTCGAGCAGTACAACGTGATCGGCTTCGACCCGCGCGGCGTGAAGGATTCCGACGGTATCCAGTGCCTCAGTGATGCCGAGACCGACGAGATGCTTTCCACCGACCTCCCCGACACCGCGGAAGGTGCACAAAAGACGAAGGAATGGGCCGACAAGGTCGCGAAGGCCTGCGGCGAGAAATCCGGCGACCGACTCCAATACATCGACACGTACTCTGCGGCACGCGACATGGACGTAATCCGCGCCGCCGTCGAATCAGAAAAGCTCGACTACCTCGGCTTCTCCTACGGCACATATCTTGGTGCGACCTACGCCGAGATGTACCCGGATCGCACGGGGCACCTCATTCTTGACGGCGCGCTCGACCCATCTCTCACCACGAACGAGATCGTGGCCGGCCAGGCCGAAGGCTTCGAAGGTGCCGTGAAAGACTTCGTGACATGGTGCCAGAGCGAGCGCGACAGCTGCCCCCTCACGGGTAGCGTCGAGGAAGGCGTCCAGCAGCTTCGCGACTTCATGAAAGACGCCGGGAAGAACCCCATTCCCACGTCGGGCGACCGCAAACTTACCGAAGCTCTCGCGTCGACTGCGATCCTTATGGCGCTTTACGGCAACGAAACGTGGGAGTACGTAGCTCTGGGGCTTGAGAACGTCAAGAAGAACAACTCCGCCGACATTCTCCTCATGCTCGCCGACCTCGCGAACGAGCGAGAAAACGACGGCACGTTCAAGTCGAATAGCACATTCGCGAATGCTGCGGTGAACTGCCTTGACCACATCGGTGTGACCGACGGGGAGTGGCTCAAGAAGGAAGGCGAACGCCTCTCTACGAAGTACCCGACTTTCGGCCCGTCCCTCGGCAGCGGCGAAGAAGATGGCTGCGCCAACTGGCCCGCGAAGCCCGTGCGCTACCCGGAGAAAATCAAGGCGGAGGGCTCGAGCACGATTGTCGTGATCGGCACGACTCACGATCCCGCGACTCCGTACGCATGGGCCGAATCCCTCAATGAGCAGCTCGATAACTCCGTGCTCCTCACGTACGACGGTTACGGGCACACCGCCTACGGCCGCACGGGAGGCTGCATCGAGGAAATGGTCGACGCCTATCTCCTCGAAGACAAGGTCCCCGACGATGGAGCGAAGTGCGAGTAATAGGCGCTGCCTAAGCCGCGCGGCGATGGGCCGGATGCAAGCGGCCTCGATGTGACCGGTCCATCACTCGCACGGTTTGGCACGCGGCGAGTTTCTCCCGTAAAGTTGTGGTTCGTGCGCGATGCGCGTGCGAAGCACACGCCTCCTTAGCTCAGTCGGTAGAGCGATTCACTCGTAATGAATAGGTCGCCGGTTCGATTCCGGCAGGAGGCTCACCGCAAAAAGCGGCCCCCACCAGGGAAAACATCAGGTGGGGGCTGCTCTTGTCTTCGGTTACCGAGGCAGTTTGTTGCCCTTCTTGTCACCCTTCTTGTTACACATTCAGTTAGCCATTCGGTTAGCCATTCACCAAAATCCACATCCCCGACCTATTCATTTTCAAGCCGCACTCCCCTGCCGTGTGGCGCAGCTCTGCGTGGCACCTCGCCCCCCTTGCCATGCGAGCGCCAGCAAACCTGCGGGGCACCCCTCACTCCTCACCCCTCACCACAAAAGTGGTGAACAACCGCCACCTCGCGCAAGAATTCAGCGGTTTCGAGCCAAATTTCACCACTTTCGTCACGGCGAGCGAGGCTCGGGCCCGGCCACGCCCCCTCGCCAAGGAGCGAGGAGCCAGCAGGCTATTACCTTGGGCCGGCAGGCCTGCCAGGCTAATTGCGGGGCCGCACCTTACTTACACGGCAGGTCAATAGCGAGGCCGCGCCTCACATGCAACACCGTCGTCATCCCCATCAAGCTTCGATGCGTAGCCGGCATCGCCCCTGTAGAGTGGGGCTGCCCCGGCCTCCCATGCGGCCTTACAGTTGCGGAATCCGCCGCCAGAAGACTCCTTCTTCGGAGCTTTCTTCTTGGGCGACTCCTTCTTGCGCACCTCTTTCCTCGGTGCTTCCTTTTGCACGTCCCGCACGAGCGGCGCTGGAGTCTCGGAAGGCTTCGCCTTCTTATCGGTCGAGGAGTCGGTCGCGGTCGGCTCGACATTGTCATCGAACGCCGGCATTTCGGGGCAGGCCCCGAGCACACGCTCGATGGCCTCGGCTTCGGCGGGCTTCACCCAAAGCCCGTAATTCGCCTTCACGGCCACCTGGCGTGCAACGTACTCGCAGCGATACGCCTTGTTCGGCGGGAGCCACGTCGCGGCATCGCCGTCACCTTTTTGCCTGTTCAGAGTCGATTCGACGGCGAGCAGGTTGAGCGGGTCGTTCGCGAATGCCACTTTCTTTTGCGCGTCCCAGCTTGCGGCACCGCTTTGCCATGCGTCCGAGAGCGCCACGACGTGGTCGATATCGGTATTGGTGGGGTTCCGCTTGAAGTCGTAGCTCGAGCCGCTGTAGGGCGAATTGACCGTGCCCGAGATGACGACGCAGCCGTGAGTGCCCGCTTTCGTGACGAAGTTTGTGACATCGCGGCGAAGGATGTCGTTGCGCGTATCGCAACCGTTGTGGTCAACGTCGTCGCGCCAGCCGAAGGAGTCGCGGTCGTATTCCGACTTGGGCGCGCGCCCCTTCACTTCGAGGGTGCGGAGCTGGGCGAGGGCTGTTCCGGCAGGGGCCGGCTTTTCGCCCGGAGCCGAGTCGGTTGCGGAAGTCGACGATAGCGACTCAGGTGCGGATGCATCGGGAGCGCTTACCGGCTTGAGCTCGGGGGTCGCGCTCGGTTTCGCCTTTGACGAGCCATTTTCACGAGCGGTCTCTGCCGCCGTCGGCTCCGAAGAACCAGGAGCTGTGGCATCCCCCTTTGGAGTTTCGGCCTCAACCGTTGCCGTCGCAGAGGTGCTCTCGGCGGGGCGCGATTCCACGCCGTCAGGCGCGGCGATAGCCCCGACGGCCACGAGGAAGAAGACCACGATGGACGCGAGGCCGATGCAACCGCAGCACGAGACTCCGGTGATACCCGCTGCGGTTCCTGATTTTTGATCGCCGGTCGGCCTCGCCATGTGCGCTTTCTCCGTGCTCCAAGAGTGCTGTTGTGCCAACGGCGTTGGCCACTAGATACCTAACTCTATGAAGTCATCAATTTTTTCGCGGGGACCTTGGTACCCTGGCCGTACGAGCCACGCTATGAGCCTCGGCACTCTCACCCGGAGACCGCACGCACCCGGTCGCGGGGTCGCACCAAAGCTGACTAGTCCTCCGTGTGCACTTGAGATGCGGGAGATGGCGTGTGCGCGGCAGGCAAGGCCTCAGAAACAGAAGCTTCCGGCTTCGGCTCTTCGCCAGACGTCGTCGCAAGCACAACGACGATGCCAATGGCGAAGGCGGCAAAGAGGTCCACACACGCGCAACCACAATCTCGCCACGTCGCGGGGCCCTTGGTCTTCTTGAGCTTGGGGCCATCTTCAGGTTTCGCCATCGCACTTTCTCCTTGTACGAAACGGGCGCTTCCCATCATTATTGGCGACAGGGCAACTTCCTGTCAGGAACCGTGCCTTCTCCAGCGACCTTCCACAGCTCCCCACCGCGCTTTCACACGCGACCGCGCAGACCTCCCTACTGATCGTGGTGCGGGAAGCGACCGAAGGCACGCTCGATGTCACGCTGAGCCGCGGCTGTCATCTCGCCGAAGGGTTCAGCTTCGAGCACCCGGCCGCTCTTCTTTTTTGTGGCCCTCCACAGGCCAATCGCGCGGCCGCCGCGCAGGATCGCCCTGCGGAACACACCGTTGTTCCCCGGCACGAGCAGTTCGTGCTCATTTGCGCTCATGAGATCGAGGCGGTTCGGATAGCCGAGCACGAGTTCGTCGAACCCGGGCAACAGGAATGCTCCCCGAACTTGGGAGCCGGCAGCCTCGACCTCATCCGTGAGTCCCGCACGGCAATACCTCATCTCGCCAGCGGCGTCGCTCCCCCACTCCTCAATCTCATCGCTTACTTGGGCGAATGCTGCACGGACCTCCCCCAGCGGAAGCTTCGTCCACCACGCGAAATCGCGCAGTGTCGCGGGACCATGGCTCAGCAGGTACCGCTCGAGCAGCGCCGCCGTCGCAGCGACCCGGTCTCCGCCGAAACGCGCCTCGAGACCGGAGCCCTCAGGCAACCACGTCTCGGTCGAGGCGATTCGATGCTCATTCCCCTCAATCGGCCCGTAGATCAGCTGCCCCGATGCCATGAAATACGTGATGAGGTGGTAGCCGCGCCCACCACTCGTGGAAATGCCGGCGCTCTCCCACGCATCTAGCAGTTCCGCGCGCGCAAGTGATCGAGGCTTCCCTGCAAACGTCTCGAGCGCAACGCCAAGCGCCCTCTCAACCTCGACTTCAGAAAGATTCCGCGAGCGCCTCCGCCGCGCTTCCCACTCTCCCTTTTTCGCACACAGCTCGGTCATCCACCGCGCATCGCTCGCGGCCATCGCAAAAACGGTCCCGCGCATCGGGTAGCCACGCACGATTTCGCGAGCGTCAAAGGCGCGCAACACCTCCCGCATGCGCGGGTCACTCGGGAGAGGTTTTTGGTCCGACGCTTGCCCAGCAACCGTCGGAACCCGCTCCTCACCTGGTTCTTCGCTCACCTTTGTCGCCTCAAGCCGAAGGGCGATCGAGGAGAGCAAACCGGGCAGATCTTGCCCCTGCATGGCCCCCATCGCGTGCACCACGTCACGGGCGCTACCGTACGTTGAAGCGGCGAGCCCTTGCGCTACAAGGCGTGCGTGAATGAGGCCGGCGCGCGCGGCGCGAGATACGGCAGCGGTGGTGGATCGTGACGCCATGCCTCAACCTTATCCACCAGCGCGGGCCGAAGGAGCCTAGTATTGGTGCGGTTCCTTTCCACGAGATCAAGGAGATTCATGACCACCGCACCCGTTGCCGACACCCGCCCCGTGCTCGCCGATTCGCTCGTCAAGCACCGCACACTTCTCACCGATCTTTCGCTCATCGCGGCGGGCGTCGTTGTGGTGGGGATCCTTGCGCAAGTGACGATCCCCCTCCCGTACGTGCCGATTACCGGTCAAACGCTCGGTGTGATCCTCGTGGGCGCAGCTCTCGGTTCGAAGCGCGGTGCGGCCTCACTTGCGACGTACCTCGTCGCAGGTCTCGCGGGGGCCCCGATCTTCGCGGAGTTCGGCGGCGGCCCCGGCATGGTTCTCGAGCCGAGTTTCGGCTTCATCATTGGTTTTATTCCCTCGGCGTTTGTGGCCGGCTGGATGGCGGAGCGCGCGTGGGATCGCAAGTTCACGCTCGCGCTTCTCGGCTTCGCTGCGGCGAGCGCGTTGCCGTTCATCGTGGGCGTGCCCTACATGGCGTGGATTCTCAATTCGGTCATGGGCCTCGGCATGGACTTCGCGGGCATCATGAACGCGGGCCTTATCCCGTTTATCCCCGGCGGCATCGTCAAGGCGGCGATCGCGGCGGGCCTCATTCCGCTCGCGTGGAAGGGTGTGCGCGCGCTCGAGAAGTAAGCGCCTCCTTATTTCGCGCCGCGCCTGAGCGCGCGGTTCGTTTTCGCGGTCGCCTCGAATGTCATCGGGTCTTCGGGCCAGGGATGTTTCGGGTAGCGGCCGCGCATTTCTTTACGCACCTCCACATAGGGTCCAGCCCAAAATGAGCGCAGATCTTTCGTGAGGGCAAGTGGTTTACCGCCGGGCGAAAGTAGCTCGATGAGCACGCTTACTCTTCCGTCCACGATGCTCGGTGTCTCCTCGAGCCCGAACATCTCCTGGAGCTTCACCTTGAGGCGCACGGACGCCTCATCCGCGCCACCACCGGCGTTCTCGATCTGCTCGGCGTTTGGGTAGTCAAGGCGAATTTTGGAGTCCGACGGCACCTGGATTCTCTCGGGCGTGAGTTCTTCGAGTCGCGCGGCTTCGGGCCACGGGAAGGCGCGCTCGAGGATTGGGCGCATGTCGATTTTTGAGGGGGGAAGCGGGTTTTTTCTGCCGATGCCGGCGAGCGCGTCGATTTCGGGACCCGCGAGTTCTTCGAGGCGTGACAGTAGCGCCGCGTCGCTCACGTCAGGCCAGGGATCACCGAGTTCGCGGTGGAGGAGGGCGAGGCGCGCGCGGAGGTTCGCGGCGCTCGCGCTCCACGTGAAGAGATCGAGTCCTGCGCGGCGGATGCCGGCGAGGACGGCCTCACGCACTCCGGGGCCTTCGACTTTGGTGGGGGTTGAGGAGAGCACGATGCTTCCAACGGTTTTGATGCGCCGTGCTTTAGCGCCGTTTTCACCGAAGTCGATCTCGATGTTTTCGCGCACGAGCGGCCCCGCGCACGCGAGGGCTTCGTCCTCTGTGAGGGGCGCCGCCTGGCGGATGATGGCGCCCGTACCGCGCGCGGCCTTGGCGTTCGAGCGCTGCACCTCTGCGATCGCGATCCACTCTCCGAGTGCGGTGTCGCTCGTGCCGGCGCGTGTGCCGCTCGCGCTTTCGTAGATTCCTGGCTCCACTTCGCGCGCGAGGCGTTCGGGGTAGGCAAGGGCAACGACTATGCCAACCTCGTGAGCGGGGTCGTTCGGCGGCTCGATCGCTCGTGTGAGCTTGGGGGTGCGTTCCGCGTGGCGGCGTGCGAGGCGGGCGAAGCGGTGGGCTTCTTTGTGGAGGCGGTCGCGCTGTGCACGCGGACCTGCCACGAGATGTCCGTCGAGCGGGAGTGGCGCCTCGAGGGAGAGAGCGGCGACGGTGCGCGAGGCGGCGTCGGAACCCACGATAGGTGCGGAAGTGAGCAGCGCGCGGGCGAGCCGCGGATCGGTGGGGATGGAAGCAAGCGTGCGGCCGAGCGGTGTGATCGCCCCTTCGCTATCGAGGGCGCCGAGTGCGGCGAGGCTTTCGTGCGCGTCAGAAAGTGCCTGTGCGGGTGGCGCATCCGGGAGTCGAAGGCCCGCACCGCCCGGGGTGCCCCACGCAGCCATGAGGAGGGCCGCATCCGTGAGGTCGGCGCTCGCGATCTCGGGGAGGGTGAAGTCTCGCGCACCGGCGTAAGCGAGGTCATCGAAGAGACGAATCGCGAGACCCGGGCCGAGGCGGCCCGCTCGGCCGGCGCGCTGGGTCATGCTCGCGCGCGAGGCGGTCACGGTCACGAGGCCACTCATTTTCCTTGCGGTATCGCGGCGTAGTTCGCGACTCAATCCCGAATCGACGACGATGCGTACGCCCGGAACCGTGAGAGAGGATTCCGCGAGGTTCGTCGAAAATATGAGGCGTCTGGGCTCGCCCTCGTTGCGCCCGCGCACGATGCGGTCCTGTTCACGCGCGTCGATACGGCCGTGAAGCTCGCACACGTCGGCGCGCATACCGCGGCCGGCGAGGAGCTCACGCGCCGCCGATGCCGCCTTCTCGACCTCCCACGCGCCGGGCAGGAAGATGAGGACGTCGGAATCGGCGAGCTCTCCTTCTTCGCCGAGCGCCTCGACCGCAACTCGCGCCGCGTGTGCGAGAAAGTCGCGCGTGACCCCGCGCTCATTCATCCGCGCGGCAAAGGGCGCACGTCGCGTCTCGACGGGGAAGAGCGCCGTGGGCGAATCGATCACCGGCACCGGCTCGTCGACTCCTTCGCCGAGGAGCCCCGCGAATCTTTTCGCGTCAAGGGTCGCCGAGAGCGCAAGAAGCCTGAGGTCTCCGCGAAGATCGCGCACGTCGAGCGCGAAGGCGAGAGCAAGATCGGAATCGAGGGAGCGCTCGTGCACTTCATCGAGCACGATCGCCGAGACGCCCGAAAGTTCGGGGTCGGCGAGGAGCCGGCGCACGAGCACGCCGGGCGTCACGAGTTCCACGAGGGTGTCTGGTGTGAGTGTCGAGTCGCCGCGCACCGTATATGCCACACGCTTCGCGAGTGCCGGAGACGATTCGGCGGCGAGAGATCGAAGCCTTGAGGCGCCCGCACGGGCGGCCACGCGCCTCGGCTGCGTCACGATGACGCGGCCCGCGCCAGGCTCACCCGCGAGTGCGTTCGCGACGATCGGCGGGACGAGCGTCGTTTTGCCAGACCCCGGAGGGGCCTGTACGACCGCGCTCGCACCGGGTGAAGCGAGCGCCTGTGCGAGGTGCGGTGCCACGTCAGCGAAGGCGAGGCTCGTCCCGATCACCTCGAGATCGAAAGTGGCGGGGGTACCGTCGGACTGCGCTTTGCTGCTCACCTGACCCATTGTGCCAAGCCGCCGAAGACCAGCAGAATCGCGGGTGTGACGAGCCTCTCAGCATCAACACTAGTACGGCCACCTGAAGCTGCCCCCTCTTTCCAGGAGCATGAGAGCAATCATCCTTTGGTGTCGGGAACCCCCTTGGGTACCGGTCCGCCATTGACGCTCACCAGAACCCATTTCTTATAACGCCCCAACTCCACGGGACTGTGGTGGTGCGCTTTAAATTTCCCGCCCTCATAAACACGAGCAGTCAGCACATTATCAAGAGCCTCACCGTCCTCCGTATAGAGCACGAAGCTGACAGAGGTTACAGATTCATCAGAGACCTTACCCTCTACTGTGATGTTCGCATACGATGGGCCGAAGGGATCCTCGACAATCTTCACCTCGGAGAAGATCGATTCCGCGGACTGATCTCCAGTCGCTCCAGATTGGGCGTCGCTATCTCCTTTAAAGCCGGGGGAAGCCCATGCCTCCGCAGTTGATTCATCGTAAGCTCCACGCGTTCCAGCAATAGTCGGACCTACCTCTACACCGTCTACCTCCCAGAGAATCCACTCCCTTGGTGGTTCATCCTGCGAGATTTCACCGGTTTGGAAGATCCCGTCGACAGGATCCTCGGCCTGCACCGACTCGACCGTCCCATCGGCAAGAACCATGAGGAATTTCAGTCTCGAGACTTCAGACCCAGCCACCCCAGTGATGCCGTAGTTGTAACGCGAGGAAAAATCAGGAAGACGGTAGATCTTCACATCGGTTACAAAATCCTCAACCTCAACTGTCTCGGCAAGCCCTTCATCTGCGGCCGGTGCCAGTGCGGGCGCTCCGTCAACGATCGACTCCACCCTGGGGCGTGGATCAATAGCCGACACAAGTGGTGATCGCACGTAGTCTTCCTGTGCTATCTCAGAACGTGAATCGAGATCGTAATGAAGCCCTTGCACCCTGAGGGTCGCATCGATGCATTCGCTGTACTCGTGTCGCTCCATGACGATGCTCGTGTCCTGTCCTGGAGCCAAATATTCGACTTCAACCGGAAGCGTCTCACATGAATTTCCGTCAGCATCGACGAAGTCAACTTCGAACTCTGCAGACTGCCAAGGAACCCCTGACGAGTTACGAATCTGGAGTCGCGCAATCTGAGGGCTAGTCGTCTGATCCCAAACCTCGGAGGCCAACACCTCAACATCACTTTCCTGCATCTGCCGCTGATCCAGGTCGTGGAACAGCACCCCTGTACCCGAAATGAAAAGCGGCACGAAAGTCGACACTTTCAAGAATGACAACCCGAACGTAAGCAGAATGCCCCCGAAAGCGGTGAGGCTGAGACCAGTGATTAGACGACGGCGCGGAAGGGCAAAAAGGATGACAGCTTGCACGATAACCGCGGCGAGAACACATAAAAGCAATGAAACATCCACGGGCAGGAGGAACCCGAGAACAGAGCCTTCTATCGCTTCGTCGAGGATGAGTTGGGCGTCATCGTGGCTTTTCGCTGTCGTCGTTGCAACGAGGTCTCCGACCCCCAAAGATGACCAAATACTCCAAACCAACAGCATCGCCATGATCAACAGCGCTCCTCGGCGCAGCCATAACTTACCGTTGGAGGTTTCAATCCGCTCCTGCTTTGGATCGGAGTAAGGACCCATCGGAGGGCGGGACCGCCAAGTGTTCACCGAAATCGCTCGCCTTCAGTTGCAGCCACGCAAAAAGCTGCAGTCCATGATCCTTTCACAGCCCGATGAATCGAGAGAATGCCACCATCGATCTGCACTCCACAGACTACTGGCCGTTCAGCAACCGGCGAGGACAATTCGAGAGTGACACGTCCCACCCTCGCGCGCTCCATTTCGAGGATATCCACGTCTCGAACTACACGCTGGCACTCACCCCGCCTATTGTGCCAAGCCGCCGAAGACCAGCAGAATCGCGGGTGTGACGAGCCTCTCCGCTTTCAGGTGGCATTCGGGCGGAAGGCTGTGTAGAGTAATTCGAGTCAAAGCGAGAGCACGACGAAAAAGGCCCTGTAGCTCAGTTGGTTAGAGTGCCGCCCTGTCACGGCGGAGGTCGCCGGTTCAAGCCCGGTCAGGGTCGCAAATGCGACAAACCCCCTCGAAAATTGAGGGGGTTTTTCCATACCCCGACACCGCCCCAACACGACGGCCTGGCTTACCCTCGCCGGCGCTCGAGTGAACGTGTCTTACCTCTCCCCCACCGACATTGATTTCGCGCGCACTCACGGGCACTGGTAGGCTGTTCGCTGTTCCTTCTGGAACTTCAGGCTCTGTAGCTCAGTTGGTAGAGCGTTCGACTGAAAATCGAGAGGTCACGGGATCGACGCCCGTCGGAGCCACAGCAATCCCCCGCCGAGTCGCCCCGGGCGGGGGATTTTTGTATGCACCTACGCCTCCCGTTCCGCTCGCGGTGGGCACATCCGGGCCAGCAGCACGGGCGCCGCTTACCCTCGTTCAATTCTTCGCACGTGCGGCGAATGCGGCGCGCCCTCGTCTCGGGTTTTTTTGCGTCCTCAACCCAGCAGATGAATTCGTTGCGCGCAAGGGCTGTGATGTCGAGCCAGGCCTCTCGTGCAACCTGATCGGATTCGAGGGCCCCGGCGAGATCGACGGGCAACTCGTGAACGGCGCCGCCAGGAAGAGAGGTAGTCATGGTGCGAGCCTACGCCTCCCCTGCACAGTCACCAGATTTCCGGAATTTCGGTCACAGGAGGGAGCGGGGATGCCGCGCGAGGCGGCAAAGCGCTGGCACGCTCAGAGAATTTCACGTTTGCTAGGTCACAGTGAGGGACGAACGCCCCGCAGCAACCGAGAAGAATCAAAGGAGATTTGCCCCATGGCATCCGAAAACCCTGATCTCAAGATCGCTCAGGCCCACACTCTCAAGCCGATCACCGAGATCGCCGAGGCCGCCGGAATTCCGAACGAGGCCCTCATCCCCTACGGCTGGACCAAGGCCAAGGTCGACATGAAGAAGATCGACCAGAGCAGCGACAAGCCGAAGGCGAAGCTCGTGCTCGTCTCGGCTCTCTCGCCGACCCCCGCCGGCGAGGGTAAGTCGACGACGACTGTCGGCCTCTCCGACGCGTTTTCCCTCAAGGGCAAGAAAACCGTCGTGGCGCTCCGCGAGCCCTCGCTCGGCCCGGTCATGGGCGTTAAGGGCGGCGCGACCGGCGGTGGCTACGCCCAGGTCGTCCCCATGGAAGACATCAACCTCCATTTCACGGGCGACTTCCACGCAATCCAGATCGCGAACAACACCCTCGCGGCACTCATCGACAACTCGATCCAGCAGGGTAACCCGCTGAACATCGATCCGCGCCGCATCCAGTGGAAGCGCGTTCTCGACGTCAACGACCGCGAGCTTCGCTCGATCGTCGTGGGCCTCGGCGGCCCGGCACAGGGCATGCCGCGCGAAGACGGCTTTGACATCGTTGTGGCTTCGGAGATCATGGCGATCCTCTGCCTCGCGACCGACCTCAAGGACCTCCAGAAGCGCATCGCGAGCATCGTCGTGGGTTACACGTTTGATCGCAAGCCCGTGACCGTCGCCGATCTCAAAGTCGAAGGCGCCATCACGATGCTCCTCAAGGACGCCCTCAACCCGAATCTCGTGCAGACCCTCGGCGGCACCCCCGCCCTCGTGCACGGCGGCCCGTTCGCGAACATCGCTCACGGCTGCAACTCGATCATCGCGACCAACCTCGCGCGCGAGCTCGGTGAAATCGCCGTGACCGAAGCCGGCTTCGGTTCGGATCTCGGCGGCGAAAAGTTCCTCGACATCAAGTCGCGCTTCGGCGGTTTCTCGCCCGACGCGGTCGTGCTCGTCGCGACTGTGCGCGCCCTCAAGATGCATGGCGGCGTCAAGAAAGACGAGCTCGAGACCGAGAACGTCGACGCGGCTCTCGAGGGCACCGCGAACCTGCGCAAGCACCTCGAGAACATTCGCAAGTTTGGCCTCGAGCCCGTGATCGCCCTCAACCGCTTCCCGTCCGACACCGAGACCGAGCTCAAGGCCGTTCTCGACTGGGCGAAGGAGAACGGCTACAAGGCCGCGCTCTCCGAAGTGTGGGCGAAGGGCGGCGAGGGCGCCCTCGACCTCGCCGATCAGGTGCTCGCCGCGATCGATGAGGCCGGCGACTTCCACCACCTCTACGAGCCTGAAGACGGCGTCGAGAACGCTATCGAGACCATCGCCAAGGAGGTCTACGGCGCATCCGAGGTCCAGTACGTTGACAGCGCCCCCGCGGCGCTTCGTCGACTCAAGAAGAACGGCTGGGACAAGCTCCCCGTGTGCATGGCGAAGACCCAATACTCGTTCAGCGACGACCCGACGAAACTCGGCGCGCCCGAGGGCCACGTGCTCCACGTTCGCGACCTCATCCCCCGCCTCGGTGCAGGGTTCGTCGTCGCCCTCACTGGGTCGGTCATGACCATGCCGGGCCTCCCGAAGGAACCCGCGGCGCTTCGCATGGGCGTCGATGAGGACGGCAACGCGATCGGCCTCTTCTAAGAGTTCCATTCTCCGCATTAAGCAAGGAGCGTGGGTGGCATCCGTGCCACCCGCGCTCCTTCGTTAACCGGCAAGCGTCGGAACATCGCTCACTCCCGGCTGTGGGACTCCCCCGTTTCTGAGCGCGAATCTTCGCTTTCTTCGAGCTCGTCCTCGTCGAAATGTTCCTTGAGGTCGGCGAGCTCAAGCCCCATCGTGTGCGTGAGGACGTTCGTGGGCAGGGCCTCTTCGCTCTCGGTATCGGGGTGCGCCCCCGCCTCCGGATCGATGAAGCCATCATCGTCGTCATCGCCTTCGCCTCCAATGGACAGGCGCGGCGTGAGTTCATCGAACGCGTAATCACTTCCGAGCAGGAAGCCACGGCGGAACGCCGCACGGCCAAGCATCGCGCTCGAGGCCGTCATCGTGAGGAATTGCGCGAAGAGCACAAGTGCAAGCATGCCCGCGAGCGCCCACGACCTCGAGGCAATCCCAGCGCCAGCGAGCACGAGGACGAGCCCGAGCGTTTGCGGCTTCGATGCAGCGTGCATGCGCGAGAGAACGTCATTGAAGCGGATGAGACCCACGACGGCAATCGCCGCGATGATCACGCCGAGGATTATGAGGGTCGAGCCGATGATCTCCGGAATGTTCACTCCTCACCGCCTTTCCGTTCGGGCACGTCGGCACGGGCAACGAACCTTGCGAGCGCGAGCGTGCCGATGAAGGCGGTCGCGGTGAGGGCAAGCGCCGGGATGATCGCGAAGCTCGTGCCAGTCCATGCCGCATAAAGGGCGAGCCCCATGACGGCTTGAACGACGAGCATGTCAAGCGCAACGGCACGGTCGATGATCGTGGGGCCCACGATCATGCGGTACACGATCGGAAGAGAAATGAGGCCCAGCGCGATCGCCGCGCCAAGAAGAATCGCGTCAAACATCAGCCACGCCCCCTTTTTGCGCTGTACCCGGCGCTTTCAAGGATGTCGCGTGAGGCAAATGCCCGCAAAAGCCGCTTTTCCTGCCGCAGAATGCTCGCGCGCTGCGCCTCGATTTGCTTTTTTGTGGTCACGCCAATCGCGTGAAAGAAGAGGGTTCCGGTGGCGCGCTGCGCCTCAACCACGACAGAGCCGGGGATAAGGGTCGCGAGGATACCCGTGAAGGAGAGGAACAGGTCGCTTCGCGAACGTAATTGGACGGCAATCACGCTCGAACCGGGACTCCCAGAGGGACGCAGGGCGTAGCGGGCAACTTGGATGCTTCCCGCGACGAGGTCCTTCGCGAAGACGACGAGAAACACGAGGGCACTCACGGGGCGAAGCGTGACCTCACGGCTGAGCGGGGGCGCGGGGAACATGACGTAGACCGCGGCACCGAGAAGGAGCCCGCCGAGGATGCTCAGCACGCTGAATTCGCCCCAGAGGAGGCACCACGCGAGAGCACCCCCAATGATGCCGAGGATGTGGGAGGGGAGGTCGCGTAAGCGATGTGCGAAACGTGTCATTCGGGCGTCACCTGCCCTCCGCCACCGTGATCGATGTTGAACACAAGGCGATCTGCGGCGTCATCGCCGAGCACGGCATTCACGTAGGGTGCGCGCTCGAGAAGTGAGGAGGCCGCCCCTTCGCTATAGCCGATGAGCGGGCCCGCGAAGACCGTAAGAGCGAGCGAGAACGCCACAAGAATCGCGGTCGATCCGCTCATGAGCAGCGGAGTCGCCGGTTTATTCTTCGCGATCTGTTCGGGCGTCTCCTGCCAGAACGCGCGGTTCCACACCTTCGCAATCGCGTGCATCGTGAGAAGCGACGTGAGAACGCTCAACGCCACGAGGATCCAGGCGAGCACGCCACCGCTGTGGATACCGCCAATCACAAGCCCCACCTTGCCGATGAAGCCGCTCATGGGCGGCACGCCGGCGAGGTTCATTGCGGGAATGAAGAAGAGGATCGCGAGCCACGGCGCAGCTTTCGCGAGTCCGCCGAGCTTCGCGAGGTTCGTGGTGCCACCGACGTGCTCGATGAGGCCGGCCGTGAGGAAGAGCGTGGTCTGCACCGTAATGTGGTGGGCCACGTAGAACACGGTCGCCGTCATCGAAATCTGCGAGGAAATGCCAATACCGAACATCATGTAGCCCATGTGGCTCACGAGCGTAAAGGACAGCACGCGCTTGAGGTCCGTCTGCGCGATCGCCCCGAGAATACCGATCACGAGGCTGAATCCGGCTGCGACAAGCAGCACGATCGAGATCTCGGATTCCGGGAACAAGAGAGTCTCGAGACGAATGATCGCGTAAATCCCGACCTTCGTGAGAAGTCCCGCGAACACCGCGGTCACGGGCGCGGGCGCGGTGGGATAGGAGTCGGGCAGCCACGCGGAAAGCGGGAAGATGGCCGCCTTCAGGCCGAACGCGATGAGCAGCACGAACTCGATCAGAAGGCGCACGTGGTGGTCAACGTGGTCCATGCGCACGGCAATCTCGGCAAGGTTCACGGTTCCGACGGCTGCGTAGCAACTCGCGATTCCCACAAGGAACAGCATTGAGCTCACCATCGACACGATCACGTAGGTCGTCGCGGCACGAACCCTGCTTGCGGACCCGCCGAGCGTGAGCAGCACGAACGAGGCGGCGAGGAGAATCTCGAAGCCCACGTACATGTTGAACAAATCCCCAGCGAGGAACGCGTTCGAGACGCCCGCAACGAGCAGGAGGTACGAGGGGTGGAAGATCGCAATCGGCGTGGATTCGATGTGTTCGGAGATCGTCTGCGCACTTGCGTACACGAGCACGGCGAGCGTCACGAACGAGGACACGAAAAGCATGAGGCCCGTGAGCCGGTCGGCGACGAGCACGATGCCGAGGGTGGGCGTCCATTTGCCAATCTGGAGCACGAGGATGTTGTTCTCGTTGATCCAGTACATGAGCAGCGCCGCAATCACGAGATTCACGCTGAGCGTGCCGATCGACACGGCGAGCTGGAGGTGGGTGCGGTGACGCGTGAGGAGCGCAAAGGCAGCCCCGAGAAGTGGAAGCATCACGGGGGCGGCGAGGAGGATCTCGGGGCTCACGGGGTCTCCTCCTCGTCAGGGTCGCTTTCGGTCAGGCTCTGCTCAACGTCCTCGTCGGAGGTGAAGTCGTCGGAAATGTCGTCGCTCTGGTCGTCGTTCGCATTCGCGCGGGCCTTCTCGGCTTCTTCTTCCATGCGCGCCTGTTCGCGCTCCTTGCGCTGCTCGTCGGCCTCGAAGCCCACCTTTTCGATGACTTCGTTGCGGTGCCGCTCCACGAGCCGGCGCGAGCGATCGGCGACGCGAAGGTCCTCGACGTCGTCGGGGACCTCGTCGTGGCCAAACAGCTGCCACGAGCGATAGGAGAGCGCCATTCCGAAGCCCGTGAGGGCGAGCGAGATGACGATCGCGGTGAGCACCATTGCCATGGGAAGGGGGTCGCTCATGTTGTCGACCGCGCCTTCACCTTCGAACGGTGGCGTTCCGGGAGTGCCGATCGCGAGGAGGAACAGCAGGTTGATGCCGTTACCCGCGAGGACCGCGCCCATGATGATGCGCGAGAGCGTGCGCTCGAGAAGCATGTAGATGCCGCTCGCGATGAGCACCGCGGCGAGGAGCAGAATGAGGAGGCTAACGTGCATCGAGCTCAGCCTCCTGGTGCCTGTCGATCTGCTCGCCGAGCGTGCGCAGAACGTCGAGGGCGAGACCCACGACGATGAGGTACACGCCGATGTCGAACACGAGTGCGCTCGCGAGTTCGATTTCGCCGAGAACGGGCAGGTGCCCGATCCACACGTAGCTTTGGAACACGGTTCCGCCGAGGAGGAGCGGCGTGAGACCCGTGAAGAGCGCGAGCACCATTCCTACGCCGAGGAGCGCCCCGGCCTGCACGGGAGCGGCCTCGTTGAGCTCGTATCGACCACCCGCCAGGTAGCGCAGGGTGATCGCGAGACCCGCGACGAGGCCACCGGCGAAACCACCACCGGGAAGGTTGTGGCCCGCGAACAGCAGGTAGATGCTGAGCACCATGAGCATGGGGAACGTGAGGCGCGTGATCACTTCGAGGACGACCATGCGCCGCTCGGGCGCGAGGGTGCGACTCGCGAGCAGCCACGTAGCGCCGCGATTGCCCTCGAGGTCCTCGGCTTCATCGTGGAACCGCAGGGTGTTCTCGGGGATGGAAGCGTCGGAGGTCCTTCGCCAAATCGAAAGGTCTTCTTCGAGATCTCCCACGCGCACAATCTGTTGCTCGCGCTTTTGCACGAAGATGAGGGAGGCAATGCCGGAGGCGACGACGAGGACCACGGCGATCTCGCCCATCGTGTCCCACACGCGCGCATCCACGAGCGCGACGTTGACGGCGTTGTGGCCCTTGCCAATCTCGTAGCCCGCCACGATGAGTTCGGGGCCGATTGGCGCGGTGATGCGCGCGCCCGCGGCGTACGCAAAAACGGTCACGATCACGACGGCCGCGAGAATCGCGATCGACCAGCGCGTGACCTGATCGAAACGCCGCGGTCGGATCGAGAAGTGCGCGGGGAGGCGCCGAAGCACCAGCACGAGAACGACGGTCATCATCGACTCGACGAAAAGCTGCGTCGCGGCGACATCGGGCGCGCCGTACGTCATGAACAGGAGTGCGACGCCGAAGCCCGTGCCGGAGATCAACAGTGCCGCCCTGAGCCTGCGGCGTGCGCGCGCGGCACCGAGCGCGGCGAGAGCTGCAAAGCCCACCACGGCGATTTCGGCCGGGTGTGCGAACAGCACGAGATTATCGGGGGCCTTCCCGGTGAAGGCGATGCCGCCCGCGAGCATCACGACGAACACAAGGAAGATCGTGCCGAGGTGAACGGGGAGCGAGCCTCGCTGGAAGAGGGCGGTCGTGCGCACGGCGAGCGAATCGGCCTCGCGCATCGAGGCGCGGAAAAGCCTTTCGGCATCGCACCAGCGCCCGAGGGCAGTGCGCTGCGGGCTCACCGCTTTCTGGAAGCGTTCAAACGGCGCGTGCACGAAGGCAAGCAACGCTCCAAAGAGGAGCGCCGCGAGCGAGCACAGGAGCGGAAGCGATACGTGATCGGGGATGACGGCGAGGTGGCCGAGCTCTCCCACCGTGGCGCTCGACCCTCCCGCAATGAGGGTCGCGAGCACTTCAAGCTGGGGCGCGAGAACGACCGCGGCGAGGCTCGCGGCCGCCACAATTGCGGGAATGAGCTGGAAGCGCAGCGTGGGCTGCTTGTGTTTGACGCCCTTCGCGCCGGGGAACACGTGGAAGAAGAAACGGCACGAGTAGGCGACGGTGAGCACGGATCCCGCGACGGTTGCCGCGAGGATCCCAAGACCCCACGGCTCCCCCTCGGCGAAGGTGTAGAACACGGCTTCCTTGGCGACGAACCCGAAGAGTGGCGGAAAGGCCGCCATGGATGCGGCACTCACGAGGGCGACGACGCCAACGATCGGAAGGTCCTTGAACACGCCGTGAAGTTCACGCAGGTCACGCGTGCCGTAGCACTTATCGATGATGCCCACGCTCATGAAGAGCGGCGCCTTGAAGAGTGCATGGGCAAGGGTGAGCATGGCGCCGGCGAAGACCGCTTCGGGAGTCGCGATTCCGGCAATCGCCGCCATGAAACCGAGCTGGGACACTGTTCCGTACGCAAGCAGGAGCTTGATGTCGGTTTGCCTGAGTGCGCGCCACCCGCCAAGGAGCATGGTCACGGCTCCCACGGCGGAAACGACAATCGTGAGAGGTCCGACGGTTGCCAGGAGCGGGGCGAACCTCAAAAGCACGTAGATGCCGCCCTTCACCATGGCCGCGGCGTGCAAGTACGCCGAAACCGGAGTGGGCGCGGCCATTGCACCGGGCAGCCAAAAATGCCCCGGCGCGAGCGCTGACTTTGTCGCGGCACCGATAAGCACGAGAACGAGCGCGACAACGAGGTATGGCGAAACCGCGGCAAAGGCGGGCGAAGCGAGGATCTCGGAGATCCGCATGCTTCCCGCTTCAACTCCAAGCATGATGAGCCCGACCATGAGAGCGAGGCCACCCGCGGTCGTCGAGATGAGCGCGTTAATCGCGGCGCGGCGTGAGGCCTGCTTCGTGACGTAATGGCCGATAAGCAGGTAGGAGAACACGGTCGTAAGCTCCCAGAACACGAACAGCATCATCGCGTCGTCGGCAAGCACAAGGCCGAGCATGGCCCCTGCGAACGCCGTGAACACACCCGCGAAGCGCGCGAGTGAGGGCTCGGTTTCTTTGAAGTACCGCGAGCAGTACAGCATGATCACGGTGCCGATGCCCGAAACGATGAGCACGAACAGCCACGACAGGGGGTCGAGCATAAAGCTCAGCGTGATACCGAATTGCGGGATCCACGGAATGGACTCTACGACGGGAGTGTCAGCCAGTGCCGCCGGCGAGTGCGAGAGAAGAGAGGCCGCGGTAAGCGCGGGAACGAGGGCAATGAGCACGAAGGCTTTCTGGCGCCACCATTTCACGAGGAAGGGCACAAGAAGTGCCATCGCAAAATGCGCAGCGATGGCAATGATCATGCGGGAGTTTCCGTCCTCGTAGTTGCGGTGCGGGGACGCTTAACCCTATCAAAACAGCAACGAATTACCGCGCACGTCCCATTCATTGGGACGAGCCGCGCGCCGCGTTAGAACAGCTCGTTCGGCTCCACGAGGTAGTTCTCGTGATCAAGAATGAACCCTCCAGTTTCATCCCAGATCGCGCGCGCCACGGCGCTACAACCGAGGTATGCTTCGCGCCATTCACGCACTTGCGACGGCTCGGGCTTCTCGCTCACGAGAGTCGAGAGATCGTCCGGTCGATACACGACCGTGTAGAGGGCTGCACCTTCCTTGACCCATTCGACGTGCTCGATCGCGGGGATGTCTTCCTCAAGCGTCGATGCTTCCACCACGAGATCGGCGTGCGCAAAAATCGGCGCCGAGAGTTCATACGGGAACCCTTGGGGCTCGCCCACAATCTCCGCTTCCTTCACGATCGTGTGGACGATTTCGAGTAGGTCCTTGGGCGCAAGCTCGTAGCCTGCAACGACCTTGAGGCCGGGCTGCATGAACTGATGCGGGGAAAGCTCGTGGCCCGTATCGGTCACAAGCTTGCCGCCGAGGCGACGAACGGCGTTGAGCGCGAATTCGAGAATCTCGCGCTCCTCCCCTGCCGGCACGCCATTCGGAAAAGCAGAATCGAATCCGTAGCCATCGGGAATTTCAGCGGGCCCGCTCTCGCGATGCATGGGGACCTCGATGCTCGCCTCGTTTTTCGAGGGGTGCCACACGAGCGTGGTCGTGTCGCTCACGCGAATCGTTTTCTTCTTTTTGCGCGCAAGCGGGTAACGATTGAGAGCGAGCGCGAAGAGATCATCAAGGCCGTAGCTTTGGTCGAGAACAAGGGTGTGCGTCACTGGGCATCCTCCATTGGTGTCGCGGGGATTTGCGTGCGATGAAAGTTCATGTACGAGCGAGATGCCGTCGGACCCCTTTGGCCCCGGTACCTATTAAGGTTCCCTTCCGCACCATACGGTTTTTCCGCCGAGCTGCTGAGCCGGAAGAAGCACAGCTGGCCGATCTTCATACCTGGCCACAGCGCCACGGGGAGGGTTGCCATATTCGAAAGTTCGAGAGTGATGTGCCCTTCGAAACCCGGGTCGATGAAGCCCGCCGTCGAGTGCGTGAGAAGCCCGAGGCGGCCGAGGCTCGACTTGCCCTCAAGGCGCGCGGCGATGTCATCCGGGAGGCTCACGGTCTCATAGGTCGAAGCGAGCACGAATTCGCCAGGGTGCAGCACGTAGGGCTGGTCCGGATCGACCTCGACGAGGCGCGTCAGCTCGGCCTGTTCCTTCGCGGGGTCGATCATCGCGTACTTGTGATTGTCGAAAAGCCGAAAGAAGCGGTCGATGCGCACATCCACCGAAGCGGGCTGAATAAATTCGTCGCCGAAGGGGGCGATGCCGATGCGGCCCGCCTCGATTTCCGCGCGAATATCACGATCACTGAGAAGCACGCATCTATCTTAACGTGAGGTCTTCTCCCCCACATGAGTTTGGAGGTGCACTAACAGACGGCTACACTGGTGAGGCACATTCGCGGATGTAGTTCAATGGTAGAACTTCAGCTTCCCAAGCTGACAGCGCGGGTTCGATTCCCGTCATCCGCTCCAA